>CAYUZU010000001.1:0-382753 GCA_964448675.1 uncultured Planctomycetales bacterium
AGTGCTGCTGCTGAAACGAGAAGCGAACGGCTGACACTTCGTGAAAGCCGTTCGCCAAATCGGGGCGACAGGATTCGAACCTGCGACCTTCTGCACCCCATGCAGACGCGCTAGCCATGCTGCGCCACGCCCCGGCACAACCCCTTAACTCTAGGATCTCTCGCTAGCTGCGTCAAGCCGGCCCGCTGTCCGGGGCTCCCGCCGCGTCCGCCGGCCGCCGTCGCGATTCCGTCAGCATCCGGATCGCCAGGATCGCCACCCCGCCGACCAGCAGCATGTCCGCCACGTTGAACACCCACGGCCACACGTCCCGCCCGCCGAACCACTTCTGCGAAATCTTGATGAAGTCCCGCACATGCCCCGCCGGCGGGCCCCACTCCGCGATTGCTTCGCGCGGCACCACCTGCACGTCACTCTCCTCGTCTGGCGGATACTCGCGCAGCTGAACGGTCTTCGGGTCGGCCCCCGGCTCCACCATGTAATACAGCCCCGTCCCCTGCAGCCCGTAGAGCCGGACGAACACGCGGTCGTACATATTGCCCAGCGCGCCCGCCAGAATCCCCGCCAGCGCGATCTGCGTCAGCCAGCGCCGCGCGGGGCACTGCGCGAACATCCACAGCACCAGCACCAACGCCAGCAGCGACGCGATGACGAACAGCGTGGTCTGCCCCCGGCCGATCCCGAACAGCGCACCAGGGTTCAGCGTCGTATGAAACTCGAGCACGTTGGGAATGAGCACGCGGCCGCCGCCCTGGCGCAGTTCATGAAACGCCCAGTGTTTGGACCAGAGATCGAGCAGCAGGCCCAGCCCGACGACCAGCCACAGCCGCACATGTGAAGGCAGATCGCGAATCGCGGGCTTCTCGTCGAGCGACGCGCTCTGGGGCGCATAGTCGATCGCCGACGTCTCAGGACTGGCGGTTTGGGGATCCGGCGCGGACGACAACGTCTACAACTCGCGGCCCTGGCGCTCCTGCGCGAGGGTGTACTCATAGCAGTACTTCGCCCACGGCTTGGCGCGCAGGCGTGCCTTGCCGATCGGATTGCCCGTGGCCAGGCAATAGCCGTAGGTCTTGTCCTTGATGCGTTCGAGAGCCTCGTCGATCTCCTTGAGGATGGCACGCTCGCCCTCGATCAACCCCAGCGTGAACTCGAGCTCGTAATTGTCCGAGCCCAGGTCCGCCATGTGGATCGGCATGCTCGACAGGTCGCCGGCGGCGTCCTGGCGGTTGGCGGCGCGCGTCTCGCTCTCCAGCGTGGACATGTCGCCCACGATCTCGGCCCGCTTCTGCAACAGGATGAGCCGGAACTCCTCGAGGTCCTTGGGGGCGAGCGGGCGGGGGGCTCGTGCCGGCTTGGCCTTCGGCTCGGGCGCCGGCGGCGGCGCGACGGGGGCCGGCGGCGCCTTTCTGGTCGACTTGCGGGCCGTGCTCCGGGTCGTCTTGGTGGCCTTCGTGGTCTTCTTGCTGGCCGTTTGCTGCTTGGCGGCGCTGCGCGTGGATTTCTTTTTTGCCGCGGCCTTGGTGGTCTTCTTCCTGGACGCCTTGCTGGCCGTCTTCTTCGGGGTGGTCTTCTTCTTGGCGGCGGACTTCTTCTTGGCGGTACTGCGTGCCTTCTTGGCCGGCGCCTTCTTCTTCGTCGCTTTGCGGGTGGGTTTCTTGGCCAAGGCTGCGTTCCCGAATCGAGACAGAGACGTTGGCACGGCGATGCTAAGTCCTTGCAGCGCAACGAGATCGCTGCGAAGCCGTTCGAATCCTAAAAGTATATTGAGTGATCAGACGCGTGTCAACGCAGCCCCCGGCGCATTGCCACGAAACCCGCATAAATCCGTTTGCTGTAACCGATTACGGACGTGACCCCGCGGTCTGTGCCCACTTGGCCAGGGTCTGCTCGGCCGCGCCGCTGTCGATGGCCGCCCGCGCCTGTGCCGCGCCGGTGGCCCAGTCGTCGGCCAGCCCGGCCACCCAGAGCGCCGCCGCCGCGTTGAACACGACCATCTCCCGCGCGAGCCCGGGTTGCCCGCCCAGGACCGCGCGGATGATCGCGGCACTGTCCGCGGGCCCGGTCACGTAGAGCTGGTCCAGCATCCCGGGCTCGGCCCCGATCACGCGGCAATCGACTTCGTCAAACTCGACCCGCTGCCCGTCCCAGCGGGCCATGCGGCTCGGGCCGGCGACGCTGAGATCGCACAGGCCCTCGAGACCGTGCACAACCATGGCCCGCTCGGTGCCCAGCCGGCGCAGCGCTTCGATCGCCGGCTCGACAAGGTCGACGCGGTTGACGCCCAGCAGCTGCCGCCGCACGCCCGCCGGGTTGGTCAGCGGCCCGACCAGGTTGAAGATCGTGCGGACACCGAGGGCCTTGCGGACCGGGGCGGCGTACTTCATCGCGGGGTGTAGGCGGATCGCATACAGAAACGCGACGCGGGCGGTCGTTAGGCAGCGCTCGAGGGCGGCGACGTCGGCGTCGAGGTTGATGCCGAGGGCGTCGAGCACCTCTGCCGAGCCGCTGGGGCGGGCGTTGCTGCGGTTGCCGTGCTTGGCGACGGTCGCGCCGGCCGCGGCGGCCACGATGGCGACGGTGGACGACACGTTGAACACGGGCTTGCCGTCGCCGCCGGTGCCGCAGGTGTCGATGGCGCTGATGCCATCGGGCACGCGGACGGGGGACACGCGGCTGCGCATGGCCTCGGCCGCGCCGACGATCTCGTCCACTGTTTCGCCCTTCGCGGCAAGGGTGCTGAGAATCGCGGCCATCATCGGTGGCTCGAGCTGGTTCTCCATGAGCGCATCGAACAGGGCGCGGGTCTCGTCCACGGTGAGGTGGTCACGGGCGATCAGCTTGGCCAGCAGGTTGCGGGGATCCACGGCACTCCTCACGGATACTCAATGGTGGCGCCGGCGCCGGGTGTGGTTTGGATGAGGGAGGCCTTGCCGAAGCCGGCCCGCTCGTACTGCTCGCGGACGACCTGCTCGATCTGCGGGATGCTGTCGCGCCGAGCGATGGCGACGATACACCCGCCGAAGCCGCCGCCGGTCATCCGCGCGCCGCGCACGCCGGCGACGCCCGAGGTGATCTCGACGAGCTGGTCGAGCTCGCGGCAGGAGACCTGGTAGTCGTCGCGCAGCGAGGCGTGCGAGCCGAGCATGAGCCGCCCGAATGCGTCGAGGTCGCCGAGGCGCAGCGCGTCGGCCGCGGCCTGCGTGCGTTCGTTTTCGGTGACGACGTGGCGCGCGCGGGCGGCGCTGTGTGCGTCCATCCCGGCGGCGTGCTGGCGCACCAGCGCGGGGGTCACGTCGCGCAGCGACCTGATCGCGGGGTCGACGCGGGCGAAGAACGCGACCGCGTCGCGGCACTGTTGTTGTCGGATGGCGTACTCGCCCGCGGCGAGCTTGTGCCGCACGCCCGAGTTGATGATCACCACGACGTGATCACCAAGCTGTACCGGGATGTGCTCCCAGTCGCGCGAGCGGCAATCGAGCAGGAACGCGTGGCCGGCCCGGCCCAGCACACTCACGTACTGGTCCATGATGCCGCACGGCACGCCGGCGTATTCGTGCTCGACCTGTCGCGCGAGATCGGCGAGGTCCGTGCCGGCGAGCGGCTGGTCTGCCAGGTGCGCCAGCGCACCGGCCGTCGCGACTTCGATGGCCGCCGAGCTCGAGAGGCCGCCGCCGACGGGCACGTCGCTGTCGATCAGCAGATCGCAGCCCTGAAAGGCCGCGCTGTGCTTGCGGATCAGCACGGCGGTGCCGGCGACGTAACTGGTCCAGTCACCGTGTTCATCGCTCGACCAGGCGTCGATCGGCCAGATCTGCTCGGCGTCGAGCGCGGCGCTGTGGACGCGCACCCGGCCGTCGTCACGCGGTGCGGCCGCGACCCAGGTGCTCTGCTCGAGCGCCATGGGGAGAACGAAGCCGTCGTTGTAGTCGGTGTGCTCACCGATGAGGTTGACGCGCCCCGGTGCGCGCGCGACGACGCGGGCGTCCCGCTGAAAACGCGTCTCGAAGCTGTTACGAATGGTCGATCCGCGCGGGTACTGGTGCATGATGGGGTGATTGCTTCTTGGCACGCTCGCGCAGCACCGGCATCAGCTTGGCGATCTCGTGCGCGTAGCCGCTGTTCGGGAATTCGCGCAGGATCTGTTCACCGGCGGCGATCGCGTTGTGGAACTGTTTGTAGGAAACGGCAATGGTGAAGCGGGTCTTGATCTGCTCCAGCCGGGCGCGGAACACCGTGCGGGCGGATTCCTTCAGCGCTTCGGCTTCCTTCGGCACGAGGTACAGGTCGAGCGAGAACAGCAGGCGGTGGGCCCGCTCGATATCTTCGTTGCGTACGGCTTCTTCATAGTCCTGCAGCAGCTTCTGCTTGTGCTCCTGGCGGCGAATCTCGATCTCGCCGGGCAGGGCGGCGATGCGCGGGTCTTCGGGGAACAGGGCCTGCAGCCGCTTGCAGTCCTTGAGGGCCTGTTCCCACTTCTCTTCGTCACAGAGCTTGTCGAACCGCGCGAGCACCGCCGTGATGCGCTCTTCGGTGGTGGCCTTGCGGGCGCGTTCGAGGTCCTCGCGGAACCGGGCGGCTTCCTCGTGGTAGCCGAACTCGGTGTCGACGCTGCGGATAAGGTGCTGGGCGGCGTCCCAGTCCTGCTTGATGATGGCGCTGTGAATCTGCTCGCGGAGGAACTCGAAGTCCTTCTCGCGATAGACCAATCGCTTGGCCCACTCCGACAGGCTGCTGTTCTCGGCGATGATGCGGATCTGCTCTTCGGTCTGCCGCTGCAGCTCGGCCGAGGCCAGCAGCGCCTCGTACGCGCGATAGGAATAGTTGACGAACTTGCGCAGCAGGAACACCTGCGAATAGAACAGCAGGCCGAACAGGGCCACCACGACGCCAGCCGCGATCAGGCTGACGCCGGAGAGGGCGCTGCCGGTGGTTGCCCACGCGTAGATGCCGAAGACCGTGGTGAGCAGCCCGGCCAGAATGAGAACGACCAGGGCGAGCACGGCGAAGCGTTGCAGGATGCTTGGTGCGGTCGGCGGAGTCGGCATGATTCACCTGGGCCTTTCCGGGGCGGCGGAACGTGACGTGCTCACGGGCCACACGAAGCGGATCCTACAAACGTCAGGAGCGGTGTGCCAGTGCCGGGCGCTACAGATTGCGGCGCAAAGCTGCCGCGTACCAGCTTGCAGGAACCGGTCATTCCGGACCGTCGCCTCTCTCACAACCGGACGAGTGCCGCCGGGGGGAAGGGGCGCCTCGACCCGCATGAAGCGGAAGAGGTGTCAGATGATCGAGTCGCCGCCGTCGTCGTTGCCGCCGTCGTCCGGGATATCCTCGATACCGCCGCCGTTACCGGAGCCGTCGTTGCCCGAACCGCCATCACCATTGCCGTCGTCGCCGCCGTCATCCTGGGTATCGGGAATGAGTAGCGGACGCAGGCCGTCCTTGAGCAGGTCGATGAAATCGGTCGACTGGAAGCCGACGGTCAGGGCGGTGAAGAACGTGTCGGCCCAGGCTTCGAGCAGTCGGGCGACGAACTTGCGCTCCGTGGGGGTGTCCGAATCCTGGAAGCGCGCATCTGCTTTGGGCAGTCGGCCGACGGCGCCGCCAAACTCGTAGGTCCGCGCCGACTGGGCGCGGTCAGCGGCCTTGTTGTTGAGCGGCTTTTGCGCGCCCTCGGCTTCAGCCATGGCATCGCGCAGGGCAATGAGGTCTTCGATGCTCATGCCGCCCGTGCCAGTGGTGCCACCAGCACCGCCGCCGGTGTTGCTCAGCCCGCCGAGGTCGCCCAGCGAGGTGATGCCGCCGAAAGAGCCACCCATCAGGTCGCCGGCGATGTCCATCAGGTTGCTGATCGTGCTGCCGCCACTGCCGGACCGGCCGGTCGTGCCTTGGCTGGCGCCACGGTTCTGGTCACTGGCGTTCTGGCCGGAACGGGGTGCGTTGACACGCTCGTCGATGAAGCCGTTGTGCTGGGCGATGGCGCGCTGCACCCAGGTCCCCGGGGCGCGCTCCTGGACGTTGCCGGGCTGAACGTTCTGCTTGGGAGAGCGGTCGGCGACGTTCGAGTCGTCATCCGACTGGGCCAGCGCGGGCAGGACACAGAAGGCACCGACCAGGCACAAAGCGGCAAGAGCGCGGTTCATGATACAACCTCGATTATCTGGACCGTGACGAACACGTGCTTGCGTAGCAACGCCAGTCTATTATAGCCTAATCGGCAAGCGGCGGTTGCGATACCACTTGGGGCTGAAAAGGCGGCAGTTCATGGATGAATGGCTGCGAGAGGCGGGGACGCGTATCGGACGTCGGCACCTGCCGGCGGTGTTGCTGGTGATCGCGCTGGCGGGCTGCGAGAAGGCTTCGCAACCGCCGGCGGGCGACGGCGACGGGGTTCACACGATCCTGGTGGTGGGACGTCGGGGCGACGATCCGCAGTGGCCGGGGATCTGTGGCGGGGCGGAGCGGTTCGGTGTGGACGTGGGGATGGTGGACGTCCGTATCAGCCTCCCGGATGGCTCTACGTGGGACGCCTATCGTGCCTGTGTCGAGCAGGGGGTCGCCGACGGCGCCGACGCGATCTGTCTACAGGTGACGCCGGCGGACCTGGCCGAGCCCGACGAGTTGTCGCGGGTGATTGATGTCGTCGCGCGGCTTCAGTTGGCGCTGGTCACGATGGGGCAGTCGGCGAACGATCCGCGCGTATACGGGGAGGTGCGGGTGGATCGGGCGGCAGGAGCTGAACTGCTGGCGCAGCGCCTGGACGAGGTGGCGGCGGGGCGTCAGAGCTATCTCCTCGTGGCGGATCCTGACGCAAACCCGGTCGCGAATGCGACTTATCAGCGTTTCGCCCACGTGGCCCGGCGGCAGGTGGATCTTCATCTGCTGCGTGAGAGCAAGGCCGGGCGCCAGCTCGGGACGCCCCGGGACCAGATCGAGGAGCTCCTCGCGCTCTTCCCGAACGCGGGCCTGATCGTGACGCTCGACCCCGAGCCGTGGATCACGGCCCCTGACGGCTGGCTGCAGAAAGTGCGCGGGCTCAATAGTCGTTTCCGATTCGTAACGCTGTCGACGGTGCCCGACCTCTGGCATCATCTCGGAACGGCGGCGGCCCCCGGCAATGCGGCGGCGCTGATCGGGCCGATCGATGGCGAGATCGGCTATCAGGCTTGTCGGCTGGCACTTAGGGGGCTCCTGACGCAGCGCGAGACGTCGCCCATCGAGTGGATCCCCAACGAGCTGGTGACGCCGACGACCCTGGACGACTTCGCCGAGCGGTACGCGAAGGCCGCCAACGGGCTCGATCTGCGGCGATATCGCGGCGGACTGCTGCAGCCGGCGCCGGTCGCACCCTGAGGCGACGCTGGCGGGGCGGGTTACGGACGGCCGATAAGAACCGTAGCTACTGGGGGCGTCGAGGAACGATCACCGGACTGGGGGCCGACCCGGGCCCACGAGAACCAGCACAATCACGACAAGGAGAGCATGGATGCGAGAACAGTGGTTGGTGGCGATTGGCGTGGCGGTGGCGGTGGGGTTGATCATGGCGGGCTGCGTGACGCAGCCGACGACGCCGGGCGGCGACGAGACGGCGGTGTTGGGGGCGTTCCTGCCGGGCGAGGTATCGCTGGCGATCGACGAGTTGCCGGAGGACGAGGACGACGTGACCGCCGAGAGCGGCAACCCGGTGCGGAACACGTACGAGCGGGTGGTGCGGTCGGCGGCGACGGTGGTGCATCGCTTCCAGCGTATGGCGGACAAGGCGCTGGCACTGGGTGCGGAGATCCGCAACGACTTCACTGATCCCAACCAGACCCAGGTCGAGGGCAGCTTCATCGCGGACGGAACGCTCGTGACGTACAAGGCCGACTTCTCGGCTTTCGATATCGACGGCGACGGCACGGATGACGGCTCGGGCAACGCCGTGGACACGCCAGTAGCGGTGCGCGTGTGGGTCAATCGCGGCAACGGCTACGAGCAGTTCCTCTGTGCACTGGTGACGACCAAGCCGACCACGGACAACTTCGGTGCGGGGCAGGTGTATGTGTACCCATACGCGGCGCTCGCAACGGCGCCGGATGACGTGTACATCCATGTCGACTACGACCGGACGGACGCGGGGCACAAATGGAACGTGGCGTACGTCGAGGGTGTGCTGCACCCGAAGCACCGCGTTTCGATCGGCACGGCGCGGGTCGATGTCCGTACCAACGCCAGCGATCAGACCGAGAAGACGGTGCGGGCCGCGTACCAGTTCAACGACAATCCCTACGGGTTCGAGACGTTCCAGTCGGCGGTGCACTACCTGCGCGGCGGTGACGGGCTGCTCGCGTCCGCGAAGGCGATCGGCGGCCTGGCGCAGGTCGAGTTCACCAATGTCTGTGTCAGCCTCGACGACCGCACACTGGCGACCAGCGGCGAGTGCGACAGCTTCGATACGCAGGACATGACGTATCTCGAGCTGCCCGCGGACGGCGTGGCGGATTTCCCGGCGGCGTTTCCGGCGGTGCCGACGTTCTAGTCGCTGCGCGAAACCGCAAAACGCGCGATGCAGAAGGCGGAATGGGTGGCAGAGACGAGGTCGGTCGTGAGGACGACCTCGGGTAGCCGGAACCGCCCCCACCGACGCAGGGCTCGCACGGCCCCTGGCAAGCGGAGCAGCGTTCGCCGCTTCTGACCGTTCTGAAATCTGAAACGCACAACACAGGCAAGCGGGGCGCGTGCGCACGCGCTCCGCGGCCTCAGCCGCTCAGCAGGCGGGTCACGTCCTGGATGGTGACGACGAGGAACGTCAGCACGATCAGGCCGAGGCCGGCCAATGTGGTGATGACCTGCACCTTGATACTGACCGGTTTGCCACGGATCTTCTCCAGCAGCAGGAAGATCATCAGCCCACCATCGACCACCGGCAGCGGCAGGAAGTTGATCACTGCGAGATTGATCGAGATGAACGCCAGGAAGACCAGCAGGTCGCCCCAGCTCGCGGCCGCCTCCTGATACGCCATCTTGAAGATGCCGACCGGACCGGCGACGTGTTTCACGCCCACGTTCTGCGTGGCGAAGTTCTTGATGAAGCGGTACACGCCGGTAAGCACGTGGCCGGTGTCGCGCAGGCCGAACCACAGGGCCTCGACGGGATTGCGCGTGACGGCGCGCGAGGTGGCGAACTCGAGGTGAATGACCGGCGGCTGCGTCACGATGCGCAGCTGCCAGGGGTCGACATTCTCGGGGGTAATGGTGAACTCGGCGGCGGTGGGCTCGGTGTCGCGGCGGTCATCGATGTACTTGACGGTGACCGTCTCCCCCATGTGCTGCTCGAGCAGGCGCTGCACCGCCGACACCGACGGCAGGTTGACCGCCCGCCCGGAGCTCAGTACGGCCGACTTCTCGCCGGCGATCTCCTGAATCCGTACCGAGTTGGGCAGGTCCAGCGCGCTGACGACGCTGGGCGGCACGTCGAGCTGCGCCGTCGCCTTGTCCTCGCCGGTGCGATAGAGCAGGGTGACAGTCTCGCCGGCGGCGGCCGACAGGGCGTTGTACACATCGGTCCAGGTCTGCACCGGCTGGTCATCGACCGCGACGATCCGCGCCCCGCGCGGCAGGCCCAGCCCGGCGGCCGGCGTCCCCGGCACCACGTCCGCGATCACCGCCCGCTCTTCCTCGCCGACGAACGCGACGCCGATGCGCGGCGGTTCGGACCCGAACAGGCTGAACGGGCGTTGCGGCGTGACTTCGAGCGCCTCGCGCTGTCCGTCGCGCAACACGACGACCGGTACCGGCCGGCCGACATTGGCCCGGATGCTGGCCTTGATCTCGCTGTAGAGCGGGTTGGCAACGGTGCCCCACTGGGCGACGACGTCACCAGGTTTGAAGCCGGCCCGCTCGGCGGGCGTGCCGGGGGAAACGAGCTGAATCGTCTGGCGGCGCACCAGGCCGAGCATGTGCTGGTTGTCGATGCTGGTGACCGCGTCGTCGTCGGGGCGGGCGCTCAGGAAGCGCAGCCGCGGCGGGATGGTCACCGCGACGGTCTCCGTCTTGTCGCCCTTCCCCGCCGGCCGCTCGACGGTGAACACCATCGGTTCGCCGACGCTGCGGCGGATGATCGCGGCGAGCTCGGGCGAGCTGGCGACCTGTTCGCCGTTGATGTGCGTGATGACGTCGCCGGGTTGAAATGCGGTGTCGGCGGCACCGGGTTCGCTGGTGACGCCGACTTGGCGGGTGAACATCGGCGTGACGCCGATCGGTTCCTTCTCGCCGTCGCTTTCACGGCGGTTGATGTCCAGGATGATGGGTTCGTCGACGACGGCGCCGTCGCGCTCGACCGTGAAGCGCATCTGGTCGTCGGCCAGGGCCCAGGACATCTGGATGTCGTTGAACGAGCGCACCTCGTTGCCGTCGATCGACACCACGTGGTCGCCGGACATCAGGCCGGCCTTTGCGGCGGCGCTGCCGGGTTGCACGTCGCCGATGATCGGAGCCAGCACCGTGCGGCCCACGCTCATGTAGACCAGGGCGTAGGCCAGCACGGCGAAGAACAGATTGAACAGCACGCCGGCGGACACCACGATCATGCGCTGCCCGACGGTCTTGTTGGTGAAAGCACGTGGGTCGTCCGTGTGCGACACTTCGCCGGTTTCTTCGTTGATCTGGATGTCATCCTGACCGAGCATCTTCACATAGCCGCCGAAGGGCAGTGCGTTGATGCAGTAATCCGTCTCGCCGAAGCCCTTGGCCTCGAGCTCGTCGGGGGTGTAGGGCTTGGCCGGGCCGAAGGTGAACCCCTCGCCGCGGCGGTAGCCGGCGAGGCGATAGAAAAACCCCACGGCGAAGCGATCGACGCGCACACCCATCCACTTGGCGGCCAGGAAGTGACCGAGCTCGTGCACGAAGATGATGACCGAGAAGCCGATCAGCACCTTGAGAAAGAGGTAGCTGCCGGTGAGCCACTCGAGAATGGCGTTGCCGGCAGCGAGCGTGTCCGCGACGATCAGGTCTGTAGGCATCGTTCAACCTCGGCACGGGCCCACGCGTCCTGGGCCAGCAGGTCGTCCAGCGTGGGGTGTGCCTTGAAATCCTGCTTGTTCAACAACTCTTCGGTCAGCGCCACGATCCGCCCGAACGGGACGCGCCCGGCGCGAAAGTGCTCGACCGCAGCCTCGTTGGCGGCGTTGAGTACCGCCCCGGCGGTGCCACCCTGGCGGGCCGCTTCGTACCCCAGCCGCAGTGCGGGAAACCGCACGAAATCGGGCGGTTCGAAGCGCAGGGCCCGCGGCTGGCTCCAGTCGAGTGGCTCGGCGATGCCCGGCACCCGGCGCGGGTAGGTCAGTGCATATTGTATCGGGGTCTTCATGTCGGGCGTGCCGAGCTGGGCGATTACGGAGCCGTCGTGGTATTCGACCATCGAGTGCACGACGGATTCCGGATGGATCAGCACGTCGATCTTGTCCACACTCAGTCCGAACAGCCAGCGGGCCTCGATGATCTCCAGCGCCTTGTTCATCATGGTGGCGCTGTCGATCGTGATCTTCGGGCCCATCGACCAGGTCGGGTGGTTCAGCGCGTCCTGCAATGTGGCGTCGCGAATGCGCTCCAGGCTCCAGTCGCGGAACGGCCCGCCCGACGCGGTCAGGTGGACCTTGCGCACGTCCTCAAACCGGCCGGCGTGCAGGGCCTGAAAGATCGCCGAGTGCTCACTGTCGACGGGGATCAGCGTGGCACCGCTGGCCTCGGCCATCGGCATCAGCAGCGAACCGGCGACAACCAGCGACTCCTTGTTGGCCAGGCCGACATCGATCCCGCGGCGGACGGCTTCGAGCGTGGCGGGCAGGCCCGCGGCCCCGACGATCGCCGCCAGCACGAAGTTGGCGTCGGACGCCGCGACGAGCTCCACCAGGCCGGCGCGGCCCGTGAGGATCCGCGTCTTCGGCGGGGAATTGGCCCGCAGGCTCTCGGCCGCGGTTTCGTCGGCGATGGCGACGGCGGGCACATCGAACCGCGCCGCCTGCTCCGCCAGCCGGCGCCAGTCGCGGCCCGCCGCCAGCCCGACGATGCGGATCTCGTCGCGCAAGGCGGCGGCGACGTCGAGAGCCGACTGCCCGATGGAGCCGGTGGAACCGAGAACGATGGCGCGTTTTTCCATGGGCGGGATTATAGGCGATTCGGCGGGAATGTGCTGGGGCGCGCGGCGTGAGCAGGTGAGAGGGTGACTGGTGGGAAGGAGGTAATGCACTCGTTTCCGTTCAGGGCGTCGATACGACGGTCGATGTACGAATCGGAGCCGCCGACGCGAGCCACGGCGCTGTGAGCCGTGCGGGGGGATAAGGTGGCAGGTGCGAAGGTGGGTGGGGGATGCGGACACCGCGTCGATCGACGGCGGCAATCCGCCCGCGGTTTCGGCGGGACAATGCAGCGCAATGTCGTACCGTCTGCGGACAATGCCGAGCAATGTCCTGCCGTTCAGCTTTTCGTTACGCGGAGGACTTCCTGCACGGTGGTGAGGCCTTCGCGGCAGAGGCGCCAGCCTTCGTCGCGCATCAGGACCAGGCCCTGCTCGCGTGCGACACGGAGAATCTGTGACGCCGATGCTTCGTTCAGCACCAACTCGCGCACCTCGTCGCTCATGATGAGCAGTTCGTACAGCGCGCGCCGGCCCGCAAAGCCGGTCCCGCGGCATTCCTTGCAGCCCTTGGCACGCCACAATGTCTGACCACGTTCGATCTGGAAGTCGGGCGGCATGAGCTCGTCGCCGTCCGGTTTGTACTCTTCCTTGCACCACTTGCAGATGGTGCGCACCAGGCGCTGGGCCAGCACGCCCTCGAGCGAGCTCGAGACCAGGAACGGCTCGACGCCCATGTCCAGCAGACGCGTGGTGGCGGTGACGGCGTCATTGGTGTGCAGCGTGCTGAAGACCAGGTGGCCCGTCAGTGACGCGTTGATCGCGACCTCGGCCGTCTCCTTGTCACGAATCTCGCCGACGAGGATGACGTCGGGGTCGTGCCGCAGGAAGCTCCGCAGGGCGCGGGCGAAGGTCAGCCCGATCTTCGGGATGATGTGCGTCTGGTTGATGCCGTCGAGGTAGTACTCGACCGGGTCTTCGATGGTGATGATCTTCAGCTCGGGGCAGACGATCGCCTGCAAGGCGGCGTACAGCGTGGTCGTCTTCCCCGAGCCCGTCGGCCCGGTGACGAGCATGATGCCGTGCGGCTTGTGGATCATCTCGTCGAAGATCTTGAAGGTCTCGCCTTCCATGCCCAGCGAATGCAGCTCGAGCTTGACCGCCGTCCGGTCCAGAATACGCAGCACGATGCCTTCGCCGAAAGCCATCGGCACGACCGAGACACGCAGGTCGATCTCGCGGCCGTGGGCCTTGATCTTGAAGCCGCCGTCCTGCGGCAGGCGCCGCTCGGCGATGTTCAGGTTGGACAGGATCTTGATACGGCTGATGATGGCGTTGCGGAAGCGGTGGATCTCGGGCGGCACGTTGGCGATCTGGAGCACGCCGTCGATGCGGTAGCGCACGCGGAAGTCGTCTTCGAACGGCTCGAAGTGGATGTCGCTGGCGCGCTGCTCGATGGCCTCGATCAGGATCTCGTTGACGAGCTTGATGACCGAGGCTTCCTGCGCGAGCTGGATGTCGATGTCTTCGGAGTCGACGCGGTTCTCGTCGAGGATCTCGAGCTCGCCGGCTTCGGCGACCATCTCCTGCAGCACGTCGCCGCCAACGCCGTAGAACGAGCGGATCAGCTTCTGAATCTCGGTCTTGGTGGCCAGGACGGGCTCGACCGGCATGCCGGTGCAGGTGCGGACCTCGTCGAGGGCGTACATGTTGTAGGGGTCGGAGGTGGCGACGCGGATGCCCTTGCCGTTGCGGCTGACCGGCATGAGGCCATACTTGTGCACCAGTCGGCTGGGGATGAGCTTGAGCAGGTCGCGGTCGATCTCGGCCTCCTGGAGATCGATCACGGGGATCATGAGCTGGTCGCTGAAGACGTCGAGGATGTCCTTTTCGCTGACGAGCTGCTCGCGGATGAGGACCTGGTCGATGCGCTCGGCAGGCGAGCTGCGTTGCGCGACGGCCCCCTGGAGCTGCTCCTGGGTGATCAGGCCCCGGGCAACGAGTTCTTCGCCGATCGGCATGTCGCTCTGTATCCTCTTTGTTTCTGGCACTTTATGGCGCACTCATATCGTGCGGGCACACCCCGCCGTCGCCTATTATACGGACGGGTTGCCGCAGGGTTGCAAGGATCCTCCCTCGATTCATCGGCGAAGTCTGCGCGCGACTGCGGCACATATTGCCGGACGGCGACGGATTCTCGTCCGCTCTTGCGACGCGCCTGATCAGGAAGGGGTCGCCGTGCGGCCAGCGGCTGAACTCGTCTTTGCCGGGGCAGGGGCCGCGACTTCGGCCGCGGGCCGCGTCAGCGGCGATCCCACGCGCCGACGCCGGGCGGCCACGTTTTCGGCTGGCACCTGCCATTGGGCCGGCAGATAGGCCCGCGCCGGGCTTGGGCGCCGCCGCAGGTAGGTCCACGGCTTGACGAACGGCTGGTAGAGGAAGTTGCGGACGAGCTTGCGGCTGATCTGGTAGCCCACGTACGCCGTCGGGCCGAACCACTTGCGGTCGAGCGCGGCGCGGGCTGTTCGGCTGGTGGCGAAGTCGATCACCCGGTGGCACACCCAGGGCGGCAGGCCGACGTTCCGCAGGTTGAGCACCAGCCGCAGCCACAATGCGAGATAATCGTGCTTGGCCAGTTGCACCGCGCCGGTCCCCATGTGGTCGTAGGCCGCCCGATCCTGCGTGTCGATAAGGCCGGCGGCGCGGGCGCGGGTGTACAGGGGCGTGCCGGGGTAGAACATCAGCGGAAAGACGCGCAGCACCGATGGTCCCTTGTGGTGGCTCGCGATGAAGCGCATCGTTTCGACGACGTTCTCCTCCGGCTCGAACGGGTTGGTCACGATGTAATGGTATTCGGTGCGTACCTTGTGCCGGGCGAAGGTATCGATCGCGTCGGCGATGCGCTGCTTGGTTGTCGGCCGCAAGTAGATGTTCGCCAGCGTGTCGGCGCTGGCCGACTCGATCCCCATGCTGATCAGCTCGATCGGAACGCGGGCCAGGGCCGCGACCTTGCGCTCGGTTACGGTGTTGGGAAAGGCGTCGAGCTGCAATGGCAGGCCGACGTCGCGGTTGTACTTGTCGGCGAAGTCCTCGATCTCGTCCTCTTTGCGGACGAAGAAGAGATCGTCGACGAAGTTCACGCTGCGGATGGTCGGAAAGCACGCCAGCGCCTGCCGCACCTCGTCCAGCACGTTGTCCAGCGACCGCGTCCGCACCCAGCGGCCCAGCCCCTTGTGCACCTCGCGCAGCGCCGTGTTGTTGCAGAACGCACAATGGTACGGGCAGCCGCGGCTGGTGATGACGCGCAGCGTCTGAAGGGCGCCGCGGAGATTCTCCGCTCGCGACGCCGCCAGCCCCTCATTCGTCGCCACATAGTGCGTGTCGAGCTCGTAGTCGGGGAACGGCAGCGCGTCGAGGTCGGTCTCGAGCGGGGCCAGGTCGTTCTTGACGGTGGTGGGGTTGCCGAAGGCACCACCACCGCGGAACCACAGGCTGGGGACGCCGGTCGGATCGTGGCCGCTGCCGAGGCGTTCGGCCAGTTGCAGCGTGGGCTCCTCGCCCTCGCCGATGCAGATGGCGTCGGCGATTTCGAGGCTCTCGGCGGGGGCGACGGTGGGGTGTGTGCCACCCCAGACGATCGGCACCCGCAGGCCGGCGTTACGAATCTGCTCGGTCAGGAAGCAGGCCCGGTGGAAGTTGTTCGTCATCAGGCTCATGCCGACCAGGTCGGAGCCGCGCACGTGCTCCAGCAAATCCGCGACCGCGGCGGGGCTGTAATCCGGTCTGGTCGTGTCGCGCCGGCTGCTCATCAGCAACATCGTGACGTCGTGACCGGCAGACTTCAGGTATGACGAGATATAGCGCAGACCGAGCGCAAACGGGTGCGTGTAGGTCGAGACCAGGGCGATCTTCATAGGGCGGATCTCCGTAGCGGCTCCTCGCGGCGACCCTGACGATAACCCTGTGGTGCCGCCGGTCAAGTGAAATCGTACCGCGACCGCGTTCGCTGTTCAGCGGGTTTGGGCCGGCCGGTGCCAGGCATTATGATGCCCGGCTGGTCGCCCGCGGTGTGGTGCGCGGCGGCCCTTGAGACAGCGAAAGGCCGAAGATGATCGATCTCAAGGTGATTCGCGAAGATCCGGACCTCGTCCGCAGGGCGGCGGCCGACAAGAACATGACCGTCGACCTCGACCGCGTGCTTGCGGTAGACGAGCGGCGGCGGGCGCTCGAGACCGAGTTCAACGACCTGCGCCACCAGCAGAAGACTGCCGGTGAGCAGATCGCCAAGGCGCCCAAGGAAGAGAAGGCCCAGCTCAGCAAGGCCATGGGCGAGCTCAAGGCGCGGCTGAAGCAGATCGACGAAGAGCGGCAGCAGGTCGATGCCGAGCTGCGCGAATTGCTGCTGCTGGTCCCGCAGATCCCGGCCTATGACGAGGGCGTGCCGATCGGCCCGGACGAGTCCGGCAACGTCGAGGTGCGCCGGGTTGGGGAGGGCCGGCCCACGGCCGACTTCGGCTTCGAATTCAAAGACCACCTCGCCCTCGGCGAGGGGCTGGGCATTATTGATATCGAGCGCGGCGTGAAGATCGCCGGCAGCCGGAACTACGTCTTGCGCGGGGCCGGCGCGATGCTGCACGAAGCGGTCTTGCGGCTGGCGTGGGACGTCATGATGGCGCAGGGGTTCGAGCCGCTCACCGTCCCCGTGCTCGTGACGGATGCCCTGATGGAGGGCACCGGTTTCTTTCCCCTGCACCGCGACGAGGTCTATCTCTGCGAGCGCGACAACCAGGCCCTCGTCGGGACGGCCGAGGTGCCCGTCACCGGTTTTCACAGCGACGAGATTCTCGATGAGGCCGACCTGCCCCGGCGTTACGTGGCGCGCAGCACCTGCTTCCGACGCGAGGCCGGGGCCGCGGGCAAGGACACGCGTGGCCTGTACCGGATCCATTTCTTCGACAAACTCGAGCAGGTCGTGGTGTGCAAGGCGGACGCGGCGGAGTCGGCGCGTTGGCACGAGGCGATCCTGCAGAACGCCGAGCGCGTGCTGCAAATGCTCGAGTTGCCGTATCGCGTGATGGAGGTCTGCACGGGTGACATGGGGCAGGGCAAGGTGCGCATGTTCGACATCGAGACCTGGATGCCCAGTCGCGAGGCCTATGGCGAGACGCACAGCGCGAGCCGGTTTCACGACTTCCAGGCGCGCCGGCTGAACCTGCGCTATCGCCGGTCGGACACGGGCAAACCCGAGTTTTGCCACACGCTCAATAATACGGTGGTGGCCAGCCCGAGAATTCTGATCCCACTGCTGGAGCTCAATCAGAACGCCGATGGCAGCGTGAGCATCCCTCAGGCCCTGCGGCCGTACATGGGCAATCAAGAGCGCATCGTTGCGGCGCAGCGATGAAAACTGCGATGACTTTGAATTAACTTGTGACGAATCCCTCCCTACTCAGACTAAGCATGCAGAGGACGGGTCGGGTGACCCGGGCCGAACCAGCGAATCTGCACATTGAGGAAAGGGAGAGTCATGAAGAAGACAATCACGGGACTTGGCATGCTTGCGCTGATCGCGTTGCCGCTGACGGCGAGCGCTCAGCCGATCACGATCGAGGTAACCAACGAACAGCCGGCGGGCGGTTTCTCGATCACGCCGGTGTGGCATGCGCTGCACGACGGGGCGTTCGACATGTTCGACGTCGGTGCGGCCGCGAGTGCGGGCCTTGAGACGATCGCCGAGGTCGGGGATCCGTCGGTGCTGGACGCGGCGTTTGCCGGCTCGGGTGTGTCGGGCGTGCTCGCGTCGGCCTCGGGACCGCCGCCGTTTACGCCGGGGCAGTCGAACTCGACCACGCTGGACCCGGTGGACCCGACGCTGAACCGCTACTTCAGCTTCGCGTCGATGGTGATTCCGTCGAACGATCTGTTTATCGGCAATGACGATTCGACCGGCATCGAGGTGTTCGACGCGGGCGGCAACTTCCTTGGCCCGCTCACGCTCGAGGTCTACGGCTCGGACGTCTGGGACGCAGGCACCGAGGTCAACGACGTGACCGACGGGCCGGCGTTCGTGGTTGGCCAGGACGGCGGCATGGGCAGCGACGAGGGCGGCACGATTCACCTGTTCTTCAGTGACGCCGGCGCAGACGATTACATGACCTCGCTGGTGGGCATCGAGACGCCGGCGTACACACTGACCGACCCGCTGACGCGGGCCGAACTGGTGGCGACGATCGTGATCACGCCGGAGCCGACGAGCTTCGCGGCGCTGGCGATGGCGGGGCTGGGCCTGACGCTGTTCCGCCGGCGCTAGCGCAGCGTCATAGCGGCTGACGACTCGGCGGCGCTTACCGTGTGCCACGGCTCTGTGAGCCGTGCAGGCTGAGCAAAGCGTCACAGCTGGCGCTGGATGGGCGGCTGGCGCGGGATTCGATTCTCGCGCCAGCCGTTTCTCGTGCTGCGAGCCCGTGGTGTCACTCACACGGCCGGTTGCGGGGCAGACTCATACGCTTCACTCTTGCTGGCGGCAACATTCGGGTTGTTCGTTAGAATACCTCCCGGCGGGCCCGGCGGTAAAGGCCACACGCGGGGGCCGGTCGCGGCCCGCACAGCAAGGAGGCCATTGTGTCTGAAACACCGCAGCCGGCACCGGACGACATGGTGCGCGCCGAACCGGAAGACGAGAAGCCGCGCGAGAAGCGCAAGCACGCGGCCGTGCACGAAGTCAACTTCATCACCTACCCCAAGCTGCTGTTCATCTGGCCCATCATCCTGCTGGGGCTGGTGTTCTGGCCGCTGGGCTACCCGGCGGCGCCGGCCGCGGTCGACGAAGCCCCGGCCGCCGTGGACATGCCGGTCGAGGGCCAAGCGCCCGACGCCACCGCCGGCCCGGCCGACCCGAACGCCGCCGCATCGCCTGAGAAAACCGAGGGCGCGGCCGCCGAAGCGGAGCAGGCCGCGGCCCGGCCGGACCGCCCGACGTCGCCGCGGCTGGAGGTGCTGGGCTGGCTGTACATCCTGATGGCGGTGTTGGTGTTCCTGACGCTGGGGGTGGATGTCGACCGCAACCAGGCGATTTTCTGGGTGGTGCTGTTCCTCGGGGTGTATGTGGGCGGCCTGTACCTCCAGGACGTCAAGGGCATTACGGTGTTGGGCAACATTTATCGCTGGTTCGACAACATCGATGTGCAGTACGACCGGAGCTTCGGCCTGGCGCTGAGCATTCTGCTGCTGGTGCCCTACTTGGTGATGCTCGGCTGGGCCCGCCTCAATGACCGCTGGCGCATCACGCACAACGAATTCGAGCACTACTCGCTCGGCAAGATGGACGATTCGCTCGGCCGCGGGGCGAAGACCATCCGCACGAGCTTCCCGGACATGTTCGAGTTGCTGCTTGGGCTGGCCGGCACGCTGATCGTCTACAACGCGACCGGCAACCGCGAGCTGCGGCGCATCCCGCACGTGATGTTTCTGCCGCTGGTTCGCCGGCGATTGAACAGGATTCTGGAGACCACGTCCATCACCGCCGCCCAGTACGAGGACGAGGAAGAGGCGGACGACGACGACGCGCTCTGATTCCGCGCCTGCGGGCCGCCGGGCGGCGTTCAGACGGCCGGGGCACGGGCCGGCTGGTCGCGGTATTTGCGCAGTGCGGGCTGCTGCTGCTCGAAGCGCCACGGCCGGCGCCGGCCGAGCGGATAGAGCAGCGTGACCTTCGCGACGTATTCCCACCCCGCCGGCTCGAAGCACGCCCGCATCGACACGTAGTGATTGTGCCACACGCTGCCGTACAGCGTCGCGTAGCCGCGCTGTGCCATCTGGCCGGTCGCGTAGCGCGCCAGCCCGCCGGCGATACCCCGACCGCGATATGCCGCCGCGGTGGTCAGCTGCGCCCACCACGCATCGTGCGGCGCGAGTGGCCAGAGATCGTGGTCCTGGTGCCGCGCCGGGGTCCAGTACCACGACAGGGCCGCGAGCGTCCCATCCACCCACGCGCCATAGCCGAACGCCCCGTCGCCGGCGTAGCGCACGAGGCCGCGCAGCACGGGGTCTTCGGCGTTCTCCAGTTGCGCCGTGTCGGTGACGGGGCCGTAGCGGACGCCGGGCAGGGCCGCGTCGGCCGTGGCCCGGGCGGTGTCGTACGCGTAGATGCGGTACAGGCGGTAGTCGCCGAAGAGGACTCGGGCGAGGCGCTTGATCATGATTGTCCCCGCAGCAGTTTCCGCACGAGCCGCTTCAGGCCGAGTCGCTTCAGCAGGCGCCCGGCGCTGGTGCCGATGTCGTCGGCCCAGGCATGCAGCCGCACCAGGCGGCGCAGCCGCGGCACATCGCGCAGGTGGTAGATGTCGGCGCACTGGCGCTGGTGCGTGGCGAAGAATGCCTTGTGCGGGCCGGTGCCGTCGGTGAAGTCGAACGTGGTCGCGGCGTCGTCCGCAAAGAGCTGCTCCAGTGCGAGGTAGAGCAGCACGGTGCCGGGTGAGAACGCGGCGTGGGCCGGGTCGTGCCCCACGTACTGGTAGAGCGCGACGCCGTCGCGTAACGGGCAGTACAGGTACGCGATCGGCTGCTCCTGGAACAGCAGCAGGAAGCCGCGGACCTGCTCCTGCTCGGCCAGCGCCGTCATTTCCTGGATGAAGCCGATCGTGTCCGGGATGCCGGCGTCGAGCAGGCGTTCCTGGTAGGTGCGGGCCGAAACCACGCGCGCCTGCCCGTGAAACGCGCGCAGCTGCTCGGGCGTGCGAAAGACGCGCAGCTGAAGCGTGCCGTCGGCGGCGTCGTCGAGCTTGCGCACCTTGCGCCGGAGCGTCGAGCGCGTCTTGGACGAGAACCGCGCGACGTAATCGTCGAACGTGCCGGTCAGGTCGATGGTGCAGCGCTCGTATTGCTGCGGTACGTAGCGCAGCCAGCCGTCCTGTCGCGTGATCCGCGGCAGCGGGGCGGCGACCGGTTGCGAGCGAACCAGCGTACCGTCGACGTCATCGGGCAGGGCGTCCGGTGGTGGTGCCCAGGCGCCGTCATGCTCCGCCAGCGTGGCGAAGGGACGCACGTACTCGTACAGCCGCAGCGTGCGGCGCAGCAGGGTGATCTCGCCGACGCGGAAGCGCAGCGGCACCGGGCGCGTGATCCAGCCGGCGGCAGTCAGATCACGCGGCGGGCAAGCTGTTCCGAGCAGCGCCATGCGGTCTCCAGGACATTGGATGCGAGCGGGCGTTGGTCACCCTCGGCCGGCACGTCGTTCGGGTCGAGGTCGGCGAAGGTCGTGACGCGGAAATGCTCCGGGTTGGCCGCCAGGAAGCGGCAGAGGCCGTCAAAGCGGCGCACGGCGATCGGGTCGGCCTTGACCCGGCGGTGACGGTGATCGAACAGCACCAGCTCGAAGCTGTGCGACACGATGACCAGCGCGTGCCACTGGCGGGCGACGGCCTGCCACAGGAGCTTGCGGAGCTCGCGCAGCGAGCAGGCGGTGAGCTGCACGTGTCGCAGGTGGCCGGGGCGGTCGTGAAAGCACGCGACGGGGTATTCGCAGACGTCGCCGAGGCGCACCGGCTGGACCAGCGGATGGGTGTTGGCGAGGTGGCAGCGGCCGAACGTGTCGGCGATGTCGCAGCTCGCGTCGAAAGGGATGCCCGCACGGGCCAGGGCGGCCAACGTGTCGGTATTGGCAGCGAAGCTGCCAGCCCGGTGGGCGCGCACGGGCGGCGCGCCGGCCTCGGTCAGCAGCGCGGCGCCGCGTTGCAGCAAGGCGTGCTGGCCGGCGACATCGAACTCGGACTGCCGCATCATCCGCGGCGTTTCGGGGTGCGGGCCGGCGCAGAGCCACTCGGGGTGGGGGTGGAGCTGCACGTCGTGGCCGCGGGCGACGATCGGGCCGACGATGTCGGCGAGATAGTGGCGGTCAAACGCGTGCGTGAAGAACGGCTCGACGAAGAACACGGCGCGCAGGCCGTGGCGTGCGAGCAGTTCCAGTTGGAAGAACAGGCCGAAGTCACCGCGCGCGGTGTGCCCGACGATGTAACGCCGAAAGAGGTCGTCCGGGTCGTCTTCGCTCAGGTCGAACGAATGCGGCCACAGCTCGGTATCGACGGTGAGGAGAACATCGAGCATCGCAGGCGTCCGTTCCTGCTCGCTGCGTTTCGGTCAGGCCACCTGGTTGGCAGGCTGGGGCAGCTCTTCGCTGACCTTCTGCTGCTTGACGTTCTCGCCGTCCTCGCAGGTGAACAGCATCATCTCTTCCTTGATTCGCGCCTGGATGTGCACCGGGCGCCGCCAGATGGTGAACAGGTTCTTGAGGCACTCGGCGGTGTACTTGATGTCGAGGTCGACGCCGATGTGCTTGTGCCCGAGGTACAGCTCGCCGCGGTTGGCGTAGTTGCCGTCGACCACGTAGATGTAGGGTTGGCCGTGATTGGTGAGCATGAAGAGCATGGTCTGCTTGATGACGTCGAAGTCGCGGTTGACCACCACCATGCGGCCGGTGGCGGGGTCATAGCGATAGTGGTACAGGTCGTGGCGGTCGACGAACTCCGGCGTGAGGAACTCGTCGATGAAGGTGACGTCGTTGTAGACGCGGCGCACCTCGAAGATCTTGTCGGTGCCCTGGTCGAGGCCGGTATTCCAGGCGCGGCGCTGCTCGATCGACTCGCACTCGTCGTATTCCTTGCCGAAGCGACCCCGGTTCCAGCGGTCCTCGATGTCGCGGAACAGCTCGACGCCCATCTTGTAGGGGTTCAGCCGCCCGGGCGAAGTCGCCAGCGTGCCGGAATGGTGGTCGGCGTAGGTGATGAGCTCGTCGTCGCGCAGGTGGAAGCGCGTCATCATGCGCGAGTGCCAGAACGTGGCCCAGCCCTCGTTCATGATCTTGGTCATGGCCTGGGGTGCGAAGTAATAGGCCTCGTCGCGAATGATGTCGAGGATGTCCGCCTGCCAGTCCTCCAGCGGGGCGTGCCGCAGCAGGAACAGCAGCACATCGCGCTGTGGATTGGCCGGGAAGGCACGCTTGCGCGCTTCCTCCTGGGCCCGGTCGCGTTGTCGCTCGGCCTCCAGCGCCTCGGGCGGGTTGATGTACCGCTCCATGTAGGGCTTGGCCGGAAAGCGCGAGGTGCGGTCCTCGGGGCGCTCCCGCGGCGTCGCGGGGGCGGGCTTGCGCGGCGTGGCCTGACGCTTCATGAACGGCAGGTAGGGGTCGATCAGGTTCTCGAGTGAGAGGCAGACGTCGATGAACCGTTCCACCGTCTCGTGGCCCTCGCGATCCACGTGGCGGTAGATCCGCGTGGCGTGGTTCGCCATGCCGTCCATCATCTTGCGGTTGGTCTTGCTGAACCAGACGTTGTTCTTGAAGAAGTCGCAGTGTCCGTACACGTGCGCCATTACGGTCTTTTGATCAACGAACTCGTTGTCGGACAGCAGGTAGGCATAGCAGGGGTCGTTATTGATCACCATCTCGTAGATCTTCCCCAGCCCGTAGGTGTGCTGCTTGCGGAGCTTCTCGTACTGCATGCCGAAGCGCCAATGCGGGTAGCGCTGCGGGAAGCCGCCATAGGCTGCCACCTGGTTGATCTGGTCGAAATCCAGCATCTCGAAGATGGTGTCGAAGAAATCGAGGCCTTGTTCGCGCGCAACGGCCTCGATTTCGCGTCGTTCGCGTTCCAGGGCTGCCGGGAACTTCTTCAGCACAGCATTGCCTCCAATCCATCTGCATCCGTTGTTATTTTATCGTCCAGTTGCGGCAATGCCTTGTGATCGCAAACATTGCGCGGCGAGGGAAACGTTCGTCCGCAACCGATTTACGAGCTTGGCGCCACGCGGTAGATTGCGAGCCGGCGCGTACCAGGGTCTTCTTCTAACGCCGTCGGGAGCAGCGCATGAGCAACGAGCCGCCCGTGGAATCCCCTGAATCGCAGGAATCGCCGCCACGGCAGCGCAAGGGGCCGCCGGCCTGGGGTGTGGTGCTGTTCCTGGTGCTGCTGGGTGGCATGCTGATGATCAACCAGTGGGCCACCACCAGCGGCCCCCCCATTCAGTGGGTCGAAAACGACCTCGAACGGGCCCTGGAGCAGCTTGACGAGAACAAGCGGCGCGTCTTCCTCTACCTGTACGAGCCGAACGATCCCGCGCACCAGCGCAACGAGCGGCAGGTCTTCACGCAGCGCTGGGCACGTGAGCCGCTCACCAGCGTCGTGTGCTGTCGCTATGCGCTGAAGCCCGGCGAGTTGCGGTCGGCCGAGCTGCGCCAGGAGTATACCTACCGCGATCAGCCTTTGTTCCTGTTGCTCAACGCGTCCGGGCAGCCGGTCAGCCGCACGCAGGGCGAGGTCACCGAGTTGGAGTTCCTCACGTACATCGGCCGGCCGGCGCAGCGCAGCTACAAGGAAGCGCCGGAGGCAACGCCGGAGAAGGACAACGGATGAGGGCGGCGGGTCCGGCGGGCGGGAGTCGTGAGCGGTTGCGGCCGGTCGCGTCTGGCCCGATTTCCGCCCGGCAGCTCGGCTGGCTGGTCGGCCTGGCGGCGCTGGTGCTCTACGCCGCCACCTGTGCGCGCGGGGTGGAGTGGCAGGATGCGGGGATTCACCAGTATCGCATTCTGAGCGGGCAGCTCGGCCACCCCCTCGGCCTCGCGCTTACCCATCCCCTGCATTGGTGGCTGGGGCGCGGACTTTGCGCGTTTCCCGCCGGCGACCCGCTGTTCAAGCTCAACCTGCTGTCGAGCCTGGGCGGGGCGGTGGCCGTCGGGGTGCTGGCTACGGTCGTGCGACGATTGACCCGCAGCACGCCGGCGGCCGTCTTCGCCGCCGTCACAGTGGCGCTGTCGCACAGTTTCTGGCAGATGTCGGCCCTGACCGAGACGTACACGCTGGCGGCGGCACTGATGGCGATCGAATGGCTGCTGCTGCTGCGGTACGCGCAGACGCAGCGCCCCGGCTGGCTGCTGGCGGTCTTTGCCATTAACGGGCTGCACGTCGCGGACCACCTGCTCGGCCTGCTCACGCTGGCGACCTATGGCGTGCTGCTGCTGATACAGATGGCGCGCCGGCGTGTCGCGCCGGGCTGGCTGCTGCTGGCGGGGGTCGTGTGGGCCGTGGCGGCGTCGCCATACCTGGGGCTGGTGGGGCAGCAGTTGGCGGAGACGGGCGACGTCGCGGGGACGCTGCGCTCGGCGTTGTTCGGTGGTGGCGGAGCGCTGCCGGGCTTCTCGGATGACGTGCTCAATACGACGCTCTCGTGGCGGCAGGTGAAGCTGGCCGGGATGTCATACGCTTACTGCTTCCCGTCGCTGGCGGCGTTGCTGGCGTTGTGGGGGATTCTGCGGCCGGCGCACGGCCCCCGCGCACTGTTCCGCTGGGTGCTGCTTGCGCAGACGATCATCATCTGCCTGTTCGTGGGCCGCTACACCATCGCCGACCTGTATACGTACTTCGTGCCCGTGTGCGTGCTGACGGGGTTGTGGGTGGGGGTCGGCGTGGCGGGCCTGCTGCGGCGGTTGCGCACGGTCCGAGCGCGGCGCTGGGCCGTCGGCCTGCTGGCGGTCAATGCGGCGTTGCCGGTGGCGGTATACCTCGTGTTTCCGACGCTGGCAGCACAGCGCGGCTGGCTGCGCGACAGCATGCGCGACATCCCGCTGCGTGACGAATACTCGAGTTTCCTGCGCCCCTGGCGATTTCATGATGACGCGCCGCAGCGTTTTGCCCGCACCGCACTAGGCAACATTCGCGTCGGCGGCTGGATTGTGGCGGATTCGACGGTGGCCCCGACGGTGGCGGCGGAGCGGCTGGCACATCCCATCGGCCCGGAAGCGGTGCGGGTGTACTGGTGGCGCTTCGGGCTGGTCCCGGTTGGGCAGCCGATGCTCGGCGATGACGAGCTGCGGGCGTTTGTTCGCGACGGCGGCGAGGTGCTGACGATCCCGTCAGCCGAGATCGACAGTCTGCTCGGGGACGACCTGGTGCTGGTGCCGACGGAGCCGTTCTGGCGGGTAACAGGCGACAAGTAGCGACGAAGCGACGAAGGGTATACGGCGATATTGCCGCCGCGCTACATTGATACGCGGCTACCATACCGTGGTCAGGTGCAGTATCGCAGGAAGGCGCGCCGCGCCGCATGATGGGCTGGCGACACAGGGTGACTCAGTATGCGTAGTCTGTTGTTGATGATCGTGCTGGGGCTGGGGGCCTCGCCGGGGCTGGCGGCCGGGCGCGAGCCGGCGGACCTCGTGCCGGCGGAGTCACTGCTGTGCTGGCAGGGGCAGCCGCTGCCGGACGCGCCGCAGCCGGGCAGCCCGACGTCGACGCTGAAGACGTTGCTCGAGTTGGGACAGCGGCTGACGGGGCAGTCGCTGGAGGGGGTGGCGCAGCTCACGATGCGCGGGGCGGAGCTGTTCAACCTGATGATCCGCTATCCACACGCGATTGCGCTCGTCGACGTCAAGGCCAAGCCGATCGAGCAGGATCCGCGTGCCAAACGCGTGGACAAGCTGCGGCTGGCGGTGATCGCGCAGGTGGCGCCATCGGGCGAGCAGGCGGATCGTGCTGCGGTGGAGCCGTTCCTGCGGATCATTCAGACAGCGGTCAACGAGCAGACCAACCGCGACGAGGCGACGCTGGTCACGAAGACGCACGGGCGCTGGCGCTACCAGGAACTGCGTGACAACCGGTTGCCGGACTGGTGCGTGATCGGCTGGGGACAGATCGGCCATCACTTCGTGCTGACGGTGGGGGAAGGGGTCTGGGAGAGTGTGGCGCAGGTGGCGGCGGGGGAGCGGCCGGCACTGACGAAGGTCGACTGGTTCGCGGCCGCCCGCCGGGATCGCCAGCGGGGCACACTGATCGAGATTCTGGTGGCGGCACGCGAGATTCAGGCGCGGCTTGATCCGTTGATTGACGATCGGGCCAGCGCGTTCTTTCGCGCGTGGGACGCGGAGGACCTGCGGCGGGCGTACTGGGCGATCGGGCTGGAGGGGCCGGCGCTGTTCTGCCGGGCGACGCTGCTGGTGGGTGATCAGACGGTGGAGCGGGTATACGCCGACCCGGCGTTTCGCGACACGCGGCTGTTGGCGGTCGTGCCGGACGGCGCGCGCTGGGCGATCTACCGCCTGCCGGTGGATCGGTTCCTGCAGCGGTTCTTCGAGGGGATTGTCGCGATGCAGGGGCCCAAGCAGCAGCGGCAGGTCCGGCGCATCTGGGCCGAGATTCAGCAGGAACGCGGTTTTGACGTGGAGCGGCACCTGCTGGCGAATCTCGGCGCGCACGTCGTGCTGCACAACTTTCCGGTGCATCCGCTGCGCGTGCCGATCGCGGTGACGACGCTGATCGAGATTCGCGAGAACCCGGCGCAGGTGCGGCGCACGATCGACACGATCTGCGAGGTGTTTCGCGAGGCGCTGCAGCAGGCGGTGGCGGAGGGACACGGGCCACTGCCGTGGGCATTGCGGCGGACGCCTGACGGGCTGTGGCACCTGCAATTCGCCGTGATTGCCGGGCCGGCGTGGACGGTGACGGATCGGTTCGTCGTGCTGAGCTGGTCGCCGGCGGCGTTGCGGGCTTATCTCGAGCGGCAGGGGGATGCGGTGAAGTAAGGGGGCGGGCGGGCGACCGGGCGCATCTCAGAAAAGAAAACGCTGGTACGACGTTCTGCGCGTACCAGCGTTTTGCCATCTTGCCTTGTCGCGCCCGAGCGAGTCAGTCCACTCGGGGACGGAGTTTACGTCGCCTCGGCGCTGGCGACGGGCGTTTCCTTGTCACCCTCGGGCGGGGCTTCGCGGCCCTCGAAGGTGAAGCGACGGTCGTCATCCTCGCCGGCCACGTCGATGCGGATGAGGTTCTTGCCACGGTACTTGCCGCGAAGGATGTCCTCGCTGAGCGGATCCTCGATCTTGGTCGAGATCGTGCGCCGCAGCGGGCGGGCACCGAACTTCTCGTCGGTGCCCTGCTCGACGAGGAACTCGCGGGCCGGTTCGGTGAGCTCGAGCGACAGGCCGCGCTCGCGGAGGCGGCCGGTGACCTTGGCCAGCTCGAGGTCGACGATCAGCCGCAGGTCGTCGTGGGTGAGCTTGTGGAACACGACGACCTCGTCGAGGCGGTTGATGAACTCGGGGCGGAAGTTGCGCTCGAGCTCGCCGGTCAGCATGTCCTTCATCTTCTCGTAGTTGATGTTCTCGTCGCGCTTCATGAAGCCGAACGGATCCTGGCTCATGATGCGGTCGGCGCCGATGTTGCTGGTCATGATGAGGATGGTGTTGCGGAAGTCCACATGGCGGCCGAACGAGTCGGTCAGCCGGCCTTCCTCCATGATCTGCAGCAACATGTTGAAGACGTCGGGGTGCGCCTTCTCGATCTCGTCGAGCAGGACCACGGAGTACGGGCGACGGCGGATGCGCTCGGTAAGCTGGCCGCCCTCTTCGTAGCCGACGTAGCCCGGCGGGGCGCCGACGAGGCGGCTGACGTTGTGCTTCTCCATGTACTCGGACATGTCGAGCGTGATCAGCGCGTCTTCGTCGCCGAACATGAACTCGGCGAGCGTCTTGGCCAGCAGCGTCTTGCCGACGCCCGACGGGCCGAGGAAGATGAACGAGCCCATGGGGCGGTTGGGGTCCTTCAGGCCACTGCGGCTGCGCCGCACGCTGCGGGCAATGGCGCTGATGGCCTCTTCCTGGCTGATGACGCGCTTGTGGAGTTCCTTCTCGATCTCCAGCAGGCGGTCGGCCTCTTCCTTCTCCAGGCGGGTGAGCGGAACGCCCGTCATACGACTGACGACCTCGCCGATGACGTTGCCGTCGACGACGCCCTCGGTCTCCTTCGAGACGTCCTTCCACTCGCGCTGGATGTTGTCCTTCTTCATGCGGAGCGATTCGCACTTGTCGCGCAGCTCAGCCGCCCGTTCGTAATCGGCGTTCTTGACGGCCTCGTCCTTCTCGACCGACAGGCGCTCGATCTCGCGCTCCAGCTCGGCCAGGTCGGGCGGCAGTGTCATGCTCTTGATGCGGACGCGCGCGCCCGCTTCGTCGATGACATCGATGGCCTTGTCGGGCAGCACGCGGCCGGTGATGTAGCGGTGCGAGAGCTCGGTTGCGGCCTGGAGCGCCTCGTCCGTGATCTGCACGCGGTGGTGCGCCTCGTAACGGTCACGAAGACCCTTGAGAATCTCGAGCGTGTGCTCGAGCGAGGGCTCGTCGACGTTGATCGGCTGGAAGCGGCGGGCCAGGGCCGCGTCCTTCTCGATGTACTTGCGGAACTCATCGAAGGTCGTGGCACCGATGCACTGGATCTCGCCGCGCGACAGCGCAGGCTTGAGCACGTTGGAGGCGTCGATCGCGCCCTCGGCGCCGCCGGCGCCGACCAGCGTGTGCAGCTCGTCAATGAAGAGGATGACGTTGCGGGCGCGGCGGACCTCGTTCATCACGGCCTTGATGCGCTCTTCGAACTGGCCGCGGTACTTGGTGCCGGCGACCATGAGGGCGAGGTCGAGGATGACGATGCGTCGATCGTGCAGCAACTCGGGCACCTGACGCGAGATGATCTTCTGGCCCAGGCCTTCAACGATGGCCGTCTTGCCGACGCCGGCCTCACCCAGCAGCACCGGGTTGTTCTTGACGCGGCGGCAGAGGACGGTGATGACGCGCTCGATCTCGCCCATGCGGCCGATGACGGGATCGAGCTTGCCTTCGCGGGCAAGCTCGGTCAGGTCGCGACCGAAGGAATCCAGTGCGGGCGTCTTGCTCTTGCCCTTGGGGGCGCTGGGTTCGCCGGGTGGCGTCATGCTGGCGGTTTCCTCGGCCTCGACGCCGGCGCCGAGCAGGTTCAGCACCTCCTCGCGCACCTCTTCGAGTTTGAGGCCGAGGTTCATCAGGACCTGGGCGGCGACGCCGTCCTGCTCGCGGAGCAGGCCGAGGAGCAGGTGCTCGGTCCCGACATAGTTGTGGTTCAGGTTGCGCGCCTCTTCGATCGCGTACTCGATGACGCGTTTGGCACGCGGCGTCTGGGGGAGCTTGCCCATGGTGACCATCTCGGGGCCACTCTTGACGAGCTTCTCCACTTCCATCCGCACCTTGCGCAGATCCACGGTCAGGTTCTTAAGGACATTGGCGCCGACCCCCGAGCCTTCCTTGACGAGCCCGAGCAGGATGTGCTCGGTCCCGATGTACTCGTGGTTGAAGCGCTGGGCCTCTTGATTGGCCAGCGCCATGACCTTCCGCGCTCGATCAGTGAAGCGTTCAAACATGCGTTCCAATACTCCCAGCGGATGCAGCCGCACGCCGATCTGCTATCTGCGACGGGGCAGACGATCGTTACAGGACCTGACGTGCTGGAGATTGTATTCCGCGGTTTCGGGGCCATCAAGGAACGGCACACGCCGCCAGAGGTGCTATCGACCAGCGGATGGAAGAGCCTGACTAGTCCTCTGAGCGGTGGGTGCATGACAGGGCCTCAGCGGGGCGGATGGGCGAGGCGGGCTCGTGTCTGCTCCCGATAGATGCCGTGGCGATCGAGGCGACGCACGCGTTCCCAGGCGCTGCGGGCGGCATGAACCGATCCAGCGAGGCTGAGCGCCTGCGCCAGCCGATAAGCCACGAGCAGGTCGTCGGCGTAGGTGTCGGCGAGCGATGAAAGCACTTGCAGTGCCGCACCGTGCTCGCCACGCTCCAGGAGCTCTCGTGCGTGCCAGAGCTGCTGCCGGCGGTGCCGGGCGGCCGCGGCCCGGCGGCGTGCTCGAATGGTGGTGAGCAGGCGGATCTGGGCGCCGAGGTAGCAGCCGACGGCCAGGCCGATGCCCAGTGCCTGATAAGCGCGGGTGAAGTCGGCGGGAAATAACAATATGGCAATCAGCGCAAAATTCGCGCTGGCGGCGAAAGCGAGCCCGACCAGCACGCCGGGGAGCAGGGCGCCGATGGCGATAAGGCCGCCGCCGGGGAGGATGAGGTTGAGCAAGCTCGCCCGGCCGGCGTTGTTGCATGGGCCTGCGACGACTTCAGGAGCCACGGTGTGTCTCCTTGGGACCGGGGGGGCGCGGCGCGCCCTCGGTGGCGAGTCGCTGGTAGATGGCCAGCAGGCGGTCCACGAGCGTGCCGACACCATGATGCTCGTAGAAGTAGTCGGCGGCGCGAGCCCGCAGGTCGCGAGCCAGCTTGGGCTTCTCGATGGTCTGCATCAGCAGGTAGGCGAGCTCGACGGCCGAGCCGGGGGTGAATTGCCAGCTCGTGCGGCCCTCGATGAACCACTCGGCGAGCTGGTCGCGTGAGGCGATGACGATCTTGCCGAGGCCCATGGCCAGCAGGGGGGCGAGCCACAGGTCGGTCTGGCGGGCGGGTACGACGCAGACGTCGGCACCGCTGATGCCCTTTTCCCACAGGTGGGGCTCGTCGATGACGACGCAGCATTCGTGCACGCGACGTTCGTGCATGAGGCGCCAGGCGGCGGGGGTGTGGCGGGCTTCGCCGATGAGCACGGCCTGCAGGTCGGCGCCGCTGCTGCGGAGCTGGGCGAGGGCGTCGAGCACGACGCCGAGAGCGGGCGGGTCGCCCAGCATGCCCACGCATGCGATGCCAAGCGTGCGGTCGGCCGCCGGCTCGGGAACGTACCCCAGCGGCACGCCGACGGCGGGGGCGACGGTTTCCCAGTGTTGGGGGTTGAGCGACCAGCGATCGAGCAGGGGGCCGGTGAGGCCCTTGGCGGCGGCGAGCACGCGGTGGCGCGGGCGGGGGCGGCGGCGGGCGAGGCGATGGATGTGGTGCTCGTCGAAGGCGTGGACGACGAGGGCGGCGCCGGTTTCACGGGCCCATTGGCGGCACCAGCGCTCGCCAGCGGCGCCCCAGACGTGGGCGATCATGGGCGGCGGCGCGCAGCGGAGACGGATGGTCTCGGGCAGCCGCCAGCCGCGCCAGCCGCCAATATGGATGGGGCGTATGCGATTGACGGCGGTGCCGTCGAGGGCGGCGAGGAGCGGCTCGTCGTTGGTGAGCAGGGCGATGCGGGGGCCGCTCTCGGCGAGGGCCCAGAGCACCTGTCGCAACATCGGCTCCCAGCGGGCGGCGACCGCGTGGTCGACGACGTGGACGACGTGGCCGCTGAAAGGTGGCCGCGCGTCAGGTGCGTGGTTTTCCGACAACTGGGTCATTTGAGCGCAGCATAGCACGAGCGGTGGTGGAGGCGTAGGGCGGCGGGGCAGGACCCGCCCATTGCGGGCCTAGCGGTCCGTGCTCTCCCGCGCGGCCGACGCCGCGTTCTCATCGCTCGGTTCGTTGGGCGTCGTCAGCACGCGGTACAGGCAGAAGATGTTGAGCGAGAGCACGACCAGGATGCAGAACGTCATCAGGACGCCGCCCGAAGTCGTCAGCGCTTCGTCGGCGGGCGCTGCCTGAGCGAGCGGGAGCAGTAGCAGGTTCATTCGGCGGCCTCCCAATCGATGCCCTGGCGTTCGGCCTCGGCGATCGACGCTCCGATGCGGTTGCGGCACGCGACATCGCTGAGAATGTAGAGTCCGAGCAGGAACAGCACCACGCCGAGGAAGACGAATCGCGCGATGTTGGCATCGACGACGGCGGCCTGGCGGGCAGCGTTCATCTGCTCGCGGACGCCGGCGACGAAAGCGACGGTCCGTGGTGCGGGTTCGGTCACCGCGCGGCCGGTGAGGCGCTGGACCTTGCGGATCAGTTGGCGGGCAGGCAGCGATTCGCTGGCGGTGAGGCCGGCCACGACGAGCGGCTGGTCGGCGCCGTCCAGCGGTGGGAGCAGGCCGAGGCGGTCGGTGACGCGGGCGGCGTAGAAGGCGTCGCGGGCGTCCTTGTCGGCAAAGTCCTGGCGGCTGGCGGCGGCCCGCACCTCGTCGACCCAGTCGGGCAGGTCCTCGATGTCGGGCAACGCGGCGACGCTGGCGACGGTGGCCATGACCGCTTCGTAGCGTTCATTGTCGCTGAGCGTCGGATTGATGAGGGTATCCATGAGCTCGGCGCGGAGGGCGAGGGCCTGTTCGGCCTTGGCGCGGGCGGCCTTGTTGCCCTGGCTTTCAGGATTCATCGCGTCGAGCCGGGCGGGGAATTCCTGCCAGGCCCACGCGACGAGGATGATGATGAGGAAGGCGGGGGTGACGTAGCGCAGCAGGATCGCCAGCACGCCGGGCACCTGCAAGTCGGCGCCGCGGTTCATCTCCTTGACGCCACGCTCGGCCCCGATCACCCAGCCGAACATGATCACCAGCCCGAGGGCGGCGACGATCATGAACAGGTTGCACCAGAAATCGGTGTGGTCGAGGGCGACGACGTTGCGGCTGAAGGACATGGTCAGAGCGGCACCGATCGCGGTGATCACGCCAAGGATGCCGACGCTCGCGCGGCGACCGAGGCCGAAGCCGTCCTCGAGAAACGCGATTGCCGGCTGGAGCATGCTGAGTGAGCTGGTGACGGCGGCGAGAAAGAGCAGGCCGAACCACAGGGCGCCGACGGCGTTGCCCAGCGGCATGAAATGCATGATGGCGGGCAGGGTGACGAAGCCCAGCTCGAAGGTGCCGCCCTTGGCGTTTTCGGCGCCGAGGAAGAGGAAGGCCGTCGGCACGACGATCAGGCCGGCGAGAATGACCTCGCAGAATTCGTTGGTGCTGGACGCGCTGAGCGAGCTGAGGACGACGTCGTCGTCTTTGCGGAGGTAGCTGGAGTAGCAGAGAATCAGGCCGAAACCGACGCTGAGGCTGAAGAAGATCTGGCCGGACGCCGCGAGCCACACCTGGGGATCGCCCAGCGCCTGCCAGTCGGGGTTCCACATGAAGCCCAGGCCCGAGGTGATGTTGGGCAGGGTGAGCACACGCAGCAGAATGACCAGGGCGCACAGGATCAGCGCGGGCATGGCCCACTTGCAGAAGCGCTCGATGCCGCGGGTCACGCCCTGGTAGATGATGAAGAAGTTGACGAGGAAGCAGGCGAGAACCAGCCAGACGGTTCGCCCACCGGTGAACACGGCCCCGTGCGACGCGACGCCGAACACCTCGCCCTGGTGGGATACGGCCGCGCCGACGACCTTGTCGATGACCTGTTCGCGGGTCTCGGCGTTCTGGGTGACGGATGCGAAGAGCTGCTCGAAGCCGCCCTGGATGAAGAACAGGCAGTAGTCCAGGCACCATGCTTCGAGCAGGATGTAGTACATGTAGATGGCGACGGGGATCAGCAGCGAGATGGCGCCGAGCAGCTTGGCGGGGCTGCGGCGCCAGATGGCGAACATGATGCCCGGGGCGCTGTTCTGTCCGAAGCGGCCGCCGAGCCGGCCGAGGGTCCATTCGCACCAGGCGATGGGGATGCCGAGCAGGAGGAAGCTGATGAAGTAGGGGATCATGAACGCGCCGCCGCCGTTGTTCACCGCGACGCCGGGGAACCGCAGGAAGTTTCCCAGGCCGACGGCCGAGCCGGCGACGGCGAGCACCACGCCGAGCTTCGAGCCCCACTTCTCCTTCTGGTTGCCGCCTGGCAGCGCGTTCGGCGTTGCGCCCGTGGACCGCTCCGACATGATCGCGTGCTCTCCCTTGTTGGCGAAGTGACCGGCGCCGTGCACCCGGGACGACCCGCGCCCGTCGTCGACGTGCGACACCCGCACGGCAGAACCGCGTCGGCGGCGGTAGTGTAAACGCGACGCGTGGGTGCTGCCAGCGGTTGCCGCGTGGCGGCGTGGCGGCTATCTTCCGGCGCGTTCACGTCGATTTGTTGTTGATCACACCGCGGAGCGGCCATGATCATGGAATACCTGCAAGTGGTTCCGCAGTCCCTGCAAGCGTTCGCGAAGGACCTGGCTGGCGCTGTCTGGTCCTTGCCGATGTTCTTCCTGCTGCTCGGCTGCGGCCTGGTCTTCACGATCGCGACGAGGTTCGTGCAGTGGCGGATCCTGACGCACGGGCTGGATTGCATCCGCGGGCGGTTCGACAAGCCGAGCGACGCGGGCCATGTGAACCACTTTCAGGCGCTGTGCGCGGCGCTGTCGGGGACGATCGGGCTGGGGAACATCGCGGGGGTGGCGGTTGCGGTGGCGGTCGGCGGGCCTGGGGCCATCTTCTGGATGTGGGTCATCGGTATCCTCGGCATGACGCTGAAGTTCATGGAGTGCAGCCTGGCGGTCATGTTCCGCGACCAGCGGCGCAAGGACGGCCGGCCGGAGCCCGACGGCACGCCGTTCGACCCGGACATGCACGAGGTTCGCGGCGGGCCGATGTGGTACATCCAGAAGGCGTTCGTCGAGCCGATTCACAAGATCGGCAACCCCGCCTGGGTCGTGTTCAAGATCCTGGCGGTGCTGTTTGCGGCGGGAACGGCGGTGAGTGCGCTCGGTCAGGGCAACATGTTCCAGGGGTGGAACGTCGCCAACGTGCTGCACATGAACTTCAACGTGCCGGAATGGCTGTCGGCGATCGTGATGGCTGCGCTGGTGTCGCTGGTGATCATCGGCGGCATCCAGCGGATCGGCGAGGTCGCGTCGCGGCTGGTGCCGCTGATGTGCGTCATCTACATCGCGGGCGCGACGTATGTCATCGCGCTGCACATCCAGGAGGTGCCGTATTACCTGTGGCTGATCGTCGATGCGGCGTTCTCGCCGACGGCGGAGATGGGGGCCTTCACCGGGGTGACGGTGTGGCTGGCATTCAAGCACGGCCTGCGCCGCGCGATGTTCTCCAACGAGGCCGGCCAGGGGTCAGCGGCAATGGCACATGCGGCAGCCCGGACTGACGAGCCGATTCGGGAGGGCATTGTGGCAGGGATTGGCCCGTTTATCGACACGCTGATCATCTGCACGATGAGCGCGCTGGTGCTGCTGATGACCGGTGTGTGGAATCGGCCGGCGCTGGGCACGGTGACCGCGATCGACGAGGGGCAGGTGCACGTAGCGGTGAATCAGGAAGTCGAGCCGCACTTCCAGGAGGCGTACCTGGCCGAGCTGACCGCCGCCGAGCGGGTGCAGGTGGTTGTCTTTGTCGAACGCGTGCCCGGCGACGATCCGGTCGCTGTCGAACTGCCGGTGGACAATGTCGGACCCGACACGAAGGCTGCGTGGACGGACCTGTCGGCGCTGGTCCTGACGGTGCCGCCGACGGAAGACGAGGGCGTGTTGAGCAAGCGGGCCAAGTTGGCGGTGGGGCAGCCGGTGCACATTGACGCGAACGGAGCGGAGCTGACGCGTTTCGCTTTTGACAGCACGTTGCGCGGGTTTGGCAAGTACATGGTGACGCTGGCCGTGTGCCTGTTTGCGTTCAGCACGATGCTCACGTGGAGCTACTATGGCGAGCGCGGCGCGGAGTACCTCTTCGGGCCGCGGGCGGTGTTGCCGTACAAGTTCATTTTCGTCGTGTTCGTGGTGGTCGGCATGCTGATCGGGCGGTTTCAGACGATCTACGACCTGTCAGACGGGCTTGTAGGCGTGATGGCGTTCTGCAACCTGCCGGCCGTGTTGCTGTTGTCGCCGCTGGTGCTGCGTGCGGCGCACGACTACTTCCGGCGGCTGGACGCGGGCAAGATGCCACGGGTGAAGTAGTCGGAGAGAGACCACCGTGCTGCACGCCGTACGACGCTGGATCACGACGCACGCGACGAACGCCGGCCTGGCGCTTGCGCCGCGGCTGAGCGTTCGGGGCGTGCGCCGGCTGGAGCGAGCGTTGGCGCGGTTCGGCCCGCGCTGTCCGCGCGTCGCGGCCCAGATTGCCGACAACATGCGTGCGATCGGGCTGTATTCGCCGGTGGTGCACCGGGCCCATTTCGAGCATATTGCCGCCCATCTTGCGGCGGGATTGCACAGCCTGCGCCATGACCATCCGACCGCGGCGCAACGGGCGGCGATCGGCCGGCTGGTCGATGAGACGATCGATGTTGAGGACTCGGTGCGGGACATTGCGCGGCGGTCCGATCGGCGCGGCATGGTCATCATGGGGCCGCACATTGCCAACTTCATGTTCAACCTGCCGCGGCTGCACCGTGAGATCCCACTGACGATCTACATGCGCTGGTCGAAGAACCCGGCGCGGCACGTTGCCAAGCTGCGCTGGTGCCGGTCGCACGCGATGGACTGGCTCATCGAGCCGCCGCCGGCGCCCGGGCAGGGCAGCCGATTGCTGAGCATGGTGGCCGCGTTGCGCGGGGGGCGCACGATGTTCATCACGCCGGACATGCCGCGCAAGCGCGAGGACGGGACGCCGGTGCGTTTCTTCGGACGCGAGGTGTACTTTCCCGCCGGGGCCGCGGTGCTGGCGATTCGCGCCGGTGCGCCGCTGTACATGTTGACCGCGCGGGTGCGCGATGGGCGACAATGGCTCGCGCTGGAAGGGCCGGTCTACGATGGCGGCGCGACGGACGGGGGCGGGGTGCGCGCGACGGTGCAGCGTTTGTTGCAGTGGTACGCGACGCGCTTCGAGCGTTTCGTGCGCGAGGAGCCGGCGCTGTGGTACTCGTGGGGTGACAAGCGCTGGACACGCGTGTTCCAGGGTGACCAGGCCTACGTTCGCGGGCCGGCCACGGGCGCCACAGCGGACTCGTCGGTCGCGGGGGCGCCGGCCGCGCAGGGGAGTTGAACCGGCATGGGCGCCCTGGTGCTGTTGCTGTTCGTGCCGGTCGTGATGTGGGGGACGCAGAGCGTCCTGCTGTGGCGGGTGGGCAAGCCGCTGCGCTGGCGGATCAGCGCGGGCGACCTGCCGCGTGAGCTCAAACGCATCAACCGGATCATGACGAACCTGACGTTCGCCGTCGTGCTGCTTGGCTATCCCCTGCTGCGCGGCGCGTCGCCGTGGGTTTACTACGGTCGGTTTCTGCCGCTGGGGCAACGGCCGGGGGAGGCGCTGGTCGGGGCGGCGGCGGCGGTGCTGTATCTCGGGCTGCTGTACTTGGCATGGACGCTCACGGACAACACCCGTTTCGAAGTCCGCCACAAGCGGAGCAAGCTCGTTCGGCGGTTGGCAGCGGTGCCGCTGGCCGCGGTCATGGTTGCATTCGTCGAGGAATTGCTGTTTCGCGCGATGCTGCTGGCGGCATTGCTGGAGGACTTCGCTGCGCCGCTCGCGCTGACGATCGGGGTGCTCGTCTTCGCCGGGGCGCACTACGTGCGGAGCGTGAAGCGCTACTGGACATTTCCGGGGCATGTTGCACTGGGGCTGCTGTTCTGTGTTGCGTTCTACTGCACCGATGCCCTGTGGCTGCCCATGGGGCTGCACGCGGGGGGCGTGGTGGTGCTGCTCGGAGCGCGGCCGTTCGTCCGCTACACCGGGCCGCCGTGGCTGGTGGGCGCGAGCATTTTCCCCTACGGCGGAGCGGTGGGCATCGCGGCCCTGCTGCTGCTGACGGTGAACTTGTGGCTGCGGTACGGAGGGCCGGCGTGATGGCAACGGACAAGCCGGGCGTGGTGATTGTCGGTGCAGCGGCGCTGCGAGCGGACGACGCCGTGGCGGGCGCACTGGCTGGGCGCGGCTGGCAGGACGCACCGTGGGTCGCACCGCGTGACGTCGACGAGGTCGATGCGCTGGTCGCGGCGGGTGCCGTGCGTACGGTGTGCTTTGCTACGGCCGCCGACCTGCTGCGTGTGCTGTGGGACGAGCGTGCCGCCGTGGCCGAGTGGGCCGCGCAGGGAACGCAGATCGTCGTTGTGCGGGGTGATGGCGTGGCGTCGGCGGTAACGATCGACGAGCTCGGTCACACCTGGGCGCAGTGGCGGCAGCAACGCCGGCGCCAGCGCACGGTCGCGGGGCTCGTATTGAGTCTTCTCGTACTGGCGGCGGCTTTCGTGCTGGTGGCGATGTGAATGGTGGCTGTCTGCCACGATGCCGCAAACCACGGATTCCGTGTCGTGCGAAGCGGCAAGCTGTCAGCCGGACAGTGCAAAAGGCACAACTGAAAACGCGAAGAACAGGAACGCAAGCAGCAGCGGTCCCGGCGTTCCCTGTTCCCCCTTCGTCACCTCGCTCCCCTTCCGCTATAATCGCCGCCCGCCAGACAGGGAGCCCACATGCGTTTCGATCTGCCGCTCGAGGAGCTACGCCACTATCGCCCCGACGTCGCGGCCCCGGCCGACTTCGACGCGTTTTGGCAACGCACGCTGGCCGACGCCGCCCGCCACCCGATCGCCGCCGAGTTCCGCCCGCTCACTGACCCGATCTACCAGCTCGTGGATGTGTACGACGTGACGTTTGCCGGCTTCGATGGGCAGCCGGTGAAGGGGTGGCTGCTTGCACCAGCGGGCACAACCGAACCTCGCCCGTGCATCGTGTCGTTCGTCGGGTATGGCGGCGGACGGTCGCTGCCGATTGACCACATCGCCCCCGCCGTCGCGGGCTTCGCCCATCTGGTCATGGACACGCGCGGGCAGGGCTCTGGCTGGTCGCCGGGCGACACGCACGACAATGCCCCTGCCGGCCCGCACTATGCCGGCTTTCTCACACGCGGGATCGAATCGCCCGACACGTACTACTATCGCCGCGTCTTTACTGACGCGGTCCGCGCCGTGGAGGCTGCCGCCACACACCCGCACGTTGACGCCGAACGCATCGCCGTCGCTGGCGGCAGTCAGGGTGGTGGCATCGCGCTGGCTGCGGCGGCCCTGGCCACGCCTGCGGTCAAACTGCTTCTGGCGGACGTGCCATTCCTGTGCCACTTTCGCCGTGCGACGGAGCTCACCGATGCGGCGCCCTACAACGAAATCGTCGCGTACCTGCGCTGCCACCGCGACCGTGAAGACGCGGTCTTCGCGACACTGTCGTACTTCGACGGTATTCACTTCGCCCAGCGCGTCACGGCACGCAGCCTGTTCTCGGTCGGCCTGATGGATCTCGTCTGTCCGCCGAGCACTGTCTTCGCGGCGTACAATCAACTGCGCGGACCGAAGGACATCCGTGTCTACGGATATAACGAACACGAGGGCGGCGGGAGCTTTCAGGCCGTCGCCCGGCTGCACTACGCCGCCGAACACCTCTGACCGACGCGTGTTCACCCCCTCTTCGTCGGATGATGCAGGAGAACCTCAGCCGCCCCCATGAGCCAGGTCACGCTCGTTATTCTGCTCGCCAGCGCCGCCGGCGGTGTCATGCTGCTCGCGACCGTCCTCACTGCGCTCGCCCGGCCATTAGCGCGACGCGTCGGTTTCGTGGACCACCCCGGTGGGCACAAATCGCACCGCGCGCCAATTCCCTATGGCGGCGGCTGCGCGATCATCGCCGCGCCGTGGCTGACACTGGTGGTGGGCCTTTTGCTGGCCCACCTCGTGGCGCCGGGCTGGTGGGCCGCCCAGTTCGGTGAAACCGTCCGGGCCTACGTCGGTGGCATGTCGGATCGCATCGGGCAGTTGCTCATCATTCTCGCCGGCGGCCTGGTGCTGCACATCGTTGGGCTGATCGACGACCGCCGGCCGTTGCCCCCGCTCGCCAAGCTCACCGTGATCATCCTGGTCGCCTTCGCGGTAGCCACGGCCGGCGGCGTGCGCATTGCCGAGTTTGCCGACGTCTGGGTCTCGGTCCTGCTGACGACTCTCTGGTTCATCGTCATCGTCAACGCGTTCAATTTCCTCGACAACATGGACGGGCTCAGCGCGGGCGTCGCGTGCGTTTGTCTGGCCGCGCTCGCGGTTTGTGGCGTGATGAACGAGCAGGTCCTGGTGCCCGCCCTCGCGTGTGTGTTTCTCGGCGGCATCGCCGGTTTTCTGGTGCATAACTTCCCGCCGGCACGCATCTTCATGGGTGACGCCGGCAGTCTGGTCGTCGGCTACATGCTCGCGACAGTGTCCGTGCTCACGACGTACTATCAAAGCGGCGCGGGCGCTCCGGCTTATGCCCTGCTCACGCCACTGGTGGTGCTCGCCGTGCCGCTGTATGACTTCACCAGCGTGGTGCTGATCCGACTGCTCGAAGGGCGCAACCCGATGAAAGGCGACCAGCGCCACTTCTCGCACCGTCTCGTCGAGCGCGGCCTCAGCCGCCGCTTCGCCGTGCTGACAATCTACCTCGCGACCGCGACCACCGGCCTCGCCGCAACCTTGCTGCCGGGGGCGGATTTGCGCACCACGATCACCGTCGGCGTGATTGTCGTCATGGTGCTGGCGATTGTCGCCATCCTCGAGATGCCGCTGCGCAGGAACGCATGACCACCAAGCCGCGCGACAGTTCGACCAGCCCGACGGCCGAGGACGTCGCCCCGCTCGATCGCGTGCTGTTCTATATCCTGCTCGGCGTTCTCGCCGCCCGGCCGCTCATCACCGAGAGCTTTGAACGCGTCGAACTCGGCTTCCTCGGCAACCTGCCCAACGTCGGCGGCCCAACCCCCGCCACCACCGGCTGGCTCGACCTGCTGCTGCTGATCGCTGCGGTTGTCGCTCTCGGGCGTCGTGGCCGCTGGCGGCGACATCGCTGGCCGGCCGTCGGCTTCGTGCTGCTCGTGGCGGCGGCGTTCGTCTCCGGCAGCCTGCAACTCATGGGCATGAACCTGCTCGTAGGCGTGCTCAGCGGTCTGGCACTCGCTACGCTCATCCGGCGTCGCTGGATGCTGCATCTCCTGGTCGCCGCCTTTCTCGCCACCGGCGTCGCCACCGCGCTGAAGTGCATCCTGCAACGCACCGACGAATTCCCCTATATGCGCACGCAATGGGAACAGCAAATCAAGCCCCAACTCATCGCCGACGGCGTCGATGTCGATGACCCGCTCATCGTCAATTACGAGCGCCGCCTCCAGGCACGCGAATCCACCGGCTACCTCACACTCTCCAATATCACCGGCTCCTGCCTGGCGATGTGGATCATGCTCGCGATCGGCCTGCTCACCGGCAGCCTCCTGTCTGCCACACGCAGCAGGCCAACCCAGCACCCGCCCCGCAGCGAAATCCCGCTCAATTGGCTGGCCCCTGTCATGATGCTCGCTGTTGCGCTCATCCTCGCAACCGCCCTCTGGTTCACCGGCAGCCTCGGGGCGCAGGTCGCAGCGGTCGTCGGGGTGATCGTGCTGGTGATTGGCGGCGCGGCCCGGGGGCTGGCGCAGCGTCCGCGAACCGTCGTCGCCATACTCGCGGCCGGCTATTTCGGCGTGATCGGCGCCGTCGCCGTCTATGGCATCGCAAAGGGCACACTGCCACATCCATCACTCGCCTTCCGTTGGTACTACTGGTCCACCGCCATCGAGGCCTACCAGGACGCCCCGCTCACCGGCCTCGGCCGTGGTGAATTCGCGGACGCCTATCTCCAGTACAAGCCGCCCGAAAGCACCGAAGAGGTCAAGGATCCGCACAGCGTCTGGCTCAGCCTGCTTGTCGAGCTCGGCCCGCTGGGACTGGTAGGCGCGCTGGTGCTGCTCGGCACGACGCTCACCGCAAGCGTGCGACAACTGAATCCACAGCCGCCGGATGAGACACCTGCGTCAATGCACCTCTCGCCAGGAGCACTCGCCACGCGCGCCTTCCCGGCGGCAGCCGCCGTCCTGCTCGTCCATATGCTCTTCGCAGGGCTGCCGCTGGCGTCGCCGAGCCTGGCGGCGGTGTGGCTGGCGGACGTGGTGTTGCCGTGGCTGGTGGGGTTCGGGGCTGTGCTGTGGCTGCTAACGCTGACCGATCAGTCAGCGACGGGACGCCGTTGGCTGTTGGCGGGCCTTGTCGCTGCACTGTTCGCCTCGCTGGTGCACAACGCGCTCGACCTGGCGTTGATGACACCCGGCGGGTTGGCGGCGTTCACGCTGTGTGCCGTGGCAGCGACGGGTGTGCGACCACCCGTGGCCTACGGGCCGATCCCGTCGCGGCTGGTGCGCTACGCCGTTCGTGCGGCGTTGGCGGTGGTCGTCCTCATGGCCGTCTACGGGCAGTTCGCCATTCCCGTGATTCAACGCGCTATCGATACACAATTGCAGCGTCTGCGGCAGTTGATGCAGTCACGACTCACACCCGAAAACGCCGCGGAGCTTGATAGACGGGCCTATGCCGCACTCTTCCACACGTTCGGTGATGATGATCTCACAGAGACCGCCCTGCGCGCTGCGGTCGTCGCGGGCAGCATCCCCGAACTCGACGCCCGGAGTCGCGCGGCGCAACTCGAGCATATCATCGACAGACACGCTTACCGCATCGACGTGATCGACACGTCGCAGGCACACCGGCTCTTCGCGCGGGTGCTGTCGACGCTGGCGGACCTGAAGGCCGAGCTCGGCAACCACGACGAAGCGACTGCCCTGCGCCGGCGCGCAGCCGAGCGCCTTGACCGCGCTGTGCAGCGTTATCCGACCGACCCCCGGCTGCGGATCGAAGCCGGCCACGCCTGGTTGCGCGTGAACCAGGACACCGGCGCCCCGGGGGCAACGCGCCAGGCTCGCGAGCACTTCGCCGCCGCCCTCGCAATCGATGACACCCGGCCGCCGCACGAAGTCCAGCGCCTGCGCCCCGCCGAGCGGCGCCGTGTCGAGCAGCAGCTCACGGAGCTGATGACGCCGACAGCGCCGGCGACGACACCTGCGGCGCCGTGATTCGTGGGGCGTGAGGGATTGAGGAGTGCGACGAAGGGGCGGGCGGATTCGGCCCGCCGGCAGAGCTCGCCTTTCTGCCTTCGGGTTGCTTGAATTCCCGGCTGACCGCTGCGTGCTCTCCGTCATTCGCCCACGACGTACGCCACGCCGCCGGTGTTGTAGAGCCAGGCCTTGCCGAGGTCGTGACGATTGAGCGTGAGCTGGCCCTTGTCGGGTGTCGAGAACGCCGGGTCGTTGACGTGGACGTGGCCGTTCGCGTCGAAGCCGGTGATCACGATGAGGTGGCCGCCGCTGGGGCGATAGGAGGCGCCGCGAAACTGGTCGCCCTCCCGCAGCCGCAGCGAGATGGCCAGCGGCCGGCCCTGGGCGACGTGGCGCTCGACGTCGCGCCAGGTGGAAAAACGCGTCAGGTAACCCGGCACGCCGAACGCGTACGCCGTTTGAATCTGCCGGGGCCAGTTGCCGTAGATGTCGTTCGCGGCGTCGTAGCAGGCAGCCGCGACGTCCCCCGATTTCGCGTCGACGCCGTGATACGCGAGGAGCATCGCGACGCACGCGGGGCTGCAGATGCGGCCGGCGAGCTCGGGGCGGTCGGTGAGCTGATTACGGAAGGGCACCGGCAGACGGCGCACGGCGGCCGGCGGCGGCGTGACGGGCTTGTCCGGTGCCGCATAGGGCGGCGGGTCGCGGTCGATATCGCTGGTGCAGATCGCGAGGCGGCGGATGGTCAGCGGTTTGCCCCCGGCGGTGTCGGCACTGCCGCGTACGCGCACCTCGACCCGACCGAAGTACGTGTCGCTGCGAAAGACATCAATGTCCACGCGTCCCAACGCGCAGCGTTGCGTGTGCTCCGCCGGGACGGGTCGGTTGCCGCCCGCCCCGACATGCAGCCACGGCGTCCATTCGCCCGTGTCCAGGGCTGCCGCCCGCAGCTCGATGCGGTAACCGGCGGTGGGCGGGCAGTCGATGTTCCACGAAACCAGCGCTTCGTTGAACGGAAACGGTGGCGTCTGACGTGGCGCGGTGTACGTCACCACGTAGTCCAGGGAACTGGCCGGACCGCCGACGGGCTCGTCCAGACGCATGCTCTTGTGGGTGCCGTGGGCGGCGGGGTCGGTGCTGTCGAGGATGACCATGTGATGGCGGTGCGGGACGTATGTCCGCGTTGGCGACTGGCAGCCGACGAGGGCAAGCGTCGCAGTGAGGGCGAGTATGATGAGCAGCGGGCGGGTCATCGTATGCGCTTCCGGCTGAAATCGGTGCTCGGGTGACACGTGCTGAAGTGACAAAGTGATAAAGTGACGAGGGCCCGTCAACGCGACACGGCGCCTCGATCGTCCACAATTGTCCATTGATCATTGTACCTTCCCCGGCCGGGCGCCGTAGATGCGGTCCGGGATGATCTCCTGACCGATGTACTCGTAATCGATGCCGAAACCGGGGACGCGCCGGGGCTTGTCGCCTGGCTCGGAAGCGTAAGCGTGCCGCGGACTCTCGATACTCGACCAGTACCACAGGCGCTCGCGGCCCTTGTCATCCCAATCACGGCCCCAGAAGACCCCCGCATGCGTCCCGCCGCCAGCGCGGTAGAACTGGATGAAATCGCCGCGCTGCAACAGGCGGTAATCGTCAATCGCCGTACCGAGGCCGGCCCACGGCAGCACGTCGGCGGCGCGCTGCTCGAAGACGGTGTCGCGATAAGGTCCGGGGATGATCTCTGTCGCGGGCGGTTGCGCCACGCCGAACCACGCCTGCTGCAGGGCATCGAACTTCGCGCGCGGCCAGTCCTGGAACCAGCGGCCGGTGGCGTCGACGGCCTGGCAGTCGTGATGCAGCTGACAGTAGGCAGCCAGGAAGACGGGCAGGGTTGCGCCCGCCCCGGATGAATGGTGCGGGTCGACCATGGGGGCCGGTTGACCCTCGTACGTCAGGTCCACGGCGTCACTCGACCGCCCGGGGAACATGCGCCCGCGCCGGTCGCCGATGATGCGCAGGACGGCGTCGCGCAGCGTCGTGGGCTCGGCGTGCTCTGGTCGCGGCGGCTTGCCGGGCAGGTAGAAGCCGAGGTTGTTGGCCACCTGGCGCAGCGTGTTCGGCTGGCCGCGGCCGACGGGCGTGTTGACGACGTCGTAGTTGTGCACGGCGTTTTCGATCACGAGGGTCGACGAGCCGCCGCCGTCGAGATTGAGCGCGTCCCACGCACCGAGCGACTCGAAGAGCGCGGCGAGCTCGATGAGCGTGATGCCTTCGCTGACGTCCTTTTGCCGCCCGTCGACGACAACGATCCACAGCGTGTCGCCATCCTGGTCGACCCCGACCGCGGTCCGCGGATTGACCCCACCGAAGCTGGTAAAGGCGTATTCCGGTTTCACGGCGATGCGGCGGTCGTCCAGCAGCATGCGAAAGCCGGGAATGACGTGCCAGACGCCGTCATCGTCAAGCGGCGGGGCCGCGAGCCGGACGCGGCCGTCGCGCGCGACATACATCGCCCCGAATCGCTCGTCCGGCGGCGAATAGGTCTTGCCCCGGACGGCGGCGAGTCCGACCACGTCCATCGGCTGGCCGGTCTGGCCGCGGAATGGTCCGAAGGCGCTGGTGTTGATGGCGAGCTGCACGCCGCGCTGGCGGGCGAAATCGAGCGTCGTCGCGCAGCGCGTTTCGAACTTGGCATTCTCGCCGGTGAAGTCGGCGGGCGCGGTCAGGGCGAGCCGCACATCGTTGCTGCTGAGGTCGACGCGGGCGATCCACAAGCGCAGCGGCCGCGGCGCGGCGTAGCGGCGATGGTGCAACGCGAGTGCCGGACTGAAAGCCGCGATCGGTGTCTGCTCGAGCGGGTCGCGCACCCAGGCGCGAGCGTCGGCAACGGCGGCTGCGTACCGCGCGGCGGGGCGGGTCGTGGCCGCGGGTTGGGCCGCGGCGGCGACGGCATGCAGCGCGACGAGGAGGACGACAGACGGGGCGAGGAAACGGTGGCGCATGGTACACCTGCCGGTGTTGGGGAATTCGGGGCTTTGCGTCCTGCGACGGCTCGAAACAAGCAGAATAGCGGCAGCTGCGACCCTTGTCAGCAGTGCGGCAGGGACCGGCTGGATACGGCAGCGCCCGGCGCAGGGCCGAACCCGCTTCAGACCTGCAGCACTTCGCGCTGCACGCGCCTGGTGGCGGCAACGCAGGGAATGTCCTCGCCGTGGTATTGCGTGATGTCCAGCGGAAAGACCGGGCTGCCGTCCGGCTTCGTGATGTGTGCGCCAGCCGCCTCGATCAGCACCCAGCCCGCGGCGATGTCCCATAAGCGCGGGTTGTCGCACAGGGCCGCGTCGAGCTCGCCGTTGGCGACCATGGCCAGGTGCAGGGCGGTGGAGCCGAAGCTGCGGCACACGTAGCGGTCGAGCCATGCATGGGCGAGCGGAACCGTTTCGCCGACGGGACTGGAGGGGATCGCGACGACGGGCTTGGGGTTGGCGCCGCGCGGGGGGGCCTCGTTCTCGTCGTGGCGGGGGCGGTGCTCGCAATTGAAGAACAGCCCGCCTTTCTGGCTGGCGGAGTAGAGTGTGTTGCGCTGCGCATCGTAGATCGCGCCGACCAGCGGCATGCCGTTGAGCATCGCCGCCACCGAGCACGTGTACAGCGGAATGTGACGCACGAAGTTTCGCGTGCCGTCGATCGGGTCGATGACCCAGCAGACCTGATCGGCCGTCGGTGCGGGCGGTGGATCGGTGAGCGTGAGCTGCTCCTCGGCGATGAACGCGTCCTGCGGCCGCTGCGCCCGGATGGTGGCGATGACGGCGGCCTGGGCGTCCTCGTCGGCGTCGCTGACCTCACTGCGATCGGACTTGAGCCACACGCCGAGCTCGCTACCGAAGTAGCGCCGCGCGACGCGGCCGCCGGCGCGAGCGGCTTCCTCGGCGAGGGCGCGCAGGGTGTGCTGGGAGTGCGGGTTGTCCGGGTCGAAATCGACGGCTGCCATCACCGTTTCCTCTTGTCGTTCTTCTTGGCGGCACGCTGTTCGGCGCGCTTGCGTTCTTCCTGCTTCGCGAGATCATCGGCCTTGCGCTGCAGGTCTTCGGCCTGCTTGGCGATTCGCTCGAAGAAGCGGCCGACGATACCCTTCTTGCCGGGCCGCCTGGGCGGCGCCGGGCCCGCCTTCTCGCGGCGCTCCTTTTCGTGGGCGAGCTGCCGGCGGATGATGAGCGATTCACAGATGCCGACGACGTTGGTCGCCATCCAGTACAGGTTCAAGCCAGCCGGCATATTATAGAACATCAGCGGGAACATGATCGCCATCATGTAGGCGACCATCTGCTGCTGGCGCAGCTGGTCTTCGGGCGACATGCCGCCGGCAGGCTTCTTCTGTTCGCCGTCCTGCTTCTTGGCGGCGTCGAGCTTGGCCTGCATGTGCGGCTTGGGCATGTACTTCTGCTGGAGCCACATGCTGATGCCCATCAGGATCGGCAGCAGATTGATCGACGTCACGCCGGCGAACACCATGTTCAGCAGTGGGATCGACGACAGGATCGGCACGTCGTACGGCTCGGCGAACCGGATGAACGCGTCGGGCGCCGACAGATCCTGAATCCACCAGCCGTCGAAGGGCGCGTGGCGCAGATTGACATCCGTGTTCAGGGCGGTCCACAGCGCGATCAGGATCGGCATCTGCAGGAACAGCGGGATGAATGCGACGAAGTTCGCCGCGGGATTGATGCCCTCCTCGCTGAAGAGCTTCATCATCTCCTGGTTCTGCTTGACCTTGTCGTTGGCGTATTTCTCCTTGACCGCGCTGAGCTTGGGCTGGATGCGGGCCATGTTCTCCTGCATGCGGAACATGGACTTCTGCTGGAATACGGTCAGGGGATGCAGCAGGCCGCGGATGATGATCACCAGGATGATGATCGCCACGCCGTAGTTCCGCACGACCGAGTGGATCGTCTCCAGCAGCCAGACCATCATCTCGCGCAGCCAGATCGGGGCACAGAACGCACAGCAGCGCCCGTCCGCCGATTGCGCGAGCTGATAGTACAGCTTGGTGTGGTCGGCATAGGCCGGGTTGATCTTCTTCAGGTACGTCGCGTCCTTGGGGCCGGCGTAGATCTCGAACGGGAAGCGGGTGGACGCGCCCGGTGCGAGCTCGGTCGGCACCGTCGTGGCCCGCGCCAGCAGGTCGCCCAGGTTTTCCTCAGCCGGCGGATTGGCCACCAGCCCCGCCAGCGACGCGACGAATTCGCTGCGCTCGCCCGGCGGCGGCAGCGGGCGCGTGAAAACGCCGAAGTACTTGTTGGTCAGGCAGGTCCAGAGCAGCGGGCCCTTGGCGGGCTCGAGCAGACTCTCGGGCTCGCCGGCGACCGTGGCCTTGCGCAGGCCGTCGCGCGTGTGCGCCTTGTTCAGGCTGATGCTGTCGCCGTCGCGCTGGGCCGTCAGCAGGAAGCGCATGTCGTAGACCAGGTGCTCCTTGCGGATGCCGATCGGCCCGTCCTGGGCCAGGCGTATGGTCAGCGGCCGGCCACTGAGGTTCTCGACGGTGAGGTCCAGGTCGAAGACCGGCTGGCCCTCGTGCAGGGCGTAGGTCTTGCGGAAGCGCAGCAGCTCGTTGCCGTCGGTGTCGCTGAGCGTCGTCTGGAACGCGACCGTATCCGGCCCCGCGTCGTCGACCAGTTCCCAGACCTGCTGGGCCAGCGAGACGGCCTCGTTCCCGTATTCCTTGATCCACACGCGGTGCGTCGCGAATGAGTATTCCTCCACCACACCGTCGGAGACCGGCGTCAGGAGGGGGTAGGGCGTGCCGCTGTCGGGCTCGGCCTGGTGGACGAACTCGCCTTTGTCGTTCTTGCGGAAGAGCTCCAGCCGCGTGACGCTGCCGCCGCGGGGGTGCAGCTCGACCCGCAGCATGTCGCCCTCTTCCCCTCCCAGCACGACCGGCTCGATCCGTTCGTCGGGCTCGGCGGGCAGGAGGGCGGCCCCTGGGGCAGCCGTCAGCACAGGGCCGGTTGCGGTGCCCGTGGTCGGGGTGGGGGCGGCCTTGCTGGCGTCGATGACCGCCGGGCCGGTCGTGGGCTGGGTCGGCGCGGCCGGGACCTGCTCGGTCGGGGCGGGTGGCCGCTGGTCCTGCTCGGGGGAGAAGACCGTGACCATGTAGCGCCAGCCGATGAAAATGGCCATGGCGGCGGCCATTGCGAGGATCAGTCGCCGAAACTCGTTGTCCATTCGCCTGTGTACGCTTTATTTCAGGTGGAGGGGCGCGCCCCGCAACCGCACGCGGGGCCAGCCGCCGAAACGACGCATTGTAGGCCCTGCCCCCAGAACTGCAACGCGGGCGGTCGCGGGATGGTTTGCAACCGCGACCGCGGCAGGGCACAATGGGTCGTTTTAGCGGCGTCCGGGAGAATCACGCGATGCACTGGCGAAAATACTTCATCCCCACCACCAAAGAGACCCCCAAGGACGCGACCGCGCCGTCCCACGTCCTCATGCTCCGCGCGGGGCTGATCCGCCAGCTCGCGGCGGGGATCTACAGCTACCTGCCGCTGGGCTTCCGGGCGCTGCGCAAGGTGGAGCAGATCGTGCGCGAGGAGATGGACCGCGCGGGCGCCATCGAGCTGCGCATGCCCTGCCTGACGCCGACGTCGCTTTGGCAGGAGACGGGCCGGCACGAGACCATGCAGGACATTCTGCTGCGGCTCGACGGGCGGACGTGGGACTGGGCGGCCGGGCTGGTCCTGGCGCCGACGCACGAGGAGATCATCACCGAGATCGCCCGGGCGTACCTGAGGAGCTACAAGCAGCTGCCGGTGAATCTGTACCAGATCCAGCTCAAGTACCGCGGAGAAGCGCGGCCCAAGAGCGGCGTGTTGCGAACGCGTGAGTTTTTGATGAAGGACGCGTACTCGTTCCACAGCGATACGGCCACGCTCGACAGCGAGTACGAGAACATGTACGCGACGTACTGCCGCATCTTCGGGCGCTGCGGCTTGCCGTACCTGGCGGTACAGGCCGAGAGTGGCGCGATGGGCGGCGATGTCTCGCACGAGTTCATGGTGCTCACGGATGCGGGCGAGGACCTCGTGGCGATCAGTGAGAACAGTGACTATGCCGCGAACCTGGAGCGGGCGACCGGGGCCCCGCTGCCGCCCATGCCGGAGGAGCCGCTGGCGGAGATCCAGGAAGTCCATACGCCGAACGCCGGCAAGGTCGAGGACGTCTGTGCGATGCTCGGGACGAAGCCTGCGCAGATGATCAAGACGCTGATCTACGTTTCGCCGGCAGAGGACGCCGCCGGGAACGCGACGCCGGCGCAGCGGGTGGTGGCGCTGGTGCGCGGCGATCACGAGATCAACGACATCAAGCTGGCGAAGGCGGCGGGGATGTCGCTCGAGCTGGCGGACCCGGAGACGATCGCGGTCGTGACCGGCGCGGCGGTCGGGTTCGCGGGGCCGCAGGGGCTGGCTGACAAGGTTGACCGTTTGGTGATCGATCGCGACGTGCTGGGGATGAAGAACGCCGCCACCGGAGCGAACAAGACGGATTACCACGTGACGGGCGTGAATCCAGGGCGCGACTTCCCGACCGACGGCGACAAGGTCGTCGTCGCGGACATTCGCAACGTGGTCGACGGAGACTTGTCGCCGACCGGGAGCGGCAGCGCGTTGCGGCTGCGGACGGCGATCGAGATTGGCCATGTCTTCAAGCTCGGCACGAAATACAGCGACGCGATGGAAGCGACGTACCTCGACCAGAACGGCAAGGCCAGGCCGATCATCATGGGGTGCTACGGCATCGGCGTGAATCGAATCATGGCGGCGGCGATCGAGGCCCATCACGACCAGGACGGGATCGTGTGGCCGATGTCGATCGCGCCCTTCGAGGTGCTCGTGGTGGCGCTGGACCCCAAGGACGACGAAGCCATGCGCGTTGCGAACGAGGTGCACGACGAGCTGGCGCGGGCCGGCGTCGACGTGCTGCTGGATGATCGCGACGAGCGGGCCGGGTTCAAGTTCAAGGATGCGGACCTGATCGGCATTCCGCTGCGGATCGTGGTGGGCAAGAAGAGCCTAAAGGCCGGAGGCGTCGAGGTCGTCGAGCGCGGCAAGGCCGACAAGGCGATCATGCCGCCGAAGGACGCGACTGCTGAGGTCATCAAACGCGTGCGTGCCGAGCTGGCCCGGCTGGCCGAGCCGCCGGTGTAAGCGGGGTGCCTATCTCAAGCGCTTCTCGGCCGAGCGGGCATGGGCTTCGAGACCTTCACAGCGGGCCAGGGCGGCGGCGTCGCGCGCGACGGCGTCGAGTTCGGCGCCAGGGTTCACGCGTAGCCAGGTACGCACGCGGAGGAATGTGAATACGCTCAGGCCGCCCTGCGTGCGGGCTGTCCCGCCGGTGGGCAGCACATGGTTCGGCCCGATCCCGTAATCGCCAAGCACCTCGGCGCTGTGGGGGCCTTCGAAGAGCGCGCCGTAGTGCTGTAAGTGCGGCTTCCACGCTTCGACGTCCGCCACGTGCAGCGCCAGGTGCTCCGGCGCGACGTGATCGCACACGTTGATCAGCTTCGCGCGGTCGGCCCAGACCGCGAAGCCGTGCTCCAGTGCAGCGCGCGCGACGTCGGCCGTTGGCAGGTCCGCGAGTTGCGCCGCTAATTCGCCTTCGACCGCTCCGATCAGAGGCTCGTGGGTCGTGGCAAGAACCGGCAACGCGTCGGGGTCGTGCTCGGCCTGGGCCAGCAGGTCGGCCGCGACGAGCGCAGCATCGGCCTCGGCGTCGGCGACCACAACGAGCTCTGACGGGCCGGCAAGCATGTCGATCGCCACCTCGCCCGCGACGATCTGTTTCGCCGCCGTCACCCAGCGGTTGCCCGGTCCGACCACGACGTCGCAGCGCGGCACAACACCCGCGCCGAACGCCAGCGCGGCGATGGCCTGGGCGCCGCCACACGCCAGCAACAGGTCGGCACCGGCGATGGCCGCCGCCGCCAGGGTGAAATCCGTTGGCTTCGGCGACGCGACGACCACCTGCTCGACCCCCGCCACGCGGGCGGTGACGGCAGTCATGAGCACCGACGATGGCAGCGGGAACCGCCCGCCGGGAGCGTAACACCCGGCCGCTGTAATCGGGGCGACAATGTGGCCTGCCAATCCGCCCGGCACGTCGGCGGTCAGATCGCGCAGGCATGCCCGCTGTGCTTCGGCGAACGCGCGGATGCGGTCGGCGGCACGTTCGAGAACGGCGCGGGTTTCTGCCGGAATACGCGTCAAAGCGGCGCGGAGCTCTTCGGGGGGAACGACCAGCGGCCCAGCCGAAGGCACGTCGCCCAGCCGTTCGGCGTGTTCGCGCAAGGCAGTGTCGCCGCGCGTGCGCACGTCTGCCACGATCGCCCCTGCCTGCGCCAGCGTGGTGTCGTCGAGCGTTACGGCGCCGAGCGGCTGTACATCGTCCGGCGCGAGACGGCGGAGCCGCACGGGATTCATGATGGATCCTCCGTCGCTGGTTTGGCATGGCCCGGACGGCGTGTGACCTCTCGGCTGCGGCGGTCGAGCACGCGTTCCACTTGGGCGAGCGAGCCGTCGCCGCGGGCGAGTGCGACCAGCGCGAAGTACAGCACATCCGCCGTCTCCCACGTCACCTCGTACCGTGATGTGGCCGCCGCCAGTTCGTTGGCCTCTTCGACGAGTTTGCTGCGGAGCAGGTTCGGGTCATCGAGTAGCCGGCGCGTGTACGAACCTGGGGGCGCATCGGCGATACGTTGGCGCAAGGTGCGCTCCAAGGCGCCGAGTCCATTCAAGGCGCCCCAGCACGTTGCCGTATTGCGGTGACAGAAGCCCGAGCCCTGCTGACGAACAGTGAAACGCAGTGCGTCGCGGTCGCAGTCGAGGTCAACCCGCAGCAGGTCCTGCGTCGCGCCGGAGGTCTCGCCCTTGACCCAAAGGCCGCGCGTGCGCGATCGGTATACGCCGCGGCGATTGCGGACTGCTGCCCGCAGGCTCTCGCTGCTGGACCACGCGAGACCGAGTGCGACGCCGCGCTCGTCGACCACGACTGTCGGCCAGAGTCCGTCGGGGCGATCCGAGGTGAGGGGAGCGGCGATGGCGTCGGCGAGATCCATGCGGCCGGTGTAGAGTGCCATGCCGACCTGCGCGTCGATGCCGAGCTTGTCGAGTGCGGCGATCTCGTCGGTGGTCGTGATGCCGCCGGCCACCGTGAGCATGGTGTCGCCGGCTGCTTCGCGCAGGCGCTCCGCCCGCGCGAGGTCGCTGCCTTGCAAGCGACCTTCGCGTTCGACGAAGGTGACGAGAAAGCCGCCGACGACATCGCGCAGCTCGCGCATCTGATCGAACACGTCGCGGCCGGTGCGTGTCTGCCAGCCGTCGACGACGACTTCGCCGTCGATGGCGTCGAGGGCAGCAACGACGCGCTCGCGTGGCAATTCGCGCAGCACGTCTGGGGTCGCGGCCGTGCCGAGAACGACCTGCGTTGCGCCCGCGTCGAGCCATTCGATCGCGCGCTCGATGTTGCGGATGCCGCCGCCGACACGGCAGTCGGCGATCGTCAGGAGTTCACGGATCAGGTCGGTGTTGTCGCCGCGTCCAAGCGCCGCGTCGAGGTCGACGACGGCAATCTCACCGGCGAGGGCGAAGCGTGCGGCGATGGGGCGCGGGTCGCCCGCATCCATGGCCTTTTCGCGGCCGCCGACGAGTTGTACCGCCTGTCCGTCCATGATGTCGATTGAAGGGATGATCATATTCGCACCCGGCATCCGGCCGCCGCAAGCTGTTGCTTCAGGTCGCGCACGGTCATTTCGTTGTCGTGGAAGATGGAAGCGGCCAGGACGGCGTCGGCGCCGGCGCGGAGCGCGCTGATCAGGTGCCCGGGCCCGGCGGCGCCGCCCGACGCGATCACGGGTACTCGCACGACCGCGCTGATCGCTTTGATAAGCTCGTCGTCGTAGCCGCTGCGCGTGCCGTCACGATCCCAACTCGTGAGGAGTATTTCGCCGGCGCCGCGCTCCGTCGCCTCGAGGGCCCAGGTGACGGCGTCGCGGCCGGTGCGTTCGGTGCCAGACAGGACGACGACCTCCCAGCCGCCGGCCGGTGTGCGGGCGGCGTCGAGGGCGAGCACTGTGCATTGGCAGCCGAATTGTGTGGCGAGTTGATCGATGAGCGGCGGTTCGCGCACCGCGGCGGTGTTGATACTGACCTTGTCGGCGCCGGCGTCGAGCAGGGCGGAGGCATCGGCCGTCGTGCGTACACCGCCGCCCACGGTGAGCGGGATCGTGAGTTGCTCGCGCACGGCGCGTACGGTGTCGGTCTGGTTTGCGCGGCCTTCGGGCGTGGCCGAAACGTCGAGCACGACGATCTCGTCGGCATCCTGGGTTTCGTAAGCCGCGGCTCGCTCGGCCGGGTCGCCGGCATCGCGCAAGCCCGCGAAGCGCACGCCCTTTACCACGCGGCCGTTGCGCACGTCCAGGCATGGGATGATGCGAGCGGTCAGCATGCGGCACCTCCGTTCGTCTCGGTCAGCTTCATCCAACGCTCGAGGTGGCGAATCCCCCAGGTGCCGGAGAGTTCGGGGTGGAACTGGCACGCGAGGACCGGTCCCTGCGCGAGGGCCGCGACGAACGGGCCGCCGTGGTCGGCATAGGCCACTTCCCAGCCATCCGGCGCGTCGTCGAGCTTGTACGAGTTGGCGAAGTACGCGTAGCCGGTGTCGAGCAGGGCGCTATCGCGCGGTGCCTCGACCAGGTTCCACCCCAGTTGCGGCACGCGCATGGCCCCCGCGAAGCGCGTCACACGCCGATCAATGATGCCGAGGCCAGCGACACCCGGTGATTCGTCGCTTGCGGCACACAGGACCTGCAGCCCCACGCACACCGCGAGTGTCGGGCGGCCGGCGTTGATGCGCTCTACGAGGGGGTCGACGAGGTTCTGCTCTCGGAGCATCGCCATCGCCGCCCCGAATGCCCCGACGCCCGGCAGCACGACCCGCCGGGCTGCGCGCACTTCGTCTGGATCGTGTGTCACGCGTGAGATCGCCCCCACCCGCCGCAGGCCGGAGAGGACCGATGCCAGGTTCGCAGTGCCGGTGCGCACGACCAGGACTTCGTCACTCGCCGCGGTCATCCGAGCACTCCTTTCGTACTGGGCACGTCAACGGTGCCATCGGTTGCGAGCGCAGCGCGGAGTGCGCGGGCTGTCGCTTTGAACGCCGCCTCGGCGCGGTGATGGTCGTTATCGCCGCGCAAGACGTCGATGTGCAGGTTCATGCGGGCGGCGGTTGCGAGCGAGTGCAGCACGTGCGCGACATTCTCGGAGGCCAGTTCGCCGAGCTTTTCTCGCTGCAGGCCGAGGTTGATCACCGCATAAGGCCGTCCCGAGAGGTCGATCACGGCTCGGGCGAGCGCATCGTCGAGCGGCGCGTATGCGTCGCCAAACCGCATGATCCCGCGCCGTTCGCCGAGTGCCTGATCGATGGCTGCGCCCAGCACCAGGGCGCAATCCTCGGCGGTGTGGTGATCGTCGACATGCAGGTCGCCGCGGCAGGTGAGATCGAGATCGAGCCGGGCGTGTCGCGCCAGAGCAGTCAGCAGGTGATCGAGGAACCCGATGCCCGTTTGCACCTGCGCTGCGCCGCTGCCGTCGAGTGCGAGGCGCAGCGTGATGTCCGTTTCGCCGGTCTGGCGCGTGATCTCCGCGGTTCGTTTGCTCATTGGCGTGTCTCCTCGAGAGCGGTCTTGTCGAAGGCGGCCGGAGTCTGCGCCGCCGTGGTGCGCAGGGCGTCACACAGCCGCTCGAATGCGTCGGCACGGCCCGGGCACGTGATCCGCAGGGCGTCGTGCAGTGTCGGCCGGTCGGGAAACGCGCGGACGGCGATGCCCATATCCGCCAGCGCCGCCTGCACCAGCCGCGCGTCGCCGAAGCGTCCCAGCACGAAGTTCGCCTGTGACGGTACGGGCGCCGCGCCACACTCGATGAGCAAGGACGACAGCGCCGCACGCTCGACGCGAACGCGCTCGATAAATGCGCGCATATCGGCTGCGCCAGTCGACAGTCGCCGCGAAGCGATGGCCAGCGACAGCCCCGAGGTTGGGTACGGCCCCCCAACCGCCCGCAGCCAGTCAATGATCCGTGGCGGCCCGATTGCGTAGCCCACGCGCAGCCCCGCCAGTCCCCAGGCCTTGGAAAATGTCCGCACGACGACTGCGTTTGGCAGGCGCAGGGCCGCAGCCGTCAGGTCCACGTCGGCAAATTCCACATAGGCCAGGTCGACGAGCAGCAGCACATGCGGCGCCGCGGCCGACAGGGCCTCGAGGTCGGCCGTTGTGGCGACGGCGCCCGTCGGGTTGTTGGGCGAGACGATCGCGATGGCGCCCGTCGCGTCGCGCAGCGCGTCCAGCACGCCGGCGATCGGGAAGGCCGGGACGTCCCAGGGGACCGGCACGGTGGTCGCCCCGACCAGTCGCGGGTAGCGCTCCAGCATCTCGAACGTCGGTACGGGCAACACGAGCTCGCGTCCGGGCTCCAGCACGGCGCGGCACGCGCGGTCCAGTGCATCGTCGCCACCCGCGGTGACGAGCACCTGCGCGGCATCCACACCGAACTCCGCCGCCAGTTGCGCTTCCAATTCGCCCTTGCTGGGGTAACGCCGCAGTACCTCTGGCCCCAACTCGTGCGCGATGTCGAGCAGGGCGGCCGGCGGCGCGACGCCTTCGTTGCCGTCGAGGTACAGGTCGATCGGCTTGTTGGGGCGCGGCACGCGATAGGCGGTGAGGTCACTCAAACCGCGGGCGGGCTGCACACGGGGTGTTTCTGGTTGCGTCATGCCTCGCTCCTCGCTCACGGGACGATCTGCGACAGGTTGGAGACGACGATGTCGGTGGCGCCGTGGGCCTTGAGTTCGGTGATCAGCCGCGGGAGCTGATCGCGCGGGACGGCGGACTTGACGGCGTAGCCCGCGTCGCCGTGTAGCGGCGAGATCGTCGGCTCCCGCATGCAGGGGAGGATGTCGACAACGGTTTCCAGGCGATCGGCCGGCACGTTGACCTCGAGCATGGCCCGGCGACGGGCGTCGAGCACCGAGCGCAGCAGGGTGACGAGCTGGTCGACCGCAGCCCGGCGTGGGGGGTCGTCGAGCACCGCAGGGTTCGCATACAGGCGGGTCGACGACCGCAACACCTCGTCGACGATTTCGAGGCCGTTGGCCCGCAGGGTCGAGCCGGTGGCGGTGTTGTCGACGATGCAGTCGGCGTCTTCGGGGGGGAAGACCTCGGTTGCGCCGTAAGAGTGAACGAAGGTCGCCTTGATGCCGCGCTGCTCGATCCACCGGCGCGTCAGGCGCTCGTATTCCGACGCGACGACCAACTGGCGATCCGGCAGGCGGCCGCGTTCGAGCAGTTCGACCGGAGCGGCCGCCACGAGCCGAACGGGATCGAGGCCGGTATCGAGCAGTTCGACGAGTGCGACGTCGAGTTCGGCGACCCAGTCGGCGCCGGCGAAGCCGACGTCGCGTGAGCCGAGGTGGAGCATTTCGATGATGTTCTGGGGTTTCAGGATTTTGGCTTCGAGGCCCGGGAGGGAGACGGTGGGCCGATAATCTCGCGGTCCGCTGCGCAGGCGGATGCCCGCGTCGGCCAGCAGGGCAGCGATGCCGTCGAACATGCGGCCCTTGGGGATCGCGAGTTGCAGGGGTGTGTCGGCGGTGCGCGTCAACATCCGGGGCTCCTTGGCTCGGACGGGCCTCGGTGGACGCGCTCCCAAAAAGAAACGACGCCGACCGAGGCCGGCGTCGATGGTTGTCCTGGCTGCGAACAGCTAGACCATCACCCGGCCGCGCGAATCGCGTGGTGATGATGGTGGAACATGTTCGACAGCGCGTTGCTCATGATGCAGGCAGTATAGCGGGTGAGGGAGGAGAATCAAGAGAAACCTGTCACACACGTGAAAACGGCGCGAAGCGCGCCAGTTTCCGGCTTCGTCCGCCGCGACCCGCCGATCGCGAGGTTGTGCAACAGCCGGCTGTGGGGTATCTTGAAGAGTTGGAGGTGGAGTAATCCGACGGTTCTTGCGGGCCGTCGCTAGCCGGGGGGCGGTGAGGTTCGGGAGGATGATCGGGGAAACCCGTTTCTGGTTCTGATTCAGGAGTTTGGCGGCAGAGGTCCGTCTACAGAGGAGGTACAGTCATGTACACGCGCGCACTTCTTGTTCTTGCATTGTCCGCAATCACGAGCACGAGCACTTTCGGCGCATTGCCGATCGTCGACGGTCCGGATTCGATCGCTGACAGCAGCACGCTGACGTTGGTTCGCGAGCAGAACTTCGACACGATTGATATCAGCAACCTGGCGTTGCTCGACTCGGCCGCCCCGGTCGATCAGGTCGCGCCGGATCCCCTGGTCTGGGGCGACGTGGACGCGACGGGGGTCCAGTCGGTTCTGATTCGGGTGGATGGCATGCGGTACGCGGGACAGGTTTCCTTTTCAGCCGGTGTCGAAATCCTGGGCGTGGTGACCGATGTGAAGGGTACGTCCGGTTTTCTCGTCGGTGCCGCACAGCATCTTGATCCGGCCAATAGCCAGGTCGTGCGTGCCGAGACTACTTTTGGTGTCGGGATGGACTACGCAGGCCAGCTTTACCGCGGGTACGAGGTGTCGGCCGATACGGAATTCAACAGCGACTCTTTCAGTGTGGACCGCGCCGCCAATACTGTCGACTTCGATTCGCTCGGATACTACGGGCCGGACGACCTGCGCATCCTGATCACCTACGGCGATGTGTATGGCGACAGCGAATACATGGACATCAACCTGACCGAAGGCGACGGGCTGATTGTCGGTGCCGAACAGTGGGGCTCCGGGCAGAGTTTCAGCGGCATCCCGCTGACGCCGGAGCCGGGTTCACTGCTGCTGCTTTCACTCACGATCATCGCCGCTCGTGGAAGCCGCAATCGCTGAGCAGCCGAGTCCGATCGTTGACAGGCAGCGTGGCGGCTCAACGTTGCACGGAGGTGTGAGAGGCTGCTCCGTCGTTAACTGCGCCGCTAATGATAGCAGCGGACTCAACGACTGAACTCGCCGACTGGTTGACCGGCCGGATTTCAGTGTATTCGCTGGCGACAGAGTGACTCTGGTCGCGGGTGCGGCTAACATCATGCGCAGGGGTGTTTGGGTGTGCCAAGCGCTGTGATGTGAGCAATGCCCATGAAGTTCTGGAAGCGTGATACTGCGCCTTTATGGCGCCTGTCGCTGATTTTGGCCGGTTGCGTGCTGGCGCTCACCGGGTGCGAGAGTCGGTCCGTCGGTCAGGAAGATGAGGCGGCCGACAGCCGCGAGTTGGTACCGCGCGCCGAGAAGCCGAACATCCTGATCTGGCTGGTCGATACGCTGCGCGCCGACCATCTCAGCACCTACGGCTACGAGCGGGAGACATCGCCCAACCTCGATGCATTCGCCCGGGACGCGGTGGTCTTCGAGAACGCCTACGCCCCGGCCCCGTGGACCAAGCCGTCGACGGCGTCGCTGCTGACGGGACTTTACCCGAAGCGGCACCGCGCGATCGGTTACTATGGGCGGCTGAGCGGGCGGCGATTGCTGGGCGAGTATCTCCAGGATCGGGGATACACGACGTGTGCCATTTCGGCCAATCCGTGGGTCGATCCGGAATGGGGCTTCGGGCCTGGCTTCGATCGTTTCGCGCGCACCAAAGACGGCCTCTCCTCGGCAAGGGCCGCGAAGATGGCCGGCACGTTGCTTGCCTATCTCGGCAACGAACCGGCCGAGCCCTTCTTCGCTTATGTCCACACCATTGATCCCCACGAAATCTACCGCCCGCCGGCTCCGTACAACACGAAGTGGGGCCCGGCGCTGAGCCCGCGCGCGCCGCGACCCATGCAGACGTTCGACCCGCCACGCCAGCTTGTACGGGGCTTCGTCGATGCCTACGACGGCGAGATCAGCTACAACGACGCACACTTCGGCCGCCTGATGGACGAGTTGAAGCAGTCTGGTTTGTACGATGACATGTTGATCATCTACGTGGCGGATCATGGCGAGGCATTCTATGAACACGGCATGGGCTCGCACGGGCGCAGTCTGTATGAGCACCAGGTCCACGTGCCGCTGGTGATCAAGTTCCCCGGTAATGCCCAGGGCGGCCGCCGCGTGAGCGAGCGGGCCTCGCTCAATGACGTGGTGCCGACCCTGCTGGCGTATCTTGAAATCGAGCCGGCGGATGGTCTCGATGGGGTGGACCTCGTCGACCTGATGGCTGGAAACGGGCCATTGGACCGACCATTCTTCTTCCAGACGGACCACACGCTTGGCTGCTTCGAGCCACCTATGCGATCGATTCTGGATGGCGTCTTGCTGGGCAACTTCAAGTACATCCAGCAGGAGAGCCCGGCGCAACGCGAACTGCTGTTCGACCTCGTAGCGGACCCGGCCGAGAAGAGAAACCTGCTCGCCAGCGATCCGGCGGTTGTGGCCGAGTTGGGAGCGCTGCTGCGCGATTACCTATCGCGCTCGAGCCCGGGCATCCACTTGCGGAACGTCAACCTGATCGAGAAATCCAGCCGCCAGCACAGCTACAGGATCCGGCTGAGGACCAGTGGGCGCTTCGTCGACTTGCGGCGGCTTGCGTTCGAAGCAGATGACGTGGCGCGTGTCGGTGACAAAGGTAAGACGCTTGACATAACGCTTACCGGACAGAACGAACTGGCCACCGGCGGGGCCGGGGGCTTGCGTCGTCTGGATTGGTGGATGATTGACGAGGATAGCATCAAGGTCGACGTAGTGCCGCCGGGCGCCAAAGTCGTTGTCGAGAAGTACGTGTGCGAAACATCCGACAAGCCGGTGCTGCATGTTGGTGGCGACAAGTTCACTGTGGACGCATTCCCGTATGAATTCGCGGCCGACGCGGCGGATGTCGTCGTACAGGATGTGAAATCCCTCGTGCCGAGCGGTGATGAGTTCTCATTGGCCGGGCCGTCGGGCGTCTATCTGGCCGTCGTACCGCCGACGGAGACCCTGGACGAATCGGATATTGACCCGGAGATGCTCGAGAAGCTCGAGTCGCTCGGCTACATCGGCAACTGAGGCGGCGGCGGTGTTCGCGAGTTGGTGCTCGCTTCTTCTCGAACCGCGATGCCAGGCCGTCCCTGCGAGCGCGTCGTGCGTTGCCTGGATAGCTGCTCCTTACGGAGTGAGAGGTCGGAATGCGCTTTCTGGAGAACATCAGGCCGCTGCGCCCGGGGCTGGCGGCAGCCGCGGTTACCGTTGCGCTGTCGCTCCTGCTGACTGGTTGCGAGAACCAGTCTGTCGGTAAGGAGGACGGTGACGCCGCAAGGAGGATCCTGGTGCCGCGCGTCGAGAAGCCGAACATCCTGATCTGGCTGGTCGATACGCTGCGCGCCGACCATCTCAGCACCTACGGCTACGAGCGGGAGACATCGCCCAACCTCGATGCATTCGCCCGGGACGCGGTGGTCTTCGAGAACGCCTACGCCCCGGCCCCGTGGACCAAGCCGTCGACGGCGTCGCTGCTCACCGGGCTCTACCCGAAGCGCCACCGCGCCGTCGCCTACTACGGCCGACTGACCGGCCGTCGCCTGCTGGGCGAGTACCTCCAGGACCGTGGCTACGCGACGTGTGCCATCTCCGCCAACCCGTGGATGGATCCGAAGTGGGGGTTCGGCCCCGGCTTTGACCGCTTCGTCGGGACGGCGGATGGTTACGCATCGGCGCGGGCCGGCCAGATGGCGAACACGCTGCTCGATCATCTCGGCGCCGTACCGAACGAGCCGTTCTTCGTCTACGTGCACACGATGGATCCGCACGAGGTCTACCGCGCGCCGGCCCCTTACAACACCAAGTGGGGCCCGGCCCTGAACCCGCGGGCACCGCGCCCCATGGAGACGCTCAAGCCGCCACGCGGGCTCGTTCGGGCATACATCGACGCCTACGATGGCGAAATCAGCTACAGCGACGCCGAGTTCGGCCGCGTGATGGATGAGCTCAAGCAGCGCGGTTTGTACGAAGACATGCTCATTATCTACACCGCAGACCACGGCGAGGCGTTCTTTGAGCATGGTCTAGGCTCGCACGGGCATAGCCTGTTCGAGTATCTGATGCACGTGCCACTCGTCATCAAGTTCCCCGGTAATGCCCAGAGCGGCCACCGCGTGACCGAGCGGGCCTCACTCAATGACGTGGTGCCGACGTTGTTGGCGTACCTGGATATCGATCCGGCGGACCAACTGGATGGGGTGGATCTTGTCGACCTGGTGGCCGGCAACGGGCCGCAGGACCGGCCCCTCTTCTTCCAGACGGATCACACGCTAAGCTGTTTCGATCCACCGATGCGATCGATTCTCGACGGCGTCCGGCTGGGCAACTTCAAGTACATCACGCAGCAGAGTCCGGCGCAGCGCGAGTTCCTGTTCGATCTTGTCGCGGACCCGCAAGAGAAAACGAATCTCATCAACAGCGATCCAGCGGTCGTTGCGGAACTGAAGACGGTCCTCCGCGATTTCCTCTCGCGCTCCAGCCCCGGCATTCACGTACGGAACGTCAACCTCATCGAGAAATCCACCGAGGCCCACCGCTATCGTATGCGCCTGCGCACCGCGGGACACTTCGTGGATCTGCGCAAGCTCGATTTCGAGGAGGGAGACACGGCACGCATCGGCGAGAAGGGTCACGTGCTTGAGATCGAGTTCGTCGGGCAGAACGAGCTGTCCATGCCGCGTGCCGGCTGGTGGAAGGTCGACGAGGACACCGTTACGTTCGATGTCGAACCGCCCGACGCCGCGGTGGTCGTCGAGGAGTACGTGTGCGAGACGTCGGATGAGCCGGCCTTGCGCGTGGGTGCCGAGAAGACCGCCATCGACGAGATGCCCTTTACGTTCACCACGGATTCCGCGGACGTCCTGGCGCAGGACGTGGCCTCGCTGGTCGCCAGCGGCGAGGGGCTCTCGCTCGCCGGGCCGCCGGGGGCGTACCTCGCCGTGGTACCGCCCCCCACGACGGTTGATCGCAGTGAACTCGATGCAGAAACGATCGAGCGTCTGAAGTCACTCGGCTACGTCGGCGATTGATCACGATCGCATGTGAATCACCCCGTGCCCCACGACCCCTTCATCACCGATCCCGCCCCGCCGGCGTATCACGCCGAAGGCACGTCGGCTGCGCTGTGCGAGCGCGCCGCCACAGCCGTCGCCGCGCTGCAAAACTGCCACGCCTGCCCACGTAACTGCGGCGTCGACCGCGCGGCAGGCGTCCTGGGCACCTGCGGCGTCGGCCGCCACGCCCCGGTCGCCTCGGCCAGCCCGCACCATGGCGAGGAGGGCCCGATCCGCGGCTACCATGGCAGCGGCACGATCTTCTTCGCCGGCTGCAACCTGCGCTGCGTTTTCTGCCAGAACGCCGACATCAGCCAGCAGGCCGGCGGCGGCCGCCCGTGCGACGCCGACGAGCTGGCCGACCTCATGCTCGGCCTGCAGGAGCACGGCTGCCACAACATCAACCTTGTCACGCCCGAGCACGTCGTGCCGCAGGTGCTCGAGGCGCTCGCCGCCGCGATTGACCGCGGGCTGAACATCCCGATCGTCTACAACACCAGCGCGTATGACGCGTTGCACTCGCTGCGCTGCTTCGACGGGCTGGTGGATATCTACATGCCCGATTTCAAGGTCTGGACCGCCGGCGCCGGCGAGCGTTACCTCGCGGCCCGCGACTACGCCGACCACGCCCGCGCCGCGCTGCAGGAAATGCACCGCCAGGTGGGGGTGCTGCGGCTGCGGCCCGACGGCGTCGCCGCCCGCGGCGTGCTGGTGCGGCACCTGGTCATGCCGGGGCTGCTGGCCGAGTCGGCCGCGATCTTCCGCTTCCTCGCAGACGAGTTGTCGCCGGACACCTACGTCAATGTCATGGCGCAGTATCGTCCCGCGAATCGGGTCTGCGCGACGTGCTGTCCGGAGGTTAATCGCGGCGTGACGGCGCAGGAGATGGCCGAGGCGTTTCGCCTGGCCCGTGCCGCCGGGTTGCATCGCTTCGCGGACGATTGAGCGCCGGCAGCGTTGCGTCGTCGCGCCGGCTGGAACGCGGGCCGGGCGGTAACAAAAAAACTCTCCCGACCTCGGCCGCGGGCGGTGAGACCGGGAGAGGAATACTCGCGGTGCTGGGGCCCCGTGGCCGGGAAGGGCTACTGCTTCGGGATGTCCGGGTTGAGCCCCGGCGTCTTGGCGGCCACGACCGCCTTTTCGGCCTGGCCGGTGGTCAGCAGGGCGGCGGTGATCTGCTCGGAGACTTGCGACATGCCGTTGGGCCCGTAGGGCATCAGCATGACGGTGGCGTTGTCGCGGCTGCCGACCGCGGTCACCGTGTCGTAGTGCTGCGTGAGCAGGACCATCTTGGTGGCTTCTTCGGGCGAGATGCCCGCTTCGGCACACGCTTCGACGGATTCCTTCAGGCCGTTGGCGATGGCGAGGCGCTGGCGGGCGATACCCACGCCCTGAAGCTCCTTGGCGCGGGCCTCGGCTTCGGCCTCGGCAATGGTCTGGATCTTCTTGGCCTCGGCCTTGTTCTTGGCGGCTTCGCGCATTCGTGCGCTGGCGTTGACCTCGTTCATGGCCTCCTTGACCTTGGCCGCCGGCTGGATGTCGTTGACCAGCGACTGGAGGATGGTGTAGCCGAACTGGTCCATGGTGTCCTGCAGCCGCTCCTTGACGGCGAGGGCGATCTTGTCCTTTTCGCTGAAGACCTCATCGACGGGCATGTCCGGGACAAGGGCGCGCACCGTGTCGAACACGTACGAGCTGATCTGCTGCTGCGGGTTCATCAGCTTGTAGAAGGCGGCCTTGACCGAATTCTCGTTCTCCTCGACGTAGAACTGCACGGCGATCAGGATGTCGCAGAACACGTCGTCCTTGGTCTTGGATTCGACGTTGATCTCCAGCTCGCGGACGCGGTGTGTGACGCGGCCGGCGATGCGGTCGATGAACGGCACCTTGAAGTTAAGGCCCGGCACCGCGATGGTCTGAAACCGGCCGAAGCGTTCGATGATGACGCGGGTCTGCTGCTGCACGGTGAACATGCCGCTGAGCAGGACGATCAGCCCGAAGAAGGCAACGATACCCAGTGCAATCAAGTAACCCATCTCGATCTCCCTTCTATGACCAGGGGCCAGTCACGTCACCGGCCCGAACGCCGCTCGGTCCAGCCGCACCGACAATCGGTCGACCGGTCCCGGCAGCTCCCAGGAAGCCACTTCCATTCGCACGGTCTGGCCCCGCGCCCACTGCGCGAGCTCCCGCACGATGCTGATGATCGCGCTGCCCGTCTCGTCGTGCCCGTCGATGCGCAGCGCCACGTCCGCCAGATCGTAGCCGCCGTTGAATGCGAGCACCTCGAGCGGCTCGGTGCCGATCAAACGCCGGCCACCACCCACCGGCTGCCAGAGCGCCCAGAGCCCGGTAGCGCCGTCGATCGCGACATACCCTTCCGGCGCCGGCAGCGGCTCCGGGTGCGTCACGCGACCGGCCCCACGCACGCCGTCGGGGCCGACCTCGAGCACCAGCCCGCACCGCCGGCAGTAGCGTGCCCGCGACGGGCTGAGCTCACCGCATCTTGGACAGTTCGTCGACATTCGCGGTTCTCCGTGGGCGGGCGATCAGGTGGGCCGGGGGGCGGCCCGACCCGACCACCTCCACTATTAGTTTACCTCACGGGCGGCGCCGCGATACTACATAAGCCGGTGGAGTTTGTAACGCCGCACGCCGAAGCGCGCGGCCGCTGCGACGAATTCCCACATTGGGCCTCGCCGCAGAACCATACCGCCGGCCTCCTATAATCCCCGAGCGGAGACCGCGGCTTGAAAGGGACGGCGCACCGTATGGATTTTGCTATCTCCTGGTTAACGGCGACATGGGACACCATTCTCGAAGCGGCGCCCTGGCTGCTCTTCGGTTTTGCCGCTGCGGGGGCGATCTATGTCCTGCTGCCGGCGCAGCAGGTCGCCCGCCATCTCGGCCGGCCCGGCTGGGGGGCGGTGATCAAGGCGGCTCTGATCGGCATGCCGCTGCCGTTGTGTTCGTGCAGCGTGATTCCGGTCGCTTCGTCGTTGCGCCAGCGGGGCGCGGGGCGCGGGGCCACCGCCAGCTTTCTGGTCAGCACGCCTGAAAGCGGCGTCGATTCGATCGCCCTGTCCTACGCCCTGCTCGGGCCGTTCCTCGCGATCGTGCGCCCGCTTGCGGCCCTGGTGACGGCGATTGCGGCGGGCGGGCTGATCAACGTGTTCGACAAGACCGCCGTGCGTGACGCCGGCGCGTCGCTGCAGCAAGTGCCGCAGCCGGGCGGCGCGACATCCGGCAGTTGCTGCTGTGCTCACGAGCACGCGCCCCCCAGGCCGACATTGCTCGGCCGCGGGCGCGAGGCGGCGCAATACGGGTTCGTCGAGATGTTCGCTGACTTGGCCCACTGGCTCGTGCTGGGCTTCATCCTGGCGGGGCTGGTGTCGGCACTCGTGCCGCCGGGGTTCTTTGACCGCATCGTCGGCGGGGGCCTGGTGGCGATGTTGCTGATGCTGGTGGCAGGGTTGCCGTTATACGTGTGCGCCACGTCCGTGACGCCGCTGGCCGCCGCCCTGATCGCCAAAGGGGTCAGCCCCGGTGCCGCGCTGGTGTTCCTGCTGGTCGGGCCGGCGACAAACGTGGCCACGATGGTGGTTGTGGGACGCGACCTGGGCCGCAGGAGCCTGGCGATCTACGTCATCTCGATCGCGGTGGTGGCCGTGGCGCTTGGCTTGGCCGTTGACGCGATGCCGTGGGCATCGAACGCGGTTGACGACGCCCGGCAGCACGTGCATTACCACGCCGCGTCCATCTGGACGTGGCTGGCGGCGATTGCGCTTTGCGGGCTCATGCTTAACGGGCTGCGCATCCGGGCCCGGCGGTCGCTTCGCAAAGCCGGGCAAGACTCGGCGTGCGCGCCGGAAATCGGCAAGGCGGGGGCCTGAGCGCGGCAGCCGCTGCGCGATTCTGGCGGTGCTTGGTGCGTGCTCAGTGCCGCTGGCGGGTTGCGGCCGGCTGATCTGCAGTGGTTCTTCCGCTATAATCGCCTGTGGGCAGTCACGCTGGCTGGAGGACCGATCATGCGTGCGCGTCTTCCTCGGGGTCGGGCATGGGGGCAACGGGGTCTGTCTCTTTTCTACCAGGCGCCACTGACCTGCATGCTGCTGGCGCAGTCACCGGCCGCGGCAGACATCTTCCATCTCAGTGGCGGCGGGCGCATCGACGGCGAGCTCGTTCGTCAGGCGGACGACACGTACCACATTCGCACGGTGGTGGGTGAGGTCCGCGTCGCCGCCGACAGGATCGAACGTGTCGAGCCGCGTCCTTCCGTTTTCGTGCAGTACGCACAGCGGCGGGCCGAGACGGCCGACACCGCGGCGGCGCACACCGCGCTGGCCGACTGGTGTGGTGACCTGGGCCTGCATGCGGCCCGGCAGCGGCACCTGCGGCGGGCGGTCGAGCTGGACGCTGACCACGCAGCGGCGCGCCGAGCGCTGGGGTACGTCAAGGTGGCCGGGCGCTGGGTGACCGGACGGATCGCCGAAGACTTCGCGGCGCGCGTCAGGCAACGGCAGGCGGCGGCGACCGCCGACGAGCGGCTGCGGGCGGCGATCGAGGTTTCCTGGCGGCAGGACTTGCTGACAATCCGGCGGGCGATGCTCGAGAGCGGTCGCCCGGCGTCGGTCGAGAAGGGGCAGGAGAGGATTCGCGCGATTGATGACCCCAACGCCATTTTGCCGATGACCGAGGTGCTCACCGCGGGCGACGCGGCCTGTCGTGAACTGCTGGTCGAGGCGTTGCGCTCGTTCGAGCAGGACGAGGCGACGGTTGCGCTGGTGGTCATCGCGCTGGTTGATCCGGTCGAGGCGGTACGATCGGCCGCGCTTACCGCGATGGCGGGGCGCGCGCGGGAACAGGTGATTCCGCCGCTGCGCGAAGCGCTCTACAGCGGCGACGAGGTTTTGATCCGCCGGGCGGCGACGGCGCTCGGGCGGTTGGAGGCAACCAGCGCCGTGCCCGAGCTCATCACGCTGCTCATCGATCGGCAGCACAAGTGGGCGGAGGTTCCGCACCGGCCGGGGGGCACCGAGTGGCTCACGCCGCCGTACAACCCGCTGCCGCCGGACGTTGCCAATCCGCCGCCGCCGACCCCGCCCGGCGTGCTGCAGACCGACGCAGCGCCATTGAATCCGCGTTGGATCGGGTGGAACGCCGGGCAAAGTGGCCACTTGGTGCTGCACGGGCCGGACCTGCCCGAGCCGACGCTCTTTCAGCAGCGGTACTACCCGGTCTACGACGTGGTCTGGCGGCGGGCGTACGGGCCGACGCGGGTGGTGCGCGGGCAGCAATGGGTGAGGGTGCAGCGGACGGAGGTGCTCGAAGCGTTGCGCGCGATCACCGGGCAGCCCTTCGGCTTCGAGCCGCTGCGTTGGTGGAACTGGTACGAGATGGCCCTGGCGACGGGGACCGGGCGGGGAATGAGGGAATGAAGGCCTTCGCGGGATGTGACGGAGTGACGAAGTGACGGATTCGGTGCCAGAGGGATCGAGCCGCAGGCGACGGTGCGGTGCGGTGGATCAGAGCAGGGCGGGCGCGGCCTGCCAAACTCGAGACGCCGGGCCGTTACCGCGCGACATTGGCACCTACTCACGTTGCCACGATGCTCGCCTGCGACACTGCGGCGAAGAGACGAGCGCGAGGACGATCATGAGAACAGACACGCGCGCTGTATCACGCACCACGCTGGCGCTGGTCGCGCTGCTCGTGGCCCCGCTGGCCGCGGCGGACGTCTTCCACCTGAAGGGTGGCGGGCAGATCAGCGGCCAGTTGCTCGACAGCGATGACCAGCAGTACCGCATCCGCACGCTGGTCGGCGAGGTCCGCATCGATCGCGACCGCATCGAGAAGATCGAGCCCGCGGAGACGATCTTCCCCGAATACGATCGCCGGGTGCAGGCGGCCGACACCGACGTGCCCGCCGACCATGTTGCGCTGGCCAAGTGGTGTGCCGAGAACGGCCTGCAGCGCGAGCAGCGGCTGCACCTGCTCGCGGCGATCAAGCTCGATCCGGACTACGAGCCCGCGCGGCGGGCGCTGGGACATGTGCGCGTCGCGGGGCGCTGGATCGACGGCCGCGGGACCGGTCATCCGCCCCGGGCGGAACCGGCGGCTCCCGACGACGAGGTGCGGCTGGCCGAGGCGGTGCGGCGCGAATGGCTGCAGCGCATTCTGCTGATCCAGCGCACCCAGCTCAGCAGTGATCGGCCGAAGCGGGTCGCCCAGGCGCGCGAGCGTATCCTGGCCATCGACGACCCGCTGGCGATTGGCCCGCTGGTCGAGGTGCTGCGGCACGGTGACGTCGCCACGCGTGACCTGCTCATCGAGACGCTGGGACGATTCGAGCACCCGGAGTCGACGATGCACCTGGCGATGATCGGCCTGCTCGATCCGGACAAGACACTGCGACAGCGAGCGCTGGTGAAACTCGCCCAGCGTGACGAGCCGCGCGTCGTGGCCGAGTATCGCCGGGCGCTGCAGACCGGCAGCGACCCGCTCGTGCTGCGGGCGGCGTGGGCGCTGGGGGAGCTGGGTGCGGCGGCTGCGGTGCCCGACCTGATCGACGTGCTGACCGCGCAGCGCACCAAGTGGGTCGAGGTGCCCGTGAAGGACTACTTCGCCGTCTGGCCGCGGACCTTCGCCGACCCCGGGGCGTCCGTCGGTCTGTACGGGGCTGGCGGGGGGCTGACCGCGTCGGCGGCGCTGGCCAACGGCTACTACATCTTCGCCGACGAGGTGACCAACGAGTGGCAACGGCGCACCGTTACGGTCTTTCGCACACAGGTGCTCGAGGCGCTGCGCAAGCTGACGAACGCCGATTTCGGATTCGAGCGGCAGGCGTGGCTGGAGTGGTACGATAGCCAGCGGGATCAGCCCACCTCGCCGGGCGAAGGGTAGCCGTTCGACGAGGGGATTGCGGGCCGAATGGGCGCCGGGCAGGGGGCTTTGTCGCCGCGGGGCCTGCTCGGTTTCCGCCCCAGCCCCCTGCAATTCCCGCGGCCTGCTGCTACACTGCGCCGCAAATCTGCCAGATCCGCGTGAGGGCCGACATGAGATTCCGTCTGCACCACCTCATCTTCATCGGCATGATCCTCGGCGTCTTTGCCGGGCTGGGACTGTGGAAGCTTGAACAGGTCGCCACCCGCAGCGGGGTCCCGCTCGACGCCAGCTTCGCCGGCCGCTTGTTCGTGCACGCCATGTGGTGGCTCAACCTGTTGGGGCCGACCATCTTCATCAGTGCGCTGAAGATGATCATCGCCCCGCTGATCTTCGCCAGCATCGTCGCCGGCGTATCGAGCCTGCCCAACATGAAGGAGCTTGGTGCCATCGGCTGGAAGACGCTGGCCTACTATGTCGCCACCACCACGATCGCCGTCACCATCGGCCTGATCTGCGTGCTTACAATCCGCCCGGGCGAAAGCGCCGCCGGCCAGGAATTGCGCGAACAACGCCGCGCCGAGCTCGAAACGCTGCAGGCCGAGTATGAGCAGACCACCGGCGACAATGCCCACCGGCCTGATGGCGAACCCACCACCGACTACCTCACATGGATCGCCGAGCAGGAAGGCCGCCACGTGGCCGCCAGCGGCGAGGGGGACACCTTCGCCCGCATGGCCGGCGCCCGCGACCGCACGCCCGGCGACATGTTCAAGGACGATATCATTCAGCCGCTGCTGACGAACCCGTTCACATCGCTGGCCGCCAGCCCGCCGAACGCGCTCGGGCTGATCTTTTTCGCGCTGCTGATGGGCATCGCGTGCACGGTCGTCGGCGAGCCGGCCCGGCCGGTGGTGGAGTTCTTCCAGGGGCTCAACGCGGTGATCCTGCGCGTGACGCACTGGCTGATGTCGATCGCGCCGGTTGCGATTGGCTGCATCGTGGCCTGGCTCGTCGCAGACAAGGGGCCGATCGTCTTCGTCAACCTCGGCTGGTATTGTGCCACCGTGATCGGCGGCATCCTCATCCATGTCTGCCTGCTGCTGGCCATCGCGAAGCTGATTGGCGGCATCGGGCCGATTGCCCTGTATCGAGGCATCCGCGAGGCGTGGATGATCGCGTTCACGACGCGTTCCAGCGCCGCCACGCTGCCCGTGACGATCGCCTGCACCACCGAGAAGCTGCGTGTCTCGCCCAAGGTCGCGAACTTCTCGCTGCCCGTGGGGGCCACGGTCAACATGGACGGCACCGCCCTGTACGAGGGCGTCGCCGTGATCTTTCTGATCCAGATCTATGGCGGGCTTGACGACGTCACGATCACGATGACCGCGATGGCGACGTTCCTGATCTTCATCACGGCGGTGCTGGCGTCGGTCGGGGCGGCGGCGGTGCCCGATGCGGGCCTGGTGACGATGGTGCTGGTCGCCAGCGCGGTCCATCTGCCGATCTACTACATCCCATTGATCTTCGCCGTTGACGCGTTCCTCGACATGTTCCGCACGTCAACGAATGTGCTGGGCGACACGGTCGGCGCGATCGTCGTCAACCGGCTGGAGCGGCATCGCCTGGGTGAGGCGCCGGCGTGACGGCTGCGGCTTCAGGCCTCAGGCACCAAGTCCGTCACTCCGTCACTCCCTGCTCCGTCCCTCCCTCCGTTGCTTTCCCACCCAATCCGCGACAAGGAACGGCAGGTACAGCCCGTGGATCATCACCGTCCCGAACGCCGCCAGGCCCAGCAGCGCCCAAGGCCACGGGCCGAACGCGTCGTAGAGGGTCGGGTTTTGCGGCGGGCCGAGCAGGTACATGTAATTCGCCCCCGTCAGGGCGTCAAACGCGAACACCACCAGCCCCGCCCCCAGGGTAATCACCCACGCCCGCGGGGCGGAGTCCGGCCGCGGACGCATTCCGAGCCCCAGCATCATCACCGCCACGCCGACGATGATCGAACCGTGCGTGATGAAGTAGCGAATGCAGCTCAGACCGGGAAAGGTGTCGACCGTGTCCGGCGTGACCAGTGCCTGTGTCGTGCCGCCGACGCCCCAGTAGTACGACAGCTCGAAGCAGCGTTGCCAGAGCATCGTGCCGCGCGGCGGACTGGCCCCCAGCCCGAACAACGCTGCGGCCACGACAAACAACCCGACGTCACAAAGATGTAACGGCAGCGACTCCTGCACCGACCAGGTGCCGATCACGAGCTGGTGCACCTGCGAGAAGACCACCGCCGCAATCACGACCGCCCCCAGGCTCCAGCAGACCCGGCGTCGAACCACGTGTTCGTGCCGCCCGCCGCGCGTGCGGCGCAGCGCGACCGCCAGCACGATGCTGACCAGCGCCACCAGCGCCAGTGCGGTCAGGTGCTGCGGCTCGCCGATGACGACCGAATCGCCGAGGATGGGCACGGCCCGGATCATGATGGGGGTATCGTGGGCGAACACCCCCGGTCCGGCAACGGGGAAACCGCTAGCGGGCGGCGAGGGTGGTGGCAGCGGCGGCCCGGCGGACGGCGCCGAGCCGCTGGGCGCCCTTCTGTCCGATGGCCAGCGCAATCGACGACGTCACTTCCTCGGGAACGTTGCCCATGTGCTTCTGCATGCTGAGGTCGTCGAGCTCGGCGTCCTCGCTCGGCAGCTCGTTGGCGTCGAAGCCGCCGAACAGCGTGATGGAGTGTACCGGCAGCGAGCCGACCCCATCGGTGTCGGCGACGAAACGGTCCCAGTCCGCAAGGGTGAGCGAGCCGTCTTCCAGGGCGTCGCAAAGTGCAACGTATTCCTGTGTAACGGTGGGCCAGGAGATCTCCGCGCCGCCGAACAGGGTGATGACGACGAACTTTCCGCCGTCGCCGATCTTGGCGTTCTTCTGGCGGAGCTCGACGATCTGCCGGGCGACGGGCTGGCGGTGCAGCTCGGTCCCGCCGAAGATCGTCACGTGCACCCCCCCTTGGGGGTTGAGCTGGTGCCCTGCTGCGCCGAATACGCTCAGGCTGGACATGCCGTACCTCCACTGGGCCTTGCCGGTTGTGTCTGGCCATGAGGGGATTCGCCCCGCGGCCACGAATATTGTCGCCGGAATCGTCCGCGGTGGCGAGGCCGGCGGCCGGTGGGGCGGCCCGGGCGGGCGGTTCCGAACTACTGCCTGCGGCGACGGTTAGGTGGCAGTTGCGACCCCCGCGCACCTGTCGCATTGCGGTGGAGCGCGGTACAATTCCCGCTGGTCGTGCACCCGGAAAAGAATGCCGGCGGGGATGCTTCCCGGAGCTGGTCGAGCCGGCGGTGGGTCGTACGCGTGGCGCGGCGACGGCCGGGTGTGTGCAGGCCGATGGAGCCAGGATGAGCGAAATCGAGACACCGCAAAGTCAGGACATTCCGACGCCCATCTCGCGCGAGATGGAGGAGTCGTATCTTACGTACGCCATGAGCGTGATCATGGCGCGGGCGCTGCCCGACGTGCGCGACGGGCTCAAGCCGTCGCAGCGCCGTATTCTCGTGGCGATGCACGATCTGAACCTCGGGCCGCGCGCCAAGCACCGCAAGTGCGCCAAGATCGCCGGCGATACCAGCGGCAACTATCACCCGCACGGCGAGGGCGTGATCTATCCCACGCTGGTGCGCCTCGGGCAGGAATGGAGCATGCGGCACCTGCTCGTCGATCCGCAGGGCAACTTCGGCAGCATCGACGGCGATCCGCCCGCGGCCATGCGTTACACCGAGGCCCGCATGGCCGGCCCCGCCGAAGAGATGCTGCAGGACATCGAGCGCGAGACGGTCGATTTCGAGGACAACTACGACGGGACGCGGAAAGAGCCCGTCGTGCTGCCGGCGAAGTTCCCGAACCTGCTCGTCAACGGGTCGGAAGGCATCGCCGTCGGCATGGCCACGCGCCTGCCGCCGCACAATCTCAACGAAATCTGCGATGCCACCATCGCCTACATGGACAACAAAGAGATCACGATCGGCGAGTTGATGAAGATCGTGCCGGGGCCCGACTTCCCCACGGGCGGGGTGATCTGCGGGGCGGAGGGAGTGCGCGAGGCGTACGAGACCGGGCGCGGGTCGATGGTGGTGCGCGGCAAGATGCACACCGAGGAGGGCAAGGGCGGCCGCATCCACATCGTGGTCGACGAGATTCCCTATGGTGTGCTGCTGCCGACGATCAAGGACCGCCTGCTCGACCACGTGCAGAACGGCACGATCAAGGGGATCGACGACATCCGCGACGAATCGGGTCGCAAGCAGATGGTGCGCCTGGTCATCGTGCTCAAGAAGGACGCCAACGTCCAGGTCGTGCAGAACCAGCTCTGGAAGTACACCCCGCTGCAGAGCTCGATCTACATCGTGAGTATCGTGCTGGTCAACCGGGTGCCCAAGACGCTGAGCCTGAAGCAGCTCATCGCGCACTTCGTCGATCACCGGGTCGACGTGATCCGCCGTCGGACGCAGTTCCTGCTGCGCAAGGCGCGGCAGCGGGCCCACGTGCTGGAAGGCCTGATCCTGGCGGTGGCCGACATCGACGAGATTATCCAGCTCATCAAGGAGTCGCCCGACGTCGACACCGCGCGGCAGCGCCTGATGGACAAGGTGCTGCGGCTCAGCGAGCAGGCCACGGTGCGGCGCTTGCTGCCGGAGGTCTTCGTGCGGCGGGTGACCAACGAGGACCAGCACCTGACGCGGACGCAGGCCGACGCCATCCTCGCGATGCAGCTGCGCCGGCTGACCGGGCTGGAGATCGAGCAGCTCGCCAAGGAATACACCGGCCTCGTCGAGCAGATCGAGGGGTACGAGCTGATCCTGGCCGACGAGCGGCGCGTGCTCGACATCATCGCCGAGGACCTGCAGGAACTGAAGGACAAGTACGGCGAGCCCCGGCGGACCGAGATCACGGCGCCGGTCGGCTCGTTCGACATGGAGCAGCTCGTGCAGCGCGAAGACGTCGTCGTCACCGTCTCGCACGAGGGCTACATCAAGCGCGTGCCCCTGAGCACCTATCGGGCGCAGGGCCGCGGCGGGCGCGGCATTCGCGGCACCGAGGCCAAGAACGGCGACTTCATCGAGCAGATGCGCGTCTGCTCCACGCACGACTACCTCCTGGTCTTCACCAACCGCGGACGCGTGTACTGGTCGCGCGTGTACGACATTCCCAACCTGTCGCGCACCAGCCGCGGCCGTTCGCTGGCCAACGTGCTGACGATGCAGCCCAACGAGCGGCACATGGCCGTCCTGTCGATCAAGCGCTTCGAGGAGAGCTTCGTCTTTTTCGCGACCGAAAAGGGCGTCGTGAAGAAGACGCCGCTGGCGGCGTATTCGAACCCACGCCCCAGCGGCATCCAGGCGATCACGCTGGATCCTGACGACGCGCTGATCAAGGTCTCGCTCACCACCGGCGACGACGAGGTCGTCCTCGGCACGCGCGGTGGCATGGCGTGCCGCTTCAACGAGAACGACGTGCGGGCCATGGGCCGCACGGCGCGCGGCGTGCGCGGCATCAACCTGTCGCGCGACGACCGCGTCGTCGACATGGTCGTGATTCGGCCCGGCATGAGCGTGCTGACCGTCTGCGAGCGCGGCTTCGGCAAGCGCACACAGGTCGACGAATACCGCCTGACCAGGCGTGGCGGCAAGGGCGTGATCAACGTGCGCGTCACGGAGAAGAACGGCCCGGTCGTCGCGCTGCGCGCCGTCAGTGACGAGGACTCGCTGATCCTGATCACCGCCACGGGAAACCTGCTGCGCATGGAGGTCGACCAACTGCGCGCGATCGGCCGCGCGACGCAGGGTGTGCGTATGATCCGCGTTCAGGAAGAAGACAAGGTCGTGGCGGTCGCCCGCATGATGGGCGCCAAGGAAGAACGCGAGATCGACGCGGCGGCAGAGGATGTCGACGGCGCGGTGCCACCAGCGGAAGCTCCCGACGAAACCGCGCCTGCCGAACCGCCGGAAGATATCCACGACGAGGACGAGCGTGACACGGACACGCCGCCCGATGGCTAGAGGAGAAGCTATGAAACGAGTGTGCGCGTGTCTCGTGCTGGGGCTGGTTGCGCTGTCGGGCGGATGCCCGCAGCCGGACGACACGTCGGTGCCCGATCCGACCAACCTGGATCTGATGAACCAGGCCGAGGGACTGGTGCAGGCGGATTATCCGCGGGCCCTGCTCATCGAGCAGAACGGGGCGCCGTCTTCGGGCAGTGCCATGACGGCGGCGAACATCGACAGCTGGCTGTTCGTGTTCGTGGACGACATCGAAGCCGAGACGCCGGGCACGGTGTTGCTCGTGTACGCCGGCGGGCGTTTCCGTGATCCGGTTCGCATGGAGCAGACCTGGACCGGGACGGTGTACGAACGGCTGCCGCGCGTCCTCACGCTGGAGGCCGCCGTGGCGCTGATGCGGGCCGCCGGCTACCCGGACGCCTTCACGGCGGTCAGCCTGCGAAAGGCAGCCGCCGACCCGCAGCCGGCCGAGGCGCAATACGCCTTCGCCCAGGCGGAGCGGTTTGTCCTGGTCGGCGCCCGGACCGGCACCGTCAGTGAGGAGGTCCGCTGAGCCGGCCCGGTTGCACCGACAACGGCTTTTCGCTTAGGCTGCCCATTCGATCACACGCTGATCGAATGGGCATTGTTATTCAATGGCGGACATTCACGAACTCAGGAAGGTGATGGCATGAAGCGATACGCGATGATGCTGGCCGCGGTACTGGCGCTGACGAGCGTGACGGCGTCGCTGGCGCAGCAGTCCGGCGACGAGAAGCAAGCCATGAAGAAGCTCGAGAAGCTGCTCAAGGAAAAGGACCAGCAGGCGGAGAAGGAGAAGCAGGACGACAAGCAGGAAGAGCCGAAGGCGGGCGAGGGGCTGGTTCCGCGCGTGAAGATCGCGACCTCGCTTGGCGACATCGTGCTGGACCTCAACGGCAAGAAGGCGCCCATCACCGTGCAGAACTTCCTGGACTACGCCGACGCCGACTTCTACCAGGGCACGGTCTTTCACCGCGTGATGGCGAACTTCATGATCCAGGCGGGGCAGTTCACGCCGGAACTGGAGAAGAAGACCGAGGGGCTCGAGCCGGCGATTCTGAACGAATGGCAGAATGGCCTGACCAACGACCGCGGCACCATCGCCATGGCGCGCACGCAGGCGCCCGACAGCGCCCAGGCTCAGTTCTTCATCAACGTCGTCGACAACGACAACCTCGACAAGCCCATCAGCGGCGGTGCCGGCTATGCCGTGTTCGGCAAGGTCGTTGACGGCATGGATGTCGTCGACAAGATCCGCCAGGTCGAGACGCACGTCGACCCCAAGCTGCCCATGGGCAAGGTCGTCCCGGTCGAGCCCGTCGTGATCAAGGACGTCACCGTCGTGCGGGCGTGCGACCGCAAGGCCCTCGCGGCCGCGGCGGAGAAGAAGAAGACCCAGATCGAGAAGGACCGCCGGGAGGCGGCCGAGCGCGAGGCCCGCGCGGCGGCCGAACGCGCGGAGAAGGAGGCCGCCATGGTCGAAGAGTTCATCGCCAAGACCGAAGCCGAAACCGGCAAGGAGTTCCAGCAGACCGACTCCGGCCTGCGCTACCTCGTGCTGGAAGAGGGCGATGGTGCGTCGCCCGGCCCGACCGACCGCGTCAAGGTGCACTACACCGGGACGTTCGTCGACGGCAAGGAGTTCGACAGTTCCCATCGCCGCGGCCAGCCGGCCCAGTTCCCGCTCAACGGCGTGATCAGTTGCTGGCAGGAAGCCGTGGGGATGATGAAGGTCGGCGGCAAGTGGAAGATCATCTGTCCGCCGGACATCGCCTATGGCGAGCGCGGCCGCGGTCCGATCCCCGGCAACGCAACACTGATCTTCGACGTCGAGCTGTTGGATATCGTCGGCGGCTGAGGCAGCGTGCCGCCGGGTTCAGCCCCCGCTCACTTCCGCGATGAGCACCGTGATGTCATCGGCCGGGTGCAGGGAGCCTTCGCGCCCGTCCAGGTGCTCCTCGATTGCGCGGACCATGTCGGCCGCGGACAGCGGGGCCCACGCCTGCAGGTTCGGCGTATAGGTGGCGTAGGCGGCGTCCTCGTGCGGCATGATGAAGACGTCCTCGATCCCGTCCGTGTACAGCAGCAGCTTGTCACCGGGGTCGAGCGTGACTTGCGTCTGCTCGAACTCGGCGGGGATGTCGGCCAGCCCCAGCAGGCTCCCCTCGACGCGCAATTCGTCGATGCGGCCGTCGGGCGTGATGCGCAGCGTGTAGGGATGCCCCGCGCGCGCCGTCAGCAGCGCATTGCTGCGCGTGTCGATGATTGCGTATGACGCCGTCACGAACTGGCAGTTCGGCAGCCGCTGCCGCACAAGGCTGTTGTTGAGATTGTCCAGTGCTTCGCGCGGGCTCAGGATCGAATAGGCGTTGCCGTCGATGCGCTTCGCGACCAGCGCCTGCCGCAGAAACATCGTCAGCAGCCCCGCCGCCACGCCGTGGCCCATCGCGTCCGCGACAAACAAACCCAGGTGGTGCTCGTCGATGCGGAACACGTCGTACATGTCGCCGCTGACCCAACTCGCCGGCCGGTAGACCGCGTGGAAATGGTACGGCGGCACCTGCGGCAGCTTGCGCGGCAGGAAGTCCTGTTGCAGCCGCCCGGCCAGGCGCATCTCCTGGTCGATCTCGCTGAAGTAGTGGTTGAGTTGCTCGCCGAGGCGCTGCAGGTGCTCGAGCTCCCGTTCGAAGCCACGCACGAGCGGCGCGTAGCGCGCGAGCGTGCCGATCTTGCCGACGATCTCGTCCAGGCTGACGTCCGCCCCGAGCAGCTCGGTCAGCGGCCCGGCACTGGATCGGATCGCCTCGCCCGCCCCCCAGACCAGCGTGCCGATCCGCTGCCGCTTGAGTTCGTCGACCAGCCCTCGCGCAGCGTCCGCCTGGCTGGTGCCCAGGGGCGCATCCAGCAGCAGCACCGCGATGCGATCCTCGAACACGCCACCCCCCTTGACGCCCGCATTCAGCTCCAGGCGCCGCGCCGTCAGGCCGCGCTCGGCCAGACGCTGCTCGAGTTGGTCGGCCCGCGTGGGGGCGGCGTCATACAGCAGGATGGACGGTGCGTTGGGCACGTCGTACCCGATCCTCCGGTTGCTGCGGGCTCGCTGGCAGCCCCGGCGTCCGGCGGGGCTCCCCCTGTGGATTCGTCCGAATACGGCCGCGGCTTGACCCCGAATGGTCATCTTCCGGTCGGTATGGACGCCGCGCGAGGACGCACGCGAGCCGCGCCCGATTCCGCTAAATTCATACAATCACACCTCTTAGGGTTCAACTGCCGGTTTGGCTTCGCGGTCGGATCGGCACAAAAAGCGCTTGACGGCATCGGCCTGTAAGCGTTTTTATTTAGACCCGGGTGACGACGCGGGAGTCGTTCGCCTGTGCGGGCGCCGACACCGTCGTCCGTGGCGCGAGTGCCGGATTGGTCGGCGCGACGGCCGGGTCGCCGTGGCGTCGCCGGCGTGGGACCTTCAGCGAGTTCAATGCATGCATTGCTTCATAGGTATCGACGTGGGCGCGATCAGTGCCAAGGCTGCGCTGCTCGCGCCCGCCGCGGATGCAGCGCGCGTCCTGGGCCAGCCCGGCGTTGCTGACTGGCTGCGCGCCCTGAGTGAGCCCGGCGAAACCGAGACCGTGGTGCTGGTCGCCAGGCCGCGGCGGACACGGGGGCGCCCGCTGCGGGTCGCCGCCGAGTTCCTGCGCGACATGGCCGCGCTGGTCCCCGCGGGGAGCGTGGGGGGCGTGGGGTTGACGGGTTCGGGCAGCCGCCTGGTCGCGGGCGCGATCGACGCGCACGTCTGCAACGAATTCCAGGCCGCCGTCCGCGCGCTCGACCGGCTGCACCCGCAGGTGCGCAGCGTCTTCGAGATCGGCGGCGAGACCAGCCGCTTCATCCGGATCGAGCCCGACCCGGCCAGTGGTACGCTCGGCATCCTCGATTACGGCAGCAACGGCGATTGTGCCGCGGGCACCGGGGCCTTCCTCGATCAGCAGGCCGGCCGGCTGAAGTTCAAGGTCGAAGACATCGGCGACCTGGTGGCCGAAGCGGAACGGGCCGCTCAGATCGCCGGCCGCTGCAGCGTCTTCGCCAAGAGCGACATGATCCACGCTCAGCAGAAGGGCTTCTCGCCGGTGGAGGTGCTGCGCGGCTTGTGCAACGCGGTGGCGACGAACTTCCGCTCGGCCGTCGTCCGCGGGCGGGATCCCGAGCCGCCGGTCGCGCTGCTGGGCGGCGTGTCCGCCAACAGCGCGGTGGTTGCCGGCCTGCGCGAGGTGTTCAAGCTCGGCGCGGAGCACCTGTTCGTGCCGGAGGCGGCGGAGTCGCTGCCGGCGGTCGGGGCGGCGCTGAGCGTCGCCAGCCGCAACGGCCAGACGATCGACCTGCAGGCGCGGGTCGAGCAGCTCGACCAGGCGCGACGGCGCGACGGGGATGACTTTGGCCGGGGCCGGCCCCTGAGCCTGGAACGTGTCACGCTGCTGCGGGACAGGGTCCGCCCGTATTCATTCCCCGAGGACAAGACGCCGGTGGACGCGTATCTCGGGCTGGACATCGGCTCGGTCGGCACGAAGCTGGTGCTGGTCGACGAACAGGGGGACGTGATCCACTCGATCTTCACGCGCACGGAAGGGCGGCCGATCGAGGTCGTCACGCGCTGCCTGCGCGAGCTGGAGGAAGCGGTCGGCTGGGGCGTCCGAATCCGCGGCGTCGGGACGACCGGCAGCGGGCGTGAGCTCATCGGCGAGCTTGTCGGGGCTGATGCGATCACCGACGAGATCACGTGTCACAAGACCGGGGCGTCGTTTGTCGGCGATCGGCTGCTCGGCAAGCGGCCCGACACGATCTTCGAAATCGGCGGCCAGGACAGCAAGTACATCAGTCTGGAGCAGGAGAGCGACCAGGCGTCGCAGCGACGGGGCGGCGCAGGGAGTGACAAGCGCGGCGAGTCCATCGTCGTGGACTTCACGATGAACGAGGCCTGCGCGGCGGGCACGGGCAGCTTCCTCGAGGAACGCGCCGAAGAGCTGGGTGTGTCGATCAAGGGCGAATTCGCCCAGCTCGCGCTGTCCAGCGAAGCGCCGATCAAGATGGGCGAGCGTTGCACCGTATTCATGGAGCGCGACGTCAACACCTGCATGCAGCGCGGCGCCGAGCGCGAGGACATCATCGCCGGTCTCGCCTATTCCATCGCGTACAACTACATCAACCGCGTCGTCCGCGGCCGGCGCATCGGCGACTGCATCTTCTTCCAGGGCGGTACGGCGTACAACGATGCCGTCGCGGCCGCCTTCAGCATGATCACCGGCAAGGAGATCATCGTGCCGCCGCACAATGCGACGCTCGGTGCGATCGGCGCCGCGCTCATCGCACGCGACAAGATCGCCACCACCGGCGCGAGCACGCGTTTTCGCGGCTATGACATGAGCCAGGTCGACTACCAGCTGCGCGAGTTCACCTGTCGCGGCTGCGGCAATCTCTGCTCGATCCAGGAATTCAAGGTCGAGGACGAAAAGACCTTCTGGGGCGACAAGTGCTCCGACCGCTACCGCAAGCAGGTCAAGACCGATCGCAAGGCGACCATTCCCGACCTGATCACCCTGCGTCGCGAGCTGTTCAGTGCTGACGATGAGGGTGACCCGCCGGGAGCAACCCGCACCATCGGCATTCCGCTGGCGATGTACACATGGGACTATCTGCCGCTGTATCGCCGCTTCTTCCGCGACTGCGGCTTCAAGGTGGTGGTGAGCCAGGAGACGAACCGGCCGATCATCACGGCCGGGCTCGAGCACGCCGTGGCCGAGCCCTGCTTCCCGATCATCGTGGCGCACGGGCACGTGGCGCAACTCGTCGACCAGGGGGTCGATTACATCTGGCTGCCGAACGTGATCACGTCCCCCGAGCGCTATCCGAACGTGGACAGCTACGTCTGTCCCTGGGGCTCGACCCTGCCCTACATCGTGCGGCAGGCGCCGTCGCTCCGCTCGTGGCTGGGGCGCATCCTGTGCCCGACGCTCTCGTTCCAGCGCGGGCGCGACGTGCTGCGCAAGGATCTGACGCGCGTGGCCAGGGACCTCGGCGTGCCGGCGCGTGAGGCCAAGCGCGCCTTCACCAACGCCGTCGCCGCCCAGGAGCGCTTCAGGAGCGAGTACGCCCGGGCCGGCGCGGCGGCGCTGCAGGCGGTGATCGAGAGCGGCGAGCCGGCGATGGTGCTGGTGGGGCGGCCGTACAACATTCACGACGCCGGCGTGAGCCTGTCAACCGCCCGGAAGCTGCGCGAGCGTTACGGCGTCAACGTGCTGCCGATCGATGCGCTGCCGCTGGCCGACATCGACGTGAGCGACATCAGCGACAACATGTACTGGGCGTACGGCCAGAAGATCCTGGCCGCATCCAAGCTGGTCAGCCAGCATCCGAACCTGCACATCATCTACATCACCAACTTCAAGTGCGGGCCGGACTCCTTCATCAAGGGCTATATTCGCCCGGCGTCGGGCAAGCCGTTCCTCACGCTGCAGTTCGATGGTCATTCGAACGACGCGGGGATGATGACCCGGTGCGAGGCGTATCTCGATAGCAAAGGGATCCTGCGATGGTGGAAAGCGCACGCGTGCAAGACGAGTCAGGAAGTGTCGCCGGGCGAACCGTCTACATCCCCCAAATGTCCTACCACGGTGCCCGGTTGATGGCGGCGGCCTTCCGCGCCATCGGCGTGGATGCCACCGTCACCCCGGACTCCAACGACGAAACGCTCGAGCTGGGCGGTCTGCACAGTGGCGGCGAAGAGTGCCTGCCGCACAAGATCACCCTGGGCGACTTCCTGCGTATCACGCAGCAGCCCGGCTTCAACGCCGACAAGACGGCTTTCTTCATGCCGCGCGCGCCCGGCCCGTGCCGCTTCGGGCAGTATTCGACCTACCTGCGGCACGTGCTGGACCAGGCGGGCTTCGACAACGTCGTCGTCTTCTCGCCCGACAGCGGCAACAACTACGACGGCCTGGGCGATCACGCCAGCAACCTGATGCGCTTTGCCTGGATGGGGATCGTCGTCAGCGACGCCGCCATGCGCTTCCTGCTCAAGTCGCGACCGTACGAGACCACCCCCGGCGACAGCGACGCGGCCTACGTCGATTCAGTCGAGGACCTCAGCGAGACGATGGCCACGCCCGACCAGACGCCGGATGACAAGCTGGCGGCGTTGACGGCCTCGGTCGTACGGATGCGCGATCGCTTTCGCGCCGTGCCGGCCCGCTACGAGAAGGGGCGCCCGCTGATCGGACTTGTCGGTGAGATCTACTGCCGGCTCAACACGTTCAGCAACGAGGACACCGCCCGGCGGATCGAGCAGCTCGGCGGCGAGTGCTGGCTGTCGGACATGTGTGAGTGGATCTGGTATACGAACTGGTCGCGCGAGCACGAGTGGACCCTGGATCACAGCTGGTTCAGTCTCGAGATGCTCAAGCTCAAGCTCAAGACGCACGTGCAGCGCAAGTACGAGCACAAGCTGCTGGCGCCGCTCGAGGCTGACCTGAAGGGCTACGAGGAGCCCAGCGATATCCGACCGATCATTCGTGCTTCGCAGCCGTACCTGCCCGCGACGGGCGCCCTCGGCGAGATGACGCTCAGTGCCGGCAAGGCGATCTACCTGTATCAGAAGGGCGCCGACGGCATCATCGATATCAGCCCGTTCACCTGCATGAACGGCATTGTCAGCGAGGCGGTCTATCCCGCGATCAGCGCCGACCACGACGACATCCCCATTCGCTCGGTCTATTTCGACAAGGTCTCCACCCAGATCGACCGCGACCTCGAAATCTTCCTCGACCTGGCCCGCGCCTATCAAAGGCGTAAGCGGCACCAGCGCGTCTACCCCGATTGCTTCTCCTGACGCGCCGCCGCGGTTATCATCACCCGTCCATTGGAGCTATGGATGCAGCGCACGCCCCGCGACCCGACGCAGACGACCACGCCGACCGGGGACGCTGTGCGCGACGATCTTCCGCCGCAGGATGGCCGCCTGACGACGTACGTTCCGCCTGCACCCCAGGCCGGCAGCCTGCACAGCGTGCAGCAACGCTGCGGCACGCTGCACCGGCCGCTGGACGAGATCGAGCGGGCGCCGGTCGACGCTGCGGATGCGCGGACCGAGCTGGAGGCCTACAAGGCCGCGCTGCGCAAGTACGCCCCCGTGCAGCGCGGTCGCGATGCGCTGCCCTGGCCGGGCCAATGGCACTGTGCCACGTGCGACCAGACCGGCCCCGGCGAGTTCGTCTACCACGAGGCTGACGACGCGATCGACCTGGTGATCGACTGCCCCCAATGCGGCGTGCATCGCCAGCGGCACCACGACGTGCTCTTCGTGAAGAACCCGCGCGGGCTCGAACACCCGCGCCAGCCGAAGAAGACCTTCCATGGGGCGCCGATCCGTCCCATCGTCACCGACCTGCCCAAGACGGTTGAGACGCTCTGTCCCGAGTGCGCCTGCCTGATCCTGGGGCGCTACTTCACGCACAACGACGTCGTGTGGATGGAGAAGACCTGCCCCGAGCACGGCTACTTTCGCGACAAGATCAATACCGACGTCGCGCTCTATCTCAAGGGGACCCGCGCCGGCTACCAGGACGAGCGCGGCGCGCTGCATCCCCAGGTCGACGGCAGCGTCGCCTGCCCGACCGATTGCGGCCTGTGTCACCAGCACCAGAGCACCGCCTGCCTGGCGCAGATCGACCTGACCAACCGCTGCAACCTCAAGTGCCCCATCTGCTTCGCCAACGCCAACCATGCCGGCTATGTCGCCGAGCCCGGCTTCGAGATGGTCGTCGAGATGCTGCGCTCGCTGCGCAAGCTCGACCCACACCCGGCGACCGCGGTGCAATTCACCGGGGGCGAGCCGACGCTGCACCCGGACTTCCTGCGCATCCTGCGCACTGCGAACGAGATGGGCTTCTCGCACACGCAAATCGCCACGAACGGTATCCGCATTGCCGACCGCACCTTCGCCGAGCAGGTCGCCGAGGCGGGTTTGCATACGCTTTACCTGCAATTCGACGGCTTGAACGACGAGGACTACGTGCGGCTGCGGGGGCGGCCGCTGCTGGACATCAAGCTGCAGGCGATCGAGAACTGCCGCGCGACGGGTATGAAGGTCTGCCTGGTGCCGACGGTGGTCAAGACCGTAAACGACCACCAGGTGCCGGAGATCTTTCACTTCGCCGTCGCCAACGCCGACGTGATCAGTGCCATCTCGTACCAGCCGGTATCGTTCTGCGGGCGGATCAGCCTGCAGCAGCTCGCCGACCAGCGCTATACGCTGGGTGATCTGGCAACCGACCTCGCGACGTGTAGCGGGGCCGACCTCGAGCGCGACTTCTTTCCGCTCAACTTCATCAGCCCGTTGTCGCGCATCATGCAGACGCTCGACGGCAAGCCCAAGATCCGCACGAGCTGTCACAGCGATTGCGCCTTTGGTACGTACTTCTTCATCACGCCCGATCGCCAGGCCATCCCCATGCCCAAGCTGTTCGACCTGGTGCGCCTGATGGACGGCTTCAACGAGCACGCCGCCCGCATCGAGCGCACCCGCCCCGACAAGGTGGCCAGCTGGTCGGACAAGCTGCGGCTGGTGATGCTCTTCCTGCGCAGTTACCGCTGGACGGAGCGCGACTTCCGCGTCACCCCGTTGCAGTTCATCCGTGCCCTGCGCGGCATGACCAACAAGCAGCACGGCCGCGGCGACGCCGGCCAGAAAACCTACCGCACCCTCATGGCCGCCGGCATGCACTTCATGGACCGCTACAACTACGACACCGAGCGCATCAAGCGCTGTGTCATCCTCTACAGCACGCCGGACGGTATTTACCCCTTCTGCACGATCAACGGCGGCCCGACCTACCGCCCGTACCTCGAGCGCATGCACGCCCGCAAATGACCGCCCCTGTGCGACACCAGTCGCCGCCGGTCCAGCTCGATGCTTAAATAGGACCAAAAGTTGACTAATTCCCCGCCTCGCCTACGATATCGATGAGCGGACGGCCTGCAAGCTGGCCGCGCGTTCGGGCTTCAGACACAAGCAACGGTCGCTAAGAGGAGAGCGAGCAATGGCTTACGAACTTCCTTCCCTGCCATACTCCCATGACGCGCTCGAGCCGCACATCGACGCGCAGACGATGGAAATCCACCATGGCAAGCACCATGGCACCTACGTCACGAAGGTCAACGCCGCCTTGGAAAAAGTGCCCGATCTGGCCGGCCGGCCCATCGAGCAGGTCCTCCGCGACATCGGCAGTGTGCCGCAGGACATCCGCCAGGCGGTCATTAACAATGGCGGCGGGCACGCCAACCACACGTTGTTCTGGAAGATCATGGGCCCGCAGAAGGGCGGCACGCCCAAGGGTCGCCTGGCCGATGGTTTGAAGGCCGCTTTCGGCGATTTCGGCAAGTTCCAGGAACTCTTCAACAACAACGCCGCCACGCGCTTCGGCAGCGGCTGGTCGTGGCTGGTGGTGGATGGTGACGGCAAGCTCCAGGCCTACTCGACGGCGAACCAGGACTCGCCGTTGATGCAGGGGCACACGCCGATCCTCGGCCTGGACGTGTGGGAGCACGCGTACTACCTGAAGTACCAGAATCGCCGGCCGGATTACGTGCAGGCGTGGTGGAACACGGTGAACTGGGACATGGTGCAGGAGTTCTACGACGCGGCCCGGGCATAGGGCGGCAGCGCGCTACGAATAGCAGCGAACGGCGAATTGGGATCCGGGATCCAGGATCCCGGATCCAACCCGCGATTTGTCATTCACTCCCCGCCGTTGTCTCCTCGCACTTGATGCCCATCGTTTCCAACTCGTCGAGCACGGGGTTGTAGATCTCGGGCTTCACGGGTACGTGCACGCCCGTTTCACTGATCGCGCCAGTCAGGATCAGCTTGGCACCGACCGCCGCCGGCAGACTGACGGTGCGGGCCATGGCGCTGTCGCCGTCGGGCTGGCCGAACTCGATCAGCGTCGAGCGAATGTGCTCCTCGGTGCCGTTGGGGAAGCGGCCGATGAACTGGTGCAGCAGGACGATCATGTCGCGCTCGCCCGGCTTGTAGGGCATTCGCTCGCCCATGCGCGCCGCGAGGATGTCGAGCCGGGTCGTTTCCTGTTCGGTGATCGGCAGCTCGTCGTCGGAGAACAGCCCGAGCCAGTCGAAGCGATGCAGCACGTCGTCGTCGGGATCCAGGTCGACCTCCGTGGCCACCTGCAGCCGCATGTCGTCGAGCGACGGTGCGTTGATGATCTCGCCCATCCACTGCTTGAACGTCGTGCCCTTGGCGTACGTCACGGGCTTCTCGTCGAGCAGGCCGAGGTCGACGACCTTCTTGAGGCAACGGCACCAGCCGGGATAGCGGAACGTCCCGCGGAACATGGTTGCGATGCCCTTCAGCCCGTAGACGTCGATGTAGCTCAGTGAATCGCGGTTCGGATACGCCTCCAGCTCGCCGACGCCCTGCACGTCCAGCTTGTCCACGTACGTGAACAGCTCCGGGCCGGGCACATCGACCTGCTGCCCCTTTTCGAGGAAGTGCGCCTCGTTCTTGCCCGCCGTGCACACGGCCCGCGGGCTCCACGAAAACTTGTAGCCCCACGGGTTGTCGTTCGCGTCCGGGGCGGGCAGCCCGCCGCAATACGACTTGAAGCTGGTGATCTCGCCGCCGCGGCCGGTGACGTCGTGAATGATGCGCATGGCGGACATGTGATCGATGCCGGGGTCGACGCCGATCTCGTTGAGCACCATGACCTTGGCCTCGCGTGCCGCCTCGTCCAGCGAGCGCATCTTGGGGCTGACGTACGACGTGGTGACCATGTGCTTGAGGTGCTTGATGCACAGCTCCGCCACCACCGGGTGCTGTGGCGCGGGCAGCAGGCTCACCGCGAGGTCGTGCTCGGAAATCAGCTTCTCCAGCTTGGCCCGGTCATCGGTGACCAGCGGCACCGCCTGGCCTTTCTCATGCCCGGCGATCAGCGCTTCGGCCTTGCTGACCGTGCGCGATGCGACGGTGACCTCGAAGTCCGGCTGGTCCAGCAAATAGCGAACGAGCGGACGCGACACCAGCCCGGCCCCCAGCACGAGAATCCTCTTCATCACACGACCTCCTAACGTGACGGTTCGACGTGACATGACGTGTCGCCACCCGGCCCCGCCGCGCGACGACGCCCCCATGGTAACGCCCGCCCGGCGTTTCAGCGAATCGCCGACTCGAGATAGCGGTACGGTTCGGTCAGCTCACCGCGATAGACGATCGTGGCGCGCTGCAGTTCCGGCGGTAGCCCGCTCTGCGCCAGCGGCTGATCAAAGTCCGCCCGGTCGAGGGCGGGAACGAACGGGCTCAGCGACTCGCCAAAGTGCTTGGATGAATCCCGCGGCAGCTCGCACGGCAGGATATCCACGGCCAGGATCACCGGGCCGTTGCCGGCGATCCCGTTGTGGACCTGCCCGGTCAGCGGCTCGTAGACATACACCGGATCGCCGGGGTCCGTCGGCCGGACAGTGCACTCGATCGACCCCTCGATATCGCACGTGATGTCGCCGATGACGCGCAGCCGCGGCGGTCGTGGCCCGGCAGCGCCGAACAGCTCCTTGAGCTGCTCGCAGGTCACCAGGCGCGGGTACTTCGGCTCCCAGTAGATGCAGTTGACCAGTACGCTCAGGTGCTTGAGATGCCGGAAGAAGTCCGCCCGGTACTTCTCGGGGTGGTCATAGTAGTCCTGCAAATCGAACTTGCCGCTCGGGGCGCTGTTCCTCGGTGCGACAAGGTGCTCCTCGCGGAACACGACCTTGAAGCACTCGTTCGCGCGCGGGCTGATGCTCGACAGCTCGTCCGGTGCGACCTCCCGCACCGGCAGCAGGTTACCGATGTCCTGGGCTCCCTGCGAGACGTTCCCGTAGCCGGCGTACCCGATCACCAGCGGCTGAATCGCCTCGGGCAGGCCCTCCCGGCGGATGCGGTCGCCAATGGCCGCGATCTCGCGCTTGGCATGATCGATGTCGTCGTAGTCGAAAGCCCGGCGGACGTCGGCGAAGGGCGTCTCGATGCCTTCGTGCTTGAGCCGCTGGCCCAGCGTCCAGAGCGAGTCGATCATGCCCGCCAGGCCGGCATAGCGCCCGAAGAAGACGAGTCGTCGATTCTTGTCGTCGACAATCCGTTCGTAATCGATCAACGTGCAACCCAACTCGACGATCCGCCGTAACATCGGCATGTTGATCGGCTGGGCCTTGATGGTGTGCGAGAAGAAGACGTACGCCTTGCCCGGCTCAAAAAACGCGACCGGGATTTCCTTGACGCCGATGATGATGGGGGACTCGGTCAGATGATCGACGACCTGGGCCCCGACCGCGTCGAAGGCCTCATCGTCGAAAACCCGGATGGGCGACCGTTGGACCTGAAAACGAACCCCGTGGTCGGCACTCAGTCGCCGCACGTCTTCCGGCGTGAGCGGGACGCGTGCCTCCCAGGTGCTCTTGTCCTCTCGTCGAATGCCGATCATGAGGGCCTCACGCTGCTTGGTTTGGGGCGGCTCGCCCGCGAACGCCCGCCGAGACGGACAGCCGCAGGGCCGGCAGGACAGCCGGGTTGCGCCGCAGGCGCAGATTATGCCGATCGTCCCACAAGGAGCCGGCTTCTACCAAATCGCGTCAACAGGGTCAAGACACCCGTTACCGCGACCGGGACGTTTCCTGAGAGGTTGGTGATCATAAGCGGGTGGCCTCCCGAACGCGGCCGGTCCTTTGGTCGAAGAACAGGATAGAATCTCCGTGCGAGCACGGCCGCCGGCGCGTCCCGCGCCCGACGCGGGCACGGAGTGCCTGCGACTGAATCGGCTGTTATCAACGCACGTGCGACACAAGGAGTTGTCATCGTCATGCACGCACGAAAAGCCCAGCTCTCCGCAACCGTGTGGGCGCTTGCGGTTGTCGCTTTTGTCGCTTTCGGACTCGGCATGGCCGGCCGGGGCTTCACACAGCACGCCCAAGCCGAGAACCAGTCCCCGCAGGCCGACGCCCAGCGCGCGCTCGCCGACCTCGAGTCGCAACTTGCCGACGTCCATGCCGTCTCGCACGCGTTCAAGCTCGTCTCGCGGATCGCCCGTCCGGGCGTCGTGCACATCCGCGTGGGTGGTGGCATGGCCAGCGACGTGGATGATGACGATGTCGAAGACCTGCGGCGCGAGTTCGGTGGCGAGATTCCCCGCGAGCAGATCGAGCGCTGGCTGCGGCGCGTCCCGCCCGGCTCGGGCAGCGGCATCATCATCGACGAGGCCGGCCATATCCTGACCAACAACCACGTGGTGGATGGCCGCGAGAGCATCCGCGTCATTCTCCACGACGAACGCGAGTTCGAGGCCGAGGTCGTGGGCACCGACGCCAAGACCGACCTCGCCGTCATCAGGATCGACGCCGACGAAATCACGCCGCTGCGGCTCGGCGATTCCAGCCGGCTCGAAGTCGGCGACTGGGTGATCGCGGTCGGTTCGCCGTTCGGACTCGAGCAGACCGTCACGCACGGCATCGTCAGCGCCATCGGCCGCACGCGCGTCGCCGGTGTGAACATCGACTACCAGGACTTCATCCAGACCGACGCGGCGATCAACCCCGGTAATTCCGGCGGGCCGTTGCTCAATCTGCGCGGTGAGGTCGTCGGCGTGAACACCGCGATCGCCACCCACGGCGACGCGTTCAATGCCGGCATCGCGTTCACCATCCCGTCGAACATGGCCCTCAAGATCGCCGACCAGCTCCGGGCCCGCGGCAAGGTCGAGCGCGGCTGGCTGGGTGTCAGCATGGTGCCGGTTGACGAGGACGACGTCGGCCTGTTCGGTCTGCCCGGGGCGAATGGCGTGCTCGTGTCGGGTGTACTGCGCCGGTCGCCGGCGGATCGGGCCGGCCTGCAGTGCGAAGACGTGATCATCGAGGTGGACGGCCAGCAGGTGACGGACTCGGAGTCGTTCCGCGGCCTGATTGCCGACCTGCGGCCGCACGAGCGGGTGCGGATGCGGATCGTGCGCGACGGCGAGCAACGCAACCTGACGGTGCGGCTCGGCCTGCAGCCGGACAACATCCGGGCCCAGCTCGACGAGATGATCGAGAGTCGTGAGCTGGCGCGCCTCGGCCTCCAAGTGCGCACGCTGCGCAGCAACGTGCGGCTCTACGACGAGAACATCAAGGGGGTCGTCGTGACGGGCATCGTCCGCGGGCCGAACGCCCCGGACGTCGAGATCGGCGAGCTGATCATCTCGTGCAACGACCAGCCGGTGCATTCCGTGGCGGAACTCAAGAAGGCCGTCGAAGGCACGGCGTCGGAGCGCGTCATGCTGCGCGTGCAGGAGCCCAGCGGCGACGAGAAGCTGATCTACGTGCGGCCGCGGGGGGATTGACGCCGTTCTGCCGGTCGCCGTCGGCAGTCGTCCCTCTCAGGGCGGATCCTAGGCGGGCTACGTCCGCCAGTAGATACGCAGGCGGGTGCAGACGCCCGCAGCGGCCGCAACAAGTACGGTCTTCACGCACGACCACGCGAAGCCCAGCCACGGCGACGGCCGCAGCAGCGGGGCAATCGCCCGTTCGGCCGCGATGAGGCCGAGCACCGGCGGGACCAGGTTACGGATGCCGACGTAGGCGATCATCGGGTTCTGGCCGCTGGCCACGAGCAGCCCCAGCGGCCGGCGCCAGCCGAACGCGTCAATCAGCACGCTGAAGAAGACCAGGCTGAAGCTCGCCAGGCCACTCGTGGTGAAGTAGTAGCTCAGCGTGGCGTGGTCCTTGCGGATGCCGCCCTCGAACGGCTCGACCAGCAGCCCGAGCACCAGCCACAGCACGCCCCAACCGTAGACAACGCGCCAAAAGCGTTCCGTGGCGGTCTGTGGTCTCATCAGCAGCAGGCCCCCGATGGCACAGGCGGCGAAGGCGATCCAGTCGGTATAGGGCAGCCAGCGGGCCTGCAACCCCCAGCAGATGAACACGCACAGCCCGAGCATCCACGCGGCGACGGCCATCTGTCGCGCGGCCGACCAGAAGCCGCGCGACTCGTCGTCGTCCCGCAGCCAGCGCAGCAGCACGTCGCCGGCGATCGTCCCCGGCAGCACGATGAGCAGGTACTTGAGGTAGGCGAACAACAGCAGCCGTGTGCCTTCGGCGGGCGGGCGCTCGAAGGTCCAGCCAAGTTGGGTCAGCAGCGCTTCCAACAGCGGCTGAGGCTGACGGTGCCAGAGTTCGCGCAGCCAGTTGTCGGCCTCGGCCCCGAGCACGACCATCACCGTCGCCAGGATGAAGCCCATGCGCAGCGCCAGGTTGTCGCGCGACACGAGCCACAGCAGCGCGCCGACCGTCGCGGCGTGCGCCAGCAGCACGATGATGATGTCGGCCCGGCCGAGCCAGAAGCCGCTGCCGTCGGGGTACTCGATCGTCGCCAGAATCACGGCCGCACCGCCCCAGCCGATCAGCCGCGTCAGCACGACCAGCGGTGTCGGCCACGTCTTCGGCAGCCGCGCGAGCGCCGGAAAGAGCACCGCGAATGCCAGCAGCGCCCAAAGCCAGCGGAGCGGGCCGATGTGTCCGTCGACTTCGAAGTGCCACGGGACGATGTGCTGCACATAGAGCGCAAACGCAAGCAGCAGCAGGCCGCGACGCAGCGCATACGCCGCCAGTTGCCACCAGCGGGCGCCGCGACGAATGCGTCCGGCCAGCGCCAGCGGCATCGCCGCCCCCATGCTGAACAGGAAGAACGGAAAGACCAGGTCGACCCACGTCAGGCCGGACACGCCCGGGTCGAACGTGTGATCCGGCGGCGGCCTCTGCGCGTGGTACATCCAGGCGGGCAGGTCGTAGGCGTGCAGCATGCCGGACAGTGCCATCGTGAGAATCGCGAAGCCGCGCAACGCGTCGAGGGCGTGCGCCCGGCGCGGTGCGGCCGAGGTGGCAGCTTGTCGTGCGGGGATGTCCGCCATGGCGAGCAGGATAGGGCGGCAGGTGGCAGACGGGAAGTGGCGTCGCGTCAGCCCGCGACGGCCCCGGCCTCGCCACCGGACTTCTTGGACGGGGCGTTGTCGCCGTACAGGCCCAGCTCACAGGCGACGACGAAGCACTCGGCCTGAGCCTTGAGCCGCTCCCACGACTGGCGAATCGTCTCGGCCTCATCGGGGCTGATCAGGCCGTCGTTCTCGATGCTCTTGCTGATGTCGGTCAGCAGGCCGCCAAAGTCCTGCACGACACGCTGGGTGGTGCCGAGCAGTTGCTCTTCGGCAACGCCGGGCGCGACGCTCGGATTCGCAGTGAAGAAGCCGTTGCACCGGCTGCAGAGGTAGTTGATCAGACGCGCGTCCTGGGTGACTTCGTAGAGCGTCGCGAGCCGATCAAGCGGATTGCGCGCTCCGGAGGCGCCGGCGTCGGCCGACGGCGGCTCCTGGCACCACTTGTAGACCAGCGCCGTGCTCAGCTTGAGCCGGGCGGCCACGGCCTTGACCCCCACACGTTCGGTCGCCTCGCGCAGCACTTCCCACGATTTCACTGGTCACCTTGCCTCCATGGGGCCAGGACGAACGAATTGCGCCCATCGCGTGTTCGTCGCAGACATTTTCCGCCAGCCGCCGGGCCGCGTCAACCTGAACCCGCTCGCCGGGCAAGCGGGCCGAGCGTCGCGGCGGGTTGCGTCCGGGGGCCAGCCACCTAGAATGGCCGCTGCGCCAATCGATTTCTGGGACCCCAACGGAGCCCGACGCGACCCATGAGCACCATCCCATCCGACCAGATCGTGATTGTCTCAGGCCTGCCCAGGTCCGGCACGTCGATGATGATGCGCATGCTCGAAGCTGGCGGCGTCCCGGCCCTCGTCGACAACATCCGCGCGGCCGACGAAGACAACCCGCGGGGCTACTACGAGTTCGAGCCGGTCAAGAAGACCAAAGAGGACGCCTCGTGGCTCGCAGAGGCCGGCGGCAAGGTCGTCAAAATGGTCTACCGCCTGCTCTACGACCTCCCGTCGGACCGCACTTATCACGTTGTCTTCATGCGACGCAATCTCGCCGAGGTCATCGCATCGCAGGACGCCATGCTCAAGCGCCTGGGCCGTGATGGCGGCGACATCCCGCCCGAGAAGCTGACCGCGATGTTCGAGCAGCAACTGGCGGCGTTCGACAAGTGGGTCGCCGAGCGGCCGAACTTCAAGATCCTCGACGTCAATTACAACGATACGATCCAGGATCCGAACCCGACGATCGAAGCACTGAACGCATTCCTCGACAACAAGCTCGACACGGCCGCGATGAAGAAGGTCGTCGAGCCGCAGCTCTACCGCCAGCGGAAAGGGTAGGGCGGGTTTCACCTACCGGATGGGGTGGGGCGCTTTCACCCGCCGCCGCATCAACATGCCGAGCCGCGACCGCCAGGGGGGGCAACCCAACGGTATGCCACGGCGCTGTGAGCCGTGCCAACTGGCCCCCACCAACCGCGCCGCAGCTCCGGGGCTCCGAGCCGCGCCGACAATTGGCACCGCGCGCACCGGGCTCGCGCATCCCGCTTCAACGCCCCGTTACGAGCCCACACGCCGATCGCACGTCTTCCATCACCGCGCTCGCGACCGCGCGGGCCTTGCGGCCGCCTTCACGCAGGATGTCTTCGACGTCGTCCGGCCGCGAAGCCCACTGCTCACGCTGTTCACGCCGCGAGCCGAACTGCTCTTCGTACAGTTCGGCCAGCCGTTTCTTCGCTTCGCCATACCCCATGCCGCCTGCACGATACCGCTCTTGCCACTCGGCGACCTCGGCCGGCGGGGCCAGTAGCCGCAGCAGGGCAAACACGTTGCAGGTCTCGGGGTCCTTGGGCTCCTCCACCGGCGTGCTGTCGGTCTTGATCGACATGATCTTCTTGCGGGTGGCCTTGGCCGGGCCGAACAGCTCGATGATGTTGCCGTAGCTCTTGCTCATCTTCTGCCCGTCGATGCCGGGGACGATGTGGGCCTCATTCAGTCGCGGCTCGGGCCGCACCAGCACCTCGCGGTAGGTCTGGTTGAAGTAGGTCGCCATGTCCTGGGTCATCTCGATGTGCTGGACCTGGTCCTTGCCCACCGGCACCAGGTTGCTGCGATAGATCAGGATGTCGGCCGCCATCAGCAGCGGGTAGTTGAACAGCCCCATGTTGACGGTCAGGCCCTTGGCGACCTTGTCCTTGAAGGAGTGCGCCCGTTCGAGCAACCCCTTGCCGGTCACCGTCGACAGGATCCAGGTGAGTTCGGTGACCTCGGGCACGTCCGACTGGCGGAAGAAGGTGGCCTTCTGCGGGTCGAGCCCCATCGTCAGGTAATCGAGTGCGACGCCCAGTGTCAGCTCGCGCAGTCGGTCAGCGTCGTTGATCGTGGTCAAAGAGTGGTAGTTGGCGATGAAGAAGAAGCACTCGTGCTCGTGCTGGAGCTCGATATGCTGCTTCATCGCGCCGAAGAAATTGCCCAGGTGCAGCGAACCGGAAGGCTGGATGCCCGACAAGACACGCATGGCCGTCTCCACAAAGAGGCGCGGGTTCCCACCTGGCGCCTGACAAATCGTACAGATCCTCAGTAAACCACGACGAGGCGGCCAAGACAAGCCAACGTGGCGGCGGTGGCCGATAAGTGGCGGGATTCACGGCCCCATTGCGCCGGCCTCGCGCAATTCTCGCAAGAACGCTGCCTTGGGGCGGTGTGGCGGGTCCGCGTCCGAGCGCTAGTTGCAGGCCGAGTCGCTGTCGGGCGGGGGGCGCTTGGGCCAGGTGAGACGCACCGTGCAGCCGGGCCCGTCGTTGTCCAGGAAGCGGAGCTGCGCGCCGTGGGTGTGGGCGATCATGCGGCACACGCTGAGACCCAGGCCGACCTGATGCCAGTCATTGGCCCGCTCGTGCGGGTTGGCCGCGAGGAAGGGGTTGAAGACGTTCTCGATATCCTCCGGCGGAAGGCCCTTGCCGCTGTCACGGACGTCGACCTGGACGTGATCGCCCTGGTCGACGGCGCTGACCGAGAGGACGCCCTCGCGGTCCTTCATCGCGGCACGGGCATTGAGCAGCAGGTTGAGCAGCACCTGGCACAACAGGTCGAGGCTGGCGCAGACGTGCAGCTCTTCAGGGACGGTCACGCGCAGCTCGATACCGTCCTTGTCGAATGGACGCGCCGCGGTCTCGATCGCCTCGTTCACCGCGGCCGCGACCGAGCAGGTCTCGGCGGGGCGATAGTCATTGTGCGCCAGGCCCAGCAGGTGTCGCGAGAGGGCGATGGCCCGCTGCGACTGCGTCAGCGTCCGCTCGAGGGCCTTGCGCTGAAACGCCTCGTCGTCCAGCGACATTGCCGCTTCGACCCGGGCCACGATCGGCGTCATGAGGTTGTTGAACTCATGCGCCGCCATCGCCGCCAGGTTGCCGAGCATGGCCAATCGCTGGCAGGCGATCAGCTCTTCCTGGGTCGCCTGAAGTGCGGCGCGAAGTGTCTGGACCGATTCGGTTGGGTCGACCACGGCAGTCTCGGAATCAGGGGTAGCGGCGTAGCGATCGGACGTGTTCTGATCAGCGGGTTGTTGACTCACGCGGCACCCATTCAGCGCAACCTGTTGGCTCCCCACGCTTCGAAACACAACCTGACGGGGATGATAGAGGCTCGTCCGACAGGCTGTCAAACGGTTCAGCCGAGGTCTTCGGCCTTGGGCGGCCGCTGCATCAGTTCGGTGATTGCGACCAGCGGCGGCTTGTTCTCGAAGAGCACGTCATGGACCGCCGCCGTAATCGGCATTTCGACCTTGACGCGGCGCGCGAGGTCGAGCACGGCACGGGTGGTGGGGATCCCCTCGATGACGGCCGTGCTCTCGGCCACGACCGTCTCGACGGCGTCACCGCGACCGATGCGTTCGCCGGCGCTGCGATTGCGGCCATACGGTGATACACACGTCGTGACGAGGTCGCCCATGCCCGCCAGGCCGCTGAAGGTCTCTGGGCGCGCGCCCAACGCGACGCCGAGACGCGCAATTTCGACCAGTCCGCGGGTGACCAGGGCGGCTTTCGCGTTATCACCGGCTTGCAGGCCATCCAGGATCCCGGCCGCCAGGGCGACCACGTTCTTGACGGCGCCCGCGAACTCGACCCCCAGCGGATCGGTGCTGGTGTAGATCCGCAGCCACGACGTGCTGAGGGCCTCTTGTACGCGGATTGCCACCTCCGCCTCGACACAGGCAACCACCGCCGTCGCCGGCAGGCACCGGGCCAGCTCGCGGGCGATGTTCGGCCCGGAGAGCACGACGACCGGATTGGTGGGGGCGTGCTCGGCGATGATCTCGCTGGGGCGGGCCTGCGTCTTGATCTCCAATCCCTTGGTGACGCTGACGATCGGGACGTCCGGCGGCGTGGCCGGCCCGCGCTGCGCCCATTGCGCGCGGAGGTACTGGCAGGGGATCGCCGAAATGATCAGCTCGGTTTCAGCAAAGGCGGCGGCGGCATTGTTGGTGGGGCGGATTCGGTCGGCGAGCGTGACCTCTGGCAGGTAGCGGGTGTTCTGACCACCGACGAAGATCTCGTCGACCGGCTCGCAATCGCGGGCCAGCAGCGCGACGTTGACGTTGTTGCTGGCCAGCACCTGGGCCATGACGGTGCCCATGCCACCGATCCCGACCACCGTCGCTTTTTCGAGCATGATTGATTGCCTCGCGATCCCGTCGCTCGTCACGGCGCACATTGTAATGGAAACGCATTGCGGCGACAGGGACACCCAACGCGCGCAGCGCGTCAGGCGTATGGCGGCGGGTGGTGGCCCAGCGCGGCGTCGAGCACCTGCGCCAGCGGCGGCAACTCGGGCGGGACGTCGACGATTCGTCGGGCGCGCAGAAACGCCAGCGTGGCCCGCGTCACCGGGCGGCCCAGGATATCGCCCGCCGCCCACGCGTAGAGCTGCATCTGCGTGCTGTAGAGCCGCACGCGCTCGTCCAGCCGCGTGTCGCTGTCGATCGCGTCGGTCTTGTAATCGATCAGGACCAGGCCGTCGTCCGTCTTGACGAGGACATCGATGATGCCGCGGACGATCGCCCGCTCGTTCGTCTGCCCCACGGGCAACGCAAACACGAACGGTAACTCACGCCGGACGTGCTCGGCCTCCGCGGCCAGCCGGCGGCCGACGTCCGTTGCCGCCAGCCAGGCGATGTCGTCAGGGTTGACCAGGGCGGCCTGCTTCGGCGGCAGGCGGCCGTTGGTGGTGAGTGCGTCGAGCTGCGCCCGAACGTCACCGACGCTACCCAGACGGCGCAAATCCGCCAGCTCGAGGAAGCGGTGGACGGCCGTGCCCACGTCGCTGCCCGCGGGGGCGCCCGGGCTGGTGGCGAAACGCGGGGCCGCGAGGCGGCTGGCGGGAAGGTCGAGGACCTGGGGTGCGTCGGCGCTGCGGTCGCGCTGGGCAAGCTCTTTCAGCGCACTGACCGACAGCACCGCGGGAAACTCTACCAGCGCGCGGTCCGGCGTCATCTCGATCAGCCGCCGGCCACGGTCGATCCAGGCTTGGACGGCAGGCGTCGGGTCGTCGCCGGGTGCTGGCGGCTCCTGGCGGCCGGGCGTTGATAATGGCAGCTCGCTTTCGTCGTGCTGAATGACCTCGACCGGGGCCGACCGATCGGTTGTCGTTTCGTGTAGCCTGCCCGCGGCCGTTGCCATCAGCACCCATTCCAGGCGATTGGCCACGCTGAGGCGGGAGACCAGCGGCGGCTGCGCGACAGTGGCGTATTCGGCCAGGCATTTTTCCCAGGCATCGTCTTTGGCATAGCCCGAGATGAACAGCCGCTCCTTGGCGCGCGTCGTCGCCACGTACAGCAGGCGGAGCTCTTCCTCCAGCTCGCGTTGGGCCACCAGCTGCTTGATCACCAGGTGCCGGGCGGACTGCAACTCGGCCCGCGCGGGGTAGTCCTTGAAACGCAGGCCCAGCCCGCCGCGGGTGTCGCATTGCAGGTCGAGCCGCTGGCTGATGTTGTTGAACGCGCTGCCGGCACCAAGCAGAAACACCACGGGGAACTCGAGCCCCTTCGAGGCGTGGATCGTCATGACGCGAACGACATCTTCCTCGGCGGCGGTCAGGGCGCCGGGATCGATGTCCTCGCTGGCGAGTGATTCGAGGTAGTCGACGAACTCGGCACTGTTGCGGCCGGTGCTGTTGAACGCGACGGCGACGTTCTGCAGCGCATCGAGCAGCACGGCTCGCTGCCGCCCGCCCCGCAGGCCGAGGGCGAAGGTGGGCAGGCCGCTGTCGCGCAGGATCTTCTGCAGCAGGGTAGGCACGTCGCATTCGCGGGCCGCGACCGCCCAGCGGTCGAGCTGCGCCAGGGCCCGGTCGAGCCGCGCGGCGAGCCGCTCGTCCGGGCGCTGCGCGCGGTAGTGCTCGCTGGCGTCGTGGAAGTCGCCGTGCGGCTTGGCGCTGCGGATGTCGAGCAGGGCCTGCGGGTCGAGGCCGACGGCCGGCCCGCGCAGATACGCGGCCAGCGGCACATCCTGGCGACGATTGACGAGCAGCGTGAGGATCGTGCAGACGTCCTGCACTTCGATGCTGTCGAGCAGGGCTTCGCGGCCGGCGGCGACGCAGGCGATGCCGTTGTCGCGCAGCACGCGGGCGGCCAGCGGCGCGTTCTGCTTGGCGGAGCGCAGCAGCACGACGATGTCGCTGCGGCACAGCGGCCGGAGGCTGACGGTGCCGTCGGGCTCGCGCTGCGGCACCTGCGTGTCGGCGGCGAACAGCTGCTGAATCTCGGCGGCGGCGAGCTGGGCCTCGCGTTCCATGCGCTCGACGCCGACCTCGTCGTCCGTGTCGTCGGCCGCGCTGGCGTCGGCTTCGCGGAGGATGTGCACGCTGACGCGCGGTTGTGCATCGAGCGTCGGGTTGGCGACTTCGCTGCGCTTGGCTGCCAGACGCTCGTCCGTGCCGAAGGAGGTGCCGCCGAGCTCGCGATCGAAGAGCCGGGCGAACAGCTCGTTGAGCGTGTCGAGCAGCTGCGTGTGGCTGCGGAAGTTGTCGGGCAGGTAGTGGACCTTGCCGGCCGCGGCGCCCGCTTCGAACGCCTCGATGAGCTCGCTGAACAGCCGCGGCTCGGCCTGGCGAAAGCCGTAGATGCTCTGCTTGACGTCGCCAACCATGAAGCGATTGGTGGCCTGGGGCGGCTGGCGCGTGATCAGTCGCAGCGCCTCGACCTGCACCGGGCTGGTGTCCTGGTACTCGTCGACGAGGATGTGCTCGTAGCGAGCCTGCAGGCGGCGGGCGATGGGCGTCGGCGTGCGCCGGGGCGCGCCGGTGTCGGTGCCGAGCAGGTCCAGCGTCATGCGCAGCACGTCGGCGAATTCGTAGCTGGCGGCGTGGGTCTTGCGTTGGCGCAGGGCGGCGTCGTAGCGCGCCTCGAGGTCGAGCAGGTGACGCAGCAGGGTGTTGCACGCGGGCTGGCGCTGGATGATGTTCGCGACGAGCTCGGGCTTGTACTTCTTCTGCAGGCGGTTCTCGAGCCAGCGCGTCTTGATGGTCTTGACGATCTGGGGCACGTTCCGCTGGCCGCGCTTCGTCAGCTGCGTTCCATCGATGGCGGCGACCACCGTCTGGACGTCGGCCCCCGTGGTCACTTCGGCGGCCCAGGTCTCGAGGCTGGTGGCATAGGGCGCGAGGATGGCCCCGGCGTCGTCAGGCAGCGTCGGCAGCATCGCCAGGAGCTGCTCGTGTTGTAGCTGGCACTCGTTGGCGATGGCGGTTGCGAGCACGGCGGACGCATCGTTCTGTTCGGTCAGCGTGCGCTGTGCCTGCAGCCAGTGGCATGGGCTGACGAGGTGCTCGCGAAAGCGATTGAGCTGCTGGATCATCTGGCGCAGAAAGCGTTCGTCGGGGCTGGTGCCGCGGCCGATCCACGCCCGGGCCGCGTCCCACAGCGGGTCGGGGTCGCCGCGCTGGATGTGCGCCATCAGTTCGTCGAGCACTTCCGCCCGCAACAGCGCGGCGTCCTCGACGGTGAGCACCGTGTAATCCGGATCGATGCCGAGCTGGTCATAGTGCGCGCGGACGACCCGCCCGCACCAGGCGTCGATCGTGCCGATGTCGGCGGCGTCGACCAGCAGCTCCTGGCGGCGCAAATGGTTGCGCAGGCAGGCATCGCTGGTGGCCGCCGCCTGCTTGTGCAGCGCCTGCGCAATGCGGACGCGCAGCTCGGCGGCCGCGGCCCGTGTGAACGTCACCACCAGCAGCCGCTCGACATCGCAGGGCTGCGCCGGGTCGGCGATGAGGCCAACGCACCGTCGCGCGAGAACCTCCGTCTTGCCCGAGCCGGCAGAGGCGGACACGAGCAGGTTGGACCCGCGATGGTCGACGGCGTCCTGTTGTCGTTTGGTGAGTCTCACGCGTCGCCCTCCCCGTCGTGCGGCGCCAGGATGGGCAGCACCGTCTCGGCGGCGCGTGGCCGGTTGTACGCACGATCGAAGCGGCACACGCGGCGAAAGTCGCAGTTGCGGCAGGCGAGCGTGTTCCGCTCCACCAGCGGGGCGACGTCGATTGTGCCGGCGACGATGCTCGCAGCCGTCTGCGCGATGGTCTGCTCGGCGAGCGCGATGCGCCGGACGATGTCATCGGACGCGAAGACATCGCTTGTCTCGTAAAAGTCGCCGTCTTTCTTGCGGCGCATGCTGGCGACGGGGGAGTAATCGTCGGTGTGCCCCACGTGCAGGGCCGCGGCCGCGGCTTCGCTGAACAGGCCACGCGGCTGGTAAAGGTACAGGAGCTGATCGCGCTCGTCGGACCGGGCGACATACCCCGCGTCGAGCGCCTTGAAGCTCGGATACAGCGGCGCGAGCAGAACGCCGGCGCACTGCACCGCCGGGTCGTTGCCGAAGAACTGCCGCACGGCGGCGAGGTAGCTGAACAGCTGCAGGCGCTTGCCGGTGAGGAAGGCCTGCGTGAGGGTCTCGGTGCTGCTCTTGTAGTCGTACACGAGCATGAGACGCCCGCCGGCGGTGTCGGCCGCGTCGAGGCGGTCGATCTTGCCGCGCAGATGGATCGTCCGCCGATCATCGAGCTCGAGCACCAGCCCGCGCAGCGCGTCGCCGTCGCGCGCGGGATCGAAGAGCTGCTCGCAATACAGCGGCTCGAACGCACCGCGCTGCCAGCGCTCCGCGTGGACGCGCACAACGTCGCGCAGGAAGCTCGTCAGCAGGGTTGTGTTGAACGCCAGCTCGGGCCGGCGCCGTGCCAGGTCGGCGGGCTGTTGACGGTGCTGCTCGGCGATCGCTTCGTCGAGCAGCGCCTGCCACCGCTCGTCAGACACGGCGCGCACGCCGCCGGGCTCTGCCGCTGCCAGCAGGGTCACGCGGGCCAGGATGTCATGGGCGATGTTGCCGAGGTCCCAGCGTACGGGCTGCGGTCCGCGGGCCGGGTCGAGCCGCAGGCCGTCGTGCGCGAAGTGCTTGAACGGGCAGCGCAGGGCACGCTCGACCTCCGACGGTGAGCCGCGCCAGGCTGCACCGGTCTCGGCCGGCGGTACGCGATAGGGCGTGACGGCGGCGGGCGTGTTGTCGTACGCGCGACCACGCAGCAGCCAGCGCAGCCGCTCGGCGTGACGCTCATCAGCCGCCAGTGTCGCGCAGAGGGCCGCAAGCTGTTGCGCACCGGCGGCGTCGGTCGCGCTGAGCGACCGGCGCGCGAGTTCTTCGATGCAGACCGGCGGGGCGTCGGCGTCGTGCTCGGCCGGCGCCAGACCGGGCAGCGCCTGCCGCACGTCGTCGAGCAGCGAGGAGGGCATCAGCGCGTCGCCGGCCTCGTCGGCCTTGGCATAGCTGATGACCAGTTCGCGTGAGGCGCGCGTCAGGGCGATGTACGCCAGCAGACGCTCGTTGAGCGCGTCGTCGCGGTGCGGCGCGGGTGCCGGCAGGCCGCGGGCATGCAGCGCCTGGCGCTCGGCCGTGCCAAGGAGCACGTCCTCGGCGGGGCGCGCGGGAAAGAGGCCCTCGTTGAAGCCGAAGACCCACGCACAGCGGATGTCGGGATGGCGGCTGCGCTCGATCGAGCCGACGAGTACCTGGTCGACGGTAGGCGGGGCGAGGCCGAGGGTCAGCTCGGTAAGACTGGTGCGCAGGATCGCCGCGACGTCGTCGGCGGACAGCGGCGCCGGGCCGAGCACGCGATGGAGATCGTCGAGCACTTCGCAGAGGGCTTCCCATGCCAGGCGGTGCGTCTCGGCGCTTTCCCAGCGGCGCTCGCGGCGGGCGTCGTCCATCCAGGTCTCGATCCGGCGGCGCACGCCGAGTGTCTCGAGCACCTCGTAGAGCGTGCGGGCCCAGGCGGCGGCGGGGGCCGGCGCGGCAGTGGCGAGGTCGGTCAGCGGTTGCAGCGTGTCGGCGATATGGCGGCGCTCGGGGGCGCAGGCATCTGTGGATGCGCCCTCCTCGAGCTCCCAGTGCGGCTGTCGCCAGTACGTGCTGCCGCGGATCTCATGGCGGATAAGAAGATTCTCGATCTGCTCGGCCTGGTCGCGGGTCAGCGGAAGCAGACGCGAGCGCAGCAGCGTGACGGCGGCGGCCTGGTCGAAGTCACTCGCGGCCGCCGCCAGCAGGCCCGCCACGAGGCGGCTGAGCGGGTGACCGGCCATGGAGCGCCGACGGTCGAGGAAATGGGGAATGTCGTATTCGGCGAAGACCTCGGCGATGAGCGAGGCGAACGGTTCAAGATCGCGCGCGATCAGCGCGAAGTCGCGGAATCGCAGCGTGCCGCTGCTGTCGTGGACCCGTTCACGGATCCAGTGGGCGGCGGCGCGCAGCTCGTCGCGGGCGGTGGCGAATTCCAGCAGACGTACATCGGGCGAGACGCTGGTCGGGGCGTTTTCGACCGGCACGCCGATGGGAGTGGCGAGGCCGGCTTCGAGGGCGGCCAGTGACGGGGTGTCCGCGAAGCGCGGCGGCGGGGCGGGTGTCAGATCGGTCGTGTCGACGGCGACGCCGGCCTCGGTGAAGCGCCGGCGGAGCTGCTGGTAAGTCTGCTCGGTGCGCGCGAAGAGGCCGAGCGGATCGGGCGGCTGGCCGGGCCGGGCGGCGGCGGGCGCGGCCGGGTCGAGCAGGAGGGTCAGCGTCACCGTGCGGGCGCGGGTTGTAAGCGCGACGAGCGTCTCGAGCTCCTGCCCGGTGAAGCCCGCGAAACCATCGACCCAGATCGCGGCCGCGCGCAGCCAGGGAATCTCCGCAAGCCGGTCGCGCAGCAGGGTGAGCCGGGCTGCGGCGTCAACGCGGGTGGGGCCAAGCCACTGCACGTACGCTTCGTAGAGCTGGGCGATTTCGCGCGTCTTGCGGCCGGGAGCGTCATCATCCAGGTGGCTGGCCGCGGCGGTGAAGGCGTCAGGCGTGACGTTCTCGCGGAGCAGTTCCTCGATGGTGCGGCTGAGCTCGACGTAGAACCCGGTGGTGCGGGCCGACTTGCGTAGCGCCTTCAGCGCGCTGGCCTGCTGCTGTGCGATGTGGCGCAGGGCGAGGATGCGGGCCTGGGTGTCGATCCAGTCGGGTTCGATGCCCAGTTCGCTGAAGACGCGCCACGCGAGCCGCGAAAAGCTCAGCACGGCCGCCCGGGTATAGCCCTGGCGCGGCGCGTTGATGGCGAGCGTGCGCTCCATCTGGAAGCTGGCCTGCTCCGGTACGAGCAGTACCAGCGGCGGGCCCTGGTCGGCGTCGCTCAGTTCGGCCAGGATGGCCTCGAGGCAGGCGCGCGTCTTGCCCGTCCCGGCGCGGCCGCGGATGAAGGTGACACCCATGATCGCGTGCGGTCAGTCTTCGTAGCGTTCGAGCCGGTCGCGGCAGTCGTCGCGCTCTCGTTCGTAGCGGTCGGCCTTGCGCTCCAGCCGGCGGTTCTCGTCTTCGAGCCGCGAGATGTAATCGTAGGCCTTGTGCAGCTCCTCGCGGGCTTCCGCGTGCGAGCTGGTCTTCGGTGGGCGCCGGTCGCCGCGGGAGCCCGCACCAGGGCTGCTGCCGATGTTGATCTCGCGCGGCGTTTCGACCTGGACACAGCCCACGAGCGGGACAAGCAGGCCGACGATCGGCAGCCACCAATGACGCTTGTTCATGGTCGATCCTCCGGGTGGGACGGATTCCGCAGCCGGTACGAGCCGCGGCGCGTTTCACCTGTCTGGCGCTGCGCGGCCTCAATCATCGTATTCGTATTCGTCGTCATCCTCGTCGGCACTGTATTCGGCGGAGCGCCGCTCGTCGGGGCGGTCGGAGCGGGCGCCGCTGCCGATGTTGATTTCGCGCGGGGTCTGGACGTTCAGACAGCCGGCGAGCGGCAGCAGCAGCGCGGCGACCGCGAGCCACCAGTAACGCCTGTTCATGGTCGATCCTCCGGTTGAACCTGCCTGCCTTGGCACGTGCGTAGTGTAACACCGAGTGGCCCGCGGTACGAATGGACCGATGGCCGACGACAGTCCGGGCCCGCAGGGTAGACAGCGGCGCGGGCCGCGGGTCAGGCCGCGCCAAGCCGCGGACGAGGGGGCGGGATGAAACGCTTGTCAGCCCGGCGGTGCTGCGCGTACAACAACGCCGTGGAGAACCGCGTGATCACGATCGTGGGCTGTACGGCGTCGGGGAAGGGGACGCTGGGGCGTGCGCTGGCGGCGGCGCTGGAGGCCGAGATCGTCAGCCTCGATTCGATGAAGGTCTATCGCGGCATGGACATCGGCACGGCCAAGCCCGATGCGGCGGCCCGGGCAGCCATCCCGCACCACCTGGTCGACGTCGCCGATCCGCGGGAGGCGTTCAGCGTCGCGCGGTTCGTGGAGCTGGCCGACGCCGCGGTCGAGGAGATTCACGCCCGCGGCAAGCCGGCGGTCGCGGTCGGCGGGACAATGCTGTACCTGAAATGCTGGTACGTGGGGTTGTTCGAGGGGCCGTCGGGCGACCCGGCGTTTCGGGCGGCGTTTCGCGAGCGGGCCGCGCGCGAGGGGCTCGACGCGCTGCACGCCGAGCTGGCGCGGGTCGATCCGGCGGCGGCGGCGCGGATTCATCGCAACGACCAGCGACGGATCGAGCGGGCGCTGGAGGTGTATCACCTGACCGGGCAGCCGATCACCGCGTTGCAACAGCAGTGGAAGCGCAGCGGGCCACGGCGCAGCGACTGGCGCTGGACGCTGGTCGGGCTGCGCCGTGCGCGCGAACAGGCGAATCGGCGCATCAACCGGCGCGTCAAGCGGATGGTCGAGGCGGGGTTGGTGGAGGAGGTGCGGCGGCTGTGGGCGGCCCCGCGCGGCGTTGGCCCGCAGGCCCGCCAAGCCGTCGGCTACTACGAGTTGTTTGAGCACTTCGCGGGGCGCTGCTCGCTGGAGGAGGCGATCGAGCGGATCAAGATCGACACGCGCCGGCTGGCCAAGCAGCAGCGCAACTGGCTCAAGACGCTGCGCGATGTGCACTGGCTGGACGCGGACGCCGTCGACGACCCGGCCGAACTGCTGCCGCAGGTGCTGGCGCTGGTGGGGTAGGGCGGGTGGCCTGCCGCTCGGACTTCGCTCTGCTTTGTCCCGTAGCGGCTGGGCTTGGCACCGGGCGAAGTACACGGCGCACAGTGTTGTGGCGCAAGGCGTCGTGGTAAGCAGCGAATCGCAGGATTCAGGCCGACGGGGCGGCCGGCTTGTTCAACTTCGACACGAACAGGATGGCCTTGCCGGCGGCGGTGCGTTCGATGGTGTCGACGCGTTCGATGTCGATGCGGACGTCGCCGAGCTCACGGCGGAGATTGTCCCGTAAACGTCGCTCATCCTCTGCGGTGAACTCGGATTCGGCGACGACCCGCAAGACGACATGGTCGAGCGCCTCCTGAACGAGCTGCCATTGCGCGACGGTTTCGAGGCCGGCCATCACCAGACTGGATGAGACGAACGAGACACGCCGGCCGTCGGGGAGCTGCAGCTCGTCGCCGCTGCGGCCTTCCAAGGCATGGATTAGCGGCAGCGGGCTGCCGCAGGGGCAGCACTCGCCCGAGAGCGCCGCCCGGTCGCCGATGCGGTAGCGGATCAGCGGCTGGGCCGTGTTGAGCAGGCCGGTGCAGAGCAGGTGTCCGCTCTGGCCGACCGGCACCGGGCGGTCCTCGTCGTCCACCACCTCGACGACGCAGGTGTCGATGCTGAGGTGCATGCCGCCGTGCGGACATTCGGCCGCGAAGACGCACTGCTCGGCACAGCCGTACTGATTGAACACGCGGCAGCCCAAGCCCCGCTCGATCGTCGCGCGCCATTCTGGGCGCAGGACTTCGCCGCTGGTGATGGCGGCTTCGATCGGCAGTGGCGGACAGCCCATGTGCACGGCGTGGCGCGCCAGCAGGTAGATTGGAAACGGGAAGCCCATGATCGCCTGGTACGGCCGGGCCCGCAGCGCGTCGATGTACGCCGGCAGGTGCTGGTCGGCCAGGTGGTAGATCGACATGTAGAGCTGTTTCCAGGCGTGGTTGTAGATCCAGAATGGGGGGCGTGTGCGCCGGGGGGACACCACGGCGCGGGCGCCGAGCATGACGTACGGGTCGCGGCCGAAGTGCATGCCCGCCGCACGCCGGCAGCGCACCTCGTACAGCGCGTAGTGCTGCTGGAGGGCGTCCGTGTCGGCGTAGAGCTGCACCGGAACGCCACTGGTGCCGCTGGTCTGGCTGCGAACGAGGCGGCGCGGATCGCAGCGCTCGTCGACCAGATCGTGCGGATCGTGGCGCAGCTTGTGCTTGTCGAGCGGTGGCAGTTTGGGCAGGTCGGCGACGGTCTGGATGTCTGCGGGGCGCAGGCCGCGCTCGGCGAAGAGGCGGCGATAGTAGGGCACGTGGTGGGCGGCGCCGGCGACCAGTGCCTGCAGTCGTTGTTGCTGGTATTCAAGCAGGCGCTCGAGCGGCCAGGTGTTGCGCTCCTCGAACTCGGTCAGCGTGCGATGATAAACCGCGCGGTAACGCTGGCGATTGAGCTGCCAGCCGCGCACCGTGGCGGCGAGGTCGCCCAGGACCGGCCAGGCGTGCAGGAGCTTGAGGGCCAGGCTCATCGACAGAGTCTCTCGTTGCCGAATTCACTCATGCCTGAGGTAGCCCGTCATCGTTCGCGAGCTTCGAGGGTGGAACGCCGTAATTCGGCGACGCCTCATCATCGTCACCAACGTCTTCGCGCAAGACCTTGGCCGGGATACCGCCAGCGATGCAGTGTTCGGGAATCGAATCGACCACGACGGCATTCGCGGCGACGAGCGAACCGCGCCCGATGCGGACATCTGCCAGGAGAACGGCATGTGCCGCCACCCACGCGCCGGTCCCGATGTGGACAGGGCCTCTCTTGCCGTGTCCCCATCGGTACGAGAGGTTCCGCTTGCCGTGATTCCCCGTGATCGCAACGCAATACGGTCCGAACTGTACTTCGTCCTCGATCGTTATGCCGGCACTACCGTTTAGCCACGTGCCGTAGCCGATGAAGACGTCGCGGCCGACAGAGATGCGGGTGCTATGGGCGATCATAACGTGACGACAAACCTGAAAGTTCCGCCCGCACCGCTTGAAGGCTGGTCGGAGCAGGAAGCCACGCAGGCGAATGCAAGGCTTGAAATCAGGCAGCCAACTTGTAGCCACCATCACCGTATTGACCCAGAGGTATGCGAGCATTCGCCCCATGGACGGCCCTCTGCTACTCGACTGGCGCGTATGCGCTGTAGTCGTCGGAACGGAAGCCTGCCAGCACGAGTTCCACAAAACGCTCCACCGTGAGATCCTTCACGCGTTCATAGCCGCGCGTGATGATGGCCCGCCGCTCGTCACCAACATTGATCAGCCGCGAGAGCGCTGCGGCCAGCGCCGGCGGATCCGTCGGTGGTACCAGCAGCCCGTCGACACCGTCCGTCACGCTGGTCGGAATGCCGCCCACCGTCGTGCTCACCACCGGCACGCTCCGAGCGCGCGCTTCGACCAGCACCCGCGGCGTGCCCTCGGACAGGCTCGGCAGCACCAGGATATCGGAACGGTCGAGCTGCCCGAACAGGGGCGCGCCAAATGCGGCGTAGCCTTCCCAGCTTACGCGTTCGGCCAGCCCGAGTTCGTCGATGATGCGTTCAAGCCGCGTCTTCTCCGCCTTGAACTGCTCGGCGGGCCCGACGATCGCCAGATCCACCGGCCGGTCACTCTGGATCAGCGGCAGGGCCCGCACCAGGTACTCCAGCCCCTTTTCCGGACGGATGAACCCCACGAACAGCAGCCGGATCCGCGGGCCGGTGCAGGTGTCGTCCTGCCGGCGGAAATCCTCGGTGCTGATGCTGGTGCTGACGATGGACTGCGTGCGCGGGCCGCGGTAGACCGCGGCCACCTCGTCACCGTTGGCCAGGACATGGGCCCGGCTGACGCGCATGCCGAGCTTGAGCATGTGCTGCTCGCAGATGGCGAAGAGCAAGCCCAACTGGTGCACCAGGCGGCCGTAGCCGCGCTGCTCGGTTCGCAGGAGGGCGACCGGGTTGCCGACGACCCAGTGCACGGTTCGTTGCTTGCGCCAGCGGGCGAACCAGTGGCACGTCCACACGAGCGGATGGGTACCACGGAGGAACACGGCGTCGCCACGAGCGGTCATGGCGGCATAGTCGCGCAGGATACGCAGCGGCCGGCGCAGCGCGTGAAGGGTGTTCCGCCGCGGGAACCACGGGTGAACGGAGACGCGGTCGGCCGGCAGGGCGTAGTCGCGGTCGTCACCACCGCGGACCATCTCGGGTGCGTGGTAATGGACGTGCGCGACGCGCCGGGAGAGCAGTTCGATGATGCGTCCGAACGAATGGTGGGTGTACCACGTGCCTCCCCGGCGCAGGACGGCGTTGCCACAGACTGCAAGCCGAATGGGAAGCACATCGTCGGCCATCACGTCCTCGATTGTCCGATAAACGGGCACGCCGCACCGGCACGCCGGGGTCGCGGTCCCGGTCGACCCGGCCGCAATGATATCGGTTGCCCGGCGGTGTCGAAACCACGTTGGTGCTGGCGGCGGTCCGGCTTGCTGCCCCGCGGTGTTTGACGCGGTGTTGCGCCCCCCGTAGGCTGCCGCCCACGCCCGGGTTGCCGGGGCGCTGGCAAGCACCGGCCCGAACAAACGCCGACCCCGTCCCCGCACCGCTCCAGGAGCGACGCCGCGTGCGTATCGGCCTCTATCACGAGCCCGTCCATACCGACGGCACGTCGTACGATACCTACGGCGGCTTTGCCCGTTACGTGCTCGAATTCGCCCGGCACTTCGATGACGTCACCGTTTTCGCCCCTGCGACCGATCGGCCGACGTATTTCAGCGGTGTCCCGCTCGATGCCCGCAACGTCACGGTGGTGCCGCTGCCCTACTTCGAGACGCATGTTCAGGCCTACCGCCGGGCCGGGCGCATCATCCGCGCCTTCCGGGCCCACGCCGACACGCTGGACGTGATCAACGCCCGTGGCACGGCCCCGCTGGCCTACGTGCTGTGGTGGCTGACGCGCAGGCGGGGTGTGCCGTTCATCTACCACTTCTCGTCCGACCCGTTCGAGATGATCGCCCGCAGCGACAAGTACCGGGGGCTGCGCGGCTATGTCGCGTACTGGGCCTACAGCCTCGAATTCGCGATTCAGGCGCACATCGCGCGGCGGAACTACTCCTTCAGCGACGGCAGCGGCATCTCGAGCCGCCTGCAGAAGCACATCGCGAACGTCGAGCCGATCGTGCTGTCCACGCTGCAGCCCGACGACTATTACCTGCGTGCGGACAGCTGCACGAGCGAACCGGTTCGCGTGCTGTACGTGGGCTACCTGCGCGAGGGCAAGGGTCTGAAGGATCTTGTCGCGGCGCTGGGCATCCTGCGGCAGGAGGGGCGGGATGTCGTGCTCGACCTGGTGGGCGAGGGCGAGCTGCGCGGGCCGCTGATCGAACAGGTGCGGCAGTTGGGGCTCGCGTCTTACGTGAACTTCCTGGGCTACGTGACCCTGGGCCCGGCGCTGAACGCGGTTTATGATCGGGCGGACATCTTCGCCCTGCCCTCGCTCAGCGAGGGGTCGCCGCGGGTCATCACCGAGGCGATGGGGCACAGTCTGCCGGTGGTGGCCACGCCGGTGGGTAACATCGCCGAGTCGCTGGCGGAGGGGCGGCGCGGGGTGCTCGTGCCATTGAGCAACCCGCCGGCGCTGGCGGCGGGTCTGCGGCGGGTCATGGACGATGCCGCGTTTCGCCGACAGTGTATTGAGGAGGGCTACGCCTTCGCCCGCGAACACGGCCTGGACCGCTTCGTGGCCCGCATGGCCGCCAAAGCCTACGAGATGATCGCCGCCGAGAGAGAAAGCAGGTGAGCATGCACGTCTGGATCGTGAACCCGTTTGATCCGCTGCCGGGCGACCCGGAGCAGGAGGGGCGCTACGCCACGCTTGCCCGCCAGCTCGTCCAGCGCGGCCATCGTGTCGTGTGGTGGACGAGCAGCTTCAGTCACCGCTTCAAGCGGCCGGTCGACCAGGCGGCGATTCGGGCGGCGTGCGCGGCGGCACACATCGGCGTGCGCTTCACCGAGGCCCCGCCGTACCAGCGCAACGTGAGCTACGCGCGCATCCGTAATCACGCCGCGCTGGCGAAGCGTTTTCGCGCGGAGGCGCTGCAGGCGACGGAGCGTCCGGACGTGATTGTCATCAGCAGCCCGCCACCCGTGCTGGCGCATGTGGGAACGGCCGTCGCGCAGCAGCTCGACGCGCGGTCGATTATCGACGTGCAGGACTTGTGGCCGGACAATTTCAAGTCGCTCGTGGCGCCGCTGTGGCGGCCCTTCCTGGCGCCGGCGATCTGGGCGCTGCGGCGCAACGTGCGGCGTGCTGCGCGGCAGTGCGACGCGATCGTCGGTGTTGCCGACGCCTACGTCGAGGACTCCTACAAGGAGGCCGGCGCGCGCAAGCCGACGGCCACCATACCGCTCGGGATCGACCTGGCGGCGTTCGACGCGGCGGCCGAGGCCGGTGAGTGCGAGGAGTTCACCAAGCCGGACGATCATGTCTGGCTCGCGTACACGGGCAGCCTGAACCGCAACTACGACTTCCTGACGATCCTGCGCGCGGTGGTCCAGCTCGGCGATGAACTGCCCGACCACGTGCGGTTTTTCCTGACCAGTCGCGGCGAGCTCGCCGACGAAGCCGCGCGCATCGTCCGCGAGAACGATTTACGCAACGTGACGCTGACGGGTTTTCTCGAGTTCGAAACCTGGGCGCACCTGCTGTCGCAGTGTGATGCCGGCTTCAACGCCAGCTTCCCGGAGGCGATGATCTTCCTGCCGAACAAGATCTTCTACTATTTCGCGGCGGGGGCGGCGGTGCTCAACACGATTCCGGGACAGTGCAGCCGCATCGTGCGCGACGCCGGCTGCGGACTGGACTACGAGGCGGGCAACGTGGCCAGTTGTGCCGAGGTGATCAAGCGGGTCGTGTTCGACGACGACGCGCGCGAGCGCATGCGGCAGGAGTCGCGGCACCTGGCCGAAACCGTATATGACCGGGCCAGGCTGTTTCCCAGGTATGCCGAGTTGATCGAGCAGGTCGGGGCGGATGCGGCGCGCTGAGTATCGCGCGGTGCGGCGCCGTGGCGGCGCTCACTTCGCGGGTGCCGCGGTGCGCTGGCCGGCGTGCTGCAGGCAGCGCAGGACGAGGGCGGGAATCTCGGCCGGCGGCGCCCAGTGCTGCACGGCGCCCAGGTCGCCGGCTTCCTTGGGCATGCCGAAGACCACGCAGCTCTCTTCGCTCTGGCCGATGGTGACGGCGCCGTGCTGGCGCATCTTCAGCAAGCCGCGCGCGCCGTCGGCGCCCATGCCGGTCAGCAGCACACCCACGCCGCGGGCGCCGGCGGCCACCGCGACCGAGTCGAACAGCACGTCGACGCTGGGGCAGTGGCGGTTGACGAGGGTGCGGTCGGTGTAGCGCACGACCCAGGCGTGTCCGGCGGGGCGCACCGTCAGGTGCGTGTCGCCGCGAGCGATGACTGCACAGCCCGGTCGCACGATGTCGCCGTCGGCGGCTTCGGTTACCTGGATGGCACTGAGGCCGTTGAGCCGCTCGGCGAATGAACGCGTGAAGCCGACGGGCATGTGCTGCACGATGACAGTGGGGGGAAAGTCCGCCGGCAGCCGCTTGAAGAGCGTGGCCAGGGCTTCGGTGCCGCCGGTGGAGGCGCCGATCGCCACGATCGAGCGGCTGTTGTCGACGCCGCTGCTGCGAAAGGAGGGGGACGCCGCGGTGTTGCCCAGTGCCGGCCGGACGGGGCGGGCCAGGCGCACGGCGGCGGTGACGCGCTGCGCCAGTTCGGCCGCCAGGGTGGCGACGGCCGGCTGCCGGCAGCCGATGGGGCGCTGGACGACATCGAAGGCGCCGAGCGATTGGGCGCGCAGCGAGGCGCGTGCGCCGGCATCGCTCTGCTCGGCCATGACGATGACGGGGACGGGGTAATTGGCGCGCAGCTTGCGCAGCAGGAGAAACGGATCGCCGGAGTGCAGGCCGAGGTCCAGCACGATTACCTCGGGGTGGTCGTTCGTCAGCCGTTCGCGCACCTCGGGCACCGTGCCGCCGCTGAAGGTCGCGTGCAGGTCGCGCATGCGCTCCAGCTCGCCGGCGAGGGCGCGTCGCAGCAGCACGTAGTCGTCGATCACCAGGATGCGGATGGGACCTTGCGGTCTCACGTCACCACTCTCGCCGCCTGGGCTTCGGCCCATCCGCGCAGGTCGCGGATGAGCAACTCCCCCGTACCGGTATTGAACAACAGCTTGCGGCCGTGACAGCCGCCGGTTTCCTGCCGCGTGATGTGAATGCCGCGTTCGCGCAGCACGCCCAGCGCGACCGCGGTGTTGGTGTCGCCGATGCCGGAGGGTGTCGACGTGTCCAGCGGGCGGCCGCCGCCGACGACTGCGGCCTGCAGCGTGCTGCTGGTGGCGCCGAGCCGGCCGATCTTGTCCAGCAGCAGCCGCATGGCGGACGAGCCGAAACGCCCGTCGGGCTGGTCGTTGGGGTTGGGGTGCGGCAGGAGAAAGTGATTCACGCCCCCCACGCGTCGCTTGCGGTCCCACAGGCACACGGCGACGCAGCTGCCGACGATGGTCTTCACGCTGAGCGTGCCGGCGCGCACGACCATCTCGCCGGGGGCCAGGAACAGGTCGACGCGGTGTCGCATCAGACGGTGCCCTTGCGGTAGATCGTCGGCCGCACGTAGCTCAGCGTGTGCTGCAGCGAGTTCAGGCTCTCGGAATGGCCGATGATCAGGTGGCCGCCCGGCAGGATGTGCTGCGTGAAGCGCGATACCAGGCTTTCCTGCGTCGGGCGATCGAAGTAGATCATGACGTTGCGGCAGAAGACGAAGTGGAACCCGTGGCGGAACGGGAAGCGCTCCGTCATCAGGTTGAACCGGGCGAAGGTGATCCGGGACTGCAGGTTCGGGCTGATCTGCATCAGGCCGGGGGCCTGGCCGCTGCGGACGAAATAGCGCCGGCGGAAGCTCTCGGGCACCGTGCCGAGGCGATGCGACTCGTAGACGCCGGCGCGGGCCTTGTCGAGCACCTTGGTGGAGATGTCGGTGGCCAGGATCTTCCAGTCGATGCCGTGCTGGTTGCTCAGCAGGTCGTCGACGGTCATCGCGAGCGAGTGGGGTTCCTCGCCACTGGAGCAGCCGGCGCTCCAGACGCGCAGCGTGCCGTTGCGGCCGCGCCAGGCGGAATCCTGGAGCCAGCCGCGCACGGTTTCCCGGAGGAAGTCGAAGTGCTGCTTTTCGCGGAACAGGTGGGTGGTGTTGGTGGCGATCGCGTCGATCAGGGCCGACAGCTCGTTGCCCGTCGTGTCCTTCTTGACGAACTCGTAGTAGGCGCGATAGGAGGCGAAGTTGCCGCTGCGCAGCCGCTTGCCGAGCCGCGCCCGCACCAGCTGCTGTTTCTGATCGCCGAGGTTGATGCCGGACTTTTCGTAGACCAGGTCGCGGAAGAGCCGGTACTCCTTGTCCGTCAGTTCGCCGATCTTGTCGGTTTGCACGTTGTCCACACCTTGACCACCTTGAATTCAGGCCCGCCCGTTTATTGCTCCTGGTGGTGAGTGCAAAACAGCGGTTCTCCGTCGATGGAGAGTTGACAGGCATGCGCGCCGGTCTGGCCTTCCAGTAACGGCGCCTGCTCACATTCGCTGACCTGCGGAATCGTCAGGTTGAAGATCGCCTCCGTGCCGTGCCAGGCCGTCACGAGCTGGCCGCACAGGACGTTCATGAACTCGCGCAGCGCGTCTTCGGCGGCGACGAGCGCTTCGCCCTCTTCCGTTTCGATGCCCAGCAGGTTGGCCGCCAGCTGGGTCGCGAAGTCGCGCGTGCACCAGCAGCGCAGCGTGCCCCTGGCCGGGCCCTCGTAGCTGACCTGGGCCTGCATCCACACGGTCCCCGAAGGCAGCTCCGGCGCCTCGTCGTCCGTGATCATGAACGCCAGGTCGCCCAGCACGTCGGTGACCACCGGGGCCAGGTTGTGTGCGCTAGTGGTTGGCGGATGGTTCATTGGCTCCATGCGTACCCTCGCTTTCAAAGCAGTCTTTCTCGGGCGGGGCGTTCAGGTCGGCATCGACCGCCGGCAACCGCGTCACCGACCCCGTCCGCTGATTGACCGCCACGACTTCGCTCACATTGTCGACCTTACGTATTTCGATCTTGATCGGCCCGTGCATGAGGTTCTGCACGTGAATCTCGCGCCCCTGGATCACCAGGATCGTGCCGGCGTGGATCGCCTCGTTGATCAGGACGTAGGGCTCGCCCTGCGGCGCGGCCGCGGCAAGCAGCTCGCTGCGGCGCGTTTCGGAGTCCTCGAGCTCGATGTCGATCTCGTCGGCCTTGCTCAGCAGCTCGGTCAGCTGCTCGCGCTGCTGGGCCAGCAGCCGCTTCATGTTGGCCACCAGCGGCTTGGTGCTTTCGCGGATTTTCTCGGCCGTCTTCCGCAGCTCCTTCGCTTCCGTCTCCATCCGGCGCACGCGGCGCAGGACATTGATGTCGGTGCCGACCATGATGCAGGTGGTCACGTCCGCTTCACTGCCGATGACCTCGGCTTCGAGTCCCTCGACTGCGCGCACGTCCCCGCCGATGATCGTGCCGCGCTCGCCGATCACGTGCCGGCCGGCCCGGATCTGTGAGTTGAGAATCTCCTTCTCGAAGCGCAGCGTGCCGCCGGCCTTGACGCGCGTGTCGTTGAAGAAGTTGGCCGCCACGTCGCCGCCGCCCTTCAGGTAGCCGTAATCCTCACGCCCGAAGACGCCGCCGCGAATGGAGATGTCACCGCCGGCCTCGACCTCGGAGGGTTCCACGAGCCGCTCGACGGTGAGCCCCTTCTGCGTCTTGACGGTGAAGTTGGCCCGGATCGATCCGTGCACCGCCACGTCCACCACCGCATCGATGCTGCCCGATTCGAAGCTGACATCCCCCGGCACGTCCAGCACTTCGTAAAGGCGCACCTTGCCCTGCTCTTCGGCGATGCGCCCGTCCGTCTCGGCCAGCACCTCGCTGGAGTCGGCCGACGCCAGCTTCAGCCCCGGCCCCAGCCGTACCGGCGTCCCCTTGGTGCGCCGCGGCGACACCTTGCCGCCAAAGACGTTCACCCCCGCCTGGCCGTCCGTCGGCGCGATGAGCTGTCCGACGCGATTCCCCGCCGCCACCGAGATGATGGCGTTCATCGCGAAGTAGTTGACCTGCGCGTCGTCGGCCGGCTGTTCCAGCTTGGCCTTCAGCTCAGGCGCCCATGCGAAGTACCCGTCTTCCGCCTCGACCGGGGCCTCCCCCTCGGCGACAAGGTACTCTTCCGGGGCGGGCGCTTCCGGCGTCGCCTGCTGGCACTGCGCGATGATCGCGTTCACGCGCTCGCGGACGTCGTCGTCGACGGCGATCTTGGTCTGCTCGAGCAGGCGGATCAATGACTCCGCCGTCGGGACCTGGAATTCGGCACTCCCGACACCGAGGAGCTTGATCCAGGCCTTCAACTGGTTTTTGGACACCAGGACTTTTGCGTTCCGTGCCGGTTCAACTTCGCTGGACATGACATTGTGTCCGTTCGCAGGCGATCGCGTCGTGATGCCCCCACAGAGCATCATCATGGATCATCGGCTACATGGCCCGGATACATTCGTTACCCCCCGATCGCGCGACGCGCCGAAAGTGCGTGTTGCCAGAAGGGGTTACGGATGGGATTGGCAGGCGGCCCGGCGGGGTGGCGCGGCCGGGCGCTTCGCGAGCCGGCGCGGAACCAGATCGGCGGCTCGGCAGCGCCGACCGATAAGTGCGAGCGGAATGCCCCGGGCCCGACGCGCCTGCCGTGCAGCACGCCGGGCCAAACCCCGTTTCCCCCCGCGCGACGCCTAGCGCCGCAGCGGCTGTGCCCCGTCGCCGCGGGGGGCCGGGTCGCTGTCGGTCTCGCCAAACTCGGTCGGCGGCTGGGCCTTGTCGTCGCCGCCCCCATCCACGTCCCAGCGGATCATGGGGCCCGGCGTGTAGAGCCCGGAGCCGCGCAGCGTGCCGGCGACCATGTCCATGCCCAGCGCGCCCCGGCCGGGGATCACGTAGTGGATGTCACGGAGGTACACGCCCAGCAGGCTCGTGGGGATGCTATCCTCGACGAGCACCGGGGGATTCCACCAGTTGCCGTCGTCGTAGTAAACGTCGCAATCCTCATTCGCGGAGGACCAGATGCGCGCGTACCCGCGATCGGTCGGCAGGTCGGCGAGCGTCGCGCCGATGTTGCTCAGGGACAGCGATTGCCACTTGGGCATGCAGTAGCCGAGGCCGGTGTACATCGTCTCGTTTTCGTCCCAGATCTCGTACTGCACGTAGGTGTTCCACGGCCCCAGCGAGTTGCGCCGCAGGTCGATCTCGAGCATCATGAGCGTCAGGTCGGTCTCGCCGACAACGGCGGCGGTCGGCGTGCTGTTGGGCAGAATCACGCCGTTGCAGAAGTAGCTCAGCAGCAGCCGCTCGAAAGCGGACGCGTAACCGACCGGCGCGGCTTCGTCGAGCAGGATCTCGCCCGCGACCGCGCCGATCTGGGCACCATTCATCACGCCGTGGCCGGTGAACGCGTACGCGTGATAGCGGCCGGCGGCCCCGCTGCGATAGTCGACGATCGTGGCGTCGCCCATCAGCTTGTTCCAGCGGATCTGGTGACCGTTCGCGTCGACCGCGATCGCCAGCACGTAACCCTGCAGGTAGTAGTCACCACCGGAGGTGTCCTGCAGCGGTGCGGCGGCGACCGTCAGCGGCAGCAGGTTGGCGCCGCCGGGACCGGGCTGGCCGGTGGCCACCGACCAGTATGCCGTCTGCTCGCGCGTGAGGTCGAAGTGCTGGTCGATGTGGGCGCACTGCTCGGTGACATAGTACGTCGTGATGCGCACCGGCTCGCCGAAGTCGTTGGTGAGACTCAGGAAAGTGTCGCGCACGAGGTTCATGTCGACGTCCCAGCGCACCTCGACCTTTGGGAAGATCAGCAGGCTGCCCTTGACCGCGGTGAGCGGCCGCACCGGAATCGATCCGCGACCGAGCTTGACCGTATCGACCCGGACACTTTCGCCCTCGTCCGTATCCGCCCCGATCTGGGCGAAGACCAGCGTGATCTGCTCGCCCGGCGTCAGCCGCGTCGCGTCGAACGTCACGCGCTCGCCGTCGTAGGTGGTCCCCGGCGCCAGGAAGAACCGCCCGTCTTCCTGCATGCAGAAGATCGAACTGGCCTGCGGATGCCACGACGCAGCGGCCGGACGGTTGTAGGCATCGAGGATGTGGCACTCGAAGGCGTCGGCGCCGGCGGGGTCATCGGTCGCGAAGCCCGGGTCGAGGAAGAGCTCGAAGCTGAGCTCCTCGGCATGCGCGGGCACGCCGACGGTCTGCTTGAGGATCTGAACCGTGCCGACCCCCTCGACAAAGAGGGCTTGGCGATCGGTGACGATCACGTCTCCGCCGCGCTCGCTACCGCTGTCCGCGACGTGCCAGCCATGCAGGCCGTGAACGAACATGCCGTTGACGAGAGACGTGCCATGCGGCTGCGGTTGCGGTTTGCTGGTCGCAAATCGCACAACGGTGGCCGGACCGCCGTCGGCATCGATGCGGAGGATCTGCGTCTCGGGGCCGGGCCCCTCGACACCGCCGGGTTGTTCGCTGCCAAAGCCCGGGATGGTCACCGGCTCCGCGTCGGGCGGCGTCTTCTCGAAGCCCGGGATGCTGACGATCTCGAGATCGGGCGGCACATCGTTGGTACCGGTCGTGGGCTGGGCCAGTGCCGGGGTCCCGATAAGCGAGGCCGCCAGCAGGCCGATAAGCACGCGTGTACGCGAAAGAGAATGAGAAAGGCTCATAATTGTCCGTCCCTCCTGCGGAAAAGCCGCCAGATTATGGGGCAAGCATGCGCGGATCCGACCCTCGAATGTGCTTCAATCCATCCAGTTTCCGTCCGATAGCGTAATCGGTTGCGGAGCCGCTGTCAACGTCTAAATGGGGAGTTATCTGACCCTTGAGGGGGCCGACGAACCGCTTTCGCCGGCCCGCGCGGGCACCCGCCCGACCTCGACCGGCCTTACCCGTCCGGCAGCGGGCTGGTCCACACCTGGATGGTGTCGTCGTCGCGCCGCTGGTCGATGTGACAGCGCCACTGCTCGTCGGGCTGCGGAAAGTCGATGCGATAGTGCACCCCGCGTGACTCGCAGCGCGTCGCCGCGCCGGTCGCCGTGACCATGGCCACGGTGAGCATGTTCTGCGTTTCCCAGTCGCGCGGATCGTCGAAGACCTTGTCCATGACATAGCGCGACCAGAACGCCGCGATCTCGATCGTCTCGCGCAGGCGGTCGCCGACGCGTTCGACCGCGGCATTGCGCGACATGATGCTGCGCAGGCTGTTCACGACGTCGCCCAGGTCGAGTTCGGTGCGCGCGGATTGCGGCAGCAGGTGACTGACCGGCAGCGGCGTCTTGAGCCGCGTCGCCGAGGCCGTGCGCTCGGCGGCGACCAGGCCCGCGCGGCGCCCGAACACCAGCCCTTCCAGCAGTGAGTTGCTCGCCAGCCGGTTGGCACCGTGCAGCCCGACCGCGGTGATCTCGCCACAGGCCAGCAGCCCCGGCAGTTCGGTCCGTCCCTGCTCGTCGGTCACGATGCCACCGACGGCGTAGTGCGCGCTCGGGCGCACCGGAATGCGGTCGCGCTCCGGCTGCACATCGAACTGCCGGCACAGCGCATCGAGGTGCGGAAAGCGCTCCGCGAAGTGCCCCGGGGGAAAGTGCCGCACGTCGAGGTATACGCACGGTTCGGCGTCGCGCTTCATTTCGGCGGCGATGGCCCGGCTCACGACATCGCGCGGCGCGAGCTCGGCCCGCTCGTCGTAATCGGGCATGAAGCGCCGCCCGCCGCGCGTCTCGAGCCGGGCGCCCTCGCCGCGCACGGCTTCGCTGATGAGCTGCCGCGCCGCGCCCGCGACGTAGAGGGTCGTCGGGTGGAACTGGATCATCTCCATGTCGCGCATGGTGACCCCGGCGCGAAACGCCATCGCCATACCGTCGCCGGTCGCGAGCGACGGATTGGTGGTCTCGCGGTAGATGCGGCCGCAGCCGCCGGTGGCCAGAATGGTGGTCGTGGCCCAGAACATCTGGTGGCCGTACTTGGCGTGATGCGTGACCGTCCCGACGACCTCGCCGTGGTGGGTGAGCAGGTCGATTGCGAAGCAGTGGTCGAACACGCGGATGCGCGGGTGGGCACGGATCTGGTCGACCAGCACGCGGATGATCTCGCGGCCCGTGGCGTCCTGGGCGTGAATGACGCGCGGCCGGGTATGCCCGCCCTCGCGACTGGCCGCCAGCGTCGCGCCCACCCGATCGAAGCGCGCCCCGGCGCGCTCCAGCTCGGCGAGTCGCTGGGGCGCTTCGGCCACCACCTGCCGCACCACGGCTTCATGCGCCAGCCCACACCCGGTCGCGAGCGTGTCGGTGCTGTGCTGCTCCGGCGTGTCGTCGGGCCCGATCGCCGCCGCGATGCCCCCCTGGGCGTAGACCGTGGCCGAGTGGTCGATGGTGTCCTTGGTGACCAGCAGCACCTCGCCACCTTCGGCCGCGTGCAGGGCGGCCTGCAAGCCCGCGATGCCCGAGCCGATCACCAGCACGTCAGTGAACAGGTGTGGCAGGCGATGCTGTTCGAAGTTGGTCAGGTAACGTCGACGCGCGATGGCGGTGCTCATGGATGCTCTCGCTCGGCTCAGCGCTCGAAGCGGCGGACTTTCACGTCCGTCACCAGCATGTCGACCTGCACGTCGGTCGGATCGGCCGGCACCAAATCCAGCACCTGCTCCTCCAGCGCCAGCGCGCACGACACGCCATGAAAGTCATTGTGCGACAGGAACTGGTCATAGAACCCCCGGCCCCGGCCGAGGCGGTTGCCCCGCTCGTCGAAGCCCAGCCCCGGCAGCAGGACGAGATCGATGTCCGCCACCGGCACCGGCCGGCCGGCCACCGGCTCGCGGATGCCCAGCTCGCCTTCGCGCAGGTCGCTCGAGAGCGACTGGATCTCGATCGGCAGCATGCGACGCTGCTCCCACGAGACGCGCGGCGCCAGTACGCGCTTCAGGTCGGCCCAGGCCTGCTGCGCGATCCGCTGCGTGTCGACCTCGTACGACGTCGACAGAAACAGCATCAGGATCTCGGCACGCTGATACTCCGGCTGCTGGACGAGCAGCGCCGCGACGCGGGCGCTGCGGCGCTCCCGCTCGTCGGTCGAGATCGCATCGAGCCGCTTGTGCAGCTCCTGTCGCAGGCTTTTCTTGCGATGTGGCATGTCACGATCCGTTCGCAGGCGGCTCGCCCCGGCTCGCTCGCAGCTTGCGCAGATTGGCGGCCAGTCGGGCCTCTTCGCCGTGCTCTGTGGGATTGTAGTACGTCTTCGCTACACCGAGGTAGTCCTGGTCCACGTGTCCCGCGGGATCATCGTGAGGATACTGGTATCCCTGCCCATGGCCAAGTCGGGCCGCGCCGCGATAACTGGCGTCACGCAGGTGATCGGGCACCGGGATGGTCAGCCCGTCGCGAACATCCTGGCGGGCCGCGCCGATGCCGCGCGTTACCGCCGCCGATTTCGGCGCGCAGGCGATGTAGACCGCGGCCTGGGCGAGCGCGTACTCGCATTCCGGCAGGCCGACCGCGTGGGTGATCTGCAACGCGGCCGCGGCCAGGATCGCGGCCTTGGCATCGGCGTTGCCGACGTCTTCGGACGCGCAGATCGCGATGCGCCGCGCAATGAACATCGGGTCTTCGCCCCCCTCGATCATGCGCGCAAGCCAATACAGCGTGGCGTCCGGGTCGCTGCCGCGCATGCTCTTGATCAGGGCCGATGCGATGTCGTAGTGGGCATCGCCCTGGGCGTCGTATGGCACGGCTTTGCGCTGCAACGACTCCTGCGCGATCGCCAGCGTGACGTGCGGCTGGCGATCGTGCTTCTGTTCCGAAAGCACGGCGACCTCGAGCGCGGTCAACGCCCGGCGCGCGTCGCCGTCGGCGCGTTCCGCGATGAAGTGCAGCGCGTCGTCGGCGGCCGTGGCGCCGCTACCGCCGAGGCCGCGCTCATGATCGGCCAGCGCGCGGCGGAGCAGGGCTTCAATGCTCGCGGGGTCGAGCGGCTTGAACTGGAAGACCTGGCTGCGCGAGATCAGCGGACTGTTGACCGAGAAGAACGGGTTTTCGGTGGTCGCGCCGATCAGGAGCAGCACGCCTTCCTCGACGTCCTTGAGCAGCACGTCCTGCTGCGCCCGGTTGAAGCGGTGGATCTCGTCCAGGAACAACACCGTGCGCCGGCCGCTGGCGGTCAGCCGCTCGTGGGCGGTCGCGATGACCTGCCGCACTTCCTTCACGCCCGCCTCGGCGGCATGCAGTGTTTCGAAACCCGCCTGGGTGTGGTTGGCGATCAGCCGTGCGAGGGTGGTCTTGCCGGTGCCCGGCGGGCCGTACAGGATCGCACTGGTCAGGCGGTCGGCCTCGAGCAGGCGGCGCAACATGCGCCCGCGGCCCGCGAAGTGTTCCTGGCCGACGAATTCATCGAGCGTGCGTGGCCGCATGCGGACGGCGAGGGGCTGCACCTGCCGGCGGGCGGCTTCGCGCTGTTCGGCAAAGAGGTCCATCACAGCGCAGTATAGCCCCGATCTGCGGGCCTGCCGGGGGCCCGGGCGGGTTGCCGCGAAATACCACGGGCCTGCCGGGCGCACCCGACAGGCCCGCGTGTGGGCGACTTACGGACAAGTCGTGTTCTGCAGGTCGACGAACGGGTCGATGTCACGCCAGTTCACCGTGCCGTCGCCGTTGATGTCGTTGTTGCTGAACGGGCAGCCCGCGGGGTCCGGGGCGAACATGTCTTCCCAGGCGGCTTCGTTGTCGTTCTGGGCCGCGACGAAGTAGTCGATGTCGCGCCAGTTGACGACCTCGTCACAGTTCGCATCGCCGACGCAGGGGACCGGCGCGAAGCTCGCCGAAGTGAAGTTGGCGTTGAACGCCGCACACCAGACCGAGATCGCGTTGTAATCCGCCATCGTCATCGGCGGCGGCACGCTCAGCGTCAACGAGGCGTCGACGTACTCCTGATCGAGCATCGGCGGCACCTCCCAGCCGTTGATGAACGACTGCTGGGTGTTGTCCTCGCCGAGGTAGAAGTAGACCGCCGGCGCGGTGCCGTCGTAGTAGAAGTGCTCGACCTGGAGGGTGGACTCATCGACGATCGTGATGATGCCGTCAGTGGCGTGGGTGCCCGGCGGCAGGTCCGCGACCCAGCCGGTCTTGTAGAAGTCCGCGCTGGCCTGCGGGGCGGCGGCCAGGCCCAGCACGAGGCTGGTCGTCAGGCAGGCGGCCCATCCGATGATCCGTTTTTGAAGTAGCTGCTTGCTCGCCATCGTAAATTCCTCTCATCCTTGAAGCTGGCTTGGGCGGCGAGCGCCGACGCGGTGCTGCCGCAGAAACCACGGCCCGTATTTGCTCCATTGGTCGGAGCGTAGCGGCGCGCCTGACATGAATCAGTATTATTTCGGTGTTATTTACGCTGGGCCGGCAAGCGTGCGCCGGGAATGTATCGTGTAACTACTGATTGTGGATAGCGTCACGAATTCTGCTCCGGGCGGCGTCCGAAAGCGCGGGGCCGGGGGCCGACAGCGGGGCGGCGATGTGCTCTCTGGCGCGGCGCAGGGCGGCCCGCAGCAAGTGGAGGTGCTTCTCGTACCGCCGACAGGCCCGGCAATACACCGTGTGAAACCGATAGGCGAAGCGCAGCGACCGCGGCAGGTCGCGATCCAGCGACTGCGAGATCAGCCCGCTCATGTCCTCACACGGGGCGTTCAGGATTCGGAAAAACTCGATCAAACGCTTCATCAGGTCACTGCGCCTTGGGTGCGAACCAGTTCCCCTCCAGGCACTTCCGTAACCGCGACCGGGCGCGGTGCAGAATGGTCCAAAGGTTAGTCGCCGTAACGCCTAACAGCTTGCAGATTTCGTCACTTTCCAGGTCGTCCATTTCCCGCCCCACGAACGCGAATCGCAGCCGCGGCGGCAGCAGTGACAGGCAGCGAGCCAGCACGTTCCAGAATTCCTGCTCTTCAAACGCTTTTTCAGGGTGGCGGCCCCATTTCGGCACTTTGCCCTGCCAGAGGCCCTTGGCGTTGAAGTGCTCGGAGACGAAGCTGCTGGACGCGTTCAGGTCGACCTCGGCCCCGTGTCGCGTCGACTGGCGGATGTGATCGACGACTTTTCGTTTCAGAATCCCGATCAGCCAGGTTCGCTCGCTGGAGCGCCCCGCGAACCGGGCGTAGCCCTGCAGGGCTGCCACGAGCGTGTCCTGGACGAGATCCTCCGCCACGCTGGCGTCGCCCGCGTGCAGCAGTGCGTAGCGGTAGAGGGCATCCCCGTGCTCGCTGAGCCACGCGTCGGGGTTCGGCTGGCTGGGCGCGCCCGGTTCGCCGGCAGACATGCGGGTTCCCTGTAGCAGGCAACAGGCCTCGAACGACGGCCGTATTCTACGGGATCACGGGGGATGGTGCAGCCCCGAAACACGGCGTCGCCAGGATAGGTCGAGCCGCGGGCGTGCCCCTAGTCGATCTCGACGTCGCGGATCACCTCGAAGTCGACGCGAAAGCCGCCCGGCGCCGCGGGGTCTTCGACGAACGTGAACACGAGCCGGTCGGCACAGCTGTAATCGACGCCGAGCAGGACTTCGCGGCCTTCGGCGGTGCCGGCGGTGGGGAGGTCGGCGGCCTCGGAATCCGTTGGGGCGGACGAGAAGCGTACCTGCGCACCGAAGGCGTTGGCGTCGAAGTCGTCCGCATCGTCCGCATCGGTATCCAAGGCGCGCTTGACGAGCTTCTCGGTGCCGACGGCAGCGTTGCGGCGGCAGGCCAGCGAGAAAACGCCACTGGTCGAGTTTCCGGCCAGCCGGAGAAAGTCTAACTGGATCGGGCCGGGACCGAGGCGGTCCCACGCGTCCCAGGTGCCGACGGTGAAGATTGCCCGGTGCGGCGTGCTGTTGATGAAGACCATGGACACGTTGCCGGCGCGCTCCTTTGTCTGGTTGAGGTAGACCTCGCCCAAGCAAGCCCAGACAAGCGGCAGGAGCGCGGCGCTCATGCCCCAAACCAGTCGGATCTTCCAGGTCTTCGATCGCATCAGCACTCCTCATGGTTGCGCGCCGGCGCCCGTGCCGAATCGGACGAGGCGGCTATCGGTACCTATCGGCAGCCGGCGGCCGCGCAATGATAGCTCACGGCGCCTGCCGCGGGCAACGGGGCTCGCGGCCCCCATCCGTGGCCGCTTGACCGCACGCTGGGGTATCGAATAATGCAGGGGAACGGGTGTCAGTGGCAAGGACTGCCCGCCGAGGCAGCGTGTGCGGCCCGGTTACGTGCCGGTGCCGGATGTGCCGATAGGCTTATCGGGCCCTGCTGACACCGACCCGGATCAGAGGTATAGCCGATGTCGCGGAAACTCGTATTGGTCGTTCTCGCGTTGGGTGGCCTGGTGGCGGGCGGGACATGCATTCCCGCCGGCGGCGTGGACGGGGAGGAGGACGGGGCCCTGGCGCGCGCCGAGAAGTTGGCGGTCGCGATCCAGACCGTGCTGGCGGATGAGACGGTGGCCGCGGGGGATCCCGTCGACATCGAGTGGACCGCGGGGAATCTCACGGGTCAGCCGGCGACGGTGACGCTGCTGGTCGAGTCGCGGACCGACCTCACGACCACCGTGCTGACGACGACGACGTTTGACGGGACCGGCGAGGGCGGCGACTACGAGTGGATCACCAGCGACTTCTCCGGGGCTTACGCCATCATCGCCCGCATCACCGCCGGCGACGACGCGCAGGAAGACCAGGCGGAGGGTATTATCACGGTCGACCCGCCGCCGACATTCAGCTTCACCGCACCGACGACCGTCGTGAACCTCGATCCGCACGAGACGCCACTTATTCCGGTCACCATTTCGTGGGTTGCGGGCGACACCGACGGTACGGCGGAGATCGGCATTGATACCGACGCTGATCACGGTGCCGGGGCGGGCGACGACGAGGACAAGCAGGAGGACCGCAACGAGACGATCATTCACACGTTCACGCTGGCCGATCCGGCCGAGCCGAACTCGATCGAGTGGGACGGCACCGACGACAGCGGTAACATTGTCCCGGCCGGCACGTACTACATCTACGCGATCGCGCGCGACGGCGTGAACGCGGATGTACTGGCCGAAGCCGAGGGATTCGTGGTGGTCGCCGAAGCGCCGGAGGAGGAGGAGGAAGAGACGGGCGTGGTTATCGCCCAGCCCGAGGAAGACGCCGAGTTTCTGGTAGGGGGCGATCCGCTGGAGATCGAGTATCGGCTCAACAACAGCAGCAGCGACGCGCTGGTGGACATCAAGATCGACCCCGATGACAACCACCGCAACGGCAACGAGATCACGATCCTCGAACAGCAGTTCGTGGAAAAGGACACCGACCCGGACATCTTCGAGTGGAACGGCGACGACGCCGACGGCAACGCGGTCGACGACGGCATCTACCGCATCTTCCTGGCGGTCTCGTACGGGGCGGGCACGCCGCAGACCCACGAGGCCGACGCGCTGGTGTTCCGCCGGTCGGCCGAGGACAAGCCGCTGATCGCCCTGCTCAAACCCAACTCGGTGCAGAACGTCGAGCCGGGTGATTACGTCTCGATCGAATGGCGCGACGATGACCCGGACGGGGAGGCCAAGATCTGGATCGAGATCGATGACGACGGCGTGCCCGGCGGCGCGGCCACCGAGATTCTCAGCGGCCGCAACGCCTCCGGCGACGGTGTCGAGGACACGTACAACTGGCAGGTGCCCTCGTTGGCAACGGTACCGGCGGACACGTATTACTTGATCGTTTACATCGACGCCGATGACGATGGGACAGCCGAGCACTCCTCCTCATCGACCGCGGCCGTCGTGGTCGAGGATCCCGCAGCTGATTAGTCTGTGATCATCAAGGAGATTTCGGGGCTCTCGTAACCGGTTCGAGAGCCCGATGGGGGCAGAAATCGTGAGGTTCACTGGTTGCTGCAGCTCTTCGGCCGATGTATAGTCAGTAAAACAACTGTCAGCGCCACTGGCGCTGTGGCCAGATTGTCTGCGATGAGGTGCGTATATGTCACTCGCGGCTGCGACTGGCGGCGAACGTTTGCGTGTCACCGCCGTGCGATCCGGCAGTCCGATTTGCTTCCGGCTGATGGAGATGGGACTGATCGAAGGTGCAGAAGTCGAGGTTCTGCGGCGGGCGCCGCTGGGCGACCCGATGCACGTGCGCGTGGGTGATTACGAACTGTCACTGCGTGCCAGCGATGCCCGGCTGATTGACGTCGACACCATCTGAGTGAAACCACCACACGCCCGGGTCCTCACTGGCATAACTTGATGCATGGTTCATCAACAAGCGCGCCCGGCGACCATGCCAGCCGGGCCGCGCAGTCGATGGCGCCGGTCACCGTCGCGCTTGTCGGCAACCCCAACACCGGAAAAACCGCTCTTTTCAACGCGCTTACCGGCTATCGGCGGCACGTGGCGAATTATCCCGGCGTGACGGTCGATGTGGCGCGCGGGCCGATTCGCGGTGGCCACCGGCGGATGGAGCTGCTCGACCTGCCCGGCTCTTACAGCCTGGCGGCGGCCTCGCCGGACGAGGCCATCCTGTGCCAGGCGTTGTGTGGTCATCAGCGCGGCCAGCCGAAGCCCGACGCGATCCTGGCCATCGTGGATGCGTCGAACCTGCAGCGCAATCTCTATCTGCTCAGTCAGTTGTTCGATGCGGAATTGCCGCTGGTGATCGCGCTGAACATGATGGATGTCGCGCGCGCCCGCGGCATCGAGATCGATATCGAGCGCCTGTCCGAGCGGCTGGGTGTGACAATCGTGCCGACGGTCGCGACCGATCCCAAGACGGTTGCGCCGGTGGTCGAGGCGCTCGAGCAGGCGATTGCGACGGGGCCGCCCGGCACGCCCGTCGATCTGCCGCCTCTGCTGTGCGAGCAAGCCGAGCGACTGCGCGAGGCGGGCGGCGGCGACGTGCGGCGCGGGGAGGCGCTGCGCATCCTGGTCGATCGCGACGGGCACGCGGAGAAGCAGTACCTGCGACGGGGTGGTGACGCCGCGTTGCTGCAGGCGTTGCGCGACGAGCTGGCGGCGAATGACATCGAGCCGGGGCCGGCGGAGGTGCGGGCGCGGTATGCCTGGGTGGGGCGCGTCATCGACGGGGCCGTGCATCGCGGGTTGCGTCCGGTACGCACCTGGTCCGACCGTCTCGATCGCGTGTTGACGCATCGCGTGGGCGGGGCGGTGATCCTGCTGCTGGTGCTGTACGGGCTGTTCTACGCGATCTACTCCGGGTCGCGCCCGCTCATGGCGGCCGTCGAACGGGTCTTTGGCGCGGCTGGCAGTGTGGCGACCGTGGTGCTGCCGGGGGGCATGGCCCAGAGCTTCGTGGTGGACGGGCTGATCGGTGGGGTGGGGGGCGTACTGGCGTTTCTGCCACAGATCCTGATTCTGTTCCTGTTCATCGCGATTCTCGAGGACTGCGGCTATCTGTCGCGGGCGGCGTTCATGGTCGATCGCCTGATGCGACCGTTGGGGCTGAGCGGGCGGGCGTTCATCCCGCTGTTATCGTCGTTCGCCTGCGCGGTGCCGGCGATTCTCGGCACGCGGGCGATTGCCGACCGCCGCGAGCGGTTCATCACGATCCTGATTGCGCCGTTCATGAGCTGTTCGGCGCGGCTGCCGGTGTATGTGCTGCTCATCGGCGCGTTCGTCCCGGAGAAAACGTGGCTGGGCGGCTGGGTGCGACTTGATGCGCTGGTGATGCTGGCGATGTACCTGCTGGGGGCGACGATCGCGATTCCGATCGCGATGATCCTGAAGCGCACCGCGTTCGCCGGGCCGCCGGCGGGCTTTCTGCTCGAGTTGCCGGGTTACCGCGTGCCGAAGTGGCGCACGGTGTACCAGCGGGTGTACCTGGGCGGGCGCAGCTTCGTCGTGCGGGCGGGCACGGTCATCCTGCTCGTGAACGTCATCGTGTGGGGGTTGGGCTATTTCCCGCGCAGCGACGCGACGCGGGCCCGGGTGGCGCAGGCGGCGGCGGAGCAGGGCTGGGAGCAGCCGCGGCTGGAGCGGGAACTGGCGGGGGCCTACCTGCGCTCGAGCTATCTCGGCCGCGCGGGTCGCGCGGTCGAGCCGGTGATCGAGCCGCTCGGGTGGGATTGGCGCATCGGCGTCGGAGTGGTCGCGTCGTTCCCGGCACGCGAGGTGATCGTCGCCACGCTCGGCACGGTGGCGAACCTGGGCCAGGATACGGAGGCGGGGGATCCGTCGCTGACCGAGGCGATCCGCAAGATGCGGCGCGAGGATGGCGGCCCGCTGTTCACCTTGCCGGTGGCGCTGTCGGTGATGGTGTTTTTCGCGTTGTGTGCCCAATGCGGCGCGACACTGGCCGTGATCGGAAAGGAAACCGGTTCGTGGATCTGGCCCGTCGCGTCATTCGTCGGCATGACGACGCTGGCGTACGTGGCGGCGTGGGCCGTGTCGGCCGGCGGTCACGCGCTCGGGCTGTAGCGGGGGGGCGGCCGGGTTTCCGGCGCCGGGCGCTTTGGCCAATTGCCGCGCCGGTGGGTACAATGCGGCCGCGCTACGCAGGACACCAGGGCCCATCTCCCGCCCAGGATCGCAAATGGCAAGCAAGCAACGCTCGAAAGATCTGGCATTGGGACTGACGACCATCGTGGTGCTCGTGCTGTTTGCCGGCACCATCGTCTTCCTCTACCCCCTCTTCCAGACGGATGGCTTGAAGATCAAGGTCGTCTTCCCGCACCAGCAAGGCATGGCCCCGCTCAAGAGCGGCAGCCCCGTGAAGCTCGCCGGCGCCCTCGAGATCGGCTCGGTGGAGCGCGTCTACACCGATCGCATGCGCGTGCCGGCGTTCGGCGACGAGGAGACGACGTTCTTCGTCGTCGAGGCCGAGGTCGACCACGATATTCCGCTGCACGGCAATTGCCGGATCACGACCGACCAGCCGGCGATCGGCGGCAGCGGTTTCGTCTCGATTCTGTATCTCGGCACGCCGGGCGCGGCGTTGGAGCAGCCCATCGCCGGCATGCCGCCCCAGAGTCTGGCGTCGACGATTGGCGAGCTGTCGCGGCGCCTGCTCGAAAAGGGCGGGATCGTGGACCACATCGACACGGCGCTGGATCCGCAGGCCGAAGGGTCGGTGATGGCGAAGCTCGTCAAGAGCCTGGACGACATCAACCGCACGACGGAGAAGGTGCGCGAGCAACTCGAGCCGGGCGATGTCGAGAGTGTGCTGGGCAAGGTGCACCAGATGCTGGATGACCTCAACGCGATGACCGCCGCCCTGAGCGCGCAGATGCAGGCCGGTGACGAGGCCGCGCTGTTGGCCAAGGTGCACGTGGCGGTGGAGGGGTTGAGCGCGGCGCTGAGCGAGGCGACGGCGATGCTGCAGGAGGATCGTCCGGTCGTGCTCGACACGCTCGTGAGCATGCGCAGCGCGGCGCGGGCGGTGGACGAGGACATCCTCGGCCGGCTGCGCCAGGAGCTCGATCGCAGCGAGCCGACGTCGGTGATCAGCAAGGTGCATACGGCGATGGACCACGTGAACAGCTCGCTGCGCGAGCTCGAGTCGATCACCTCGGAGGCTGAGCGCACAGTCGTGCTCAGCCGGCCGTCGCTGGAGTCCGCGCTGCTGAACTTCGAACTGATGAGCGAGCAGCTGGCCCTCGCGAGCCAGGAGCTGAAGCTCAATCCGTCGCGGTTGATCTGGGGGCCGGACGAGAAGCGGCGCGAGAAGCTGATTGTCTTTGAAGCGGCGCGGAGTTTCGCCCAGGCGGCGACCGAGCTGGATCGCGCGACCCACCGGCTGCAGGCGGTGCTGAAGGCCCTGCCGGAGGACGGCAAGCCGACCACGGCCGATCTCGCGGAGCTGCGCGCGATTCAGCAGGCGGTGGAGGGCGCGTTCGAGCGGTTCAACGAGGCCGAAGAGGCGCTCTGGAACCAGCTGAAATAGGTGGGGGGGCAGGATGTCGAGCGACGACCGCTATGACATGGTGATCGTGGGCGGTGGGCCGGCCGGCTGCGCCGCAGCGCTGGCAGCGCAGCGCGGCGGGCGGCGCGCCCTGGTGATCGAGCGCGACGAGCAGCCCGGCGATGCCGGCTGTGCGGGATGGGTCGGGCCCGCAGCGCTGCAGGTGTGTGGTGAGCTGGGGGCGGACGTGTCCGGCGTGGGGCGGCCCTTCGCGGGGGTGCACCTGCACGCCTGGGACTTCGATCAGACCGTCAAGGTGGAGGATGCGGCGTTGGCGGGGCGGGTCGTCGCGCCGGCGAAACTGAGCGCCGCATTGCAGGCGGCCGTTGTGGCGCAAGGTGGCGCGTTGCGGCGCTCATTGACGGTGGCCGCGCTGGAGCTGGGCGAGCGCGAGGTAACGGCCACGCTGAGCGACGAGACGCAAGTCAGGGCCGGCATCGTGCTGGTGGCCGACGGGGCGGCTTCGGCCACGGCGCCGCTGGCACAGTTGCCCGCAGCCCGCGGCGGGGAGGCGGCGGCCGCGCTGGCTACGTTCACGACGGCCGACGCGCAGGACAGCGTGCACGTCGTGCTGGGCGGTCTGGGCGGATTGCACGTGGCGACCATCAGCCGGTGCGCGACCGCGGCCCGGGCGCTGCTGGTGGTGCCGCGCGGTGACCGGCCGGCGGAGGTGCAGCTCCGCGCGCTGCTGGCGGCGGCGGCGCAGGCGGGCGTCGTCACGTCGCCGGGTGAGGTGGCGGTGCGGGCGGTGCCGGCGCTGGCGGGGGCGGCGCTGGAGATGGAAACACACGTCGGCAAGCGGTGCCTGCTGGTCGGGGACGCGGGCGGGTACGTCAGCGCGTTCAGCAGCGAGGGGCTGTATCCGGCGCTGCGCTCGGGCGTGCTGGCGGCGGACGCGGTGGATCGGGCGCTGGCGGCGGCGGTGTTACAGGACGAACTCGCCGCGTTCAGCACGGCGTGGCGTTCGGACCTGGCGGATTACCTGCGGATGCCGAATACGGACCTGAGCCTCCTGTTGCCGATGGTATTCAAGAACCAGCAGATGTCATCGCGCGTGGCGCGGGCGTTTCTGCTGGGGCATGCGTTCTGACAAACCGCGCCCGGCCGCCTAGAATAAGGGTGTTTGTTGTGCCGGTGCGGCGTTCTTTTCGAAGAGGTGGGCGAGACGGTGAGTAATAACTGGCAGGATCTGCACATCGTTCATTATCCCGACCCGCGGTTGCGCAAGAAGAGCGCGCCGGTGGAGGAATTCGACGACGAGCTGGCGGCGCTGGTGCAGCGCATGTTCGCCCTGATGGAGACCGGCAAGGGGGTCGGGCTGGCCGCGCCGCAGGTGGGGATCAACCGCCGGCTGTTCGTGATGAATCCAAGTGGCGAGGCGGACGACTTGCAGGTGCTGATCAATCCGGTGATTCGCGAGCCGCACGGTTCGGCCGAGGGTGAAGAGGGGTGTCTGTCGCTACCGGGGGTGCATGTGCAGGTGCGCCGGGCGCAGCGCTGCAAGGTGCGGGCGCAGGACCTTCAGGGGCGCGAGATCGAGTTTGAGGCGGACGACCTGCTGGCCCGGATTTGCCAGCACGAGACGGATCACCTCAACGGTGTGCTGATCATCGACCGCATGGGGCCGAGTGATCGTATCGCCACCAAGAAGACGCTCAAGGGGCTCGAGGAGCAGTACAAGACCTCGCGGCCGGCGCGGGCCCGGGCGGCGCGCTAGCGCTGCTTGAAGGGGGGCCGGGCTACGCGGGGACAGCCGCCTGCAGCAGCAGGCGATCGACCACGCCGACGAGCTGCGCGAGCTGCGGCTTGGTCAGCGATGCATCGGCCGCCACCGACGCCATCTTCTTGAGGTTGTCATCGCTCACCAGTGAGCTGAAGACCACGACCGGGACGTCACGCAGGGCGGGGGATTCCTTGATACGGCGGCACAGGTGCAGCCCGTCCATCTGCGGCATCTCCACGTCGGAGACGATGACGTCGAACGGGGGTGCCTTGCCGGCGATGACGTCCTGGAGCCGGGCCCAGGCCTGGGCGCCGTCGTCGGTCGCGACGACTTCGCCGAAGCCCGCCTCCACGAGCGTGTTGTACATGAAGGAGCGCATGGTGGGCGAATCCTCGGCCAGCAGCACGCGGCGCTGGTCGCGGTTCACGCCGGCGCCGGCTCCGGCGACGTGCTCGGCGGCGACGGCGATGCCCTGGATGTCAAAGGCGATCTTCTCGAAGTCGATCATCATCGCGATGTTGTCTTCGTCGAGCTTGCAGACCGAGGTCATCGCGGTATCGCATGAGGCGAGGTGTTCGGGCAGCGGCAGGATGGCCTCCCAGCGCAGGCGATAGATGCGGTCGACGCCGTCGACGATGAAGCCCAGCCGCATGTTGTTGAACTCGGTGACGATCACGCTGCGCTGCGGGGCGTCGGACTGAACGCCGGGGAAGAAGTACAGGTGCAGGTCGATCAGCGGGATGACCTCGCCGCGCAGGTTGCACACGCCGACGACGGCGGGGTGCGCCTGGGGCACGTGCACGGTATGGAATGACGCGATCACCTCGCGGACCTTGGCCACATTGACGCCGCAGTGCAGATCACGGACCGAGAAAACGAGCACCTCGAGCTCGTTGGTACCCGCTTCGAGGAGGATGCCGTGCAGTTCGGGGGTGTTGGACATGTGGAACCTCGTGGTCGGTTGTGGCTTGGCCGCCGACGGCCGGATACGTCCCGTCAGGCGGCGTCACGCAGGGTTCATCGGCCGGGCCCGAGGGGAAGTCGAGTCGGCCGTGAGGAAATCGGACGCACGCGCGGAACGTTGTGTCCGTCGCACATGCCGGGTACGGCGGGTGACGGGCGGCGCCACCGCCGTCGTCCGATAAGCACCGGCGCCAGGCGGTGCGCGGACCGGTTTCGCGCCGGACAGGCCTCGTTCGACGCGAACGCCGACGACTGGCGGCATATAAGGAAGTCGTGAGCGAAGTTGTCCGATACCACTGATGTGCGGACCTCAGGAGCTGTACCATGAGCACGAATACCGACGTCGACCGCAAACTCCACCAGACGATGCGCATGGCACAGATGGTGACGCTGTGCTTTGCGACCGCACTGATCGTGTGGGGGCTGGCGCCGGTCATGGTGCTGCGTATCACCAGTGGCCGCACGCCCGCCGAGGCCTGGTCGATGGGGATGCTCCCGATCGCGATGGGCGGCGTCTTCATGGTGCTGGGCGTGCTGATCGGGCGGCGCGTGCAATGGGCCCTGTGGGGGGTGCTCGGCCTGTCGCTGTTGCTGGTGCTGGTGACGATCGTCCAGGCTTTCGGCACGAATGCCGGTGGCCGGACGGCGTTTGCGCTGCTGCTGCCAGGCTGTGTGGCGGTGTCGGCGTGGCTGGCCCTCGAAGCCCGGCGCCAGGCCGGTCGGCAGGAACAACCCGCCAACTCAACCTGAAACGCGCGATGAATGCCTGATACGCCGACGACCCACGGGTGGCCGCCCGGCGGGACTTGCATGCGCACCGGCGCGTGCGTAAGACACGCTCATGCGCATCGCGATCGCACAGACCCCGGGCACGCGGCTGGCTGACTGGCCGCAGACCCGCGCGTTGATCGAACAGAGCGTCCGCACGGCGGCGCGGCAGGGGGCGGCGCTGGTGCTGTTGCCGGAGTGTGCCTGGCCGGCGTACGTACTGGATCGGGCCGCGGCGTACTTCGCGGCACGGGACGCGGGCATGCCGTCGGACCAGGCGTTTCTGCGCGACGCGTGCGCACTGGCGCGCGAGGCGGGCGTGGCCGTTTGCGTGGGGTACGTCGAGGAGCAGGGTCCACGGCTGACGAATGCGGCCGCCCTGATCGACACCGACGGCGCGCTGCTGGCCACGTATCGCAAGTGCTTCCTCTGGGCGTTCGACAACGAATACTTCGCGCCGGGTGACTGCATCGAGCCGGTGGACACGCCCTTTGGCCGGGTCGGCATGATGATCTGTGCCGACGCGCGGCTGCCGGAGATCGCCGCGACGCTGGCATCGCGCGGCGCCGAGTTCATCCTGCAACCGACGGCATGGGTGAACGCGGGCACACCGGCGGCGCCGTGGAATCCGCAGCCGGATTTCCTGATCCGCGCCCGGGCGGCGGAACTGGGCGTGCCGATCGCGTCGGCGAGCAAATGGGGTGTCGAGGGGCAGACGACGTTCGTCGGTTCGAGCATGATCTGTGACGCGACCGGGCGCGTGCTGGTGCAAAGTGGTCGCGACGAGACGACAGTGGCGGTCGCCGATGTCCAACCCGGCGTTGCTGCGGGGCCGGTCGTGTCCGACGCGGAGCGGGCGGTGCTGTGTGACACGGCGGCAGCGTGCCCGCCGGTGGCGGACGCACCGCCGCTGACCTTCCAGGCACTGCCGCCCGGCGCGCCGATCGTGTCGAGCGATTGGCGCGGTTCGCGCAGCGCCGTCGGACCGGATGGCGGCGTTGCGCTGCACAAGCCGATGATGGGCGACGCGTTTCCGCCGGTGATCGATACGCCGCTGCCGGCGCCGCTGGCGCTGGAACGGGCGCGGATCGGCGTGCTCAGCGCAGATGACGCGGCGCGTTTCGCCGCGTGTCGCTGTCTGGCGCTGGCCGGTGCGCACCTGGTGGTCGTGATTGGTGCGGGGGCACCGGATGCTGCGCTGCGTGCGCGGGCGTGCGAAAACCGCGTCTACGTGGTGGGTGTGGGGCGTGGCGGCTGGTGCGCGATCGACCCTGACGGGCGCGTGCTTGACGAAGGCGCTTGGACCGGGGCGCCGGCCACTTTGCCGCCATTGGCGCTGGCGCGGGCCGCGAACAAGTGCGTCGTGCCCGGGACGGACATGATCGGCGGCCGCCGGGTCGAGCAATACACGTTCTAGGGCGGGTCGGCGCCGGCGAGCGGGGAGCTATTCCTCCAGGCGATAGGGCTTCTCGGCCTCGTACAGCTCGAGCCGGTTGCGGTACTTCTCGAGGGCGCCGCGCAGCTCGGCCCGCTGCCGCTCGTCGGTCGGCTCGGCCGAACGCGCCAGGGCCATCGCCTGCTTGATCTGCTGCTGGGCTTCCTCGAAGCGGCCGGCTTCGGCGTAAGCGGCGGCCAGCGTGTCGAGCAGCCCGGTGTCGTTGTAGTTGGTCTGCTTGCAGGCCTGCTCGGCGAGGCGGACCGCTTCCTCGGCGTTACGCTGTTCGGCGATCGGGCTGGTCGCCAGCAGCCAAGCCAGCGCGTTGGCCAGCGCCGGCGAATTGGGCAGGGCTTCGAGTGCGTTGCGCAGGTGCTCCTCCAGCTGGCGGTATTCCTTCGCCTGGAGCATGACCTCGGCCAACGCGCCCTGTGCCGGCACCACGGTCGGATCGAGCTCGATCACCCGCTCCCATTCGCGCCGGGCGCCAGCCGTATCGCCCACCTGATGCAGGGCCATGCCGAGCATGGTGCGCGCCTGCACGAAGTCCGGGAACAGATCGATGGCCCGCCGCAGGTTCTCGATCCCCTGGGTCGTGTCGCCCACGAACTCGAGGTACAGGCGGCCCACGTCGTAGTGCACCATGGCCTCGGTGGGGGCGGCCTTGAGCGCGGCCTGCAGCACCGGCGTGGCGGCCCGCGGCGTGCCCGCCTGGCGTGCCAGCGCGCAGTAGCGCGTGAGGGCCGAGGTATGCGTCGGCTCGGTCTGCAGGATATCGAGCAGCACGCGTTCGGCGTCGGGCATCTGGCCCAGGGCCATCAAGGCGGTGGCGAGGTTGTACTTGGCCGCCGTCAGCGTGTCGTCCAAGCCGACCGCGCTCTGGAAGAGCTGTGCGGCGGTGCCGTAGTCGTCGCGAGCCGCCTGCAACATGCCCATCGCGTTGAGCGTGCGAGCGTCTTCGGGCGCGATCTCGCGGAGCAGGTTGACGAGCTGCTCGGCCTGGTCGTACTGGCGCTGCGAGATCGCGGCGCTGACAGACCGCAACACGGCGTCGATCTCGCACCCCGCGCGGAGCATCATGTCGCGCAACTGATCCTCATAGTCGCGCACGGCCTCGGTCTCGGTGGCCTGTGCGTGATGCAGGGCAGCCTCGTCATCGCGGCCCAGTGCCTCGAGCGATTCCGCCAGCTCGGTGTGCAGCGGTCCAAAGCCGGGCACGTCGTTCAGCGCGACGCGGTAGTGCTCCACCGCTTGCTCGTGCTTGCCGAGCGCGTGGTACGTACGGCCGAGGCCGAGGTGGGCGGCGGCCATGTCGGGCCGGTCTTCGAGCACGCGTTGATACAACTTGGCGGCGCGGTCCGGGTCGTCGTCCTCGAGCAGCGCCGCGAGCCGCATGCGCCCCGGATTGTAGGTCTGCGGCGCTTCGGGGTTGCGGGCATGATCGTCTTCCTGCACCTGCAGCGCCTTCTCGATGTTCGCGATCGCCTGGGCCTCGTTCCCGATTTCCTCGTGGGCCAGCGCGAGGAAGTACCAGGGGACGAACTGGTCCGGCTTGAGGCGCGCCAGCTGCTCGAAGCACGCGACCGCGGCCTGCGGGTGACCATGCACCAGGTAGAGCGCGCCGAGCTCGGTGAGGGCCTGGACGCTGTCGGGCGTGCTGCGCAGCACGGTCCGCGCCGCCCCGATCTTCGTCTGGATCGGGAACGGCAGCCGCGTCGTGTCCACCTCGGGCAGGTCGAACGGCGGTGCCGCCGGGGTGGCCGCCGGTGCCGCCGTGTCGCCGGCGGTCGTGTCGGGGGCCGGGCCGGCGTCGGATTCGGGCGTCTCGGGCGTCTGCTCACAGGCAGGCAGCATGACCAGGCCTACGATCAACAGCAGCGGAATGCACCAGCGTGTCATGGGCTCACGAGCCTCCGTTTTGTCGCGGTCGGTTTTGGTCCTTCGGCCGGGCGACGGCAGCGTGCGCGGCCCGAGCAGGAACCGCTTAGCATACCCGCTTGATGGGCGGGGCTCCAATCAGGCCAGGCCGGTTCGCTTGCGGATGATCCACTCGGCTGCCAGCAACACCACCAGCCACGCCAGCAACCCCCACGGGTCGCTCGCCAGCACGTCATTGTGGATGGCCGTGCGTATCTGGCGCCGCCGGTCGGTCGCGGCGAGCTGCTGCAGCAGGACCGGCAGTTCCTCGAGCGCGACGTAGCGCCCCCCCGCGGCGGCGGTTTGCTGGGCCGCCTGTCGCAGCAGCCGCAGGTTGGCCGTCGGTGGGCGGTGCTCGAGATCGGCCGCAACGACCCGAAAGCGCGTCACCGCAGTGAGATCCGGGCTGGCCGCGGGTGTTTCCGCGCGGTCGTCCTGCGGCCCGCCGACCCGCGCGAAGAACCGCAGCTCATACGTGCCGGCAGCGAGGGCGGTGTCGGCGTCGGCGGCGTCCGGCAGCCGGGCGGACCAGGCACCGGGGGCCTGCTGCTTGAGCCTGATGCGCAGTGGCTCGGCCAGTGTCAATCGCGTGCCGATCCGTTGCAGCAGCAGCGTGGGTCGGATGATCTTGTCGCGCCCGGCCTGCAGGAGGTCGCCGCCGCTGACCCCGGCCCGAATCTCGACCTGGCGATTGCCGCGCTGCAGGGCGGGCAGGGCGTACTCGGGCTGATCGGTCAGGACCCAGGCCTGCGGCCGCCGATTCGCCAGCCACACCACCATCTGGCGCCAGAGCTTGCGGTGCAGTTCATGGCCGGCGTCGGAAGCCAGGGCCCAGGGCCAGGTGGTCTCCCAGGCGGCGGCGATGCAGCGCCCCGCGCCGACCTCGTGCGCGACCAGCAGCGGCTCGTCGAGCTGGTCGCGGGCGAGGACCTCGGCGGCGGGTTTCGGTTCGCCGAGGTCCGCGGCCCCGCTCAACGCCGGGAGTTGCGCGAACCGCGCCCGCTGGCGAGTGGCGAAGGCTGCGACGTTGGCGGCGTCGAGGTCTTGCGTGGCGACGGCGGCCGGATGGCGCGCCCCGACATCGGTCAGCACGAAGTGCCGATCGCCGAGCAGGCCGAACCGTTGCGTAGTGAGTCTGGTCGGGCTGACTTCGGCCAGGGGTGAGCGCACGAAGTCCTCGCTGTTGAACAGGCTGCGCCCCCCCGCCAGCAGCAGACCGACCCCGCGCTCGGTGACGGCCCGGCGAATGGCCGCGAGCACGTCGGCCGGCAGGGTGGTGCCGACCTGGCCGAGGACGATCACATCGCGGCCGGCGAGGAGGCTGGCGGTGGCGGCCGCCGCCTGCTCGTCGAGCTGCACCTGCATGAGCAGCTCGCGATGGACATCGATCAGTGGGTCGTCGCGCCAGGCGCGCGTGACGAACGCGCCTTCGGTGCGCGGGATGCGCTCGATGTACAGCACACGGATCTGGTCGGCGCCGACGTCGACCATCGCCGACGTGTGGAAGTGGTGGCCGCCGAGGCTCAGTGGCAGGCTGACGCGGACGGTCAGGCGGTGCGTGCCGGGGCCCGGCGGCACCAGCTCGAACTGCCGGTCGAGCCGCTGGCGGGTATGCGTGACTTCGATTTCTTGCTGGGCGGCGGTGTTCTCGTTCCATAGCACCGCGATGCGCACCTTGTGGTCCGCGCAGCCCTGGATCCAGCCGCGTGCCGCAACACGCAGCACGTCGCGCGGCGAGATCCGCGGCGGCACCACGAGTGGCGCCAGGTCGACCAGTGGCGTTTCATCCGCGGCCGGGCCGACACCGACGGCACGCAGCGCGGTCTGTTGCCTGGCCAGCGTCCGGGCCGCGGCTGTGAGTGCGTCGCTGTCCTCGGCGTTTTCGGCGCCGTCGCTGATCACGACGACGGCCGGCGGGGGGTGACCGTGCTCGGAACGCAGCTCGCGGGCGTAGCGCAACGCACCGGCCAGCGCCGTGACCGGCGTCTCGGCGTCGAGTTGCCACGCCGCCAACGTCTGCGGGTCCGGCACCAGGTCGTGCAGCCGGACGTCGTAGCGCTCCTCGAGCGCGGCGATCTCCGCCCGGCTGCTCTGCAGCACGCGGTTGGCCTGCTGCGCCCGTGATTGACGCCGGGCCGGCGGCTGGACGTCGTCGGTGATGCCCATCGACACCGACCGGTCCAGCAGCACGGGCAACACCGGCCTGTCCCAGCGGACCACGATCCGCTCGCATCCCGGCCGCCCCAGCAGCACCAGCACGAACAGCCACGCCGCGAACCGCAGCACGACGAGTACGCGGCGCCAGCCCGGCGTGACGGGCTCGGTGCGATAAACCGCGGCGATCAGCCAGGCGCCGCCGGCAGCGGCGAGCAGCCCCAGCAGCAGGTGCGCCCTCGGCGCCGCGCTCCACGCCAGGAGCAACGTTGCGACGGACACGGTCAGTGCCAGCAGCACGCTGCGCCGCGCGAGCAGCGGACGATCGGCGGGATGGCGCCGGGTGTGGATGGTGGCCGCGGTCAGCCACGCAACAAGCGCCGCGATGGCCAGGCCGGCGGGCTGCGCGATAAGGACACTGGCGGGCAACGTTTGGCCTTACTCGCTGACGAAGTCGCGTTCGGGGTTCTTGATCACCAGGACCGGGCACGGCGCGTGCTGGACGATGCGCTCGGCGGTGCTGCCGATGAGCACGTGCTGCAGGCCAGTGCGGCCATGGGTCGAGACGATCAGCAGGTCGATCTCGGCGTCCTGGGCGTAGGTGCAGATGCCGGACCAGGGGTGCCCGAGGAAGACCTCCAGCGTGACGCCGTCGGTGCCGCCGAAGTGCGCCGCAACGAGTTCCTGCAGCCGCTGGCGACACGTGTTCACGAGCTCGTCATCGCCGTACTCGACCGGGACTTCGGTCGGGACGGCGGCCGCGAGGTCGGGCGGCATGGGCGGCGTGATCACGTGAATGACGTGCAGCGCGGCGCCGAACTGCTCGCGAAAGCCACGGGCGTATCTCGCGCCGTGCAGGGAGAGATCGGAGAAGTCGGTGGGCCAGAGGATTCGCTTCGGTTGCAGCACCATGACGGGCACTCCGTTGATCGTGGGGCGCCCACAGTATAACTGCAACGCAGCGAGGAGGTCAGCCGGGGACGATGGTCGTGCCGCTTTCGCCGACGAGGGCCTGCGCCATGTGCTCGATGTCGCAGATGACGACGCGGGCGTCGTCGGGGTCGCAGTCGCGCAGGAACTCGATGGCGGCTTCGATCTTGGGGCCCATCGAGCCGGGCGGAAACTGGCCGGCTTCGAGGTGGCGCTGCGCTTCGCTCGCGGTCATGCGGGCCAGCGGCTGCTCGTTCGGTTCGCCGTAGTTTAGCGCGACCTTCTCAACGCTGGTGACGATCAGCAGGGCCGGGGCGTCAAGGGCGCGGCCCACCATGGCAGCGGTGCGGTCCTTGTCGATGACGGCCTCGACGCCGAACCAGTGGCCCGTCGCGTCGCGCGCGACGGGGATGCCGCCACCGCCGCCGGCCACCAGCAGCTCACGCCCGTCCACGAGCTTGCGGACGAGGTCGGCCTCGACGATCGACTTGGGCGCGGGCGAGGGCACCACGCGGCGGTAGCCCTGGCGCGGGACCTGGATCATCTGCCAGCCGTGCGCGCGTTGCAACTGCTCGGCCTTGTCCTTGCGATAGAAGCTGCCGATGGGTTTGGTCGGGTTCTGGAAGGCCGGGTCGTCCGGGTCGACCTCGACCGCGGTGACCAGTGCGGTGAAGCGGCGGTCGACGCCGCGGTCGGCCAGAGCGTTGTTGCAGCACTGGGCGATCATATAGCCCATGCCGCCCTGGGTGTGGGCGCCGCAGATATGCAGCGGCAGGCGATAGAGTTCGCGCGCAGCAAGCTCTACACGGCGGAGGACGTTGCCGACCTGCGGGCCGTTGCCGTGCGTGACCACGAGCTGGTAGCCGAGGTCCACCAGGCCCGCCAGATGCTGTGCGGTGTAGCTGGTGTTCTCGAATTGCTGGGTGACGTTGCCTTCCTGTCCGGGGCGCGAGATCGCGTTTCCGCCGAGCGCGACAACGATCAGTTCTTTTCGGTACCAGAGGTCCACGTTCAGAGTATACGGACGGAACGGTGTGGATCCTATAGGCGCAACCGTGTGCGTTGCGCGAATTCGGTGCGTGGCGGGCATTTGTCGGCGCGAGGCGCACAATCGGCGCGGCCGGCGACTATACTGCAGCGGCGCGCTGCAGCGACGTTTCAGTCTTGATCATGTGCAAACCGTCCGAACAAGACGATCAGCCCGTCGAGCCGCTGGAGTTGCTCACCGGCGCCGCGCCCTGCGAGCCGCACCCCGCGCCGCCCGAGCCCGACGCCGCCGCGCGGCCGTCTCTGGCCGGGCTGGCGCGCCGTTCGCAGGCGGCGTGCCGGCCGAAGTACAAGTGTCTCGGCTGCGGTTATCCGATTCGCGACGATGGCGACCTGCGCTGCACCGAGTGTGGCCGCGAGCACGACGAGGATACGCTCCGCTACTGGACCTATGGTTACGAGCGTATTCGCTTCGGCTACGTGATCTGGGTGGCGCAGCTGATCCTGGTGCTGAAGCTCCTCGTGCTGCCGGAGTACTTTCATATGGCGCGGATCGCCGCGGCGATCGCCGCCGGCTCGGCGTGTCTGACCGCGTGGCGCGGCAAGCAGACGGGGCCGCTAGGGATTCTGGCCGCGGGGGGCGTGACGCTGGCGGCCGTGCTGCTGCTGGTGTCCGCCTGGTCGCGCGATTCGGTGATGTACTACCTGGTCGAGATGGTCGTGGCTTGCCTGCTGGTGGTGTCGATGCTGCGGGACCCGTGGGGCGGCAGGATCGGGGCGACCCTGTTCGGGACGGGGTCGGCACTGGTGGTCATGATGGGGGCGGTGGTTTTCTGTATCGCGGTCGGCGTGGTGCGGGACGTAGCAGGTGATACCGCTGTGACGCTGCCGGCGGGCGGGGACATGCCGCTGTTGGGGTTCTTCGTTCCCCACGCCGCCTCGGTGGGTGTGTGGCTGTTCGCGTGGTGGGCGTTGCGCGACGTCCGCGCCCTGCTGCTGCGCCGGCCAGATTGGGACAGTTAGCGCCGGCCGGGTCCCGCGCCGGGGGGCGATCGGCGAGGCGTCGTCGCGCGGCTAGCGAGGCGATGGCCTGTGCCTGCCGATCGCCTCGCCAACCAGGAGTGAGTGGGTACTCCTGTTCCTATTCTACGCACGGGGTCAACGGCGGTTCATGGCCTGCTGTCGCAGCGCGGCGATGCGCTCCTGGGTGTCCGGGTGGGTGGCGAACAGCGACCCCACGCCGCCGCGGGCCGCCAGCGGCTCCATGATGTACATGTTGTTGAACGCCGGCGGCGTATCCGTCGGAATCCGCTGGTTGCCGGCCTCCAGTCGCTGGAGCGCGCGGGCCAGTTTCATCGGATCGCCCGCCAGCTCGCCGCCGTAGGAATCCGCCGCGAACTCGCGCTGCCGCGAGATCGCCGCCTGGATCAGTCCCGCCGCCAGCGGCGCCAGGATCATCATCGCCAGGGCCCCGATCGCACCCAGCGGGTTGTCCCGGCTGCGCCCGCCGAAGAACAGCAGGAACCAGCCGAGCATGCTGATCATCCCGGCGAGCACGGCGGCAATGGTGCTGATCAGCATGTCGCGGTGGCGGATGTGGGCCAGCTCGTGGGCGACCACGCCCTCGATCTCGTCGCGGGGGAAGTTGCGCAGCATGCCCTCAGTGATGGCCACCACGGAATGCTGCGGGCTGCGACCCGTGGCGAAGGCGTTGGGCGCCGGCTGCGGGCAGACGTACACCCGCGGCTTGGGCAGCCCGGCCCGCTCGGCCAGACGCTCCACCATCTCGTGCAGCCAGGGCAACTCCTGCGGCGCGACCTCCTGGGCCCGCATGGCGGTGAGGGCGATCTTGTCGGAGTAGAAGAAGGCGATCAGGTTTCCCAGACCGCCAAAGATGAACCCCATGATCACGCCGTGAATGCTGTTGGTCACGAAGAACCCGATGCCCATGCACAGGGCCATCAGGCTGCCGAGCAGCATCGCCGTCTTGACGTTGTTGATCAGTCGCATCTTCGTCCGTCCTTTCCAAACGGGGCGGGTCGGCTCGCGGCCCGCCACAACGACGGCGCGCTCGCGCCGTCCGTTCGACACCGGATCGCAAGCAACGCCCGTGCCAGGCGGCTGTCCTGGGCGCGTTTTCGGACCTGCCGGTGGCAACCGCGTTGTCAGATGATAGTTACCGTCCGACCGCCCGGCCGGTTCGCGCCGCGGACATGGTTGCACACCGACCCAGGCCCTGTCAAAATGGCCGCCGTGCGCGGTTGAGGCCGCCTGGGTGGCATCCGGGCCCTTGGGCGGCGGCGTGGGCGGGATTAGAATTCGCGCGTTGATTCGTGATCCGCATGGAGGCATCGGTGCGCTTGGCTCGCAACCCCCGGCCTGGTCCGTACGTTCGGCTCGCCCTGCTCGGGGTGGCGGCCGTGTTGTGCAGCGCTGCGCAATGCCGCCAGCAGGGGACCTTCAGCGACTATGACGTGTTGCATGGCACCGTGCAGCGGCTGCGGCCCGAGTCCAGCGAACTGGTCGTCGCCGCGACCAACCCGTGGTCCGACCAGAGCAGGACCGTCACGCTGAACTGCCTCACCACCAGCGACACCGAGATCTACGTCAACGACCGCTTCTGCAGCTTCGAGGCCATCGCGATTGGCGACCAGGTCGAGCTGATCGGCTATCGCGAGTCCAATACCCGCGGCGAGCGCTTCGTGGTCGTGCTGGCCAATATCCAGCGCAACAGCAAGCTGCCCCCGCCGCCGGAGATCGTACCGCCCAGCGACAACAACGAGGCCAACGCCGAGGAGAGCTGACCATGTCTGACGCCCCATTGATCGAGACCATTCGCGCCCGCGAGATTCTGGATTCGCGCGGCAACCCCACCGTCGAAGCCGACGTTCTGCTCGAGGACGGCACCTTCGCGACGGCCGCCGTCCCCAGTGGTGCCTCCACCGGCGAGAACGAAGCGGTCGAACTGCGCGATGGTGACAAGAAACGGTACCTCGGCAAGGGCGTGCTCAACGCGGTGAAGAACGTCAACGAGCAGATCGCCCCCGCGCTATGCGATCTCGACCCGCGGCTGCAAGAGGAGATCGATCGCCGCATGATCGAGTTGGACGGTACGCCCAACAAGGGCAAGCTCGGCGCGAACGCGATCCTGGCGGTGTCGGCCGCCGTCGCCAAGGCCGCCGCCGCCTGGGCCGGGCTGCCGCTGTATCGCTATCTGGGCGGGGCCTCCGGGCACGTGCTGCCGGTGCCGATGATGAACATTCTCAACGGCGGCAAGCACGCGGACAGCAACGTCGACTTTCAGGAGTTCATGGTGCAGCCGTGGGGCGCGAGCTGCTTCCGTGAAGGCCTGCGCATGGGCGCCGAGATCTTCCACAGCCTCAAGGCCGTGCTGAAGGACCGCGGCTACAACACGGCCGTTGGTGACGAGGGCGGCTTCGCGCCGAGCCTCAAGAGCAACGACGAAGCGCTCGAGGTCATTGCCATCGCCGTCGAGAAGGCCGGCTACAAGCTCGGCGACGATGTGCATATCGCGCTCGACCCCGCGACCAGCGAGATGTGGGACGCCGACAAGGGCCAGTACCAGTTCTTCAAGTCGCAGCCGGACCGCTATGCCACCAGCGACGAGCTGATCGACATGTGGGCGGGCTGGTGCGACAAGTACCCGATCCGCAGCATCGAGGACGGCCTGTCCGAGCACGACTGGACCGGCTGGCAGAAGCTGACGGCCAAGCTCGGCGACAAGACGCAACTTGTCGGTGACGACCTGTTCGTCACCAACGTCAAGTATCTCGAGCGCGGCATCCAGGAGAAGAGCGCCAACGCCATCCTGATCAAGATCAACCAGATCGGCACGCTGAGCGAGACATTCAACGCGATCAACCTGGCGATGCGCAACGGCTTCGCGTCGGTCATCAGCCATCGCAGTGGCGAGACCGAAGACACGACGATCGCCGATCTCGCCGTCGCAACCAACGCCGGCCAGATCAAGACCGGCAGCGCATCGCGTAGCGACCGCATTGCCAAATACAACCGCCTGCTGCGGATCGAAGAGGAGCTCGGCGACGACGCGGTCTATGGCGCCACCTTCTGGCGGTAGCGCCCGGACGCGGCTCCGGACGACCTGGCATGGCACAGCGCCGCTTTGTCTGGCAGGTAGGGCATGGCTCTGCTTCGTCCTGTAGCGTCCGGGCACCGCGCCGGACAGACTGGTAAACGCACATGGCACGCTCACGAGTCACCGAAACCCTGCTGTTCTGGACCATGGCGCTGCTGGGTGGCAGTGTGCTGGCGGCGTGCCTCGTCCTGCCGCCGTGGCTCGAGTACGAAGCGCAGCGCCAGCGCCTCATCGCCGCCAGCGACTATGTCGCCGACCTCGAATACCGCCTCGTTGCCGCCCACAAGCAGATCGAGCATCTCGAACACGACCGCGACTATCTCCTCCGCCTGGCGCGCGAGGAGTTCGGCGAACAGCTCGTGCCCGGCGACGGCGAGTCCGTGCCGGTTGCGCCGGGCCCGGAGAACGAACCGCGGGAGTCGCTTGTGGCCCAGCACGCCCCGCCCCTGCCGCCGGAGGAAGAGGTCGTGCCGCCGCTGCCACGTTTCGTGGCCGACGTGCTGCACGAGCACCCGCAGGTTTACCTGTTTGTCAACGGCACGACGCGGCCGGTGATCATGATCGCCGGCGGCGTGCTGCTGCTGACGGCGGTCGTGCTGCTGGGGCGGCCGGCCGCGCGGGGTAACAAGGTCACAACGTAGCAGGGAACGCGTGTAACAACGTAACAAGGCAAGCGGGGAACAACGTAACGAGTGTGGGCGGCGCGCACCTGCGCACGATGCAAACCCCTGCCGCAAGGCACCGGGCCCGGCACCAGTCGGCGGGCCGTGCATCCGCGCCCGCGGCGCTTTGTCTGGGGCCTGGACCTGGCCGGGCAGCTCGGCCTGCTGAACTCACTGGAGGCCGCCGGCGGGATCGGCGGCCTGCTGGCGGTGTGTGACCCGAACGACCCGTGCGATCCGGCCGACACGGCGGGCGAGTTCGTGTACACTTACGATGCGAACGGCAACGTCGGGCAGTTGATCGGCCTGACGCCGACGATGAATACACTGCTGACACAGCAATGGCACCGCGAGGATCGTTCGCCATGACAGTGCCACCTGCCCTCTACTGTGGCTTGCAAGGGTTAGGTCGCGCAGCCGGTTGCGGGATGCAATTCTAATGATCGGACGGCTTTCTGAGGGTTGGGCTCTTTCGGCCGGCCTTGTCTGGCTCGCAAGTGGCATTCTTGTGACATGGATACTCTCAGGGCTGGCGAAGATAGGCGGGATCGTCAACGTCGCGCTTGGGCTGACGCTCATCTCAGTCGTTGTATTCAAGCGTTTGGCCATGTGGTTCAAACGAGCACGCGAACGAGAACGCCAGGAGCAAGGCCGCTGCCGCCATTGCGGGTACAGCCTCACCGGCAACGTGAGCGGCACGTGTCCCGAGTGCGGCGAACTTGTGGAAGAAGCTGACTCGCCGATCACCCGCGCCGATGAGGACTGGGTCGGCGATTCATGACGTTATGCAGTAGCCCGGCCGACACGGTGGGCGACTTCGTGTACACTTACGACGCCAACGGCAACGTCGGGCAGTTGATCGACGGGACGCCGACGAGTTGGGACGCGGGGACGGTGATGGTCGCGCGGTACGAATACGACCCCTACGGCAAGGTGACGCAGTCGGCCGGCAGCTACGCCGCCGCCAACCCGTTCCGCTTCAGCACGAAGTGGTTCGATGCCGAGACCGGCTTCGGCTACTGGGGCGAGCGGTACGACTGGCCCGAGCTCGGCCGCTGGCTCAACCGCGATCCGATCGAAGAAGCCGGCGGGGTGAATCTCTACGCATATGCGATGAACGCACCCACATACCTCTGGGATGTGGGTGGCTTGTGCGTGCTCAGTTCGGCCGATACGACCTGCGCAAAGGAAGGGAACACGTGCGAGGACGAGATACCCCCCGGTTTTGGGAAGTGGCCCGGCATAGGCGAAGACGTCCCGCCGCCTGGTATTGACGAGTGGCCACGGTGGGACCGGCGAAAGCGACAGCCCGCACCTTGGGGCACGTGTAAGAAGACAAGCTGTCGGGAACGCTGCGGACAGTCGACGGCCAAGGGATTGCAGGCATGCGAAGACGGTGAACCATGCTACTGTATCTGCTCGAACAGGATATACCCCGAGGGATGGGAGCGGCGCCCTGGACGAGCCAAGTTCGGTGAGATCGCGGAGAGGTGCGCTGTGGCGCATGAGAAGGTCCATCTCGATAACGTCCAGTGTGAAGGCGACCAGATTGTGAGGCCTCCAGACGGGGGATACGAGGAATGCAAGGCGGATATGGCTGGGCTACTTTGCGTGGAAGTACACATGGATGAGTGTGCGGAGCTGCGGCGTGGGAAGTGTGATTGCCTGAATCGACTGTCCGGGTATGTAGGCGTGAAAGGAACGGAGGGCTGGAACCCCTGTGTGCCGGACGAGAAACTAGGGGAGCCGGCATGCCCAGAGAAGAACGCCGCCGATTGCAAGAGCGTTTTGGATAGGGTCAGAAAGAAGCTTCGCGCACTGCGCGAAAAGCACGGGTGCTTGAACAAAGGCTCGTAGATGCGCCTCAAGGAAGCCTCCTCCGCAGAATTCGTGGGTGACTTTCCGCCGTTCCGGTGTCCACCGGGAGCCGTTCCGAGGCGGGAAACAGGGCGAATCCGATCGTCCCGGGGCCCGTGCCAGCCGCCCTGATTCTGAGCGCCGGTTTGGCGCGGGCGGCCCGCCGTAGCCCCGTGAGGGGAAAGAAGCCCCAGGAAGGGGCCTGGGGGAAACTGCGGAGCTGGTTCCCCCAGCAGCAACCCACGAATTCTGCGGAAGAACCTCAAGGAAGAGGCCGTTGCAGCACGGTCGCTGCATCCCGACTATAGTACGGTAGCGTCTGCAATCGCCAGCCCAAAGGAGAAACGTGGTGTACGCGACAAATGCGCAACATGTCCGTCGAACTTCATGCATGACCTGGGCCGCACGAAAGACGGGTGTGCTCGGCGTGAGTCTCTCGGCGTGGCTCGTCTCGGCACTGTCGCTTCCGATGAGCGCCAACGCCGAATTGCGGAGCGTGACCGCTGCGAGCGTAGTTGGCTGTGGTGCGTACTGGGCAAAGGAAACACCAGACACCAATGGCGGCGTGACGCTGACTCTCTCGCGCTACGAGCAAGAAGCGGTGTCCAGCGGTGAGGATGTCTGTTTCGAGTATAGGGAACAACTGCTGTGGTCGCGACAGCTTCGCTTTGATCCACAAATACAAGCGGTCAGCGCGCGCGGCCACGTCGCCGGAACCTGTGTGCGTGGTCTCGTCAAGACAGAACACGCCCTTGTCGTGTGGGATCCGAATGGTCACCTTGTCGTCGATTGCGGCCTGGAGGATCTGCTGCCAGGCGACGAGATTCGTGCCTTTGCGCTTCACTCGCAGCACGCCCGAGCGTGGACTATCGGCGCGCAGTTCAGCTTCGATAGCGGTGGAGGTCTCGGGGACGTGCTGCTGGTCAAGTTGGATTGGGGACGACAGCTTGTCGTCGACCTTGATAAGAAGTGCGTCAGCAGTATTGGGCCTTCGTCGGCGCTCCCGGCCCCCTTATCAGGGTTTAGCGATGAAGCTCTGTTCACGTCTTACGAGCGTGGCAAGCGCGCACGGGTAACACGATGCCGTTGGGAAGAAGACGGCCATATCTCCTGCCAAGCAGTGACTGTGGATGCTGGCGGCTCTTCGGTATATCGGTTCGTCGTTGTGCCGGATCAGGAGGGCCGCTGGCAACGCGTCAGTCGTCAATCCGGCAGCTACGCATGCGAGCTACTTCGCGAAGGCACGCTGGCGCAGCGCACATGCAAGCCCTCGGAGCGGGGCAGTACAACAGCCGCTGCGCGGTCGATCGAGCCACGAACCGTGCTTACTGACCGGACGCACGCGCCGATCTTGTGGAGCCAATTGGTGCGCCTGTTCAAGATGGAGCGCGCACGCCAGCAGCCTTTCAATCTCCTGTGGCCGGACGGCAAGAGCGATAGTATTCTCCTGGCGTACATCGGCTGTGAAACACACGTAGTCAGCGGGGACACGCTCAATGTGTACTTATATGAGTCGCGCGACGAGGTGATATGGTGCAACAGTGACGCGAAGGTGTACATGGTCGAGGTGCCGGAGAACCGCATCGTTGCCGTTCGGCAGGGATACGACGTCCTGCGAGAACGCGTTCTCTACGACACCAGCTCTGGTTGGCCCGCGGAGCGCCGTGCGATCCCGTGGAGGGCAAGTGTGGAGTAGGAGGTAGACTAGCTGCGGCAGCTGCCATTGGCAGCAGAACACTGCCTGCTGAACTCGATGGAAGCCGCCGGCGGCATCGGCGGCCTGCTGGCGGTGTGTGACCCGGACGATCCCTGCGATCCGGCCGACACGGCGGGCGAGTTCGTGTACACTTATGATGCGAACGGCAATGTCGGGCAGTTGATCGACGGGACGCCGACGATGAATACACTGCTGACACAGCAATGGCACCGCGAGGATCGTTCGCCATGACAGTGCCACTTGCCGAACCAATGAGGGACCAGACGAAGTGAGAGAGCCGCCAAGCAGATTGGGGGTTCGTTGTTCTTCGTCGTTCACAGGCCTGTTCGGCGCCTGGACAGTGATGGTCTTCGCAATTGCAATAACCGCGCTCTGGCATGGCGTGCCGGCGGGCAACGGTAGCCTCGCACTGACGCCACTCGATCGCTACCTGCGATCGTTCTATGAAAGTGCCGGCTTGTACGTTCGCAAGGCGCCCCCCAACCTGAAGGGCTCATCATCAGGTGTATGGCTCGCCAATTGGGAGCCCTACGGAGATGCTACGCCACTACCGTTTGGCGTATGGAGGTGGCACCGAGTCATCCTGGATGTCCTTCTAACTCTCCCTGCAATCCTGGTGGCCCTGGGCACGTACATTGTATTGCACACCAGCAAACTCCGCCGCAGCGGCTGCACCGTCGTCTGGGGGCGCGCGCGACTGCTGCTGATGACGTGCGTCTTAGTCGCGGCCATTGCGGCTCTCAGCTCGCAGTTGCCACTGATGGCGCAGGTGACGCTGTTCTATGTCCATGCCGAAGAAACAGGCATTTGGGCCCGTGCCGAAAACATGGGCAAAGATCTGTGGGGGATGAGTCCGCCGCTCTACGTTACCGTCCGCACCGGATTGCTTCTGCTGCCACTGTTGGTCGTGGCACTGCTGTTTGTCAGCAGGTTGGGATATCGCGTCTGCGCTGAGGGCGGTGTCAGATACTGCCGGACTTGCGGCTATGACCTGCGTGGCTCACCTTCGGACCGTTGCTCGGAGTGCGGAGCACCGATTCTCTATCGCGGAGCAACTGCCGGCTCGGCCAGCGAGGATTCGCGATGCACCGACTGACGCCGGCGGCATCGGCGGGCTGTTGGCGGTGTGCGACCTGAACGAGAACGGCGTGCTACGCGATTTGCTGAGCACGACCGCGCGGAAGAAGAACGACCACGGGGGCACAGAGGCACAGAGAAAGACAGCAATCTCCGCCCTCTGTGGCTCTGTGGTTCAATCCGTGTCGTCGCGGATCGCCGGCTGGTGGCACCGTCGTCGGGCGAATCCCATGTCATCTGTCGGGTAATCACCCGACCGGCGAGCACGGCTCACAGAGCCGTGGCACACGGGCAAGGCAGAGCAAGGTCCTACCCGTCAGGCGCGGCAGACGGGCAACGCAGAGCTATGCCCTACCGGCCGACCGAGCAACACGGGCAAAGCAGAGCAATACCCTACGCTTCAATCCGTTGACGCGGCTTTGAGTTGCTCCAGCAGCGCCACGGTGGCCGGCTGATTGGGGTCGACCGCCAGCGAGCGCTGGGCATAGTCGGCGGCCGCCGCCCGCAGCGCATGGCTCAGCCTCTCGTCACCGCGTGCCTGCTGCGCATACAACGCCGCCATGCGGTTGAGCGCGGGCACGTGGCGTGGATTGGCGTCCAGGATCGTTCGCAACCGCGCGCGGGCTTCCTCGAACCGCCCCAGCTTCGTCAGCGCCAGGGCGAGATTGAGCGCGACGTCGTGCGCCGCCGGCGTTTCGGCCAGCGCCGCTTCGAAGTCCGCCGCCGCCGCCTGCCACTGGTGCAGATCGAGGAGCACCACGCCGCGATGCGCGTACGCTTCGGCACTGGGCGCGCGTGCGATGACCGCCTCCCATGCGTCCCGCGCGTCGGCCAGGTGTCCGAGGGACTGGTGCGCGACCGCAAGGTTGTACCACGCGCGGACGTCGTTCGGGTCCTTTGAGACGACGCGATCGAGCAGCGGAATCGCGTCGAGGGCCCTGTCCAGGCTCAACAGCAGTGCCGCCCGATCCGCCAGCAGCTCGGCATCATCCGGGAAGAGCTCCAGCAGCCGCCCGGTGCTGGCCAGCGCTTCGCGCCAGCGACCCAGTTGCAGCAATGCGTTGCGCTCGTCGCGCAGCGCCGCCGGGTGATAGGGCGCATGCTCGAGCGTGGCCCGCGCGAGCTCCAGGCGTTGGCGGGCCGCTCGGACGTCGGGGTCGGTCGCCCAGCGGATGGGAGGTTGGGTGGTGGGTTGCGTGGTCGCGACGGCGCCTGCTGGGCGGGTCTGCGGTGCGCCGGCCGCCGGGACACGGAGTTCGGCCACCGGCGACGCGGCCTGTGGCTGGGCCGTGGTGCCAGTGTGGGGCGAACGCGCATCCGCTGGCGGGGCAGGGTGCGAGCTGGCGGTTTCTGGCGGGGCGGCCGGGTCGTGTGTCCGCGGCGCCGGCGGCACCTCGGGCGGCTGCGGCCCGCGCGGGGCGACGAGATGCCACACGAACGCGGCCACCAGCACAAGACAGATCGCGATGAAGAGCACCAGCAAACGCATTCGCTTCCACCAGGGGCGGTTTCTCGGGCCAACGCCAACAAGCCGCTCACGGGCGACACGGCTGATGAGCCCGTGGCCGGCCTGCCTACAGGATGCAGTCGCAGATGACGATTGTCACGCGGTCGTCCGGGCCGCGGATTGTGGCGGTCGGCTCGCAGGGCGGCGGCTCGTCGGTGCGCAGGAACAGCACGACGCGTTCGTCGATGCCGTCGCGGCGGAGCTGATCGAGCAGGACTTCGCGCTCGTGGCCGAAGAGGAAGTGAAACCGCCCGTAGCGCTTCGTGCGGTCCCAGATGTCGCCGGCGATGACGACACGCGGCTCGGCGAACCAGCGGGCGGGGTCGTGCTCGAGCGCGATCAGCGGTATGAGGTAGGGCGTGTAGCCCGGGTTCGGCCCGGCCGCGAAGCAGATGACGCGGTCGACCTCGTCGCGGCGCGGCTCCAGCCACTGGCACGCGGCCCACAGGTCCATGTGCGTGCCGTAGTACGCGGGCATCTTCTTGGGCCGGTCGTGGACGTAGCAGCGCACGAAGTGCCACTGTTCCGGCACGATCATGCCGACGAGGGCGACGCTGCCGGCCAGCAGCCACGCGTGCTGCCGGCGGCGATATAGCGCACCGCCGATGGCCGACAGTCCGAGTGCCGCCGCCAGCGTCAACGCCGGCAGGCCGGCCGAGCAGCGCAGGCCGTGCAGGCTGACGTGCCAGTTCATGCAGTCGGCGATCGGGTAGAGCACGACGCCGACCAGCGCGACGCGCGCCGCCCGGCTGCGCCGCCAGCGGGCCGCCGCGACGATAATCCCTGCGACCAGTGGCAGCGCCATGTAGCGTGGCAGAAAGCCGAACGGTGACGTCCAGAACGTCTCGTCCTCGTCGCCGCTGGCGAACAGCACGAGCGGGTCGAAGCGTTCGGCGTAGCGCTCGGCGACGAGCTGCAAGCGGCCGGCGGTGGTCGGCTCGTCTTTCCAGATCCAGGTGGTGCGGCCGCGGCGGCTGATGATTTCGGGCTCGGTGATGTGTTGGTAGGCGAGCGGGCCGAAGGTTACCGCGACGCCGAGCGCGAAGCTCGCCAGCGCACGCCGCCCGTGGGGGTTGTGCAGCGCGCGCAGCCAGCCCGTGAAAGTCACCGCGGTTGCCATGGTGAGGAACACGGGGATGAACAGCCGCGCGGCCGGGTAACCGTAGCAGCAGGCCCCGGTGACCAGGCCGGCGATGAGTGAGCGGGCGGGTCGCGGCGCCTGGTTTTCGTCGTTGAAGGGCCAGCCGGCCCAGAGCAAAGCGGCGAGCGGCAGCATAGTCAGCAGCGGCGTCTGCGACGCCTCCAGGCCGAGGCGGCTCATCTGGATGTGGGTCGGGCTGAGGGCCAACAGGGCGGCGGCAACCAGGCCGGTGCCGGTGCCGAACATGCGCCGCCCGACGACATACATCACCAGGACGGCGGCCAGGCCGGAGAGGGCTGCAGGGAGCCGGATCATCCACAGGTTCAGCCCGCCGGCGGCGAGGAAGGGCATCATCACGTAGGTGAACAGGGCGCTGCGGTAGTCGCCGATGGCGCGGATGCAGAAGATTGGCCAAGGGGTGCCGAACTGATCCGTGCCCGTCTTCAGCAGGCACCACGCGTTCCAGGCGTTGACGGCTTCGTCCTGGTGCAAGCCGGGCGGGGCGTGGTCGAGGGCGACCAGACGGAAGAGGGCGGCAACGACGAGCACGAGGACGAGCAGCCAGCGCAATCGGCGGCGTGACTGCGGCGACCCGGCGTTTCGCGACGCCGGCGTTGTGGCGGTGGGTGTCGTCTCGGCGCGCATGGTTCCATGCTAGCGTGGCCGGTGGGCGCAGGGAATGTGGCGCGGATGCGAGCAGGTGCGTGGAGGATCAGGTGAACGGGTGAGAACCGCCGCGCGTGTCAGGCAGGGGGGTACGCGCGGCGGGGATCAGCGGGGCGTCAGCGGGTGTGCCACTTGGTGAGGCGGCTCTGGCGATCGGTGAGTAGGATCAGGTTCACGTCATCACCAATCTGGCGGAGGTCGAACTCGGCCGTCTGCTTCCAGGCCATCATGTTCTCATCTTTCGTCTTGGCCACCGTCGCACAGCCCGAGGTGGAGACGAGCCCGACCAGGATCCCTAACAGCAACCACTTGCGCATAGTACACCTCTACTGGCCAGTACGGATTCGAGCCAATCGCGGGTAGTGTTGTCGCTGCGGCGTAGCATGTCAACCGCGATTCCGTGCGAGGTTCCGCTAGCCACGGCGCAGCGCCGCCGCCACGGCATCGCGGCGATCGGTATCGGACCAGCGCACCGTCAGGTGGCGGGTCTCGGCGCCGTCGTGGGCCAGTTCGAGCCAGCAGGCGGCGGGCGGCACGGCGGGCGTGACGCGGTCGGCCCATTCGACGGCCAGGACGGCGTTGGGCTCGTTCAGCATCTCGTCGAGGCCGAGCGCGACGAGCTCGTCCGCCGAGCCCAGGCGATAAGCATCGATATGGTAGAGCTTTAGATTGCCATCGTATTCGCGGCACAGCACGAAGGTCGGGCTCACGACCGGTTCGTCCGCCGGCACACCCAGCCCCACGGCCAGCCCTTTGACCAGGTGCGTCTTACCTGCTCCGAGCGGGCCGCACAGCGCGAGGAAATCGCCGCCCTGCAACGCCGTTCCGAGGGCCTTGCCGACGGCGAAGGTGTGAGCCGGGGATGTGAGCCGGCCTTCGATGGTGGCAGTCATTGGAAGTGCTCCCAACCCTTGATCGGTATCGGCGTTCGCGTGCCATCCGCCGCCGCGAGCCAGAGGCCGGCGTCTGCCTCGATCATACCCAGGTGCAGCAAGCCCAGCCGCTCGGCAGCGGCCGTGGGGGTGTCAGGGGGTAAGACGACGATCAGCTCGAAGTCCTCGCCGTCGTGCAGGCCGTGGTCCCGGGCGGCCCGGCCGTCCTGCGCGGCCAGGCGATGTGCATCCGGGTGGATCGCCGACGCGAGGTGGTCTTCGAGCAGCACGGCGCCGCAGCGCGAGGCCTGGAGGATGCGGCCGAGGTCGAGGGCGAGGCCGTCGCTGATGTCGATCATGGCGTGCGGGCCGAGTTGGTCGGCGATGCGCAGGGCGAGATCGACGCGCGGTTCGAACGTAAGGTGGCGCCCGAGGATCGAGCCGCCGACGGGGCCCGAGAGCCAGAGCTGGTCGCCGGGGCGGGCGCCGTCGCGGCGAATCGGGGTGCGGTTATCGGGCGTCGTAGCGACGACCGTGATGCTGATGACGGTCGGGTGCGGCCAGCTGTTGGTGTCGCCGCCCACGATCGGGCAGCCGAAGCGCTGGCCGAACGCGTGGGCACCGCGGATGAGCGCGATGGCGTCCGTCATGGCGAGCGAGTCGGCCAGCGAAACGGCGCACAGGGCGGCGGCGGGGCAGGCGGCCATCGCCGCGCAGTCGCTGAGGTTTACGGCCATCGACTTTCGGCCGATCGTCGCCCAATCGTGCTGCGTCGAATCGAAGTCTACGCCGTCCATGAGCATATCGACGGTCCACAGGCCGCGTGGCATTTCGGACATCAGGGCCGCCATGTCGTCGCCAAAGGGGACGGTGGACGGTGCAGCGCGGGCGGAGAGGAGCTGTTCGAGCTCTGTGATGAGTGCGAGCTCGCCGCGGGACTCGTGGTTGGCTTCGGCCATGACGGTTGCTTCCGCTGGCGAACGAGGGTGCAGGTTCGGCGGCGCGAACCGACGAAAATCGACGCAATCTTGCCGGTTGAGACGCCCGACGTCAAAGGCCGATTCTTGCCGCTGCCGAACGGGGGCAATAGAATAGTTTCCGGCGGAACATTCGTGGCTTCAATACACTGAGGGTGGAGCTTGGATATGAAACGTGCCATCGGCCTTGTAGCACTGCTTACCGTAGCGGTCGTCGCGACGCAGGCGTTCGCGAACGACGATGTCAAGGGACGCTGCCGGATTCACATGACCAGCGGCCGGGTGGTCGAGGGCGAGGTGACGCCCCTCGAGAACGGCGTGTACGAGGTCAAGATGAAGTACGGCATCGTCATGAAGGTGCCGAAGAGCGAGATCCTGAAGATCGTCGCACTCGACGAGACCCCGGACGAGCCCAAGGGCGAGCCCACGCCGGAGCAGATCAACCCCGAGGGCTTCACGCCGCGCTTCGCGATCAGCGACGAGCGGGTCGAGGAGATCCTGGCGGGGATCGAGCTGGAGGTTGACGAGAGCGCCAAGCTGTCGATCGAGATCCTGGAAGAGCCGCTGCCCATGGACGAGGCGTCGGCCCAGGAGATGGTGCGGCTGGCGGGCGGGCCGGAGAACGCCAGCATTCTCGAGTACCCGCACTTCGTGCTGGTCTACACGGCGTCGAAGGAGTCGGCGAAGTCGTTGGGGGCCCGGCTGGAGTCGGTGTACCGCTGGAACGCGCGGTTCATCAGCGCCCTGGGTCTGACGCCGATCCGCCCCGAGTCCAAGATGGAAGTGTTCTACTTCAAGAATCACAAGGAGTTCGAGAACTACTCGCTGAACCACGGTTCGAACCTGCCTGGCGGCGTGATGGGCTACTTCCGGCACGACATCAACCGCTCGCACTTCTTCGACCTGTGGTACATGCCGATGTTTGACGGCATTCGTCGCCAGCTCGAGCATCCGAGAAACCTGCCGCCGGAGCGCCGACGTTACCTGCGAAATTACATCAATGCCTGGGTCGAGCACAACAACCTGGAGGTGATCCAGCACGAGTGTGGCCACCACCTGCACTTCAACACGGGCGTGTTCAAGCCGCGTACCGGGCCGGCGGGTGGTAGCGCCCCGACCTGGCTGGTCGAAGGCGCCACGATGTTGTTCGAGGTACCGCCGGCGACCACGGGGCAGGGCGGGGCCGGGCTGGGCGAGTTCAACGACGCGCGGCTGGACGAGTTTCGCAAGCATTTCCCGTACAAGATGACGCCCACGGAGTTCAAGCGCTTCGTCGTGGACGACCGGGTCTGGATGAACGGGCAGTACGATTACCCGCGTGGCTGGGCGGTCGTGTATTACCTGTGGAAGCGTCATCGCGACGGCTTGGGCGAGTACATCCAGCGCATCTATGACCGGCCGCCGCTGGACTACATGAACTTCACCGAGAAGGAGGCCGAGTTCGAGGACTGCTTCGGCCGCGTCGATGAGGACTGGATCGACGACTTCTACGACTTCCTCAAGAGCCTGCAGGTCCGCCAGTCGCGACTGCCGCCAGAACTGTAGGCGACGGCGCGGCGCGGCCGCTGCGCCGAACAAAGTGAACTGCATGCACGCCGACCGGCCGACCGGTCGGCGTGTTGTGTATCGGGCGCGCAGGGCTGTGCAAAGCGCGCCGCCCGCATGATAATGGCCCGCATGACGGGTCAGGTCGGCATGCTCGAGAGAGGTCTGCCATTGCGGCTGCCGTGGCGCTGGTGGCCGCGCTACCGCCGCGAGACGCTGCGCCCGCTGCACTCGCTGCTCTTTCTGCTGCCGCTGGTGGCGTTGTACGAGTTCGGTTTGTGGGCCAGCCGCGAGGGGGCGCGCACGCCGGAGCTCCTGGCGTACAGCCGGATCCAGGGTGTGCTGGCGTGGTTCGGGCTGGTGGGGCCGTGGGTGCCGGCGGCGGTGCTGATCGCGACGTTGCTGATCTGGCACCGGCTGCGCGGCGATCGCTGGCAGGTGCGGGGCTGGGTGCTGCTGGGGATGGTGGCGGAGTGCGCGGTGCTGATGGTGCCGCTGCTGGTGCTCAGCGCGCTGTTCCAGCAGGGGGCGGGTTTCGGGCAGGCTGGGGTGGGGATTCGGCTGGTGCGGGCGGTCGGGGCTGGCATCTATGAGGAGCTCGTGTTTCGCCTGTTTCTGCTGGGCGCCTTGTTGTGGCTGCTGGCGGAGTTTCTCGAAATGCGGGACCTGTCGGCGGCGGCGCTTGCGATCGGGCTGGGGGCGGTTCTCTTCGCCGCTTGTCATTTTCAGCCGATCGGATCGGATCGCTTTCTTTGGAGCCGATTCTGGTTCCGGGCGGCGGCGGGGGCGTACCTGGGCATCGTGTTCCTCGGACGGGGCATGGGGGTGGCCAGCGGCACGCACGCGGCTTACAACGCGATGCTCGTTCTCTGGCACACCGCCAGCGACTGAGTGGTACCTGTTGGAGGCTGCTTCTGGGGGGAACTTCGAGATTCGAGATCATGGTTGCGTTCAGGGGTTGGATGGCGTTGGTCATTGCAGGCGCCTATGATGTTAGGTAAACCGTTTCACCTTCTATCTGTTCTTGCTACTTCGAGGATTGCGTGATGACCCGTTGTTCGCTCATGCTCGCCCTTCTGTTGTTGTTCCCTGTTTGTGCCGGTGCGGCCGACAAGGTGTTCGTGCCCGTTCCCGTCGCCGACAGGATCGAATCGATCGAGGCGACCGAGACGGACATCGGCGCGCCGGACAAGCTCTTCGACCTCGACGAGCACAGCATCATGCGGACGCCGTCGATCAATCCGGCGTACGTCCAGGTGCAGTTCGCCGAGCCGATCCATGTCGAACACCTGCGCATTCACTTCAATGCTGGCGCCCATCGCTGGTCGCTGGCGGCGGCCGACAGCGTCGCCGACCTCGAGCGCAAGGCCGGCAGCTACCGGCTGGTGGTCGACGAGCGCGAGACGAAGGGTGACATCGCCGACGTCGCGATCGACGAGCCGTTTGCGGCGCGCGTGTTCCGGCTGGATGCACTGCGACTCACCGGCGACGACTACGTGCATATCGCCGAGTGGCAGTTCTGTGAGCCCGGCACCATTGACGAGCTCGTCATCCGCCGCATCACCGACCGCCGGGCTCCGCACGAGGAAAAGAACCGCGTCGAGGTCACCGGCCCGGTCGAGGAACCGATCAAGACGGTCGTGTGGTTCCAGGCGAATGCCCGTGCCAACGGGCGCGAGCTCGAAATCGACGAGCTCGTGGCGTGGTCCGCGCGCAGCCCCGGCTTGGAAACGTTCGGGGCCGAGAACGGCATGTTCCTGATCAAGGACGTCGGCGAGCACGAGGTGGTCGCGCGCTATGGTGATTTCGAGCAGCGCTTCACGCTGGTCGGCACGCCGCGGACGATGAAGAACCGCGAGGACGACGTCGAAATCCTGCTGATTGAGCGGCTGCCGCGGATTCCGTATGACGGTCCGGACGACGGGTGGCCGGTCGAGGGCAGCCGCGTCACCTGGCGTGGACACCTGTACAACTGGGGTCGGCATCCGGTGCGCGTGCGCTACGAGTGGAAGCTCAACAGCAAGGTGCTCGACACCGGCGAAATCGACTTGCCGGTCGGACCGCCGGACACGGAGGCCACGTACGTCGATCTGCCGTGGTCGTGGAACGCAGCGCGGCACGACCTGACGTTGCACGTCGAGCCGACAGGGGGCTATCGCGACCTGGTGCCGGCGAACAACACGCTGACGATCCAGACCGACGCGATTACCGTGGGCTTGTGGGTGGAGCAATCGCTGTGGGAGCACCATCACGAGTATCAGTACTGGCTGCCGACGCAGGACGCGAACAGCTTCGCCGGCTGGGGCCAGCGCATGATGCGGCAGTGGAACAAGATGTTCCGGGCGGCGGTGTATCCCGAGTATCCCAACGGCGTCGAGGAGCGCGTGCGGCTGGACCGGGTGGTGGTGGTGCCGGACTTTGCCCTGCCGCTGAATGGCGGGTTGCCGTCGAACAACCCCGACACGCGCGACAAGACGGTCGACATGACCTGGGGCTGCGAAGCGGGCGACATCAAGCCGGGCTTCGACATGCCGGCGGATCACTGGTGGTCGCCGGTGCGCGCCCTCAAGGCCTTTGCCCGCGGCAATGTGCAGTCCGGCAAGGTGGACCCGCCGTTCTGGTGCGGCCTGGGTTACATTCACGAGATGGCGCATGCGCGCTACCTGATCGACGCGTACGGCTTCAACGTCCACACGGGGCATGGCGAGGACATCAGCCAGCGCATGTTCCAGTTGACCGCGGACGGCCAGCCGGTGTTGGGGCGCTACATGCCGCTGGAGAATGACATTCAGTATTGGCGGAAGTACAAGGGGCAGATGGGGGGCGACTACTGGTCGTGGAGTGTGTTCGAGGCGATGTGCTGGAATCGGGTGCGTGGTCGGCGGGCCCAGGGCGGCAACTGCAACGGGCCGCCCAATATCGGCGAATTCCTGCAGGACATTCCGAAGGAGGTCGTTTACGCGTACGTCGATCCGGCGGGCAAGCCGCTCGCGAACGCGGACGTGCGGGTCTATCGCGCCCGCGGCACCGGCTCGAACTGGTACACGAAGAAGTTCGTTGACGAGCCCGACATCCGCGCCGCGACTGACGAGCGCGGCCGGGTGACGTTCGATCGCACGCTCTGGTCGGCGGACGGGAAGATCCGCCACACCTACGGGCATTCAAATGCGGTGGTTTGCATCCGCCTCAGCCACAACGGCCAGCACTACTTCCTGTTCGAGGAGGTGACGGACGCCAACATCGCCTACAACCTCGGTTATCGGGAGCGCTACGTGTTTCCGCGACTGGTTCGTACCCGCACTGGCGAGCCGTCGCCGGACGAATGGAACGTCGACGAAAAATGGCAGCCGCCGGGCACCGGATTCGGGCTGCGATAGCGGAGCGCCGGGGTATAATGCGACGTACGGGCGCGGGGACGATGTGTTCCCGTCACGAAGGCCCGATAAGTCAGGGTTCATGTCCAGAGACGGCGTGCTGCCTGCGCGGCGACAACGGCGAGGAAGGAGCAATCTCTCATGAAGCTGGGAACAGGCGTCGGGGGTGCGTTGACGGTGGTGATTGGATTGGTGCTGGTGAGCGCGCCGGTGCTGGCGAGTGACCACGATTACAGTTTCCTGGTGGACTCGACACAATCGTCGGTGACGGTCGAAGTCGAGGCGCTGGGGCTCACGGATTCCGACACGTCCCCGATCGAGGGCTTCATCGAGGCCACGCTGACCCCGCCCGCGGGAACGTATACCGAGATCCACATCACTGCCGCCGTACTGGACCTTACCGAGCAGGTCGACCTGCTGCTCGATGCGGCGTTCCTTGGGGGGGTGGAAATCACCGGCACCGACATGGGGGTGCGACTGGGCTACGGCTTCGGGGCGGCGGGGCCGCCGGCGCCGGTGGACCCGGCCGGCGAGTTCAACCAGGTCGGCAATCTGCTGCAGCCGGTGGGCACGATGAGCTACGCGGGCTACGGCGTGGTGGGCTCGCAGATCGGCAGTGGCACGGAGGATCTCTCGACCTACGACCCGAGCCTCGCCGACCTGATGGGCAACGTCAGCGACGACGGCGCGAACGTCATGCTCGACGGCTCGGTCTTCATCTCGGACTCGTTCGATTTCAACGGCGTGGCGACGACGGTGACGATTTCCGGCACGCTGGTGGCGACGGCTCCGTTGGCGCCGATCGGCTGTCCGGGCGACAGCAATTGTGACGGGGCGGTGAATTGGCGTGACATCGACTATTTCGTCGCGGCGCAGAACGACAATCTCAGTGCGTGGGCGGCGCTGTTCGCGCCGGACGTGCCGAGCTGCCCGTTCGAGAACAACGACGTAAACGATGACGGCGGCGTCAATTGGCGCGATATCGACGCCTTCGTGGCGGTGCAGAACACGACCTGTCCTTAAGTTTCATAAGTGACAGGGCCCGCCGCGGTCATTGATCGGCCGCCCCGCGGATCGGGCTTGGAGGGGCAAGGGCGGCACAGTACAATCGGATACTGAGGTGCGCGAGCCGCTGCGCTGGCGGCTGGCGCTTTCTGGCCGCGCTGCTGCGCGGGATGGGCGCAAGCCTGGCGTTCCTGCTCCCCACAAGGAGGTTCTCGTCGTGATCCACAAGGCCCACCGTCGTCTGTTCGTCGCCCTCTTCACCACGGCCCTCTGTTTCCTGTGGGTCACGCCAGCCGAAGCGTCCAACGAAGGCATGGCGGCCGCGAACCAGGTCAGCTACGCCAGCTACTACGACTTCATGGACAACTGGCTCTTCACGCACGTCGGTGACGACCGCGGTGTGGACGGACCCGACCACGATCCTTGCCGCGACAATATCGCGTCGTTCTTCACCAGCTATGGCCTCAGCGTCACCCTCGAGCCGGTGAGCTATTACGGCAGCACGTATTACAACGTCGTGGGTACCAAGACCGGCACGCTCTTTCCCGAGCGCGAGTATGTCATCGGCGCGCACTACGATTCGGTCGGCAACCCGGGTGCCGACGACAACGCCAGCGGCGTCGCGCTCGTGCTGGAGGCGGCGCGCATCATCTCGCAGTACGACTCGGACTACACGATTCGCTTCGTCGCGTTCACGCGCGAGGAGCAGGGGCTGTACGGCAGCAACGCGTACGTCGACGATCACGCCGGCGACGACATCCGCGGCATGATCTCGTGCGACATGGTCGCGCACGATACCGGGACGGACGTCGCCCGCATCTACTCGCGCGACAGCTCCGCCGGCCTGATGAACGCGCTGGGCAGCGCCATCATCGAATACGGCAACGGGCTGACCTGGATGGACGCCGGCTGGATCGGCGCGAGTGACCATGCGCCGTTCGACGCCGCGGGTTACCAGGCCGCGCTGCTGATCGAGGGGGAAGTCTGGAACAACCCCTACTATCACACGCAGCAGGACAGCTTCGAGCAGCCCGGCAACCTCGACTTCGACTATGCCGTCAAGATGACGCGGGCCGCGGTGGGGTGGCTGGTGGATGCGGCGGTCGTGCACGTCGCGGTGAATGCAGTCGATTTCGTCTTTCCCGACGGGCTGCCGGAGGTCGTGCGCCCGGCGGGTGGCGACACGCTGCGGGTCGAGTTGGTGGGCCTCGGTACCGAGAGCCCGGCGCCCGGCACGGGCACGTTCCATTATTACCTCGACGGCAGCTGGTACAGCGAGCCGATGATCGAGGTCGCGGCCAACACTTACGATGCGGTCTTTCCGCCGGTGACCTGCGGCGAACCGCTGTTCTACTACTTCAGCGCCGAGGGGCACACCGGGCGGCTGTACACGAGCCCGTCGACGGCGCCCGACAACGCCTACGAGGTCACCGCCGGCTACGCGTACACCCTCGTGTACGAGAACAACTTCGACAGTGACCCCGGCTGGAGCACGCAGGGGCTGTGGACGTTCGGCCAGCCCACCGGCGGCGGCGGTCAGTATGGCGGCCCCGACCCGACAAGCGGCCACAGCGGGCCGTATGTCTACGGCTACAACCTCACGGGCGACTACGAGAACAGTCTGCCCGAGCGGCACCTGACGTCGCCCGCGATCGACTGCACCGACATGTACGGCGTGCACCTCGTGTTCTGGCGCTGGCTCGGCGTCGAGCAGCCGCGTTACGACCACGCGTACGTGCGCGTGAGCAACGACGGCGTGAACTGGGTGACGGTGTGGGAGAACACGGCCGAGATCACGGACGACGCGTGGCAGGAGATCGAGCTCGACATCGCCGACGTGGCCGACAACCAGCCCACGGTGTATCTCCGCTGGACGATGGGCACCACCGACGGGGCGTGGCGCTACTGCGGCTGGAATATCGACGATGTGGCGCTGACGGCGCTGAGCTGCCAGGCGCCGCCCGTGTGCTATGGCGATTCCAACTGCGACAGCGTGGTCAACTGGCGCGATATCGATTTCTTCGTGGCCGCGCAGAACGACAACGTGTCGGCCTGGACGGCGCTGTTCGCGCCGGGCGCGCCGGCGTGTCCGTTCGCCGGCAACGACGTCAATGGCGACGGGACGGCGAACTGGCGCGACATCGATCCGTTCGTGGCGCTGATGAACACGACCTGTCCGTAAGCGGACGGGCGCATTCGTCACAGCAAATGGTGCCCGGCGCTCGGCCGTCGGACGTGTCGTGCCGCCGCGACCGGATTCTCATTCGCGCCGGCTGGCCGCTCCGGTGTGGGCCTCTATAATCCCGTGCAGCAAGGCTTTGCGCGCCAGACTCGCGGAGTGGGTCCGATATTGGGGGCTCCGAATCTCCGCCGCTGTTGCAGCAGGCCGATGCTCCAAAGGCCGACAATTTCAATAATGATTGATTCGGTCGGCCCGTTGTGCGACACTGATGAACTGTTTCAGCCGCGAGAGATCCGGGCCTACGGGAATGGCCCGGCCGGGGGTTGGTTCTCGACGTCGTCCGGCTCGCGCTTGGCATCGCGCCGGGCCGGCCGGGGGCGACCTGATGCTCGAGGAAAGGAGATCTGAATGACTGCTCGGCGCTGGATGGCCGTAACTCTGATCACGCTGGCCGCTGCCTGGCCGGCGGCTGCGCAACAGGCGACGCCGCAGTACCCGCGACTGCTGCACCTGGCGTATAACCCGATTATCGAATTCGAAGACAACCAGCGGCTGTGGCAGGCCGGGGGGTGGATGGATCCCGCCTGGCTGACCGACGAGTGGATCGCGGATTTCCAGGAGTCCAGCCACGGCCTGGTGAACTTCCGTCTGGTGCAGTACATCAACGCGGACGAGTTTCCGATTCACACCGACGGCTATCGGTACACCGACGCCGAGTACATGGAGGACTACTACGCCTGGTCGGGGTGGCATGACGTCGGCACCGACTACAAGGCGAGCTGTCGCGATTACGACTGGGCTCGCAAGGTCGACGCCGGCATGATCGACGAGGTCATCATCTACACGGCGCCGTTCACCGGCTACTGGGAAACCACCATGTGCGGCCGTGGGGGCTACTGGTGCAACTCATCGCCGCAGAAGCGCATCGCCTGCTCGCGCATCTTCATCATCGAGGGGTTGAACTACGAGCGCGGCGTGGCCGAGGGCATTCACAGCTACGGGCACCGGGCCGAGTCGATCATGGCGCATACGTACGGCGGTTGGAATACCAATGGCACGCGTACGCTGTTCGATCGCTTCGGCTGGAACTACGGCCAGACGACTGTCAGCAACATCTACGGCATCGGCTCGATTCATTACCCGCCGAACGGCCGCAGTGATTACGACTACGCCAGCCCGGTGGTCGTCGAGAGCTATGCGCCCGGCTGGATGAACCACTTCCCCGACTTCGCCGCCGAGTCCGTGACGATGGGCTACGAGGCCTGGGGCGGGCCGGACACGCAGCGGAACTTCCTCAAGTGGTGGTATGCCCACCTGCCGCACCACGACGGCAGCAACAATCTCGACGGCTACAACCGCCTGAACAACTGGTGGGAGTACGTCCAGAACTTCAACATGCACAGCGAGAGCGGCGGCGATCACGAGCCCGGCGGCCCGGTGCCGCCCGCGGCCAGCTATCCCGATCCGCTGCGCGTGCTGACGTTCACGCCCGGCGATGACTGGGTGCCGCAGGTCAATGATGCCGGCCGGGTCGTGTGGCAGGGGCATGACGGCGAGGACTTCGAAATCTACTCGTCGAACATGGACGGCACGGGCCTGGTGCAGATCACCGACGACGACCTGAACGACGAGGCGCCGCAGATCAACGCGTCGGGCCGGATCGTCTGGCAGAAGTTTGACGGGCAGGACTACGAGATCCTCACCGCCAACGCCGACGGCACCGACGTGCGCTACATCACCAACAACACCGTCTACGACTGGCACCCGGACATTTCCGACAGTGGCTGGATCGTCTGGGACCGCTTCGACGGGCTCGATTACGAGATCTACTCGGCCATGGCCGACGCCTCCGTGATTCAGCAGGTGACGTACAACACGAACGGTGGTGTGGGGCGGCCGCGCGACGACGTCTGGCCGCGCATCAATGATGCCACGCCGCCGCGCATCACCTGGGCCGGCTGGGACGGCAGCGACTGGGAGATCTACAGCGCGAACGTCGACGGCAGCGACATGGTCAACGTGTCCAACAACAGCCGCGAGGACGAGTATCCCCAGATCAACGACAACGGCCGCATCGTCTGGCATGCCTTCCACGACGTCTGGAACGACGCCGACGTCGAGGTCTGGTCGGCGAATGCGGATGGCAGCGGCCGGATCCAGCTCACCAACGACGGGACCGAGGACTGGTGGCCGCAGATCAACAACAGCGACGTCGTGGTGTGGATGGCGCGCACCGGCGGCGACTGGGAGATCGAGCGGCGCTCGGCCTACGGCGGTGCGACCTTTTACGTCACAAGCAACGACCAGCACGACCAGTACCCCCGAATCGACGACTTCGGCCGCATCGTCTGGCAGGGCTTTGACGGCAGCGACTGGGAAATCTACATGTTCACCGACCAGGCGGCGGCCCGCGGTGGCGTGATCTACCAGGTCAGCGACAACGACTACGACGATCGCTGGCCCGCGCCCGCCGGCAGTGATGCCATCGTCTGGCACGCCGAAAGCGTCGCGACCGACAGCGGGCCCACGACCGAGATCTGGGCCGCCGGCAATGGCGTGCTCGACCTCGTCCCGCCGGCGATCGAGAGTGTGCGCGCTGCCGACGAGACCGAGGTGCAGGTCGTCTTCACTGAACGGCTCGAGCCGGTGACGGCCGAAGACCCGGCCAACTACACCATTGACGGCGGCGTGACTGTCAGCGGCGCGACGCTGACCGGCAATGACGGCCAGGCGGTGATGCTGACCGTGTCGCCGATGAACCCCGACCAGACCTACACGCTGGCCGTCAGCGGCGTCGAGGACGTGGGGCCGCCGGGATTGCCGGTGGCGCCCGATACGCAGGTCGAGTTCACCTACACGCCGCCGCAGCGCGCGACCGAGGGCCTGCTGGTGCTGTACGACTTTGCCGAGAACGACGGCACGGTGGTGCACGATGTCTCGGGCGTCGGCGAGCCGCTGGACCTGAACATCGAGGATCCGCAGAACGCGGTGTGGACCGGCGGCGGCCTGGCGTTCGTGTCCAACAGCGATTACACGCGGGCGATTTCTCCGGCGCCGGCGGCCAAGGTCATCACCGGCTGCCAGGCGACCGACGAAGTGACGATCGAAGCCTGGGTGATCCCGGCCAGCGCCGTCGACGGCGACTATGGGCGCATCGTGACGGTGTCGCAGAGCAACTCCGCGCGCAACTTCACGCTCGGCCACGGCGACACCTTCGGCGGACCGTCGGATCAGTACACGGTGCGGCTGCGCACCACCACCACGAGCAGCAACGGCCTGCCGCCGGTGAGCACGCCCACGGGCACGGTCGTGCCGGCGCTCACGCACGTGGTGTACACGCGGAACGTTGCGGGCGATCGGCGGATCTACATCGACGGATTCGAGGTCATCAACGACCCGCGCAGTGGCGACCTGTCGAACTGGGCGGCGAATCACTACTTCGTGCTGGGCAACGAGGCCGGCCCGCTGCCGACCCGTCCGTGGTACGGCGAGTATCGCCTGGTCGCGGTGTATGACCGCGCGCTCACGTCGGACGAGGTTGCCGGCAACTACCTTGTCGGCCCGGATCCGCAATTGGGACCGTCCGGCTGTCCGGGCGATGCCAATTGTGACGGGCAGGTCAACTGGCGCGACATCGACTTCTTTGTCGCCGCCCAGAACAACAACGAGTCGGCGTGGACGGCGCTGTTCGCACCGGGGACGCCGAGCTGTCCGTTCAGCAACAACGACGCCAACAGCGACGGCAACGCCAACTGGCGCGACATCGACCCGTTCGTGGCCCTGATGAACACGACGTGTCCGTAACGCCGTAGCCGCGCGTAACGGCCGCATCTTCGCGAATACCGGCGACCTCGCCTTCGTCCAACGGCGAAGGACGGGGTCGCTTGCTTTTTGTCGCGGCGCGCCGCGGACTCCTGCCGTTTCCTCCGGGTGACCCGAGATTACGTGGATTGGCGGGTTTGCTGCGCCCGTGCGCACGCATGGCGCGCGCCCGCCTGACGCGCCTAACAGTGGCTGAAGCCCGTCTGAACCAGAACTTAACTTCCTGGGCGATCCGGTCGATAGACTCAGGTTGGGAGGAGTGTGGCGCGAAAGTCAGTTCACGTGCCAGGTGGTAAACATATGTTGCAACGTCATGTACTTGTCGCCAGGGCCGTTCACGAAAACAGCAAAGTCGAAGTGGTTCGAATCGGCCGCAGTCACCGGCGCGCTTTCCGCACGACGGTCGCGCTGGCGATGCTCTCGGTGTTCAACCTCTTCGACCTCGGCTTCACCCAAGCGCAGCTGGCACGTCAGAATTTTGCTGAGGCGAACATCGTCGCCGCCGGCTTCGTGCAAACGCCGCACGGCGCCGCCGCCTACAAGGTCGCGCTGTTCGGTTTCGGCGCCGTGATCCTCTATCGCCTGCGGCGTCACTGGCTGGCGGAGGCTGGCACATTCGGGCTGACGGCGTGCTATGCGGGCTTGATGGTGTGGTGGATGGCATACCTGGATGCGGTGGAAATCTGCCTGGGGGATCACGCCGTACTGGCTCAGACCATGCCGTTGTGACGGCCGCGCGGGGCGGCACGGTGCCGGGGGCGGTTTTCCTGCGGCGATTCGGCGTCAGCGACCGATAACGGCCCTTGCCCGTCCATTCGGCCGGGCCGCGGTGTGTCTGGCCAAGAGAGGTGAGTCAATGCCGTACGCGGGTGCGTTTACCGTGGAGCGCTGCGCGACGGGTCGGTTGTGCAGCCGGGCCGACGAGCGCCGCGAGCGCGCGTTTCGCACGCTGGTGTTGCTGGCGGCGGTGGTCGTCATGAACGCGTTCGACCTCGGCTTCACCCATAGCCAGATGGCCCGCGGCAACTTCAGAGAGGCGAACATCGTCGCCCGCACCGCCGTAGAGCACGGCTTCGTTCCCGCTACCGCGTTCAAGGTTGCGCTGCTTGGCGGCGGGGTGCTCATTCTGCACGGCCTGCGGCGCCATCCCGCGGCCGAACTCGGCGCGTGGGCCCTGGTCCTGTGTCACATCGGCCTGATGTTCACCTGGGTGAGCTACATCGAGATGATCGACATCTGCCTGACGGGCCCGTTCATCGGCGGATTGCCCGCGGAATACTGACCCGCGCGGGCCGCCGCCACACACCGCGGCGGCCCGGAGCGTGTGCGTTCAGGCGCCACCCGCTTCGTTCACCGGGACCAGCGGCGCCTTGTCTCCGTTCTCGAATCGCAAGTGGATGTAGGTGCGTTGGTCGCCCTGCCCCTGGAAGCTCATCTCGATGATGGCCACCGGGGTGTAGTCGGCGAACTCACCGCTGAGGGCTGAATCAGACGTCTTGAGGTCGATATACGACTGCCTGTAGTCCCACGACCCCTCCGCCGTCTGGGGCGGATTGACGGGATTGCCCTTCATGTCCTTGAACTCCATCCGCCAGGTCTTGTTGTCCTGGACGGTGAAGTAGACGCGGCCGGGGGTGTACTGGGCGGTGGCGACCTGCCCGACCCACAGGTTGACGTTGTCGGACTGCACCCATTCCCCGACGAACAGATTCTCGGCCATGCGCTCGTTGCCCGGCTTGGAACAGCCGCTCAGCGTCCCGGCCACGCAAAGCAGCACCGCAACCGGTTTGATCATCCGCGACAGGCTCATATGTGATTCTCCTTCAGGACCTTGGCGCCATCCGCATGATACGGATCGTCATGCGCAGGCCGCGATCTTAACACGGGTGGCGTCCGGCGGACAATTGGGCCCCGGACCTGCGAGGGCATTGCCTCGGCGTGCGGTTTCGGGCATGATGCCCGATCCTGGGGCCGGGCCGCGCACCGCAAGGGCGGGCTTGCTCGAAACCGGTGCGAATCCGTTGCCCCACGCCGAGAGAGGTCTACACTCAGGTGCGACAAATGGAACTCGGAAGGTACTATTTAGGGCTGGCCGCGAGTGATTACACGACCGTCGCGATCCTGATCACGGTGGCGGTCGGGCTGGCGCTGGGCATTCTGGTGTTCACCCACCTGATCGGCCCGCGGCGCTGGGGCCAGGTCAAGCACAGCACCTACGAGTCCGGCATGGAACCGTTCATGGACACGCGCCGGCGGTTCAATGTCCGGTTCTACCTGATTGCGGTGCTGTTCTTGATCTTCGATGTCGAGCTCATCTTCCTGTATCCCTGGGCGGTGCTCTACTCCAGGATGCAGGCGGGCGAGAGCGATCAAACCGAGTGGGGGCAGGCCCTGGCGGCGGCAGGCTATACGCCGGTGTTCATGTTGGTCGCCATCGGCGTCTTCTTCGCGCTACTGCTCGTCGGCTTCGTCTATGAATGGCGCAAGGGCGTATTCAAGTGGAACTGACCAAACGCGTTGAAATCCGTGGCGACGACCTCGGCGCCAGCGACGTGACGCTCACCACGCTGGACCGGGCCGTCGACCTGATCAAGAAGCACGGCATCAATTGGGTACGGCGCAACAGCCTGTGGCCCATGCCGTTCGGCACGGCCTGCTGCGGCATCGAGCTGATGGCCGTCGGGGCCAGCCGCTACGACATTGCCCGCTTCGGCTCCGAGGCGATGCGCTTCACCCCGCGGCAGTGCGACATGCTCATCTGTGCTGGCCGCGTCGTGATGAAGATGATGCCCGTCCTCCAGAAGATCTACCTCCAGATGACCGAGCCCAAGTGGGTCATCTCGATGGGGGCCTGCGCGTCCACCGGTGGCGTGTTCGACACGTACTCGGTCGTGCAGGGAATCGACCAGTTTCTCCCGGTGGACGTGTACGTGCCGGGTTGTCCGCCGCGGCCCGAGACGCTGCTCGAGGGCGTCATGGCCCTGCAACAGATCGTGGCCCAGGACGGGGTCAAAAGCAGTGCCGAGCGCGGACGCGGCCTGGGGCTGACGGTCCAGCCGCCGCGGGGCGGCGTGGAGTTGGGCCCTGGTTTCGGTTCGGCGTCGTGAGCGGGCGCGAGGCACGCACGAGGTAGGCGATGGCGACGAAGGACGTGATTTCGGCATTGCAGGAAGAGTTTCCCGACCTGGGGCTCGAGCCCCGGCCGCTGGTGGTCCATCCCGACGGCCGCCCGTCGGATCAGCTCTGGGTGCGTGTGCCGCCGGAGAACCTGCTCGAGGTGATGCGGTTTCTGTATGGCAACGAGCGGACGCGGTTCGATCAGCTTGCGGACTTGGCGGGGATCGACTACCTGAATTTCCCGGAGGCCGAGGATCGCTTCTGCGTGACCTACAACCTGCTCAGCCTCACGTTCAACCATCGGCTGTGGGTCAAGGCCTTTGTCAACGATCCGGAGCCGACGCTGCCGTCGGTGACCTCCATCTGGAAGGGGGCCGAGTGGCCGGAGCGCGAGGTCTACGACATGTTCGGCATTCGGTTCACCGGTCACCCGGACCTGCGGCGAATTCTGCTGCCGCAGAACTTCGTGGATCATCCGCTGAGGAAGGACTATCCGCTGACCGGCAAGGGCGAGCGCGAGGACTTTGAGGTGGTGACGCGCGAGACGGAATAGGCGAGCGCCGCCGGGACGCGCGTACGGAGTGTGCGAATGCCCGTTTCGTATGACTTGATGAAACCGACCACGCTGGAGCCCGATCCCGGGAGCGAGGATCGCTGGACGCTCAATTTCGGGCCGCAGCATCCCGCGACGCATACGACGCTGCGCCTGGTGCTCGAGCTGGAGGGGGAGCGCATCGTCGGCTGCACGCCCGACATCGGCTTCTTGCACAGCGGCTTCGAGAAGCTCGGCGAGCACCATGACTACAACCAGTACGTCGTGGTCACCGACCGCATGAACTACGTGTCGCCGATTTCGAATAACATCGCCTGGCACATGGCGGTTGAGAAGCTCTTCGGGATCGACCTGACGCCGCGCTGCAAGGCCATCCGCACGATCTGTGCCGAGCTGGGCCGAATTCAGGATCACCTGCTCAATGTCGGCTGCTCCGGGCTGGATCTGGGCGGGCTGACGGCGTTCCTGTACGGTTTCAACGAGCGCGAGATCATCTACGATCTACTCGAAGAACTGTGCGGCGCGCGGTTCACGGTCAGCTACACCCGCGTTGGTGGCCTGGCGCAGGACGCCCCCCCGGGCTGGACGGACAAGGTCGTCGACTTCTGTCGCAACGTGGTGCCGCGGGCGCTGAAGGATGTTGAGTCGCTGCTGCTGCGCAACCGCATCTTCATCGAGCGGACCAAGGGCATCGGCGTGATCAGCCACGACGACGCGATCAACTGGTCGCTGACGGGGCCGCTGGCGCGCGGCAGCGGCGTCAAGCGCGACCTGCGCAAGGACGAGCCCTATCTCTGCTACGCCGACAACTGGGACGGGCAGGGGGCGCCCGCGGTCGATTTCAAGGTGCCGATCGCGTATGGCGGTGACGTCTATGCCCGCTTCCTGGTGCGGATCGAGGAGATCCATCAGGCCTGTCGCATCATCGAGCAGGTGGTCGCGATGATGCCCGACGGGCCGATCAACGTGGGGCACGATGAGAAGCTGACCCTGCCCGACAAGGACGAGATCTACTTCTCGATCGAGGGGCTCATTCATCACTTCGAGAAGGTGATGACCAACCGCGGAATCGAGCCGCCGGTGGGGGAGGCGTACTTCGCCAACGAAACCGCAAATGGCGAGCTGGGCTTTCATGTGGTCAGCGACGGGGGGCGCTCGGCCTGGCGCGCCCGCTGCCGGCCGCCGAGCTTCATCAACTACCAGGTGTTTCCCAAGCTGATCGTTGGACATCAGATCAGCGACGTGCCGGCAGTGCTCAACAGCATCAACGTCATCGCGGCGGAGTTGGACCGATAGGGAATGAAGAATGGAGAACGCAGCATGCGGAATGCAAAACGGGCTTCGCGCGACGGTTGTGGCGCTGCGTTTGGCGTGGTGCTTCTTGCCTTTTGAATTCTGCACTGTGGATTGAACCGGAGGTTCCCGGTGGCTTGGCGCACGATTGATCGTACGAAACTCGACGAAGCCGATCTCGGGCCCGGCCTGAGCGACGCGGTCAAGGAAAAGATCCGCTCGTTCTTCCCGCGCTATCCGACCAAACGCGCGGTGTTGCTGCCGGCGTTGCACGTGGCGCAGGATGCGATCGGCTACGTTTCGCTCCGTGCCATGCGTGAGATCGCCGCGCTGCTCGAGTTGCCGCCGTCGCAGGTGCTCGACGTCGTCAGCTTCTACACGCATTTCTGGACGCACCCGCGCGGCCGGAAGACGATCGTGCTGTGCCGTTCATTGACGTGCGAGCTGATGGGCGGCAAGGAAGTGCTGGCGGCGCTGGAGGAGAAGCTGGGCATCCGCGACCACCAGACCACACCCGATGGCGAGTGGTCGCTGATGACCGAGGAATGTCTGGCGGCGTGTGATCACGCGCCGTGCATGCAGATCAACGAGAAGATGCACAAGTGCGTCAAGGTCGAAGACCTCGACCGCATTCTCAACGACCCGGACAACGACAAGCTCACCATGCCCCGTAGCGATCTGTTCGACGCACCAAAGTAGCGTCAGGGTGTTTGCGATGGCCTTTGAACCCGTATTGATGCGACACGTCAACGTGCCCAACAGCACGTCGCTGGATGTCTACCGATCGGCCGGCGGTTACGAAGGGGCCGCCAAGGCGCTGAAGTTGACCCCCGACGAGGTGGTCGACCTTGTCAAGCAGGCCAACCTGCGCGGCCGCGGCGGGGCGGGCTTCCCCGCGGGTGTGAAGTGGGGCTTTCTGCCGAAAGACCGCAAGGTGACCTACCTGTGCGTCAACGCCGACGAGTCCGAGCCGCCCACCTTCTGCAACCGCATCACGATGGAGACCGACCCGCACATGCTGCTCGAGGGCATCCTCATTGCGGGTTACGCAACGAAGACGACCATCGCCTACATCTACATGCGCGGCGAGTTCACCGAGCAATTCCACATCATGCAGAAGGCCATCGACGAGGCCTACGCCGCCGGGTATTTCGGCGAGAACATCCTCGGCTCGGGCTATTCGCTGGAGGTCTACATCCACCGCGGCGCGGGGGCGTATGTCTGCGGCGAAGAAACCGGGTTGATCGAGAGCCTGGAGGGCAAGCGCGGCTGGCCGCGGATCAAGCCGCCGTTCCCGGCGGTTGAGGGCGCGTTCGGTCAGCCGACTGTGGTCAACAACGTCGAGACGCTGGCGTGTTTACCGCATATTTTCACGCGCGGCCTCGACTGGTGGAACAGCCTCGGGACCGAGAACAGCAAGGGCCCCAAGATGTACTGTGTCAGCGGCCCGGTGAATCGCCCGGGCTGCTACGAGGCACCGCTCGGTTTGCCGCTGCGCGAGCTGATCTACGGCCAGGATTACGCCCAGGGGATGCGCGACGGCAAGCGGGTCAAGGCGGTGTTTCCCGGCGGGCTGTCGATGGGCGTCGTTCGCGGCGACCTGTTCCCCAAGCCGCCAGACGGCGCGGTCGACCCGACGCAGGACTTCGACGAGCTGGACTGCCTGCTCGACTTTGACGATGTCCGGCGTTACGGGCTGCTTGGTTTGGGAACAGCGGCGGCGGTGGTTGTGGACGAGGACACTGACATTCGCGACGTGCTGGTGAACGTCGCGCGGTTCTACTCGATGGAGTCCTGCGGGCAGTGCACCCACTGTCGCGAGGGCACTTCGTGGATGTACAAGATGGCGCAGCGCATGCGCGCCGGCGCCGGTCGCACCGTCGATCTCGATATTCTCGAGGACGTCAGCCAGAACATGGGCATGATGCCCGGGATGAACATCTGCGGTTTGTCGGACGGCGCCGGCTGGCCGATCCGCGTGATCGTGCAGAAGTTCCGGGCCGAGTTCGAGCGCCACATTGCCGCCCAGGAGCCCGGCGCCGCCGAACGCTGGCTGCACAAGGTCAACCCGGCGACGTACGACCTGCCTCTGGCGGAAGGGCGGGCGCAGCGTCATGTCGGCGGCACGTTTGCCGACCCGATCGATCAGCGGAAATACGATTACGACCAGGTGTAGCCGACAGGGCGAGAGGACATGCCGAAGATCATCATTGACGGTCAGGAGGTCACGACCCGGGAGGGCATCCCGGTGTTGCAGGCGGCGCTCGAAGCCGGCTTCGACATCCCGCACTACTGCTACCACCCGGGGCTGAGCGTGGTGGCCAGTTGTCGCCTGTGCCTGATGGAAATGAAGATGCCGCATCCCAAGACGAAGGAGATGAGCTGGGCGCCCAAGCTCTTCCCCTCGTGCCAGACGCCCGTCAAGGACGGCATGGAAGTGCGGTTCGAATCCGAGCGCGTGCGGTCGAATCAGAAGTACGTGATGGAGTACTACCTGCTCAATCACCCCCTCGACTGCCCCGTGTGCGACAAGGCTGGCGAGTGCTACCTTCAGGACTACACCGAAGAGGTTGGGCCGGCCGCCTCGCGCATGGTCGAGGACAAGTCCAAGAACCCGAAGAAGGACATTGGTCCGCACACCCTGCTGTACTCGGATCGCTGTGTGCTGTGCTCGCGGTGCGTGCGCTTCTGTGACGAGGTGACTGGCAGCGGCGAGCTGATGATCGTCAATCGCGGCAGCCGTGGCGAGATCGACGTCTTCCCCGGCCAACCGCTGGAGAACGAACTCCAGGGCAACGTCGTCGACCTGTGCCCGGTGGGGGCCCTGCTGGACAAGGGTTTCTTGTTCAAGCAGCGCGTCTGGCTGCTCAAGTCGACGAAGTCCGTCAGCCCCGTCGACAGCCGCGGCCAGACCATCTGGATCGACCACAATGTCGAGGGCGTCCATCGCATCCGCCCGCGCTACAACGAACGCGTCAACGAATGGTGGATCTCCGACGAGGCGCGGTTCGGCTGGCGCCCGTACGTGCGCGAGGATCGGCTGACCACCCCGCGCGTCCGCGAAGGCGATGCCATGCGCGTCGAGCGGTGGGAGGCGCTGCCCGCGCTGCTCAAGGCCCGGCTGAACGAAGCTGCAGGTGCGGACCAGGGCGCGTCCGTGGCCGCCGTGCTGAGTCCGATGCTGAGCTGCGAGGAGGCCTGGCTGCTGGCGTCCTTCGTGCGTGAGGTCGCCCCCCAGGCAACGCTTGTCACAGGGTATGTACCGATCGTCGGTGAGGATCAGCGCTTCCCCAAGGGCTTCGTGATCAAGGCCGAAAAATGCCCCAACCGTCGCGGCATCGAGACGATCATCGAGCATTTCGGCGGCCCGTCGCTCGATTTCGGTGCGTTTGTCGAGCAGGCCGGGACCGGCAAGTTCAAGGCGGCGTACATCACCGGCGGCTATTCGCAGGCGTGGATCAAGCCGGCGGCGGTGGAGGCCCTGGGCAAGGTCTCGTTCGTCGTCGTGCACGACCTGTTTCCCAGCGGGCTCGACGCGATCGCATCAGTGCACGTCCCGGCGGCGACGTGGATCGAGCGCGAGGGCACGTTCATGAACGACGAGGGGCTCGTGCAGCCGTTCGAACGGGCCATGCCGCCCGCTGATGGCGTCAAAGGCGATGGCCAGTTTTTCTACGAATTGCTGGGGTTGAGCGGACTGTTCCTTTCGAAGAAGGTGCGTGAGCGCATGGCCGAGCGGATGGCGGTGTTCGGCGAGGTATTCGTGCCGAAGGACCTGCCGAAGCATCAGCACTAGGGAATGTTCAATGATCAGTTGTCGATCATCGGTGCCGCGGTGGCTGGTGCTCGTGTTGAAGTACCCAGGGGCCCGTTCGCGGGCTCACTGATCGCTGATGATTGACGATTGTCACTTGCCGCTCGGCGGCACGAGGTTGAGGCGAGAATGAGGGATCCAACAGTACACCGGGTCGAAACCACCCTGCGGAACCCGCTGGTGCTGATTCTGATCGGCGTGGTGCTGACGGTGCCGCTGGTGCTGACGGCATGGCTGACGTTCCCGTACTACAAGGGCTTTCTGGCGGACCCGTTCTGGTTCCGCGTGATCGTCATGGCGGCCGCGCTGTTCAGCATTCTCAACGCGACGGCGGTGTGTATTCTCGCCGAGCGGAAGCTGGCCGCCTTTACGCAGGATCGCCATGGGCCCGATCGCGTCGGCTTCTGGGGGTTGTTGCAGCCGATCGCCGACGGGCTCAAGTTCTTCCTGAAAGAGGACATCATCCCGGCGAACGTCGACCGCCCGATTCACCTGATTGCGCCGATCATCTCGCTGATCGTGTCGTTGATCGGCTTCGCGGTCATCCCGTGGGCGGGGGAGGTGCGCTGGCCGTGGGCCGAGGCAGCGGTCTCGACGCAAGTGGCCGACTTGAACATCGGTTTCCTGTACATCCTGGCGGTGAGTTCGCTGGGCGTCTACGGCATCGTGCTGGCGGGGTATGCGAGCAACAACAAGTACTCGTTCTACGGCGGGATGCGGGCCGCCGCGCAGATGATCAGCTACGAATTGCCCATGGGGCTGGCGCTGCTGTGCATCCTGCTGGTGACCGGCACGCTGCAGCTCGACGGCATCGTCAAGCAGCAGGCCGCCACGGGCGTGTGGTATGTGTTCATGCATCCCATCGCCGCGTACCTGCTGTTTGTCAGCGCCCTGGCGGAGGCCAACCGGGCCCCGTTCGACCTCGCGGAGGCCGAGCAGGAGCTCGTGGGCGGCTTCCACACCGAGTACAGCTCGATGAAGTTCGCCATGTTCTTCCTCGCCGAGTATGCCCACACGATTGTCGCCAGTGCGCTGATCGTCGCCCTGTTCCTCGGCGGCTGGCACATCTGGGGCGGGCCGGCGGCGGATAACCTGTCGCCGCTGGCGATGCTGACGCGCCTGGCGGTGTTCATCGCGAAGGTGGCGTTGCTCGTGGGGGTGGTGATGTGGATACGCTGGACGCTGCCGCGGTTCCGGTTTGACCAGCTCATGCGCGTCGCGTGGCAGTCGATGGTGCCGGTGGGCATCCTGCTGCTGATCGCGATTGCGGTGCTGGCGGCGTTCGGGCTGCACCGCAACTGGCTGGCGAGCCTGGCGGTCAACGCCGGCCTGCTGATCGTCATGCTGGTGCTGGCGGCCCGTTCGCGCGAGCCGGTGACCGGGCGGCAGCAGGATCTGCCGGAAGTGGAGGTGCGGCCGTTATGAGGTGCTGGCTGAGCATCACGCTGGTCTTGCTGACGGCGTCGACTGCGTGGGCCGACGAGATCGCTGCGCTGCGCGCACGGTTGCGCGAGCGTCGCATGGAGCCCATGGTCGTCCGCGTCGTGACGTCGGATGGCAAGCGCGCGGCGGGCGTACGCGTCGAGCTGGCCCGCAAGGAACCGGCCATCAAGCTCGGCTGCAACATCTTCCTGTGGGGGCGCTGCGGTGACGCCGAGGTCGAGGCGGCGTATCGGCGGCAGTTCGCGGCGCTGTTCGACTATGCCACGCTGCCGTTCTACTGGTGGTCGTACGAGCCGGAGCAGGGCGAGACGCAGTACGACCGCACCAAGCGCATGGCGCGCTGGTGCCACCAGAACGAGGTGGAGTGCAAGGGCCACCCGCTGCTTTGGAACTACGACGAGCCCGGCTGGCTGCCGGATGATACTGGTCAGGTCAAGGCGCTGGCGCTGGCCCGGGTCGGGGAGTGCGTGAAGAACTTCGCCCGGAAAGAGGCCGGCCTGTCGAGCTACGTGGCGATGTGGGATGTCGTCAACGAGGCGGCGCGGTTCGACCGCTTCGCGGACCGCGCGCCGAAGCTCACCGCGGCCTGGCAGAAGGCCGGCCAGGTCGACATGGTGCAGCAGGCGTTCAAGATCGCGCGCGAGGCCAACCCCGACGCCAAGCTGCTCATCAACGATTACGACATCACCGGCCGCTACGAGATCCTGATCGACCGGCTGCGGCAGGAAGACGGCTCGCTGCCGTTCGACATCATCGGCATCCAGAGCCACATGCACCACGGCTTCTGGAGCAGCGCGAAGATACGCGCGGTCTGCGAGCGGCTGTCCCGCTACGGGCTGCCGGTGCATTTCACCGAGCTCACCATGCTCTCGGGCGAGCTGGGCTGGGAGCGCGAGCAACCCTGGCCCAGCACCGAGGACGGCGAGCAACGCCAGGCCGAGGAGCTCGAGAAGCTCCTGCTGGAGCTCCTGGCCTTTCCCGCGGTCGAGATCGTGACCTGGTGGGATTTCAGTGATCTGCATGCCTGGCAGGGGGCGCCCGCCGGCCTGCTGCGGAAGGACATGTCGCCCAAGCCGGCGTACGACGTGCTCAAGCGTATGAAATTGCAGGACTTGCGTAATTGGCGCGAGGGCCAGACGGACGCGCAGGGTGAGTTCAAGTGCCATGCCCTGCACGGAAAGTACCAGGTCCAGGCGGTGACCGCCGACAAGAAGGTGGTCTCTGGCGACGCGACGGTTGCCCCGCAGAAGGGTGGCGGCCCGGTAGAGGTGATCATTATTCTCGAGAAGACGGCGGCCGAATTGGGCGGGCCCTGAAATGGAGCCCGAAAGAGCTTATGCGTGACGAAGACATCATGGTGGTCAGTGAACCGTCACTGACGGCGGCGGAGCGGCTGTACCTGCCCCAGATCCTGGATGGCATGAAGACCACGCTCGGCCACGTGTTCAACCTCAAGCGGCGGCGCGACTGGGTGCGCCGCTATCCCGAGGACACGCGGCAGGGCCGCGGCGAGCTGCGCGGAGCGAATTACCGCGGCGTCCATCGGCTGAACAAGGACCCGGACGGCCGCGTGGCGTGCGTGGCGTGCTTCATGTGCAGCACGGCCTGCCCGGCGCACTGTATTCACATCGAAGCGGGCGAGGCCCCGTGGCCCGACCGCGAGAAGTACCCGGTCAAGTTCGATATCGACGAGCTGCGCTGCATCTATTGCGGCATGTGCGAGGAGGCCTGCCCGGTCGACGCGATCGAGCTGACCCCGCATTACGAGCTGGTCGGACGGACCCGCGAGGAGATGATCTTCGACAAGGAGAAGCTCCTCCACGTCTATGACCAGACCAAGGACAGCAAGCCCCGCAAGAACCCGCCGGTTACGGATTATGGCCTCACCGGCGGGCAGAGCACCGATGTCGGGCGGCCGAACGTGGACCGCAAGGTCTAGCCGGAAGCGGTGGAATCGGGTAAAACCCCGGGTCCGCCGGGTAGCGAACGGGCCACAGCGGCCCAGGCGTGCGGGACCGTCACGCCGATCATCGTGAGAGGGTGTTGCTGGCGAGTGGAAGGCAGGAGCGGATGGCGAGTCTGCTAACCGGACTGATCGCACTGGGTGCCGTCGGGTTGTTCCTGGCCTTGCCGAGCGGTCGGCAGGTCATCAACCGCGTCGGGCTCGTGCTGCTGGCGGCGGCCCTGGGCGTGTTGCTGGCGGCGGCGATCGAGTTGTTCGACAACCATGGCGGGTGGTCCGTGTTCGCCATCTGCGCGGCGGTCGGGCTGTTCGGGGCGGTCCGCGTCATCACCCATCCCAAGCCGGTCTACAGCGCGCTGTACTTCGTGCTGCTGGTTGTCGCCGTCACCGGCCTGCTGGTGCTGATGCAGGCCGAGTTTCTCGCGGCGGCGCTGGTGATCATCTACGCCGGCGCGATTCTGGTGACCTACGTCTTCGTGATCATGCTGGCGCAGCAGTCGCGGCCGGCGGTGTACGATACGCACGCCCGTGAGCCATTCTGGGGGGTTCTGGCGGGGTTCGCCCTGCTGACGGCTCTGGCGGGCAACTTCGAGCTCTTCCAGGCGGACGACGACCGGTCGCTGACGACCGTGCTGACGCGTGATGCGGCGGGGACGGTGGAGGCCGTCGGCGTGCCGCTGCTGACCGAGTACGTGATCGCGGTGCAACTGGCGGGCCTGCTCTTGCTGGCGGCGATGGTCGGGGCGATTGCCATTGCGCGGCGACGGCAAGAGCCGACCTTCGAGCGTGGGGGGGACGAATAATGCTGCTGGCGTACCTGCTGCTCGGGGCGGTGCTGTTCGTGCTCGGCATGATCGGGTTCGTGACGCGCCGCAACCTGATCATCATCTTTCTCTGCACCGAAATGATGTTCCAGGGCATCATCGTCACGCTGGTGGCGTTCGGGCGGTATCCGTTGCAGGGGCCGCCGACGTTCGATGGGCAGGTCTTCTCGTTGTTCCTGGTCGCGGTTGCCGCGGCCGAGGCCGCGCTGGGCCTGGCGCTGGTGGTCCTGTTGTTCCGCCACCGCGGCAAGCTCGATGCCGGTGTCTACAACACGTTGAAGGATGAATAGGCGTGCTGCTGGCCGAGACGCACATCCTGTCTGAAGCGCTGTACGCGACGCTGCCGCTGTGGCCGCTGGTCGGGGCGGCGCTGGCGGGGTTGCTGATCGCGCTGCGGGTCAAGCCCGGTTTGACCCACTGGCCGGTCGTGCTCGGCGTGGCGGCGGCCGCGGTGCTCGGCGTCACGTTCTTCTTCGACTTCACCCAGCACAGCCCGGCCGCACCGGCGGTGTCCCCGGATCAGCCGACCGCCCACGCCGCAGAACACGGTGCGGACCACGCAGCCCACGGCGGCGAAGCGACCTTCCACGATTACGGCTCGACCTACACCGTCTACAACTGGATCAGCCTGGGGCAGCAGGAAAGCCTCGAAGACGAGCACTGGCTGTCGGTCAGCTTCTACTTCGACGGCCTGACCGGCATCATGCTGCTGTTCTTCACGGTCGTGGCCACACTGATCGTGATCTACGCGATCGGCTACATGCGCGACCACCACGGCCACCCGGAGCGCGGCTATGGGCGGTTCTTCTCGTTCCTGGGTCTGTTCGTGTTCAGCATGGCCATGCTGGTCATGGCCGGGAACTTCGTGCTGCTGTACCTGGGCTGGGAACTGGTCGGCTTGTGCAGCTACCTGCTCATCGGCTTCTACTACGGGAAGCCCGAGGCCGCCGCCGCCGCCAAGAAGGCCTTCATCGTCAACCGCATCGGCGACTTCGGCTTCGCCCTCGGCATCTTCGCCCTGTATATGTTCCTGCGGCCCTACGTCCAGCCCGGCGAGAACCTGCTGGACTACGAGACGGTCTTCAAATACGCCCATCACCTCGGCACCAACCCCTCCGGGTTCTTCGGCTTCTCCCAGGCCACCCTCGTGAGCCTGCTGCTGATGTGCGGCGCCCTCGGCAAGAGTGCCCAGTTCCCGCTCTACGTCTGGTTGCCCGATGCGATGGAAGGCCCAACGCCCGTATCGGCCCTCATTCACGCCGCCACGATGGTCACCGCCGGCATTTACATGATCGCGCGCTGCACGCCGCTGTTCGGGGCGTCAGAGCTCACGCTCAACGTGATCACCACGCTGGGCGTGATCGGCGCGTTCCTGACGGCAACGATGGCCATGGCCCAGTACGACATGAAGCGCATCCTGGCGTATTCGACGATCAGCCAACTCGCGTTCATGTTCGTGGCGCTGGGCTGCGCGGTGCCGGATAGCGCGATCTTTCACGTGTTCACCCACGCCTGGTTCAAGGCCCTGCTGTTTCTTGGCGCCGGCAGCGTCATGCACCAGATGGGCGGCGTCATCGACATCCGCCGCTTCAGCGGCTTGCGGCACGTGTTGCCACAGACCTACCTCGTCATGTGGATCGGCTGCCTCGCGCTGGCGGGCTTCCCGCTGCTGGCCGGCTTCTGGAGCAAGGACGAGATCGTCCACGCCGCGTTCGAGAAGCACACCGCCGTCGGCGTGATCATGCTCGCCACGGCGGGCCTCACGGCATACTACACCTTCCGCATGTTCTTCATGTGCTTCCACGGCAAGCTCAAGCTGCCGGAGGAGGCCGGGAATCATCCGCACGAGTCACCGCCGGTCATGATCTGGCCGCTGTATGTGCTGGCCCTCGGCGCGATCCTGACCGGCTACCTGGGTGTGAGCTTCGCCGCCCCGTTCACCGACAAGTTCCTCGGCATCGCCGCCCCGCACGGTTTCTTCCACGATGTGCTGCACCACAGCACGATCGGCCATCCGCACCACGGCGCGGGCGGCCTGTGGTTGATGTACCTGTCGGCGGCTGTCGCGCTGGCGGGCATCGGTCTGGCCTGGTTGCGTTACGGCCGGGCGCCGGCGGAGGAGCCCGACCAGAAGCTGCTCGGGCCCGTCTGGAACCTGTGGAACGCCAAGTACTACGTCGACGAGATCTACGATGCCGTTCTTGTCCGGCCGCTGCGCGGACTGGGGCACCTGTTCTTCGGCACGGATCGCTTGGGCGTCGATGGGCTGGTGTGGTTCGTGTCGGCGGTGCCGCGCGGTATGGCGTTCGGCCTGCACTTCGTGCAGCGCGGCGCTTTGCAGACGTACGCGCTCGGCATGGCGCTCGGCATCGTGCTGCTGATCGTGATTTGGGAATGGTCCGGCATCTGGGCAACGATCGATCGTCTCATGAGCACCCCGGCCAGTTGAGGATAGACGCAGACGCATGGCAGCCATCGGTCTCAACCTGCTGATCTTCCTGCCCGCGGTGGCCGCGGTGCTCGTGCTCCTGTTGCCCGAGCGCCTGGCGCCGAAGCTCTCGCTTGGCGTCGGGTTGATCACGCTGGTCATCGGCTTCGGCCTGTGGACCGGCCTGCCCGCCGCGTTGGACGCCGACGGCCCACGTGCCCTGGTCGGCGAGTTCGACGTGCCGTGGATCGCTGTCGGCGACTGGACCATGATCGACGGGAACGCCGTGCTCGAGAACGGTGTCATGTTGCGCTACCACGTCGGCTGCGACGCCATCAGCATGCCGCTGGTCGTGCTCACGTCGCTGCTGGTGCCGCTGGCGGTCTGGTGCAGCTTCACCAGCATCAAGACGCGCCAGCGCGAGTACTACGCCTGGCTGCTGGCGCTGACGACCGGCATGTTCGGCGTGTTCGCCGCGCGTGACGTGCTGCTGTTCTACATCTTCTTCGAGTTCACCCTCGTCCCGCTGTATTTCCTGATCGGCATCTGGGGCGGGCCCGAGCGGCGCTACGCCGCCAACAAGTTCTTCATCTACACCTTCGTCGGCAGCGTCATCACCTTTGCCGGCATCATGTACCTCGCGATCCGCGCCACGTTCCTCACCGGCGATTCGGTCGTGCGGTTCGATCTCGACATGCTGTCCACACTCACCGGCCTGTCGCCGGTGGAGCAGAGCTGGCTCTTCGTGGCGTTCTTCTGCGGGTTCGCGATCAAGGTACCGTTCTTCCCGCTGCATACCTGGCTGCCGCTGGCGCATACCGAAGCTCCGACCGCCGGCAGCGTGCTGCTGGCCGGCATCCTGCTGAAGCTGGGCACGTACGGCTTCCTGCGATTCAGCCTGCCGATGGTGCCGCTGGGGGCGCTGGCCTGGGCCCCATTCATGGGCTGGCTCGCCGTCGCGGGCATCATCTACGGTGCGCTGTGCTGCTGGGTGCAGACCGACGTGAAGAAGCTCGTGGCGTACTCTTCGGTGTCGCACCTCGGCTTCTGCATGCTCGGCATGTTCAGCCTGCTGCCAGTCGGGCTGAGCGGCTCGGTGCTGTACATGATCAACCACGGGATCAGCACCGGGGCCCTGTTCCTTGTCGTCGGCATGATCTACGAGCGCTATCACACGCGCGACATGGACAAGATCAGCGGCCTGGCCCGCAAGATGCCCGTGCTCGCGTTCTTCTTCGTGCTCTTCGTGCTGTCGAGCATCGGCCTGCCGGGGCTCAACGGTTTCATCAGCGAGTTCACCGTGCTTTTCGCCGCGTACAACGCCCAGCCCATCGGCGACTACGCCACGCTGGGACCGATCTACGGCGTGCTCGGCGCGACCGGCATCCTGCTCGGTGCGATCTACATGCTGTACGCCGTCGGCAAGGTGCTCTTCGGCCCCGTCAAAGAGCCCCACGGCACGCCCGACACCAGTGCCGGCCTGCCGCAGGACATCAACGCCCGCGAGGTGACGATTCTCGTCCCGCTGGCCGTGCTGGTGATTGTGCTGGGCGTCGCGCCGCGCGTGGTGACCGATACGTTGGATCCCGCGCTCGAGACGCAGGTCATGGCCCGCGTGCAGTCCGCCGTCGAGCCGGACGTGGCCTACGCCGCAACGAACCGGCCGGCGACCCCCGCCGTCTTCGGTGAAGCCGCGGACGCGCCGCCGGCGCCGCCGCTCATCGCGGAAGGAGGGACCGACCGATGGTAGAGCCCATCACCCTGTCGGCCCTCTGGCCGGAGATTACGCTGCTCATCGGCGGCACGCTGGTGCTGTTGCTGGGGCAGGAGCGCGAAGGCGGGCCGAAGCTCGCACCGTGGCTGACGCTGGCGACGCTGGTGGTGGCCTTCGGACTGGTCGTGTTGCGGCCTGACCCGATCGTCAGCGGCAGCGGCCTGGCATTCGGTACGCTGGCGGCGTTCGTGCGGAAGGCCGGCCTGGCGATGGGGATCATCCTGACCCTCGTCAACTGGGGGCAGAGCCGCGAAGGCGAGCGTGGCGAGTACCTCTCGCTCATGCTGTTCTCGCTGGCGGGGCTGCTGCTGGTCGGCTCGGCCGACAACCTGCTCATCCTGTTCCTTGCGCTCGAGCTGGTCAGCATCCCCACGTACATCATGGTCGTGATCAGCCGATCTCGGCTCGAATCCGTCGAGGCCGGCACCAAGTACTTCTACCTCGGCGCGATGTCCGCGGCGATCATGGCCTACGGCTTCGCGTTTCTTTATGGCGTGACGGGATCGATGGCCCTGGGCGACGTGGTGAAGGTGGTCAGCACGTCGCTGCACGAACCGGTGGGCACGCTGCAGCACGGGCTGGCGTCGCTGGGGGTGTTGCTGTCGATCGGCGGCATCCTGTTCAAGCTGGCCGCCGTCCCGCTGCACTTCTACGTCGCCGATGTGTACCAGGGCGCGGCGAGTCCGGTGGCCGGCCTGCTGGGCTTCGTGCCGAAGCTGGCGGGCGTGGTGGCCGTCTTTCGCATCGTGCAGGCCACCGGCTTCTGGGATGGGGGTGGCGCGGGCACGTACTGGCTGCTGTGGATCGTGGCCGCCCTCAGCATGACCATCGGCAACGTTCTTGCTTTGCGGCAGACAAACATCAAGCGCCTGCTCGGCTATTCCGGCATCGCCCACGCCGGCTACATGCTCGTCGGCATCCTCGCGGGCCCCAACGCGGGCAAGGCGATTGCCAGTGGCGGCGTCAGCACGATGGGCGACGGTACCGCCGCCGTGCTGTTCTACGTTTTCATCTATGGCTTGGCGAACCTCGGGGCGTTCGCCGTACTGGGCCTGTTGCGCGTGCGCGAAGGCCCGGCCGAGACGCTGCGCGACGTGGCGGGACTGGTGCGGCGCGAGCCGGCGCCTGCCTTGTTGCTCGTGCTGGCGATGTTCACGCTGATGGGCTTGCCGCCCACGCCCGGGTTCTGGGGCAAGCTGAGCCTCTTCGGCAGCGCCCTGACCGCCTCGCGCCTCACCAGCGACACGGCGCTGGTCGTGCTGGTGATCATCGCCGTGCTCAACTCGGCCATGGCGGCGGCATACTACCTGCGGGTCATTGCCGCGGTGCTGCTGTACGACAACGAGCGGCCGGCGATCGTGTTGCCGCGCGAGGCCCTGCACGTGGGTGCGTTGCTTTGCGGCTTTCTGACGATTTTCTTCGCGTTCTACCCCAATGCACTGCTGGCGTCCGGGCGCGAGGCGACCATCGAGCTGCGTGAGCCGGTGACCGTCATTACGCCTGAACTGGACGAAGCATTGGGTGTACGGGAGGACGCGCTGTCGCCGGCCGATTTTCGCAACGTGACCGTGCCCGCCGTCCCTGACGCAGACCCGCCGACCATCACGGCCGACAGCAAGCGGCCAGAGCGGGCTTCCCCCTAGAAGAACAGCAGAATCGCGGTGGGCTCGATGTTCTCCGGCTTGCCGTAGAGGATTTCGCCGGCGCGATCGGCCGCGTGTGGCAACCGCCGCTCAGCCCGGCGGAAATCGCGCTCGATGTACCACTGGGCGCCCTCGACATTGGCCTCGAAGCGCTCGGCCTGGTGCTCAAAGTACCACGCGGCGTGGGCGAGCGAGCGCTCGAGCCGGTCGGGTCGCTCGGCTTCCGAGCGGGCGGCGACCTCGATGGTGCGCCCGAGCTGATCGACGCGGGCCTGGTGATGCATGCGGGCCATGCGCTGGTGCTGACAGCCGCCGGCGACCGTGAGGATGAGCGCAGCGCAAATGACAGGGATGGTTGTTCGCAAACCTGTCAAAAGCCGAGTTCGGTGTTCACTACGCAAGTCGTTCATACAGCCCATCATACGCGAACTGGAGCCGGCAGGTGGCGGGATGGGGCACGAAAATTCGCGGGAGCGTTTGCCACCAGCTTATACACGGGGTATACTACCAGTCTCAACAATGTCATTTCGCGCATTTACCAAAACCCGAAAGGTAGTACGAAGGAGGAGCGGCTCTGTCGCGGCGATGTCACCTGCGCCCGCGAGGAGCACGTAAACGCCCTTGGAGGGGAGGGAAACGAAGCAGGGGGCCCTGAGCTGGGCAGTCGCGCCGTTGGCCGACTGCCCAGCCCATTTTATGCGCGAGATGCCGCAGCGAACTGCGGCAGATGCCTCAACGGGTTGCCGTAATCACTTACGGCATCAGTGTCAGAACTTCTTCGACCGTTTGAGCTGTTGCCCCGCGTCGTTTCTGGATCGCGGCCCGGGCTGCTGCGCCCATCTTCTCGCGCCGCTCAGGGTGCCGCAGTAGGTCCGCAACCGCGCCCGTAAGGCCGTCCACAGTGCTCACCCGCCGGCAGCCACCGTCCGCCAGCAGAAGGTTCACCGCCTCGGCGAAATTGTTGGTGTGCGGTCCGACGACGATCGGCTTGGCGAGGCCGGCGACCTCCATGACGTCTGACCCGCCCATCGCCACGAGGCTGCGCCCGACGAACACCACCGTGGCCAAGGCATAGAACTTCCGCAACTCGCCCATGGTGTCGCCGAGGGCCACGGGGCGGGGTTCGACCCCGTCCGGCGGCACGACGGGGGCCCCCGTGCTGCGCCGCAGGCAGGCGTAGCCGCGGCGGACGATCAGCTCTGCGACCTCGTCGAAGCGCTCCGGCTTACGGGGGATGATCGCGAGCTGCAGAGCGGGCACCTGTAGAAGAAGCCGGCCGTAGGCATCGACGATCATGGTTTCTTCGCCGGGGCCGGTGCTGCCGCAGACCCACAGCGGCCGGGCGGGGTCGAGGCCCATGGCCGCAGCCAGCTCGTCCTGGCCGTCGATGTGGTCGGCGAGGTCGGCCGCGTCATACTTGACCGAGCCGGTCACCTGGACGCGGTCGGGCGCGACGCCCAGCTCGACGAAGCGCGAGGCGTAGGTGCCGTCCTGCGCGCCGACCCACGTGAGCTGGCGGAACATGCGCCGGGCGATGGGGCGGATCAGCGGATGGCGGAACCGCCGCATGCTGCGCTCGGTCGTGACGCGCCCGTTGGCAATGATGACGGGGATGTCGCGGCGGTGGGCGACCTCGATCAGGTTGGGCCAGGCCTCGAGCTCCATGAGCACAATGATCGACGGGCGGATCCGTGTGAGCAGGTTGCGGATCGCAAACGAGAAATCGAGTGGGAAGCGGAACGTGAGCAGGTGGGGGTAGAGCTGGCGGGCCCGGTCGAGGCCGGTGGCGGTCGTGCTGCTGATCACGATGACGGTGTCGGGCGAACGCCGGCGAAGCTCGGCGACGATGGTGCGGGTGGCGTTGATCTCGCCCAGCGAGACGCCGTGAATCCACACGCAGTGGGCCGAGACCGGCCGCGAGGGTACGCGCCCGAAGTACTCGCCGAGGGGCGTAGCGCCGGCTCCCCGCGTCCAGCGGCGGTAGAGCAGGTAGGGCCAGCCGATACCAACGAGCAGGCCGTAGAGCAGGTCATACAGAATGGACATGTTGTGCGCAAGACCCTCGGCTGTCTGCTGATCCGACCGGATCCGGGGTGGCTTTCCTCGCGTGCCGCGCCAGCATAGAATCGCACAGTGTTTTAGGAGCAAAGCGCGATGGGTACAAGAGCAAGAAGCACCAAATGGACGGTGGTCGCCATGCTGGGGCTGCTGCCGGTGGCGGTGGCCTGGGGGGCGGCGAGCACGCAGCCGGTGGTGGATCCGGAAGTTGACAAGATCCTGACGCGGCTGGAGCAGCGCGAGGTGCACGATCTGCGCGCCAGGCTGACGTGGCGGCAGCGCTACGTGATCGATGAAGAAGAGGACGCGACAACCAAGCGCGGCAGGATCTGGTACCAGGACGCCGACCCGGTCGCGCGGTTCAAGATCCACTTCGACAGCAAGATCACGCGGCAGCGCAAGGACAAGATCAGCGAGATCCACCTGTTCGACGGGCAGTGGTACACCGAATGCCAGGCCCGCAGCAAGACCTGCTGGCGGCACGAGGTGCGCCGCCCGGACGATCCCGGCGATCCGTACAAGGTGGGCGAGGGTGTCTTCCCGCTGCCGTTCGGCCAGAAGAAGGAAGACATCCTGCGTGAATTCGACGTGGTGCGACTGGATGACGACAAGGATGCCCCCGAAGGCACCGATCGGTTGCGCCTCACGCCGCGTCCGGAGACTGAAACCGGCAAGTCGTACAAGCGGATCGACTTCTGGGTGAATCGCGAAGGCCGGCTGGCGGGGCTGCCGGTCAAGGTCCAGGTCGCCAAGAAACGGCCGACGGGCCAGCTCGATTCGTACATCACCATCACATTCGACGATATCGAGCTCAACACCGGGTTCAGCGCGGGTGTGTTCGAGATGAAGGTGCCGCAGGGCTACGAGGTGATCGAGGAGCGGCTGAAGCCGATTCCGCCACCCGAGAAGCAGGAAGACGCGACGGGCGAGGAGTAGGGCGGATTCGCATACACGCTGGAGAGGGAGACCGGCCGGCATCAGTCGGCGCAGATGAAGGGACAACAGCACGAATGAGCATTCTGGTCGATGCGAACACGCGGGTGATTTGTCAGGGGATTACGGGGCGGGCCGGCGCGTTTCATACGCAGCAATGCCTCGAGTACGGCACGCAGATCGTCGGCGGCTGCACGCCGGGCAAGGGCGGCACGAAGTCCGAGCACGGTCTGCCCGTGTTCGACACCTGCCACGAGGCCGTCGCGGCGACCGATGCGCTCGCGTCGATGCTCTTCGTGCCGGCGCCGGCCGCGGCCGCGGCCGCGATGGAGGCGGCCGACGCGGGCATTCGCCTGGTCGTGCTCATCACCGAGGGCGTTCCCACGCTCGACATGGTCAAGGCGCGCAAGTATCTCGACGACAAGGGCGTCAAGCTGGTCGGCCCCAATTGTCCCGGCGTGATCACCCCCGGCCAGTGCAAGATCGGCATCATGCCCGGCTACATCCACAAGCCGCCGCAGCGGGGCGGCAAGACCGTCGGCATCATCTCGCGCAGCGGCACACTCACCTACGAAGCGGTCTGGCAGTGCACGCAGCGCGACATCGCCCAGTCGACCTGCGTGGGCATCGGCGGCGACCCGGTCAAGGGGCTCAACTTCATCGAGTTGCTGCAGATGTTCCAGGACGACGCCGAGACCGATGCAATTGTCATGATCGGCGAGATTGGCGGTACGGACGAGGAGCAGGCGGCGGCCTACATCAAGGGTCACGTTTCCAAGCCCGTGGTCGCATTCATCGCCGGCCAGACCGCGCCCCCCGGCAAGCGCATGGGCCATGCCGGTGCGATTATCTCGGGCGGCGAGGGCACGGCGCAATCCAAGATCGCCGCGCTGCGCGAGGCCGGTATCACGGTCAGCGACAGTCCCGCGACCATCGGCGCGTGCGTGGCCCAGGTGCTCGGGTAGCAGAATCCGACGGCGTGGATGAGCTGCGCGGCGCGCGGTCCGTGGCAGGAGAGAACGGCATTCGCGGTCTGGCCCCCCCGGCTCGAGTGCCGTGGGACCGGCCAACCCGCCGCGGTTCGTTCTGGACGTGCAGGCAGCGCCGCCACAGAATAATGACATGATCTCGGCCGAAGTTCGGCGGCGACCACGAATCCGGTTGATCAACCCCAACTCGCCGCTGAGCAACATCACGATGCCGGACGTCATCCGGCACATGACCTCGCCGCTCGGGCGCTGGACGCCGCAGGCGGTGCGGAACCTGCACTTCACGCGCAAGGCCCTGTTCGCACCGACGGGCCTGATGATCTGCGCCGCCGTGATGCCGCGCGACTGGGACGTCGAGCTGATCGACGAATGCACGCTCGACGCACCCCACCGACCGCGGGCCGACGTCGACCTCGTCGGCATCAGTGCCATGACGACGCAGGCCAAGCGGGCTTATGCACTGGCGGACGCGTACCGCGCGCTTGGTGTGCCGGTGGTGATCGGCGGCATCCACCCCAGTGCCCTGCCACAAGAGGCCTTGCGACACTGCGACAGCGTTTGCAAAGGTGATGCGGAGTCGACCCTGCCGCACCTGGTCGCCGATTTTGACCGCGCCCGCCAGCAGGGCGCCGACCCGCGCCATGCGCTGCAGCCGATCTACGACTGGGCCGCATTCGAGACCGCCCCGATTGCCACCCCACGCAAGGACGTCATCGAACCGAGCGACTACCTGGTCGCCAATCCGATCCAGACCACGCGCGGCTGCCCGCACAACTGCAACTTCTGCACTACACCCGCGGTCTTCGGCCGGAAGTTCCGCCAGCGGGCCATCATCGACATCATCGACGAGATGCGGGCCGCGATCGAAACGCAGCGGCCGTGGTGTTTCATTTTCGCGGATGACAATTTCGGCGGAAACCAGGCGTGGGCGCTCGAGTTGTGCGAGGCAATGAAACCGCTCAAGACATCATGGGCCACGCAGTGCGACATCCTCATCAGCAAGAGCGACAGGCTGCTGCGCGCGATGCGCCAAAGCGGCTGCCAGGGCGTGATCCTCGGACTGGAAAGCCCCAAGCAAGACACACTGACCGAGGCCGGCAAACGCTTCGTCCAGGGCGACACGTACGCGTGGCGCATCCGCAAGATCCAGAGCTACCACATCAGCCTGTGGGGCGCGTTCATCTTCGGCTTCGATCACGACACGTGGCAGGATTGTATGGCGGCGTGCCGCTTCGCGCAACGCATGGACCTGGCGATGAGCTGCTATCCGATCCTCACGCCTTATCCCGGCACGGCTTTCTTTGACCAGTTCGAGCGCGAGGGACGCATCCGCACGTACGACTGGGAGAAGTACAACGGAGCCAGCATCGTCTTCGAGCCCAAACAAATGACACCCAAACAGCTCCGCCACGCCCAGATGGCGGCGTTCGCCGAGTTCTTCTCGCTGCGGTCGGCGTCGCGCCGGCTGAAGCTCTGGCCGTTCAAGGGGCGGGCCTGGGCCGCCAATCTCGCCTGCTGGCAGGGGATCCAGTATTACTATCGCAAGACGGGACGGCAGGTGCCCGCGTTTCGCGACTTCCTCGACCCCGATTCCCCCGCGTGGAAGTACCCGGAGGAATCGTGGGTGGTGGAGCCCGCGGAGCCGGTCGCGCTGAAGGACCGTCGCGTTGCAGCTGGCGATGTCATGCCGCGCGAAGTAGCGATCGCGGCCGTCGGAGGATAACGATGGACACGCGTGTGATCTTTGGTGTGTTGTTGACCGTACTGGCCGCGTTGAACGCCGGCTGCGCCACATTGCATACGCAGGCGACGATCCCCACCGGGTCGTGGACCGGCGACGGGGTGTTCGTCGCCGCCGGGCCGTCGCCCGACGCCAAGGGCCATGTCACGACGCGGCCGTGGATCCGCGAGCAGGGCCGCTACCCGACCGACCTCACGATTCGCGCCGTGCAGATAGACGACCAGGACGGCTACGAGATCGAGATTCTGTCCCCACGCGGCCGCACCGAGCACCTCGAAGGTGACCGCACCCACCTCATTGTGCGGCTGGTGCCGGCACACCGCTTGCGTGACGGCCTGATCCAGACCTACCGCGTCACGGATTTCGGGGTGGCCTTTCACGAGGAGCCGCCAAAGCTCGACAGCGGGCCGCACGGCGAAGCGCACGCGAGCTGCATGCTCGAGGGTGGTGTGCTGGTGCTGCAAATGCACTACCTCGAGGGGTTCAACGACACGCTCCGCTTCGCCGGCAACACGGTGACCAAGGACGGGACTTATGCGGGCAACGAGGGCGACGGCTTTATCCACTGGACCGAGCGCCTGCGACGGCAGTAGCGGCCGACGGCGCGTCGGACGAGCTCCACCCGCCGTAGATTCTGGACAACGTGACCTGAACGGGGACTCGACATGACACATGCGCGACTGATCGCCACGGTCTTGGTCGGCTTGCTGTCCGCGAGCACTTTGGCCGACGGCAAGGCGTTCAAGTTCACGGACTTCAGCGGGCTGTTTCCACTGCAACAGCACGAGCAGGTGGCGGCGTTGCACCTGCACGATGGCGTGCAGCGGATGCTCATCGCCATCCGCGTCGACCTGGAGGCCGACGAGCAGGCGTTGTGGGTCTTTCCGGTGCGCGGCGCGCCGGCCGACGTGAAGGTCGACCTGGTGGATCGCTTCCCGCGTTTTCGCGGCAAGGACCGGCGGGGCGTGGTTCGCGAGGATCTCAGGAACCTCTTCTCGCTCGTGGCCGCTACACAGATATATTCCGCGTGCTTGCCGCTGCCAATGATGATGCTCTCGCGCGGACTCGCGCCCGGCATTTACGGTTCGTTCGAGAAATGGGGCATCCGCGTGGTCACGCTCGCGCCACAAAGCGTCGACGAGGCCACCACGATTCTCGCGGCGGAGCACCCGGCGGTCACGAGCGAAGCACTCGCGCCGTTCGCGCCGTACTGCGACAACCAGCACACGCTGGTGGTCGCTTGGATCGAATCCGAGGAATCGCTGCTGGAGAAGTTTCCCGAGTACGAGAACCGGACCGGTTTCACACCGGGCCGACAGCGCGCCCCAACGCTCTTCGTCCAGTTTCCAACGGATACGCTCTTCTACCCGATGAAGCCGACGGCCAGCTACGATGACCTCGAGATGGGGATGCGGCTGTTCATCCTGGGGCATGTCGCGCCGCAGACGGACCCTGCCCTGGCACGGATTCTCACGACACGGCACTTTCAGCAGGACAGGTTCGACGACGCTGTCCCGGTTGAATTTCTCACGGGAATGCCCCGCGAGCAGATCCCCTACACGTCCGTCTGGGCCCACACGGCGGCGCGGAACTTCGTCGACGACATCACGTTCGTGCCAACGACGGTGCCGGGATTGGCGTACGCCAAGGGGCTCGCCCCGTGGTTGGCGTGGCCACAGGTGCTTGCGGTGTGGCTGGCGGTGTGTGTGCTCTTCAGCTATCTCTCTGGCGGCGTCGCCGGCGTGCTCGTCTATCGGCGCTGGCATCGGCCAGGGGTGCTTGGGCTGTTCAGCATACTGACGCTGGCGACGCTGATCATCGCCGTACGGTACCGCAATCCGGTGACGCTGCGCCCGTACGGCCGCGACGAACCCAAGCCGCGCGGCCGCAGGTGGTACGTCGCGCTGTTCTCGGTGACGTTCCTCACGTTGTCGCTCGTCGGGCACCAGGCGATTACAGCGCCGCTACGTTGAGGCATGCCGGTGCTTACGCGATGGCCGGGTCGACGGCTTCCGGATCGATCCCCAGGTCTTCCATCGCCTGCGGCAACTTGCCGCGGTCGAACTTGTCCTGCCGCGCGAGTTGCGTCAGGGCCGCCAGCGTCACGTGCTCGGCATCAATCTCGAAGTGCCGGCGCAAGTTCTCACGCGTCTCGCTGCGGCCGAAACCGTCCGTGCTGAGGATGCCCATCCCCGCCGGCGTCCAGGGGCACAGTCGCTCGGCGATCGAGCTGACAAAGTCCGACGTCGCGATGATCGGCCAGGGTTCGTCCTTCAAGGCCTGCGTAATGAACGGTTCGCGCGGCTCTTCGTCGGGGTGCAGCCGGTTCCAACGCGATGTCGCCAGCGCCTGGCGGTACAGCTCGTTGTAGCTGGTCACGCTCCACACGTCGGCGGCGACGTCGTATTTCTCACGTAGCATCTGCTGTGCCCGCAACGCCTCGTTGATCAGCGGACCGCTGCCGAACAGGTGCACGCGCGGCCGCTCGCCGGGATCGTCAGCCGGCTTGAACTTGTACAGCCCGCGGCGGATGCCCTCGCTGACCTGCGCGACGGCCTCATCATCGCCGTGCCCCGGAATCGGCGGCTGCTGATACGTCTCGTTGTACACGGTGAGATAATAGAAGACGTCCTCGCCTTCCTCGTACATGCGGCGCAGGCCATCCTGCACGATAATTGCCAGCTCGTAGGCGAACGCGCAATCGTACGAGACGCAATTGGGCACGGTGCTGGCGTGCAGCAGACTGTGGCCGTCCTCGTGCTGGAGCCCTTCGCCATTGAGCGTCGTCCGACCCGCCGTCGCGCCGACCAGGAACCCCTTGCAGCGCATATCACCGGCGAGCCAGATCTGATCGCCAACGCGCTGGAAGCCGAACATGGAGTAGAACAGGAAAAACGGGATCGTGTTGAGCCCATGGGTGGAGTAGGCGCTGCCCGCGGCGATCCACGACGCCATCGAGCCGGCCTCCGTAATGCCTTCTTCGAGGATCTGACCGTTCTGGCGCTCTTCGTAGCGCATCAACAGGTGGGCATCGACCGGCTCATAGAGCTGCCCCGCGTGGGCATAGATGCCGTGGCTGCGGAAGAGCGCTTCCATGCCGAAGGTGCGCGCCTCGTCCGGCACGATGGGCACGATGAGCTTGCCGAGCTGCTTGTCGGACATCAGGCGGTTGATCATGCGCACCAGGGCCATCGTGGTGGCCACTTCGCGGTCGCCGCTGCCCTGCATGAACTCGTCGAAGGTCTTCGCCGGCGGCGGGTCCATCGGCTTGGTCTTCCAGCGGCGCTGAGGGACGGAGCCGCCGAGCTTCTTGCGGCGCTCGTGCAGGTAGTCGTACTCGGGGTCGCCTTCCTTGAAGCGGCAGAAGGGCGCCTCATGAATCTCCTCGTCACTGACGGGAATGTCGAAGCGATCGCGGAAGGCCCGCAACTCGTCCTCGTTGAGCTTCTTCTGCTGGTGGGTGATGTTCTTGCCTTCGCCGGCCTCGCCCAGCCCATAGCCCTTGATCGTGCGGGTCAGAATGACGGTGGGCCGGCCCTCGTGGTTCATGGCGGCGGCGTACGCGGCGAAGACCTTCTCCGGATCGTGCCCGCCAAGACGCAGGTGGCGGATCTGGTCGTCGGTCAGGTGGTCGACGAGCTTGGCCAGGCCCGGATCGCGGCCGAAGAAGTGCTCACGGGCGTACGCACCGGACTCGACCGTGAACCGCTGCCACTGGCCGTCGATGATCTGGCCCATGTGCTCGATGAGCAGGCCTTCGGTGTCGGCGTCGAACAGCGGATCCCAGTCGCTGCCCCAAATGACCTTGATCACGTTCCAGCCAGCGCCGCGGAAGACGCCTTCGAGTTCCTGAATGATGTTGCCGTTGCCGCGCACCGGGCCGTCGAGCCGTTGCAGGTTGCAGTTGATGACCCAGGTGAGGTTGTCGAGCTCTTCGCGCGAAGCGAGGTGGATGGCACCGAGGCTCTCGGGCTCGTCCATTTCGCCGTCGCCAAGATAGGCCCACACGCGCGAGGCGTTGGTGCGCATCAGGCCGCGGTCTTCGAGGTAGCGGTTGAACCGCGCCTGGTAGATCGAGTTGATCGGGGCGAGGCCCATCGACACGGTCGGAAACTGCCAGAAATCCTTCATCAACCACGGGTGCGGGTACGAGGGCAGGCCGCCCCCTTCGCTCATCTCGCGGCGGAACGCCCGCAGATGATCAGCCGTCAGGCGTCCCTCGAGATACGCCCGCGCGTAGATGCCCGGCGAGGCATGCCCCTGGAAGAAGATGTGATCGCCGGAACTGTTCTCCGTCGGCGCGCGGAAGAAGTGGTTGAAGCCAATCTCGTAAATCGTGGCGACCGAGGCATAGGTGGAGATATGTCCGCCAATGCCGTCGGCCAGCCGATTCGCTCGCACCACCATCGCCATCGCATTCCAGCGGACATAGCTCTTGATTCGTCGTTCAATCTCACGATCGCCGGGGAACGGCGGCTGTTCGCGTTTGGGGATGGAGTTGATGTAGGGGGTATTGGCCGCGAACGGTACCGGGACCTGCCGCTTGAGCGACCACTTGTGCAGTTGGTCGAGCAGGAATTCGACACGGCGCTGGCCGCTGTGGCGGTGGACCGCCTCGATCGAGGCAAGCCACTCCGCGGTTTCGAGCGGATCCGGATCACGTACGTCTTGGGGGGTTGGTTCTTCAGCCATGGCAAAAGGGTAGCGGTCCGGCGCGGAAGGTCAATAAAGCGAGCCCCTTGTAATGGCTGCTGACCGCTGCCGGCAGGTTAACAGCATCGTCAGGACCCGTGCGGCGGGGGGGGGGCTGCCCGGGCGGTTAACTTGGGCGTCCCCTTGACATCGGCGGTCGGTGAATGCATTCTAAGCGTTGCGCGGCTCGCCGGCGGCGGGTCGGTCCGGGCGATTAGCTCAGTTGGCTAGAGCGCGTGCTCGACATGCACGAGGTCACTGGTTCGAGCCCAGTATCGCCCAGTAAATAAAGGACTTATGAACGGTCCGCCTACCTGCCCGGGGCTCTTCCGCTTCGTTGTGGCGCATTCCAGCGGTCGCCGACCACGCTGCCACGAAGACGCGTGTGGCGAGCAGCGACGCGCGGCAAGGTCCGCTAGAATCCCACCACCATGACCCAACGCCGCCACCCACGACCGTCCCGCGAGGATGAGGCTTTTCGCCGCTTTCTCCGGCGTACCTGGAATGATGACGTCATGCCGCACCTCCGTGGCCGCAATAGCGCTCAGCGCACCAAGACCGCCCGGGTAACGGGCAAAGCGGCGGCGGCGGCAGGGCTGTTCGTGGACGGGCTGTTCGGGCTCAAGGGACGCCCGTTTGCCCGGTTCATGACGGTCATGGGGACGAGCGTCGGGGCGATGCTGCCGGAAGCGTGGGACTGGCGCTGGTACCGCCAAAAAGCCACCCGCAGCCAGCGCGAGGCCGTGGCGGCGGGCGTGCGGCGCCAGGCCCGGCAACTGCCCGAGCGCGCCGCCCTCGAGCTTTTTGGCCTCACCCCGCGCGCCAGCCGGGAGGAGCTGAAGCACGCCTGGCGGACCGCGAGCCTGCGCTGGCACCCCGACAAAGCCCCTGACGAGGCTGCCCGGGTGGAGTACCACGTGCGGTTTATCGCGTACAAGGCGGCGTATGAGCGGCTGTGCGCAGCGTATGATGACGGTCGGCTGCCGGTGACGCGGGGCGACTGAAATCGACACGCCGGGCTTAGCGCTGCCGGGCCCAGCGGCTATTCTCTGCGGACCATGGCCAAGGAATCATTCGCCACACTCCTGCAGCAGTTTCACCGCTCCAAGCAGCTCATTCTTGATGAGCTCGGCAACCACATCGTGGGCCAGCGGACGGTGATCGAGCAGATGCTGGCGGCGATCCTCACGCGCGGACACTGCCTCCTTGTCGGCGTGCCGGGGCTGGCCAAGACGCTGATGGTGTCGTCGCTGGCGCGAATCACCTCGCTCGATTTCAAGCGGATTCAGTTCACCCCCGACCTCATGCCGTCGGACATCACCGGCACGCAGGTGATCGACGAGTTGCCGGACGGACACCGGGCGTTTCGCTTCGTGCGGGGGCCGGTCTTCGCCAATATCGTGCTGGCCGACGAGATCAACCGGGCCCCACCCAAGACCCAGGCGGCCCTGCTGCAATCGATGCAGGAGCGCGAGGTGTCATCAGGCAACGAAACGCACCGGCTGCCCGATCCGTTCTTCGTCATTGCGACCCAGAACCCGATCGAGCAGGAGGGAACGTACCCGTTGCCGGAGGCGCAGCTCGATCGGTTCATGTTCAATGTGTGGGTCGATTATCCGGACCTGAAGGAGGAGCAGCAAATCCTGACGCGCACGACGCGTGACGAAGCCGCCAGCCTGCGCACGGTGCTATCCGATCGACAGATTCTGAACATGCAGAAGCTCATCGCCGCAATCCCCGCGACCGAGTACATCGTGGACTATGCGGCCCGGCTGGTGCGGGCATCGCGGCCGGGGGATGCGACCGCGCCGGAGTTCATCCGGCAGTATGTGGATTGGGGCGCGGGCCCGCGGGCGGGGCAGTTCCTGATCTGGGGCGGCAAGGCGTTTGCGGCGATGGACGGGCGTTACAGCGTGAGCCTGGACGACATCCGGCAGGTGGCGGTGCCGGTGCTGCGGCATCGGATCGCGTGCAATTTCGCGGCGCAGGCGCAGGGGCTGGACGCCGTGAAGATCGTGCACAAGCTGCTGGAGGCGGTGCCGGAGCCGACACTGCCCAAGTACGATGCCAAGCCACCGAGCGAAGTGGTGCAGGAGTAAGGCGGGCCGCGGGGGATTCTGTACAGGACGAGTGAGGGAACGCCAATGAAGCGCATGATGGCGATCGTGAGCGTGGTGGTCGTGCTGGCCGCCGCGGGTGGGTTCTATGCCTGGCAGCACATGGGCCGCAGCGGCTCGAGCGAGTTGGAGGCGTGGATCGGTCGGCTGCTGGTTCGTGTGTTGCAGAGCTACATCGAGCCGGAGGTCACGTTCACGGCGATCGATTACGAGGCCCCGCTGACGGTGCAGATCGACGGGCTGCGGGTGGTTGATGACGGTGTGGTGATCATCGCGGTGGAGCGGGCGCGGCTCACGCTGACGGACGTGCCGCGCGTCGGTGAGCCGGTGGAGATCGCCAGCGTCGAACTGGAAAAACCGGTGCTCGAGTTTCAACAACGCGCCGACGGGACTTTTGTCGGGTGGATGCCGTTCGTGAAGCAGGAGGTGGTGGCCAAGCCGGCATCGGTGCCGCAAGGACAACGGTTCAGCGACGTGCTGGCGCTGCGGGAAGTCGCGATCAGTGACGGCGAGCTGCGCTATGACGACGCCGATCCCGAGACCGCGTCGATGGTCCTGCCCGAGGTAAACATGGATCTGCAGGCGGTGCCGATCGCGGGCGAGCCGGGCTGGTACGGGCTCGAGGCGACCATCGGGCGGCAGCCGGTGTTTCGCGTCGGGTTTGACGGGCGGCTGAATGTCGATACGGCGACGGTGCGGGTCGGGCTCCTCTCGGTAGAGGCGGCGCTGGGTGACCAGCAGTACGAATCGCTGCCGCCGCAGTTGCAGTCGTTTCTGCGAAAGCACCGAGCGCGGGGTGCGCTCAAGGCGACGGTGCGCGGGACGGTGCCGTTGCTGTCGCCGGCCGCGGCGCAGGGCAGTGCGCAGGTGGAGCTGACCGGGTTTCGGCTAACGGATCAGAAGCGTGAGTGGGTCGTCGGTCGTGGCGTGCTGGAGGTCGAGACGGTCGACGAGGCGCCGCCGCGGGCGCGGGGGGTTGTGGACGTGCACGACAGCCGGCTGGTGTACCTGCCGATTATCGTGGACTTTGTCGAGCTGCTGGCGGCGGCGGCATTGGGGATGGAGTTGCCGGCGGCGGACAAGGCACAGCTCGAATTCGCGGTGCATGACGAGCGGGTGCATGTCAACAAGGCCGAAATCACGTCGACGGTGGTGGCCCTGCGGGGTGATGGCGACGTGTTCTACGACGGGCGGTTGGACCTGCTGGTGAATGCCGGGGCGCTGGAGAAGGTCCAGAGCAAGTTGGGATTGGTGGGCGATGTTTTCGGCGTGCTGAGTGACAAGCTGGTCCGGTACCAGGTGACCGGGACGGTGGAAGAGCCCGAACTGAAGGTTCGGCCGTTGGGGGTGGGCGGCTGATCGCTGATAGCTACCGCTGACCGGAGACTGGCGGCGGAAACCGCACGGCTCGCGGAGCCGGGGCACACGGTGGGGCCGCGTTCGGCGGGGGAGCCCGCCCGAACGTCCGACGAACGGTCGGACGCTACGAACAGCGGGAGTGGGGCGAGCCCTGCCTACCTGCCGGCGCGCTTCCTGGTCGTCTTGCGGGCCGTGGTGGACGTCTTCTTCTTCACGGTCCTGGGGGTGGTGGCGGCCGCCTTGTTGCTGGCTGTCTTGCGGGTTCTGGCTACCGAGGTCGACTTCTTCGCAGCGGGCTTCTTCTTCGTGGCTTTCCTGCTGGTGACCTTCCGGGTGGCGGTCTTCTTGGTTGCGGTCGTTCTGGTGGGGCGGTTGCTCGCGGGCCGGGCCTTGCTGCCGAAGGTGGCCTGGTAGAGCTCGATGTACTTGCGGGCGGGCATGCGTCGGATGGCGGCCCCAAGCACCTCCAGCGGCAGGTCCTCGAGACGTTTGAACCGGATGCAGCACTTGCCCATGTCGAGCTTCTTGCCGGCGTCGGCCCAGGCCTGGTGCAGCCACGCGAGCTGCTCGTCGTCGCCGTAGAGCGACATGAGGTAGAACGCCATGTGGTTCTTCTGCGAGGCGAGTCCGGCGAAGGGCAGGGGCTGTTTCGGGTCGCAGTGATAGCCCGCGGGGAATACGCGGTGGGGCACGTAGTACCCGATCATGCCGTACTGCATCCCCTCTTCGTAGTCTCCGTCGAGATTGGCGCGGATCACCTTGCGGACGGCTTGCAGGGCCGAGCGGCGATCGGGTGGCAGCTCGGCCAGATACGCGGTGACAGTGGAAGCCTTGCTCTGCATGCGGGAATTATAGCAGTTCGATGGCCGGGCGGGGCCGGTGAGCATTGACGCCAAACGGATCCGGAAGCACAATTGCCGTGTAACGCTTTTATGCGGGAATGGAGGGGGGCATTCGGCCGCCAGGGTAAGGGGTTGCGCGAGTCGACGCGCGGCATGCCTGGCGGGGCAAGTCACCGCGGGGGGGCGAATGGAGCCCGCCATGTCGAAGACGCCGCCTCATCGAGGGAGCTCACGACCGGCCGAGCCTCAGCCGGAACTGCTGCAGGCCGACGTCTCCGCGGAGTTCGCCGCGCTGCGTCACGAGATCCGCCTGCTGCGCGAAACGCAGGCGCTGGCGCGGACCGGCAGCTATCACCGTGATCTGCACACCGGCCACATCGACTGGTCCGACGAGCAGTTTCGGCTGTTCGGGTATGCCCCGGGCGAAGTCACACCGACGATGGAACTGGTCATTGGCCACCTGCACCCGGACGATCGAGCGCGTTTTCTGGCCGCGAACGAGGCGCTGACGCGCGACGGGGGGCCGTACGACCACGAATACCGCATTGTCCGCAAGGACGGCGAAGTGCGGCACGTGCGTTCGCGGGCAAGGCTGGAACGCGACGTGTCGGGGCGGGCACTGGGGTTCTATGGCGCGATGCAGGACGTTACGGATCGGAAGCGGGCCGAGGCCTTGCTACGCGACAGCGAGGCGAAGTTCCGGGCGGCGTTCGAACAGGGGCCGAATTCGGTGCTGCTGATCGATGGTGAGTCCGGCCAGGTTGTCGACTTCAACGATCGGGCCCACGAGACGTTGGGCTACACGCGTGAGGAGTTCGCCCGCCTGCGCGTGTCGGATTTTGAAGCTGCCGAGTCGCCGGCAGAGGTTGCGGCGCATACCCGGCGCGTGGCCCGCGAGGGCGCCGATTCGTTCGAGACGCAGCACCGGACGAAGGACGGGCGTTTGCTGGACACACTGGTCAGCGTCCGCCGCATCGATCTTGGTGGCCGGCTGTTCTTCCTGAGTCTGTACACCGACATCACCGAGCGCAAGTGTTATGAAGAGAAGCTGCGCGAGCATGAGGAGCTGTTGCGCTACATCGTTGAACACGACCCGAATGCCATTGCCGTCTACGACCGCGATCTGCGCTACATCTTCGTCAGCCAGCGCTATCTGAACGACTATCGCGTAGCTGAAGCGGACATCATCGGCAAACACCATTACGAGGTCTTCCCCGAAATGCCGCAGCGCTGGAAGGACGTGCACCAGCGCGTGCTGGGCGGCGCGGTGGAGCGTGCCGACCAGGACTGGTTTGAGCGCCCGGACGGTTCGGTCGATTACAACCGTTGGGAATGCCGGCCGTGGTACCGGCCCGACGGCACGATCGGCGGCATGATCACGTACACCGAGGTCATCACCGAGCGCAAGCGAGCCGAGCTGGCCCTGCGCGAGAGCGAGGAGCGGTTTCGCACGATCATCGAGAACCTGGCCGACGGGGTGTTTGCCCACGACCAGACCGGCCGGCTGATGCTGGTGAATAAGGCTGCGTGCCGCAACACGGGCTATACGCGGGAGGAATTGCTGTCGCTGACCGTGGCCGACATCGATCCGGACAGCGTGGACCGCGGTGACGCGGAGCGCATGTGGGCAACGTTGCAGAGTGGTGCGTCGGCTACGATCGCGGCGGTGCATCGGCGCAAGGATGGATCGACGTATCCGTGCGAGGTTCATCTGAACGCGATCATGCTGGACGGTCAGCCGGCCATTCTCGGTGTGGCCCGCGACGTCAGTGAGCGTCACGTCGCGGAGCAGGCGCTGCGCGCCAGCGAGGCCCGCTACCGCAAGCTCTATGAGAGCGTCGGGGCCGGGGTGCTGTTACAAGACGCCGACGGGCGAATCGTTCATGCCAACGACGTGGCGGCCGAGATCCTGGACATGGCACCGGCCGAGATCGAGGGGCGCACGTCGTTTGATCCCGATTGGCAGATGGTGGCCGAAGACGGCACACCTGTGGCGGGCGAAGCGCACCCGTCGATGGTCACGTTGCGCACCGGCGAGCCGGTGCGTAACGCGGTGCGCGGGCTGTTTTCGCAGGACCGGCAGCGCATGTGCTGGCTGTTGATCAATACGGCTCCGCTGCGGGATGACGATGGGGGCGAACGGACCGGTGTCCTCGTCACGTTCACGGACATCACGCGGCAGCGTGCCACCGAAGACGCACTGCGCCGGAACCAGGAGTTCCTGAAGCGCACCGGCCGGATGGCGCGTATCGGCGGTTGGGAGGTCGACGTCGAAACGCAGGAAGTGGTATGGACGGATGAGACGTACCACATTCACGAGCTGCCGGTCGGGCAGAAACCGTCTCTGGAAGAGGGTTTCAGCTTCGTCCATCCGGAGGACCGCGCGAAACTGAAGGCGGCGATGCAGCGGGCGATCGACCAGGGTGAACCGTATGACATGGAGTTGCGTTTCATCACGGCGAAGGGCAACCACCTCTGGACGCGGACGATGTGCACCCCGCAGGTCGTCGACGGCAAGACGGTGCGGCTGGTCGGGGCCTTTCAGGACATTACCCAGACGCACGAGCTCGAGGAGCAGCTGCGCCAGGCGCAGAAGATGGAGGCCATCGGGCAACTGGCCGGTGGCGTCGCCCACGACTTCAACAACATCCTGACGGCGATCCTGGGGAATGTGGAATTGCCCCGTGGTGACCTGGAGGACCGGCTGCATCCGGGGGACCCGGTGTTCGACGGCCTGCACCAGATCGCGACGTCGGGCCAGCGGGCGGCGGATCTCACACGGCAGCTGCTGGCCTTCAGCCGCAAGCAGTTGATCAAGCCCGAGGTGCTCGACCCGTGCCAGTTGGCGCGGGACATGGAGAAGATGCTGCGTCGGCTGATCCGCGAGGACATCGAACTGCGCATCGAGTGCGACAAGGAGGTGTGCCCGGTGCGCGTCGATCGGGGGCAGATCGAGCAGGTGGTGCTGAACCTGGTGGTCAACGCCAAGGACGCAATGCCCAAGGGCGGGGCGCTGACCATCCGGGTAAGCGAAGCGCGGCTCGGTTCGGAGCACGCGGTGCGGCACGCCGATGCGCGGCCCGGGCGGCACGCGTGCATCATGGTGCGGGACAGCGGGGCCGGGATGGACCAGAAGACGCTGCAGCGGATCTTCGAGCCCTTTTTCACGACCAAGCGCGCGGGAGAAGGGACCGGGCTGGGGCTGGCTACCGTGCACGGCATCGTCCGGCAATCGAACGGACACATCGTGGTGCACAGCGAGCCGGGGGCGGGTTCGACGTTCGAAGTCTATCTGCCGGCGGTCGAGGGGGTGGTGGCGGGGGAGCGCGGCGACGAGCAGGAGGACGGCGCGGACGAAGACGGGGGCACGGTGCTGCTGTGCGAGGACGATGACAGTGTGCGCGGGCTGGCGGTGCGGGCGCTGGCATCGCGGGGATATGCCGTGCTCGAAGCCCGCGATGCGTGGCAGGCGCTGGAGGTCGCGGCCCGCCACGCCAACGACCTGGACCTGCTGATCACCGATGTCATCATGCCGGGCATGAACGGGCGCGAACTGGCCGAGGCGCTGCTGGAACGGCACGCCGGGCTGCGGGTGCTGTACATTTCGGGTTATGCGGCGGACGTGATCGGCTCGCGCGGCATCCTCGAGGAGGGGACCAACTTCTTGGAGAAGCCCTTCAGCATGACGACCCTGCTGCGCCGGGTGCGGCAGACGATGCAGGCGTGAGGCGGCTGGCTACTCCGGGTCGGGCTCGGGCTCGTCCTGTGGTTGTTCCGGCGGCGTGTCCTGCCGGTCGGATTTCCTGCGGGCCTCGGCGAGCTTGCGGCGGAGTTCTTCCTGCTTGCGCTTGATCTCGGCGCGGCGCTGCTCCTGCTGCTGCTTCTGCCAGGCGAGCTTGTTCTCACGCGTCTGCTCCAGGAAGCGGCGGAGATATGTCGTCTTGTCCGTGTCGAACTCGCCGCGGCAGTGCTCACACTTGAAGTAGATCGTGCGGGCGCCGACCTCGCGAAAGACCTGGGGATCGATGGCCGCCCCGGAGACCGGGCAGACCGTCTGGAAGGTATAGCACTCTTCGGCGAGGCGGCGCTCGTAGGGTTTGCTGCTCAGCAGCCACTTGTCGCGTGCGTCTTCGGTGGCGAAGTAGATGGCGTCCTCGCCGCGGCCGACGTAGATGCCGGGCTCAACGGGCTCGCCGGTGACGGGGCACTTGACCTGAAGGCGCAGCGCGTGGTCGGCATCCCACTGCTGGCGGACGCCGTCGGCGTACTCGTAGGGGTTCTCGAGGAACTTCTTGCGGGCCTCATCGGTCGCGAAATAGACCCAGCGGCCGCGAAAGTGCTCGCAAATGTCGCGCTGCACGGGCTGGTCGGTCACGGGGCAGAGGACCGGCGCGCGCCGGTCTTTCGCCGGTTTGGTGGTGGGGGTGTCCTTGCCGGCTTCCTTGTCGTCGCCCGGCTTTGCGGTGGCCAGCCCCGCCGCCGTCCCCAGCAGCAGGATCAGGCCGGTGGTTACAATCCGTTGTCGCATGGGGGGACCTCCTTGCCGTTGCGCCGCGCGGGCCCGCGTGATCGGGGGCGGGCAGCGGCGCGTCTCCGTTCCGCTACTTCGGCAGGAACTTCTTGGTCGCCTTGCAGAGTTCCTTCACGTGTTCGACGCTGGTGTTGAACATCTCCTTCTCGCGAGCGTCGAGCTCGAGCTCGATGACCTTCTCGACACCGTTGCGGCCCAACACGCACGGCACGCCGACGAAGTAGCCACCGATCTTGTATTGCTCATCGCAATAGGCGGCACACGGCATGACGCGCCGCTTGTCGCGAATGATCGACTCGGCCATGGCGATGGTGGCGGCCGACGGGGCGTAGTAGGCGCTGCCTTTCTTGAGGAGATTCACGATCTCGGCCCCGCCGTTGCGCGTGCGGGTGACGATTTCCTCGAGCTTGCCGGGGCCGATGAGCTGGGTAACGGGAATGCCGGCGACGTTGGTGTAGCGCGGCAGGGGGACCATGTCGTCGCCGTGACCGCCCAACAGCATCGCGTTGACGTCCTCGACGCTGCAGCCGACCTCGGCCGCGATGAAGGAGCGGTAGCGGGCGGTGTCGAGCACGCCGGCCTGCCCCACGATGCGTTGCGTCGGGAACTGCGAGACGACGTGGGCGGTATAGACCATGGCGTCCAGCGGATTGGACACGATGATCAGAATCGCCTCGGGGCTCTTCTCGACGACCTTGGCGGTGACCTCGGCCACGATCTTGACGTTGGTCTCGAGCAGCTCGTCGCGGCTCATGCCCGGCTTGCGCGGCATGCCCGAGGTGATGATCGCGATGTCGCTGTCGGCGGTCGCGTCATAGTCGTTGGCCCCGACCAGGTTGACGTCGAAGCCCTCCACGGGAGACGCCTCGTACAGATCGAGCGCCTTTCCCTGTGGCAGGCCCTCCACGATGTCGACCAGCACGATGTCGCCCAGTTCCTTCGCCGCGGCCCAGTGGGCGCAGGTGGCGCCGACATTGCCCGCGCCGACGATGGTCAGCTTTGCCCGTCTCATCATCGTTTGTCACTCCATTCCGCGATGTCTCGTCGGCCCCGCCGCCAAGCGACGAGACACAACCCGGGATTGTAACGGGCGGTGCCCGGCGTCGCGACCGCCGGCCACGGGTGAATTCGCACGCGGTTTCGGGGTGTCGGAACGGGTGTGCGCCCGTAGACCGTCGTCGCTCACGAAGCTGTGGTAGAAGGGAGCCGCCGGGGCTGTGAGCTCGAGGCCGAAAGCTGACAGCGTACGCCACTACATCACCCCCAGCACCTCGCGGGCGAGGCTGTCGGGCATGCGCTCATACCGCAGCGGTTCCATCGCGTACGACGCGCGCCCCTGCGACAGGCTGCGCACCTGCGTCGCGTAGCCGAACATCGTGCTGAGGGGGACCTCAGCCGTCAGCACGTGGTTTCTGCCGCGGAGTTTCGTCTCGGTGATCGTCGCACGCCGGCTCATCAGGTCACCGCTGACCGCGCCGTAGAAATCCTCCGGCGTGACGACCTCGACCTTCATGATGGGTTCGAGCAGAACCGGACCGGCATGCTCGATGGCGCGCTGAAACGCGATGGCGGCGGCCCCCTCGAAGGCCGCCTCGTTCGACTCCTCCGCCCGCTCCTCGCCGCCGAGCAGCGTCGCCTTGACGTTGATGAGCGGATAGCCGCCGAGATTGCCGCTGCGGCCGGCGGACCGCACCGATTCCTCAATCGCGGGAAGGAAGTCGGGGCGGATGGCGCCCGGCGGGCAGGCGTTGACGAACTTGAAGTGCTCCTCGCCCGGCTCGGGCTCGAACGGCTCGACCCGCAGTTGCACGACGGCGTAGAGCGGTCGGGTGCCGGTCTGGCGGATCAGGCGTCCCTCGCCCTCGCCGGCCTTGGTGATGGTCTCGCGATAGGCGACGCGCGGCTTGCCGACGCGCACCGGGACGCGCCAGTCCCGCTCGAGGCGATGGCACATGACCTCCAGGTGCAATTCGCCCATGCCGGAGATCAGCGTCTGGCCGGTCTCTTCATTCAGCCGGTATTCGAAGGTCGGGTCGGAGCGCGACAGCATGTCCAGTGCGTTGGTGAGCTTGTCGCGGTCGGCGGTGGACTCGGGCTCGATCGCCATGCTGATGACGGTTTCGGGGAACTCGATGCGCTCCAGCAGGACCGGGCTGCGGTTCTCGCAGAGCGTGTCGCCGGTCTGTACCGACTTGAGCCCGACTGCGGCGACGATGTCGCCGCAATGGACCTTGTCGAGCTTCTCACGCCGCTTGGCGAAGACGCGGAAGATCTGCGGCAGGTTTTCCTTCTTGTTGCGGCCGACGTTGAGGACGCGAGAGCCGGCCTTGAGGGTGCCGGAGTAGATCCGGAGAAACTGGAGGTCGGCATGGGCCTCGGCGACGACCTTGAAGCATAACGCCGCCAGCGGCTCGCCCGGGTCGCATTTGCGCTTGACGATCTTGTCGGGCTTGTCGGGTTCGTGCCCCTCGATCGGCGGGACCTCGGGCGGGGCGGGCAGGTAGTCACAGACAGCGTCGAGCACGGCCTGGACGCCACGGAACTTCAGCGACGAGCCGCACAGCACCGGCTGGCACTGGCGGGTGAGGGTGCCGGTGCGGAGGGCGGCGCGGATCTCGTCCTCGCTCAGGGGCTCGTTCTCGACGTACTTGAGCATGAGCTTTTCGTCGAACTCGGCGACCTGCTCCTCGAGCTTGTGCCGCCACTCCTTGGCGCGTTCCTCGAGTTCGGGCGGGATGTCGATGGTGTCGTACTTGGTGCCGTCAGCGCTGACGGTGTAGTCGCAGGCCTTCATGCGGATCAGGTCGACGTAGCCGCGGAACGAGTCTTCCTGCCCCAGCGGGATCTGGATCGCGACCGGGTTGCCGCCGAGCCGATCGCGGATGGTGCCGATGGCGTGGTAGAAGTCGGCGCCGACCTTGTCCATCTTGTTCATGAAGCAGATGCGCGGCACGCGGTACTTGTCGGCCTGGCGCCAGACGGTCTCGGACTGGGCCTCGACGCCCTCCTTCGCGTCGAACACGACCACGGCGCCATCGAGCACGCGCAGGCTGCGCTCGACCTCGGCGGTGAAATCGACGTGGCCAGGCGTGTCGATCAGGTTGATGCGGTAGTCCTGCCACAGCAGTGAGACCGCCGCCGAGTAGATCGTGATGCCGCGCTGCTGCTCCTCGCTGTCGAAATCGGTGACGGTGGTGCCCTCGTCGACCTCGCCCATGCGGTGGATGGTGCGGCTGTAGAACAGCACCCGTTCGGTGGTGGTGGTCTTGCCGGCGTCGATGTGGGCGGCGATGCCGATATTGCGGATTTTTGATAAGTCGTCCATGCGAACTTCGCGGATCTTCCAGGGGCCAGCGAACGCAGCCGGGGCCCGCGGCCCCGACAAACCCGTGACTATAGCCGACGAAGCGGGCAGAGTGAAATCGCCAAGAGACAGTCATCAGTTCTCAGTTGTCAGTTGTCAGTGGGTGGAAGCTGTCGGCTATCAGCCATCCGCCTTGGGCCGGGGAATGGCCCGTGCGCCTCGGCGCCATGAGCCGCGCTTATCCGCCCAGCCGAGTCTACCCGTCCCCACTGCTCGCAGAGCAGTGCCACCCGGCACGCGGCGCCCGGCGTGCCCTCACGCAACCACGGACGGCCAACGAGCCGTCGGCCGCTACCGTGCGTGGCGTACGGCCGGCAATGCTCAAGAGCGGTTGCAGCCGGTGGCCGCTCTCACGTTGCCACGTTGCCGCGTGCCCACCTTCCCAGGCGGCAGGCTTGCGTCCGGCGGTCCAGCCGGTATGATGCCCGCCAGCGAGGACGCACTTCACGAAACCCGGCACGAGCGGACCGCGACGCATGGATGTAGTCGCTGTAATCCCAGCCCGCTACGGCTCCACGAGATTCCCCGGGAAACCTGTCGCTCGAGAAACGGGCAAGTTCCTCATTCAGCACGTCTGCGAGCAGGTCGCCGCCGCCCGCCGTGTCTCCCAGTGCATCGTGGCGACCGACGACGAGCGCATCGCCGACGCGGTGCGGTCATTTGGCGGCGAGGTGCAGATGACGCGGGCGGATCACCCGTCAGGTACGGATCGCATCGCCGAGGTCGTTGCGGCCCGGGGCGGGGCCGACGATGACATCATTCTCAACATCCAGGGGGACGAGCCGGAGATCGAGCCGACCTGCATCGACCGCCTGGCCGACCGCCTGGGCCAGGTGGGCGCCGACTGCCCGGTCGCGACGCTCGCCTGTCCGTTTCCAACCGATTCGGACCCGCGCGACCCGAATTCGGTCAAAGTCGTGACGGATTCGGCGGGGCGGGCGCTGTATTTTTCGCGTTCTCTGATACCATACCCGAGAGGCGGCGACGGGGGCGCGCCCCCCGAGCGATGTTTGCTCCACCTGGGCGCATACGCCTATCGCCGTGCGTTCCTGCTGCAGCTCGCGGCCTGGCCGTTGGGCGTGCTAGAGCAAATCGAGAAGCTCGAACAGCTACGCGTGCTCGAACGCGGGTACGCGCTGGCGGTCGAAATCGTGGAACACGCGTGCGTGGGGATCGACACCCCGCACGATTACCAGGCGTTTGTGGCGCGCTACCTGGCGCGGACCACGGCGACATGACGATGGCGGCATGCGGCACGGGCCGCCGGCCGGTGCTGTCGGTTCAACATAATCGGTCGGAGATGACGATGGGCCATAGCGGATGAGTGTCATGGAAAGCGACGCCCTGCTGAGTTCGATTCGCAACCAGTCAGCCGATACCGAGTTCTACCTGCCGATGCCGGCGGGGTACAAGCCTGGCAGCACCAAGTTCGTCGTTGTCTTCGGCACGGTGATGAGCGGCCTGGGCAAGGGCATCTTCAGCTCATCGCTGGCCAAGTGCCTGCAGGACAAGGGGCTCACTGTCGCCCCGATCAAGCTCGAGGGGTATCTCAACATCGACTCCGGCACGCTGAACCCCTTCCGTCACGGCGAGGTGTTCGTCCTGGACGACGGGACCGAATGCGACATGGACCTGGGCACCTACGAGCGCGCCCTGGACATGAACCTCAGCCGGCTCAATTTCGCGACCAGTGGTCAAATCTACCGCCGCGTGCTCGAGCGCGAGCGCACCGGCGGCTACCTCGGTCGCGACGTGCAGATGATCCCGCACGTCACCGGCGAGGTGAAGAACCGCCTGCGCGAGCTGGCCATCGCCACCAAAGCGGACGTGATTTTCGTCGAGATCGGCGGCACGGTCGGCGACGTCGAAAACGCCCACTATATCGAGGCCATGCGGCAACTGGCGTTCGAGGAAGGCCAGCGCAGCGTCTGTTTCGTCGCGCTGACGTTCATTCTCGAGCCGTCGATCCTGGGGGAGCAGAAGAGCAAGGCGGCACAACTCGGCATTCGGCGATTGCTCGAGTGCGGGGTGCAGCCGCACATCATCGCCTGTCGGGCGCACACGCCCGTGACGCGCAAGGTGCGCGAGAAGATCGCGCTGTTCTCGAACGTGCCGCCGGAACGCGTGTTCAGCATGCACGACTGTGAGAGCGTGTACCTGATTCCGGAGTTGCTGCGCGGGGCCGGCTACGACAAGGCGGTGATGGAGTGGCTGAAGCTGGAATCTGAGGTTGATGAGGAGGCCGAACGCGACGCACGCGACAAATGGTCTTGGTATCTGGCCCGCTGCCGCAGCGCGACGCGGCAGATCACGATTGGCATTACCGGCAAGTACACCGCGGTACGCGATGCCTACGCGAGCATTCTCAAGGCGCTCGAGCACGCCGGCGCCCATCTGGGATGCAAGGTGCAACTGCGCTGGGTCGATACGTCGGAACTGACGGACGAGACGGCGGACGAGTCGTTGCGCGACCTGCACGGGATTATCGTGCCGGGTGCGTTCGGTACGCGGGGCGCCACCGGCAAGATCGCCTGTCTCAAGTACGCTCGCGTGAACAAGCTGCCGGCGTTGGGGATCTGTTACGGGTTCCAGATGGCGGTGATCGAGTTCGCGCGCAATGTCTGCGGCATGGAGGATGCCAACTCGACCGAGATCGACAGCGAGTGCCGCTATCCCGTGATCGATCTCCTGCCCGAGCAGAAGAAGATCGAGGGGCTCGGCGGCACCATGCGCCTCGGCGGGCAGGATGTCGCGGTGAAGGAGGGCACGCTGGCCGCGCGCATGTTCGGCAGCCGGACGCGGCTGCGCTTCCGCCATCGTTACGAGGTCGATCCGCGTTACATTCCGCAGCTCGAGGCCGGCGGCATGATCTTCTCGGGCAAGTCACCGCGGGCCGAGATCATGAACATTCTCGAATTGCCGCCGTCCATGCATCCCTACTACGTCGGCACGCAGGCGCACCCCGAACTTGTCAGCCGGCCGCTGGCATCGCAGCCGTTTTTCCTCGGTTTGGTCCACGCGGCACTGCAGCGGGCGTACCCGGACTACAACGAGCCGCTGGTCTACGCCGCCGAGTCGCGGCCCGCCGATGACGACGGCGAGGAGGCCAGCGCGCCCGCGAGTGACGGCCGGCTGGGGCGGATGTAGGAAAGCTGTCAGCCGGATCGCGACGTGGGTCATCTCCGTCCCTCGATCCCGCCTTTCCGCACGCACGCCGCTTCCCGGATCCCTGGTCCCGCTCGCTTGCGCTCTTGCTTTTGCCGGCGGATTGTGTTCTGTTGGCGGGCCGTGATGCACGAGACCCCCAGGGATAGATTGCTGCGATGATGAACGCCGTCATGCCACCGGATGCCGCGCCAGCGCACGACGCGGCCGCACCGCTGCTCTCGGTCGTTGCCCCGTGTTACAACGAGGAGGCCGTCCTGGTCGAGTTTCACCGCCGCGTGGCGGCCGTGTGCGACCAGATCCCCGGCGCGCACGAGATCGTGCTGGTTGATGACGGGTCGCGCGACCGGACCTGGGCGCTGATGCAGGAGCTCTGTGCCAAGGACTCGCAGGTGGTTGCCGTCAAGCTGGCCCGCAATCACGGCCACCAGTTGGCACTGACCGCCGGCCTGCAGGTCTGTCGCGGGCAGCGCATCCTCATCATCGACGCCGACCTCCAGGACCAGCCCGAGCTGCTGCCAGAGATGATGAAGGTCATGGACGACGGGGCGGATGTCGTCTACGGCGTGCGGCGTCACCGCGCCGGCGAGAGCCACTTCAAGCTCTGGACGGCGGCGGCGTTCTATCGGGTGCTCAACCGCCTCTCGGATACGCCGATCCCGTCCAACACGGGCGACTTCCGACTCATGAGCCGCCGGGCGCTCGACGTGCTGCAGGCCATGCCCGAGCGGCACCGGTTCATTCGCGGCATGGTGAGCTGGATCGGCTTTCGCCAGGAGCCGCTGCTGTTCGACCGTGACAGCCGCTACGCCGGCGAGACCAAGTACCCGTTCCGCAAGATGCTGCGGCTGGCGATCGATGCGCTGATTTCGTTCAGCACCTGGCCGTTGAAGCTGGCGAATGTGCTGGCGTTCATCATGGCGGTGTGCGGGCTGGGCGTGCTGGCGTATGCGGTGATCGGCTGGTTGATCGGCCTGTCGACGCCGGGGTGGACCAGTATTCTCGGCGCGATGGCCCTGCTATCGAGCGTGCAGTTGCTGATGCTCGGTGTGTTGGGCGAGTACCTGGGGCGGCTCTACGAGCAGAGCAAGGGCCGGCCGCTGTTCATCATCGACCGCATTGAGCGGCAGGGCGGGCCATAGCGGATTGGCAACCGCGACCAGCGACCGTGGAAGTCACTGCGCGGGCAGCGGTGCGTGGGTCGGCTTGCGGGCAACGGCACGCGACGGCGCGTGTGATCAGAAGGTCTCTTCGCCGGTGAGTTGTCGCCCGACGATGAGCTGGTGGATCGTCTCGGTCCCCTCGTAGGTGATGACGCTTTCCATGTTGAGCATGTGCCGCACCGGGCAGTGCTCGATGGTGATGCCGCCGGCGCCGAGCAGGTCGCGCGCTTCGCGCGCGATGTCCAGCGCCATGCGAACGTTGTTCCATTTCGCCATTGATACCTGCGTGTGATGCATCTTGCCGGCGTCCTTGAGGCGGCCGAGCTGCCAGGCGAGGAGCTGGGCCGTCGCGATACGCCGCGCCATGTCCGCGAGTCGCTGCTGGACGATCTGCTTCTTCGCCAGCGTGCTGCCGAAGAGCGTTCGCTGGTGGGCGAAGTTGAGCGCTTCCTGAAAGCACGCCTGCGCCGCGCCGATCGCGCCCCACGCAATGCCGTAGCGGGCCTGCGTCAGACAATTCAGCGGCGCCCCGAGCCCCTCGGCGCCGGGGAGGCGGTTCGTGTCGGGTATGCGGCAATCATCCAAGAACAGTTCGCTGGTGACCGACGCGCGCAATGAGAACTTGCGCTCGATGTCGCGGGCGCTGTAGCCGGGTGTGCCTTTCTCGACCAAAAAGCCGCGGATGCCGTCGTCGGTCCTGGCCCAGACGACGGCCACGTCGGCGACGGTGCCGTTGGTAATCCACATCTTGGCGCCGTTGAGCACCCAGTCGCCGCCGCTCTTCTTGGCGTGGGTCTTCATGGTGCCGGGGTCGGAGCCGCCGTCGGGCTCGGTGAGGCCGAAGCAGCCGACGGCCTCGGCTTTGGCCATGGCGGGCAGCCAGCGTTGCTTCTGCTCGTCCGAGCCGTAGCGGTCGATCGGGTACATGACCAGTCCGCTCTGGACCGAGGCATAGCTGCGCAGGCCGCTGTCGCCGCGTTCGAGTTCCTGCATGATCAGGCCATAAGCGATGTTGTTGAGCCCTGCGCAGCCGTAATCCTCGAACGTGGGTCCGAACAAACCCATCTCGGCCATTTCCGGCACAAGCTCACTGGGAAAGCGGCCCTGCTCGAAACAGTCGGCGATGATCGGCAGCACCCGCTCGTCGACGAATCGCGCGACGGCGGCCTGGACCTGGCGCTCATCCTCGCCAAAGAGGTCGGCGACGTTCATGAAATCTGGGCTGGTCACGTCCGGGCTCAAGATTCGGCCTCCAACATCAATCGTGGTGGAAAGTCCCTCGATTGTAGCGGTCCGGGCGGGCCGGGACCACAGTCGCCCGACGCACCGGCCGCCGGGCGGGGCGCTGACCGTGCTGTCAGCCCGGCGCGGTGCTGCCGCCTGACGCGGGCCCGGTTCCCGGTTACACTGCGCGGCTGGGAATACAGGGCAATCGCCGGCGGCGCCGCCGACCGGCTCAGCACGGGAGTATGACGATGGCCGTGAAGCTGCGCGGACGTAGCCTGCTGTCGATGCAGGACCTTACCGGCGACGAGATCGTCGCGATTCTGGATCAGGCGGATGAGCTGAAGGCGAACCGCGATAAGTTCCACCAGGCGGCTCCGATGGCGGGCAAGACCCTCGCGATGCTGTTTCAGAAGCCCTCACTGCGCACGCGCGTTTCATTCGAGACCGGCATGACCCGTCTGGGCGGTCACGCGATTTACCTGTCGCCGATTGACTTCAAGATCGGCGAGCGTGAGACGACCGAGGACATTGCGCTGGTGCTGTCGCGTTATGCCGACGTGATCATGGCGCGGGTGTTCGGGCACGATATCGTGGCGGACCTGGCGCGCTATGCGACCTGCCCGGTGATCAACGGCTTGAGCGATTATGAGCACCCGTGCCAGATTCTGGCGGATTTGATGACCGTTCGTGAGCGCAAGGGAACGCTCGCGGGGTTGACGCTCAACTACATCGGCGACGGCAACAATGTGGCGCATTCGCTCATGTTCGGCTGCGCGCGGGTCGGGATGAACTGCACGATCACCTCGCCTTCCGGGTTCGAGCCGGACCCGCAGGTGCTCGAGCAGTCGCAGCAGATCGGCCAGGAGACGAGCGCGACGGTGCGGGTGGCGCTGGACCCGGGCGAGGGGGCGCGTGGGGCGGACGTGCTGTACACCGACGTGTGGGCGTCGATGGGCCAGGAGGCCGAGGCCGCGGCCCGCAAGAAGAAGTTCCAGGGCTTTCAACTCAATCGCGAGCTGCTGGGCCAGGCGAACGACGGGGCCATCATTCTGCACTGTCTGCCGGCGCATTATGGCGACGAGATCGAGTACGAGGTCTCGCGCACGGCGAACGCCGCGATCTTTGACCAGGCCGAAAACCGCATGCATGCACAGAACGGGCTGCTGCTCTTGACGACCGCTTGACGGCGGTTGCTCCTCGATAACCGGACACCTCCGTTGTGAGGGAATGACCATGACCGCGCTACTGACGCTTGCTGCAGGCGTACTGCTCTTCGTTGCGCAGGCGACCGCGCCCGCGACCGATACCAGCACCACTCGGGAAGCCGAGCCGATGACCCTGCTGCGCCGGGTGCCGCAGACGACGGCGGAGATCACGCCGCGCGTCGCGCTGGCCGCGGAGCGCATGGCGGCGCTGGCGCCCGAGACACAGCCGGCGACCGCGCCGGCGGATCCGAACGTCGCCACTGCCCTGGCCGCGGTGCAGGCGCGCTACCGCGCGTGGGACAACTACCTCAATCGGCTGCGGCGCGCGGCGAAACTGCTGGCGACCCTGCCCGAGCTGCGGAGCGAGGCCCACATCGAGACGGTCACCGCTGAAATCGAGGAGATCAAGCGCGAGGCCGCGACGATCCGCCGCGCGCCCGTCCCGGTCGACCCGACCGACGAGGACATTGCGACGCTCGAGTCGCAGGTCGAGGCGTTGCAGACGCGCGTCGACATTCTCGCCGACGACCAGGCGCAGCGCACCAGCCTGCTGACCACCGGCTACGAGGAACAGCGGCAGAAGACCGAGGCCGAGCTGAAGCAGCTGCGCCAGGAATACGAAGCGCTGCTCACCCGGCGTTCGGCCGAGGGCACGCCGACCACCGCGCCGGCCGAGCCGGGTGGCCGACCCGCCGAGCGCCTGCTGTTCGAGGTGCGCATCGCAACCGGCGAATTGACGCTCGAGGCCATCGAGTGGGAACGGCAGCAGACCGAGCTGCTCGCCAGCGAGGGCGAGCGGCGGCTCAAGGCGCTGCGCGACAAGCTCGGCGCCCTGCAGGGACAGCTGTCGGCGATGGTGCAGAGCAAGGGCCGCGACCGTATCGAAAGGCTCGAGCAGCAGCAGGCCGCGACGGCCGATCCGTTCGAACGCGCCCTGATCGACTTGCAGCTGCTTTCCGAGCGAACGCTGATGGCGTACTTCCGCAGCGGTGACCGCGCCACGACCGCCGGTCGCGAGGCCGACAAGCTGGCCGCCGAGCGCCTCAGCGAGAACGTGTCGCTGTCCCAGAGCTTCTGGGACCGGGCCGGCACGTCGCTCGAGTTCCGCAGCGGCGAGGAGGCGTTCGAGCTCCAGCGCCAGCTCAACGAAGAAATCGACATGTTCACCAGCCGCAGCGACCGACTGCGCACCCGGCATGCGGCGGCGCTGTCGCGGCTGCGCGAGTTGCAGCGGGTGCGCGACCGGGTCCTGCGGCGTTTCGGCGAGCTGGCCGACCGGGCCCGGACCGAGGCCCAGTCTTCGGGCGTGGCCGATCGCGGCCAGGTCGACGCCCAGATCAGCCAACTGCGCGGCGAGCTGGCCGACGCCATGCGCACGCGGATCGAGACCATCGAGCAGCGCGTGGAGCGCAGTACCAGTGCCCTGGCAGCCGCGACCGAGCACCTCGGCCGCCTGCGCGCGATCAAGCGGACGCTGCGCTGGCAGCGCATCGCGCGGCGCGACGCCGGTCTGCTCATGACCGATTGGACCGAGGCGGGGACGGAGATGGCCCTGGTGGGCCAGGCCCTGGTGGGCGCTCCGCCGCCACGCGGCGCGGCGTCGCTGTACGAGCTGGAGGCCGAGCTCTTCGGTGATCGGGCGGACACCTACACGCAGGTGCGCGCGGTGGTCGTGCACCTGCGCGCTTACCTGCAGAGCGTGACGTCCTGGGGTTGGGTGCGTGCGGGCCTGGTGGTGGCGGGCGCCGTCGTGGTGGGCCTGATCGTCTGGCGCGTATCGCGACGCACGAGCATCCCCCTGGCCCGCCGGATCGAAGCCGAATACGCCGAGGCCATGCGCGAGGGGACCGGCTTTGCGGCGGGTCTCAGCGGGCGGATCAACCTGCTGGGGTGGAACCTGCTGGGTGACCTGGCGGTGCCGCTGCTGGTTGCGGTGGTGCTGAGCGTGCAGATCGAGGTCAAGGCGGGGCTGGCCGTGGCCCGGCCGATGCTGCTGGTGGGCATTTGGATGATCGCCGGCGCGATCGCGCTGTGGCGGCTGGTGCATCACCTGTTCGAGGCGGACAGTCCACCGCACCGGCCACTGCCGTGTGCTGACGGCGTGGCCCATCACTATCGCTGGTGGCTGATCACGTTGATCGTGGTGTCGCTGGTGGTGCTGCTGGTGCCGCTGCTGCTGGTGGCGGTGGAGGCGGCGCTGGCGGTGCAGGTGGCGGGGCTCGAGCTGTTCAAGACGCTGTGCCTGATCATTCTGCTGCTGTTCCTGTTCCGCAAACAGCAGGTGCTCGGTCTGCTCGGCATGATCGCCGGCCAGTGGACGCAGATGCTGGTGTCCGTTTTGTATCCGATCGTGTTTCTGCTGATTCTCGTGCTGCTGCTGCTGCAGGTGGTCGGCTACGGGGCCCTGGTGTCGTTCGTGGGCTACGGTGCGGCGCTGTCGGCGGCGGCGCTGCTGTTTGCGGCGGCCGTGTCGGAGTACATCGTCGACCTGGTGGAGCGCTACTGGCACTGGAAGACGCGGCCGCTCACGCCGGCCGAGGTCCCCGCGCCGGAACGCGAAGAGGAGTCCGAAGAGGTCGCGGAAAGCCGGCAGCACTACGTGCTGTTCATGACCAAGGCGCTGGTGCGGCTGCTGGCGGCGCTGGCGACACTGGTGGCGGTGCTGGGGGTGTGGAACCTGCCGCTGCCGCACGAGTGGGTGGATGGCAAGGTGCTGGGGCTCGGGGCACTGGTGATCATCATCGCGCTGATCGTCGACCGGGTGATCTTCGCGGCGCTGTTCACACTGCAGCGGGCGGGGCGGCTGCCGGAGAGCACGACGAATCTCATTCGCCGCTGGATCCGCGGGGCACTGACCGTGCTGGTGGTGCTGACGCTGGTGGCGTTGACCGGCACGGCGATCGACAGTGTATGGACGTTCCTGACGACACTGCTGGCGATGGTGGCAATCGGCTTTGTCGCGGTGTGGAGCATCCTCAGCAACGTGCTGGCGACGCTGGTGATCCTGATCTGGCGGCCGTTCAACGTCGGCGAGGAGATCGAGATCTCGCCCGACGGTCTGACCGGTCGGGTGGTGGATATCAGCTTCATCTACACGGTGCTGAAGTCGCCGGACGGCACGCGGACGTCGGTGCCGAACAACCTGTTCGCCCAGAAGTACATCTGCCGCAAACCCGGCCGCGCCGTGCCGACTCGCACCCTCGCCGAGCAGCTCGAGGAAGAGAAGGCGATCGATGAATAGCCGGCCATGCTCAGCCGGCCGCGGCAGAACGCGCGCGGAACACACCGCGCCGCACGCCACGTCGCCTTGTTACGGTCTTCCATTGCTACAGCGGTGCGTTGAAAGACCCGGGGCTTCGGTGGGCGCCCCAATGCGCGCGGCCCGTCAATAGTTGACATAGATTGGGTTCGTCAGCGCCGTGCGGTGGCCGTAAATGAGGCGGTTGATGAGCCCTTCGACCTCGGTCGCGCCGAATAGCTCGACACGGTAGTACGTCTGCGCGCCCGCGGCGGGAATGTCGAAGAAGGCCACCTGGGCGCCGCTGCCGGCGACGAACCACGCCCGGTGCCAGTCGCCGTCCTTGATCACGCCAAGAAACTGGAGGTTGGCCGTTGTCTCCATGCGGTCCAGGGCGATCAGGGCCCACAGCCGGTCCGACAGCCGTAGTCGGCCGCGGTTCATCGAATCCAGCACGAAGTCGGGGATCTCGACGATGTCGCCCGGTCCCGCCGGGGCGCCCGCGATCCGGATGTCGAACGCGATGGGCTCGCCCGCGCCGGCGACGCTGTCCCCCATCATCGCGTCGGTGGTGCCGTCGGCGGCGACATCGGCCGTAAAGGTCAGCCGCGGGCCCCACGGCGCGTAGCTGATCGCCGCGTGGCCGGCTGCGATGCCGGCGAGAATGCCTTCGGCAGTGAACTCGTCGGCGTAGACCCAGGTCGTTGGCTGGCCGTGGCCGGTGAAGGGGGCCATCCAGTCGTGCAGGTGGTGCGTGTCGCTGCCGCCGACACCGTTTATCCGCCGCCGCGCGAGCAGCAGGTCGTCCCAGAAATCATGGGCGGCGCTGAAGTTGCTGTTAATGAGCATCGGACCGTTCCACACCTCCACGCAGTCCGCCGCCGCGGGGACGGCATACTGCCAGTGCAGTGGCGGGCGGGCCGGGTGGTTGACCGAGAAGAGGGCGCCGGCGGCGCGGGCGGCCTCGGCGGCCGCCGCCGCGTCGAGGTCGAGGTTCGCCTGCCACATGGCGGCGTAGTCCCACGGCTCGGCCTTCCAGGCGTTGGCGTGCCCGCCGGCACTGGTCCACTCGATGCCATAGAGCAGCACCAAGGTGTCGGACACGTAGTCCGGGTCGAGCCAGTGGGTCGGGCGGCCGTCCATGTAGCTGTCGTGGTCGGTCAGGGCGAAGAAGTCGAGGCCACGCGCGGTGGCGCTGGCGAGCACCTCGGCGACCGGGCTGTCGCCGTCGCTGTGCAGCGAGTGGCTGTGCAAGTCGCCGGCGTACCATTCGCCCGCGCCGGCGGTGCCGGCCAGCAGGCAAAGCATGGGGATCGCGGCCAGGACCAGCGCGGTGTGCTGTTGATTGAACACGGTCGAGCGCATCATTACCTCCATGAACGGGCCCGCATCGGCGGCCATTGGACCACGCGGCCGCCGCCGTTGTCCAGCGCGGGCGGCACAGGATGTCCCGGTGCAATCGGATGCGGATGTCGGACGGGCGGCGTGCGGCTACACACCCTGGGCGAACTGCGTGCGGACCAGGGTGGCGTAGAACGGGCAGGTGTCGAGCAGTTCGTCGTGGCGGCCGAGGCCGACGACGCGCCCTTCGTTCAGCACGACGATGAGGTCGGCCTGGGCGATGGTGCTGAAGCGGTGGGCGATGATGAATGTCGTCCGGCCGCGGGTGACGTCTTCGAGGGCTTCCTGGATCTTGCGCTCTGATTCCGTGTCGACCTGGCTGGTGGCCTCGTCGAGGATCAGGATCGACGGGTCGCGGACGATCGCCCGCGCGAGCACGATCCGCTGCCGCTGGCCGCCCGAGAGCGTGCGGGCGTTGATGCGGGCATCCATCCCGGTGGTGACGGCGCCATTGTGCTCGACGCGCAGTGCCTGAATGAACTCGTCGGCGTGAGCGCGGCGGGCGGCCTGCAGAACCGCGTCGTCACTCGCGCCGTTGGCACCATAGGCGATGTTGGCCCGCACCGTATCGGAGAAGATGATCGATTCCTGCGTGACCAGGCCGATCTGGGCCCGCACCGACGCCGCCGACACCCGGGTGATGTCCGTGCCGTCGATGAGGATCTGCCCGCCGGTGGGCGCGAAGAAGCGCAGCAGCAGCGAGACAAGGGTGGTCTTGCCCGAGCCGTTGGGGCCGACCACTGCCACGACCTGACCCTTGCGTACCGCCAGGCTGACGCCGTCGAGCACCGGCCGCTGCGGATTGCTCGGGTAGGCGAACGAGACATCGCGAAACTCGATCCCCTGCTGCAGCGCGGGCAGGGCGGGGGCCTGCTCGGTCGGGGCGGCGGCCTCCTCGATCGGCAGGTCCATGACCTCGAACAGGCGCCGGGCCGAGGCCTCGGCCGCCTGCAGGCGATTGTTGACGTTGCCCATCTTGCGCAGCGGATCGAACATCGCGCCGAGGCCGATGACCGCGCCGAAGAACAGGTGTGGCGCGAGGTCCCGGTCGAATACGCGCATGCCGCCATAGAGGATGAACGCGGCCACGGCGACCGTTGCCAGCAGCTCCAGCGCGGGGCGGCTGGCGGCGTCGACCATTTCGATGTGGGTCTGGGCGCGCGTGAGTTCGCGGCCCTCGTGCTCGAACCGGCGGCTCTCGGCGGATTGCATGTTGAACGCTTTCACCACGCGCACGCCGGCCAGCCGCTCGCCGAGGTGATCCAGCAGCCGCCCCCATGATTCGGACGCGCGCTTCTGCGAGCGCTTCACCAGGCGGCCGAAGACGCGGATGAGCACGGCCCCGATGGGCAGGCCGACGAGCCCGATCAGCAGCATGTGCCAGTCGATGAGCAGTGTCAGTGTGAGCACGCCGAGGGCCTTCAGCGGCTCGCGGACCACCTTGCCGAACAGGGTCGAGACGCCGACCTCGACCTTGTTGATGTCGGTCGCGAAGCGGGCCAGCAGATCGCCGGGCGGCTGGGTGCTGTGCCAGTCGACCGGCAGGCGCAGCGCGTGATCGGCGAGGGTGGTGCGCAGGTCGTGCATGGAGCGCTGCACGGCGCGCGCGATCAGGCCGTCGTTGATCAGGCGGCACACGGCGCCGAGCAGGTTGATCACCACGACCGCCGCCATCACGACCACCAGGGCGCGAAAGCGGTCGTCCTTGGTACGGCCGATGGGCAGGGCCTCGGCCATGCCGCTCGCCGCGGGCCACCACCACTTGTGCGGTGCAAGCGCCAGCGTGACCTCCCGCGTCTGGTCGTTGGTGCCGACCACCAGGACGTCCGGCAGCGTTGTATCATCGACCCGGGCCAGGCGGGCGCTGATTTCGAACGCGCTGCCCGGCGTGCCGCCGAGCGCCGCAATCCGGTCGCCGGTTTGCAGTACGTCGGCGTTGGGCGAATCGTCGCGGATCGCGGCCAAAACCAGCCCGCGGGGGTTATCGGGCAGGTCGGCCGGCACGACGACGCCGAGCCGCCGCTCGGTTTCGGAGCGGTGCAGCCAGTCGACCAGCGATTCGTGCTCGGCGAAGATCACCTTGAGCACGGGGATGATGCTGGAGACGCTGAACGTGTAGAAGATGCTGACCCCGACGGCCGCGATCAGGCCCAGGATGACGCCGCGCCGGTGGGGGCGCAGGAAGGCCAGCGCCCGGCGGAAGTTGGAAAGCCAGCGATCATTACGATCTTTTTTCATGGCGGGACGTATCATAACGGGGTTCGAGGTGGGCGTGCACCACCGCCCCCGGCCATGTTACAGTGCGTGTTCCGCCGTGCGGGTGCCGACCCGCCGCCAGCCCCGCGTTTCGGGATAGAAGGGAGAACGTTCGTGAGCCGTGCCGTCAGCCTGTCGGCCCAGGATATTACCGAGGCCGAGATCAATGCCGTTGTCGAGGTCATGCGTTCCGATCGGCTCAGCCTGGGGCCGAAGCTCGGCGAATTCGAGGAAGCGTTCCGCCAGCGGCTGGGTCTCAAGCACGCGATCTGTTGCAGCAGCGGCACGGCGGGCCTGCACCTGTGCTGGCACGCGATGGGAGTGGGGCCGGGCGATGAGGTGATCACCACGCCGTTTTCGTTCATCGCGTCGAGCAACAGCATCATGTTCGACGGCGGCAAGCCGGTGTTCGTCGACATCGATCCGCAGACGTGGCAGATCGACGCCGGGCGGATCGAAGCGGCGATTACCCCGCGCACCAGGGCGATCCTGCCGGTGGACGTGTTCGGCTCACTGCCGGACATGGACGCGGTTTGGGAGATTGCGCGCAAGCACAACCTCCGTGTGCTGGAGGACTCGTGCGAGGCGCTCGGGGCGACGTACCAGGGCAAGCCCGCGGGCTCCATTGGCGAGGCCGGCGTTTTCGCGTTCTACCCCAACAAGCAGATCACCACGGGCGAGGGCGGCATGGTCGTTACCAACGATGACGACCTCGCGTTCAAGGTTCGCTCGTGCTGCAACCAGGGGCGCGACCCCGGGGCCGGCTGGCTGGCGCACGCCCGGCTCGGCTACAACTATCGCCTGACCGACATTCAGGCGGCGATCGGCGTCGAGCAGATGCGCCGCCTCGACGAGATCCTGGCCAAACGCGCCCGCGCCGCCGAGCTGTACCGCGAGCGGCTGGCGGACGAGCCGCGCGTCAGCCTGATGCGGATCCCCGACGAAGTGCAGATCAGCTGGTTCGTCTTCGTGCTGCGGTTGGCGGATGATTACACCAAGGGGCAGCGCGACAAGATCCTGGCCGGCCTGCGCGAGAAGAACATCGGCTGCAACGACTACTTCACGCCGATTCACCTGCAGCCGTTCTACGTCGAGGCGCTGGGGCACAAGCCGGGTGAGTTCCCGGTGACCGAGGCGCTGGCGGAGCGCACGATTGCGCTGCCGTTCCACAATCACCTGACGCCCGCTGATGCCGACTACGTCGTCGAAACGCTGCGCAGCCTGCTCTGAGAGCGGGCGCGGCGGGGCGGCTTGACCGCGGCCCATTCGATCCGGTTCAATACCCGTCTCGTGTGAGCGTGCGAGCAAGGGAGCGGCGTGGCGTGATTCCGGTATCGATCCAGCATGTCGTCAAGACCTTTGGCCGGGTCCGCGCGCTCGACGACGTCAGCGTCGAGATCGAGCGCGGCGAGCTCTTCTTCCTGCTGGGGCCATCGGGGTGTGGCAAGACCACGCTGCTGCGGACGATTGCGGGGTTCTATCAGCCGAACGGCGGCCGGGTCCTCTTCGACGGGCGTGACGTCACGCGGCTGGCGCCGCAGCATCGCGATACGGGCATGGTGTTTCAGAATTACGCCCTCTGGCCGCACATGACGGTCGAGGCGAACGTGGCGTTCGGGCTGCGCGTCCGCCGGCTGCCGCGGCGCGAGCGGCGGCAGCGCGTGAGCGAAGCCCTCGGCACCGTGCGGATGGACCAGTACGCCAAGCGCAAGCCGAACCAGCTTTCCGGCGGGCAGCAGCAACGCGTGGCGCTGGCCCGGGCGCTGGTGATCCGGCCCAAGTGCCTGCTGTTGGACGAGCCGCTGAGCAACCTCGACGCCAAGCTGCGCTTGGAGATGCGGACCGAGATCCGCCGCCTGTGCAAGCAGTCGGGCCTGACCGGCATCTACGTGACGCACGACCAGAAAGAGGCGCTGTCGATTGCCGACCGCATGGCCGTCATGTTCGACGGGCGCGTCGGACAGGTCGGCACGCCGCGGGCGCTGTACCGCAACCCGGCGGATGCGGCGATTGCCGACTTCCTGGGCGAAACGAATTTTGTCGACGCGACGGTGCGGGCAGCGACGGCGGGGCGGCGTGAGCTGGAGACCGCCCTCGGGCCGCTCGTCGCCATGGCGCGCGAGGATGCGCCGGCTGGCGGCCGCTGCACGGTTTCGATTCGGCCGGAAGCGATCGTCGAGAGCACGGGCGATGGCGACGCCAACCGTTTCGAGGCCGAGGTGGTCCACACGATCTACCTGGGCGACACGCAGCAGTTGACCATTCGCGTCGGGGAGGCGCACCTGCGGGTCGCGATGGTCGAGCGGGCCGGGCACCGGCCGGTCGAGACCGGCAGCCGGCTGGCGTTCGCGATCGATCCGTACGACGTGGTCGTGTTGCCGTCGACGTAGCGCCCGGGCCCAAGGATGCGGTGCGGCCAGAAGCGCACGGCTCACAGTGTCGTGGCACAAGGTCGCCGTGGCACAGGGCTTCTAGGACTGATCATCGATGATTGATCATGGGTAATTGACTCCGGTCTTTGTTGATTCACGAAGGACTTCTTCCGATGCGAACCACTCTGCTGATGACGCTGGTCGCCATGACGGTGACGCTATTGTCGTTCGCCACGCCGGCCGTCGCCGCCGACTACGAACTCGAGATCGTCACCCCGCACAACGACGACATCCAGTTCGAGTTCGAACGGGCTTTCGCCGCTCACCTCGGCCGGCCCGTCAAGATCCGCTGGATCAAGCGCGGCACGGTCGAGATCATCCAGCTGCTCGACGGTCGCGACCGCGCCGCCAAGGGCGAGTCGTTCGACCTCGACGTTTTCTTCGGCGGTGGTGTTCCGTACCACGACCTCGCCGCCGAGAAGGGCTACCTCGAAGCCCCCGACCTCCCCGCGGCGATTCTCGCCGGCATTCCCAAGGAAATCGCCGGCGTGGCCAACTACGATGCGAAGCACCATCGCTGGTTCGGCGCGGCGCTGTCGTCATTCGGTGTGCTGATGAACCGCCGCGGGCTCCAGAACCAGAACCTGCCCGAGATCGAGCGCTGGGCGGACCTGTCCAGGCCGGAGATGTTCAGCTGGGTAGCGATCGCCGATCCGCGCAAGTCGGCCAGCGTACTGGTGAGTTACGAGCTCATCCTCCAGCAGCACGGCTGGGAGAAGGGCTGGCCGATGCTGATGAGGATTGCGGCCAATTCGCGGCAAATCACGGATTCGTCGAGTGCCATTCCCAACCTCGTCGCCACCGGCGATGCCCTGGCCGGCCCCTGCATCGATTTCTACGCCTACAGCCGCGTGGCCCAGGCCGGCGACAAGGTGCTGGCGTACGTGAATCCGAAGGGCGGCTCGGCGATTACGCCTGACCCGATCTCGATGCTGCGCAAGCCGCCACACCGCGAACTCGCCGAGAAGTTCGTCGCATTCGTGCTCAGCCCGGCCGGGCAGCGCTTGTGGGTGCTGCCGCCCGGGACGCCCGGCGGTCCGGCGGAGCACGCCCTGTTCCGCATGCCGATTCGCCCCGACGTGTGCCAGGAACATGTCGACCAGATGGTGATCAAGGATCCGTACGAGCAGGCGGCCGAGGGCGCCTTCCGCGAGGTCAGCGACGACAAGCAGCGGCGGCGGCGCGTGCTGCTGGCGGAGCTGATGGGGGCGGCACTGGTCGACCTGCACCGCGATCTGAAGGACGCCTGGCAGGCACTGGTCGACGGCGGCATGAAGCCCGCCGCCGTGGCCGAGTGGAACAAGCTGCCGTTCAGCGAGGAAGAGGGCTGGAAGCTCGCCGAAACGCTCGAAGCCGGCGGTCGCGACGCCAAGAGCATCACCCGCGACTGGACACGCGAGTTCCGCCGCAAGTACGACCGCGTCAAGCGCCTCTCGCGGTGAGGTCCGGCAGGCCGGCCGGCGCCCGCGACCGCGTGCCCACAACGGCGCACAAGTCCCGACAAGTGCCGACTGGCGCTGGGCCGGCCGCCTGCGATAATAGGGGTCGGGCGACGAATACCCGCATGGGAGGTGAGACCGCGTGACCGATGTTCTTATGCTCGACAATGTCACCAAGCGCTTCGGCAAGTTCACCGCCGTCGAGCGCTTCTCGCTGCGGCTGCCGCAGGGGGACGTGCTGGGTTTCCTGGGCCCGAACGGGGCCGGCAAGACCACGACGATCCGGATGATCATGAGCATCATCTACCCGGACGAGGGCACGATCAGCGTGCTGGGGCACCCGCGGGCGTCGGAGGTCAAGGATCGCATCGGCTACCTGCCCGAGGAGCGCGGGCTGTATCGCAAGATGTCCGTCAACGAGACGCTGACCTACTTCGGGCAGCTCAAGGGCCTGAGCGGCCGCCAGCTGCGCGAGCGGGTCGATGCGGGACTCGAGCGCGTCAATCTCCAGGACTGGAAGAACAAGAAGGTCGAGGCGCTCTCCAAGGGCATGTCGCAGAAGCTGCAGTTCATCAGCGCGATCCTGCACGACCCGGAGCTGGTCATCCTCGACGAGCCGTTTTCCGGGCTCGATCCGCTGAACGTGCACATGCTCGAGCGGCTCATCGGCGACCTGCGCGCCGCCGGCAAGACGGTGATCTTCTCGACGCACCAGATGAACCAGGCCGAGCGCATGTGTGACCGCATCGTGCTCATCAACAAGGGCCACAAGATCATCGACGGGACGATCAACGAAGTCCGGTCGCAGTTCGCCAGCCGGGTGGTCGTGGTCGACGGCGACGGCGATCTCGCACCGCTGGCGTCGGTCGAAGGGGTCGAGGACGCCCAGATCACCGCCGGGCATGCCCGCGTGGCGCTGGCTGACGGTGTGAACCCGAACGTGCTGCTCGAGCGGGCGATGCAGTCAGCTCGCGTGCTGCGTTTCGAGATCCAGCGGCCGGACCTGCAGGAGATCTTCGTGAAGCTGGTGGGCGCCGACGCGCCGCCGGCGCTGGTCGCCACGCTGCGCGACGAGGAGGTGGCCCATGGGTAAGGTCTTCGTCGTCGCCCGCCGCGAGTTCCTCGCCACCGTCCGCACCAAGGCGTTCATCCTGAGCGTGGTGCTGATGCCGGCGTTGATTGTCGGTGCCATCTTTGGCACCGAAAAGGCCCAGGACATGGCGGAGGCGGAGCAGATTCCCACGCGCACGCTGGCCGTCGTGGACCACACCGGGGAGGTGCTGGCCGATCTCCAGCAGCAAGTGGCCGCGTGGAACCAGAAGCGCCCCAACCAGAAGTACGCCCTCGAACCCATCGACCCGAACGCCGCCGATGCCGACGCGATTCAGGAGCGCGTCATCGCGGGCGAGCTTTATGGCTATCTGAAGATCTACCCCGGGGCCGTCGCCGGCGACGAAGGCGCGCTGCTGGCCCGCAAGGACAACCAACTCACCGTCGGCCGGCAGCTCAGCCGCATGGTCGAAACCGCCGTGACCAACGCGCGGCTGCGGGCGGCCGAGCTCGACGTGGCGACGATCGCGGGGATCTACGGTCGCGGCGTGCCGATCGAGATGGCCGACGCCTTCACCGGCGAAGAGAAGCCGGGCAACGAGCTGGCCCGCGTCATGACGCCGTTCGCGTTCATGTTCCTGTTGTTCATGGGCACATTCGGCATCAGCCAGGGCCTGCTCACCACCCTGATCGAGGAGAAGAGCTCACGCGTGGTGGAGGTGCTCCTGTCGGCGGTCAGTCCGCTGCAGCTCATGGCCGGCAAGATTCTCGGCACCGTGATGGTCGGCTTCGTGCTGCTGGTCGTCTGGGGCGGTGTCGGCGTGGCCGGGGCCCGCTCGTACGACGTCACCGAACTGGTCAGCGGCTATCGGCTGACCATCGCCGTGCTGTATTTCGTGCCGGGTTTCCTGCTGATCGCGTCGATCCTGGCGGCGATCGGGTCGGCCTGCAACGAACTCAAGGACGCCCAGAGCATGGCGTTTCCGTTGTCGCTGATCACGATCATCCCGATGATCTTCTGGTTCTACATCGCCGAGTACCCGGCGTCGATCGTCAGCGTGGTGCTGAGCTACGTGCCGATCATCACGCCGTTCATCATGATCCTGCGCGTGTGTGCCGACCCGGACACGCCCATGCTGCAAATCGTCACGACGCTGGCGGTGCTGTGGGCGAGCGTGCTGGTCGTGATGTGGGCGGCGGGGAAGATCTTCCGCGTGGGTGTGCTGATGTACGGCAAGCCGCCGTCGCCGGCCGAATTGCTGAGGTGGGTCCGCCGGGCGTGATGGGCCGATCGGCAATGATCAGTGAAGGCCGGCCGAGAGCTGACAGCTACTGACGACTGACGAGTGAAATCGCACGGCTCACAGAGCCGTGGCACACGGGGGGCAGTCCGGCTGACGGCCATTCGAAAAAGCGGCGCGCTGCTGCCTGCAACGCGCCGCCGGCACAGATGTTTCCTCCCCTGAACGGACACCCTCGCCCGTTACTGGCGAATCATTGCTCCTCGCTCACGTCAGCCCGGTAGACGCGATTGATGATGACGTCGTTCACCGGCACGTCGTCGAAACCCGCTTCGCTGCCGGTCTCGACCTCGGCGATCCGGTCGACCACGTCCATCCCCTCGACCACCTTGCCAAAGACCGTATAGCCGGCGTTCGACTGCGATTGGTTCAGGAAGTCGTTGTCGTCGAGGTTCACGTACCATTGCGACGTGGCGGAATCCGGATCGTTGGTCCGGGCCATGGCCACGTACGTCCGATTGTTGAGCAGGCCGTTGTCCGCCTCGTTGACGATCGGGTCGCGGGTCTCCTTCTTGTCCAGCCCTGGCAGGAAGCCGCCGCCCTGCACGACGAACCCCGCGATCACGCGGTGGAAGATCGTGCCGTCATAAAACTCGTCATCGATGTACTGGAGGAAGTTCTCGACCGTCACCGGGGCGTCGTCGGGATACAGCTCGATGGTGAAGTTGCCCATCGTGGTCTCGACATGCACCAGGCGATCGCTCACGTCGGGATTTCGCACCGTGATCTTCACGCGGTCAGTCACCGTCCGGCCGAACTGGTCGGTCACGAATAACTCGAACACCATGACGTTGTCGCCGTTGGCGTCATAGCCCGGCGCCTCGAACGTCGCCGTCGCCGTATTGCCGTCGACGAGCGTGACGGACGGTCCGGAGACCTGGCGCCACTCGTGGCTGAGATTCTGACCGGTGCTCTCGCTGCCGTCCAGCGTGACGATCTCGTTCGGCAGGATACGCTGGTCGCTGCCGGCGTTGGCGATCGGCCCGGTGTTGCCACCGCCGCCACTCCCGTCGCCCCAGTCGTACGGCTGATAATCGGGGTCGGCCTCGATCAGGACGCGAACTTCGGCCCGGCCGACGGCCCCCGCATCGTTGCGGGTGGTGACGGCAAACGTGGCGTAGCGCTCGGTCTCGATCGAGGGGGCGGTGAATGTCGCCTGGGCCTGCTCGGCGTTCGTCAGCGCCGCGCCCGGACCGTCGGTCTGGATCCATGCGTAGTGCACGGTGCCGCCGGCGGGGTCGCCGTTGGCACTGGCGCGCAACGCCACCGCTTCGCCCACACGGGCGGTCGCCTTGTCCGCCTCGGCGGTGGTCGCGAGCGTCTCGCGGGGATCGAGGGTGGAATCGCCGTTACCGGCAGGGGGGCAGCCAAACGGGGCGGCCGGCAGCATGGCGGCCAGAACGACGGACAGCAACGTCAGTCTGCACACAGTCTGAACTCCTCGAACATGCAGCGCGTTGGCCGGGCCACGTCCATAGCAGCCCAGCCGAAACATTCTACACCAGGGTTGGCAAGTGTCTCCACCCCAAAATCTGCCTCAGACAGGATTTGCGTGGCGGCGATCGGGTCCGGTTCAGCCCTGGGCGTCCCGGAATTCCTCGTACCAGGCCATCTGGATCGCCTCCAGCTTGCGCTCGTTGCAGGCCGCCGGATCGTCGGCAAAGTCCGGTAACGCGCACACGCGGTCGCGCAGCTCGGTGAATCGCACCGCCAGGGGATCGTCCGTCGGATAACGCTCGCAAAGCGCCAGCCCGATGTCCTCGCTGTCCGTCCAGGTCAGCTTTCGCGGCATGGAAGGTCCTCGCTGTTGTCCGCCTGCTCGCGCCGGGGGTGGTACCGGGCCGCCGGCAGCCCGTCAAGTGGGTATCTGGCCGCTGCGGCGCGCCGCGCTATAATTGGGGCCCGAGGGTGTTTGGGCGGACTGAGCGTCCGTCGCCGCTGATCATGAGCCAGCAAGAGGAGCGAGCGCGTGCCGCATTACATAACCGAAGCGTGCATCGGAACGAAGGATGGCAGCTGCGTGGAGGTCTGTCCGGTGGACTGCATCCATCCGCGCAAGGACGAGCCTGACTTCGAGAAGGCGGAGATGCTGTACATCAACCCCGACACCTGCATCGATTGCGGGCTGTGCGTCGACGAGTGCCCGGTCAATGCGATCTACTCCGAAGACGATCTGCCCGACGAGCTCGAAGCCTATATCGAGAAGAACGCGGCCTACTACCAGTCGTAGCCGCGCGATCCCCTGAAACGCGACGCCCCACCCGGCCAGTCGGCGCGGGTGGGGCGTTTCGCATTTCCGGGCCGCGGGCGTCAGTGCCGACGCCGCACGGGAAGCGCCCTTACGGGCACGTGGTATTCTGTAGCGCGACGAACGGATCGATGTCGCGCCAGTTCGCGGTCCCGTCCATATTCACGTCGTTGTTGCTGAACGGGCACGTCGGCGGCTGGCCGTACACCATCATGTGCAGCGCCACCCACGCCGAGACGTTGTCGTTCTGGGCCGCGACGAAGAAGTCGATGTCGCGCCAGTTGATCACGCCGTCGCAGTTCGAGTCGCCGGGGCACGGCCGCGGCGCACCGGGGAACTCCTCGCGCCAGATCATGAGCGCGTCGACGTCATCCCGCAGCGGCTCCTCCAGCGCCGGCAGATGGCTGCCGGTGAGGGCCGAAGCGTAGATCATCCGCGGATCGCGCCCGCCGGATTCGTCGACATTCGGCGTCAGTGGGTCGTCGGTGTCGACGCTGAAGAGCACGCCGAAGATCGGGCCGCCGAATTCCGGATGCTCGAACCAGGTGAACTCGAAGGCGTCAACGTCCGTACCCGGCGGCAGGCCGAGATTGGCCGTGCCGTCGACCACCTTCATCGGCGGGGCGCCAGGCATGACCTCGTAGATGTCGCCGGCATCGAACGGCGTGCCGAACGCGTCGCCGCCCGCCACGCCCTCGTGGTCGGGGCTGAAGTACCAGAACGGGCACAGCGGCTCGCCGTCGATGAACTCGACGATGTCGAGCGAGTCGACGTCATCGTCCGCCTCCTCGTTGTTGTCCGGATTCGGCCGCAGGCTCTGGTGCACATCGAGCTCGCTCGCCAGCCGGTACTGGTTCACGATCGGCGCCGGGACCATGATCGGGGCCACCGTCACGCCGATGACCTCATCGCGGCCCGTCGTCGTGCCGTAGATCGCCCCGGCCAGTGACGGCGCCGTGACCGGCACGTCACCCACGGGCCAGCCTTCCGGCATATCGTCGTCGAACGAGACGGCCAGGAACTCCGGCGGATAGATGCACGGTCCAACATCCGGGTTGATGTAGATCGGTTCGACGGGCTCGCCGACGAGGTTCCACATCTCGTGGAGGCTCCAGCCGAGCTGGTCGTGGCCGTCCAAGTCGAAGAACTCGCGGTACATCGGGGGGATGCCATTGCCGACCGGCACGGCCGTCGCCGGCGGCATCGCCATGTCCGGCGGATCGGGGAAGACGTCCACACCATGGATCAGCGCGTCATCCTTGAAGCCATCGCGGCCACCCGGTACGTGCGGCGGCGTGACCGGCGGGCCCTGCCACAGGTAGACGTCGCCCGGATCGAAGCCCTCGTTGCCATTGACGAACGGATCGCTCAGCTCCGTGTCCGAGCCGATGTCGACCGAGAACTCCATCTTGACGCCCTCGGGCAACTCGCAGGCGTCGTCGACGCCGTTGCCGTCACTGTCACCCAGGCAGACACCGCCCGGCGGGAAAAAGCCACCCGAGGACTCACATTCCGTGGGCGGGAGGTAGGCACAGGAGCCATCCGGCAGGCAGCAGGCTTCTTCGGTCGGCTCTTCGCAGGCGTCGTCAATCCCATTGCCGTCGGCATCACCGAGGCACGCGCCGCCCGGCGGAATGAAGCCGCCCATCTGCTGGCACCAGCCGACCAGCACGAGCTGGCACGTGCCATCGGGCAGGCAGCACGGCTCGTACTCGGCATCCTCGCAGGCATCATCGACGCCGTTGCCATTGCCGTCACCAAGGCAAACGCCGCCCGGCGGCAGCCACCCACCAACGCGGAGGCATTCGTCGGGAAGGACGTACACACAACTGCCGTCCGGCAGGCAGCAGGCTTCTTCGGTCGGCTCTTCGCAGGCATCGTCGATGCCGTTGCCGTCGTTGTCACCCAGGCAGGCGCCGCCCGGCGGAATGAAGCCGCCCATCTGCTGGCACCAGCCGACCAGCACATACTGGCAACTGCCATCGGGCAGGCAGCATGGCTCGTACTCGGCATCCTCGCAGGCGTCGTCGATACCGTTGCCGTCGCCATCGCCGAGGCACACGCCACCCGGGGGCAGCCAGCCGCCCAGCTCGTCGCAGCGCGAGGCGAGCATGTAGGTGCAGGTACCGTCCGGCAGACAGCAGGCCTCTTCGGTCGGCTCTTCGCAGGCATCGTCGATGCCGTTGCCGTCGTTGTCACCCAGGCAGGCGCCGCCCGGCGGGATGAAGCCGCCCATCTGCTGGCACCAGCCGACCAGCACGAGCTGGCACGTGCCATCGGGCAGGCAGCACGGCTCGTACTCGGCATTCTCGCAAGCATCATCGATGCCGTTGCCGTTCCCGTCGCCGAGGCAGACACCGCCCGGCGGGAACCAGCCACCAAGGGCATCGCAATCGAAGGGCGGCACGTAGACACACTGTCCGTCCGGCAGGCAGCAGGCCTCCTCGATCACGTCTTCGCAGGCGTCGTCGATGCCGTTGTTGTTGCCATCACCCAGGCAGGCGCCGCCCGGGGGCACCCAGCCGCCCTGCACGAAGCAGTCGTAGGCGGGGATGTAGACGCATTGTCCGTCTGGCAGGCAGCAGGCGGTCTCGCCCTGACAGGCATCATCAATGCCATTGCCGTCGCCGTCGCCGAGGCAGATGCCGCCGTAGGGCACCCAGCCACCCAACTGGTCGCATTCATAGACGGGGACAGTGACACACTGCCCATCCGGCAGGCAGCATCCCTTCTCGTCGATCATCTCGCAGGCATCATCGATGCCATTGCCGTCCAGGTCACCGAGGCACTGGCCGCCAGGCGGGAACCAGCCGCCCATCATGTCGCACTCGTGCTGGAAGACGTACACGCACCCGCCGTCGGGCAGGCAGCAGGCGGTTTCCTGAAACTCACAGGCATCGTCGACGCCGTTGCCGTCGCCATCACCGAGGCACTGGCCGCCGGGCGGGACCCAACCGCCCAGGCTCTCACATTCCTGCCAGGGCAGGTACCAGCACTGGCCGTCGGGCAGGCAACAGGCCTCCTCGGTGCTGGTCTCGCAGCCGTCGTCAATACCGTTGCCGTTCCCGTCGCCGAGGCAGGCGCCGACCGGCGAGAGCCAGCCGCCGCTCGAGTCGCATTCGGTGGCCGGCATGTAGAAACAGCCTCCGTCCGGCAGGCAGCAGGCAATGTCGTCGCCGCCGCCGCCGCAGGGGTCCAGCGCGCAGTGACTGCCCTCGCCCATGTAGATGCCGTTGTACTGCTCGATACAGGTGATCTCGTCGGTCATGATGCACCGACCGTCCTCGTAACAACACGCGCCATTGGGCTGCGCGAGCGCCGGGGCGGCCGAGGCCACCACCGCCGCAGCAAGCAGAATCGCTCCTAAGTTCCTGTAGCTACACATTTTCGAAACCTCCTTCGGTTGGGCGGGACCAGTGGCCCGCACTGGCCTGGGTCGCAGACGCCGATGTGGTGGATTGCACTGCCCGGACCCTCGCCAGGCACTGCACGGTTCCTGAAAGACCCGTTTCAACAGCAGATAGACCGGCCGGGACAGCAGTCTGACAGCGGCCGCGCTAGTTTCTCATGAGGAAATGAGCAGTTCTGGGGCTTGATTTGCCTAAATTGGCCTGGGGCCAGCAGTTAGCGTGATTCGCTGCTCAACAGCAAATCGATCTTTTCCGCCGGGTGGCGGATCATCCGGACGATCGCTGCTCGCTGCCCCGCGGGTGTGCGGTGGGGACAGATGAATTCCCACACCAGCTCGCCCGCCGGCGTGATCTCGATGGCCCGGCCCGCGTCGGATTCCGCCAGCAGCGTGTTGCCGTTCGGCAGGCGCTGGGCGGACCCCTTGCTGTGGGTGTAGAACGACTCGGGCGGGTCGGCGTGCCATTGCCAGACGACCTTGTTCGTTCGCGGATCGAGCTCGACCGCACGCGACCAGCCGCGCTCCATCCCGTTGTCAAATAACAGGATATGGCCGCTGGTCAGCCATTGGGCATCGTGCGGCGCACTCAGTTCGCCGGCGCCCCACGACCAGATCACCTCGTTGCGGTCCCAATGAAAGATGGCGATCCGATCCTGGTGCCGGAAGCACACCAGCACGTGCCGCGGGTCGTACAGCTTGTGGTGGTCGGCGACCCCCGCATGCCGCAACCACGCCACGCTGTTGCTGTGGAACAAGTCGACCCAGGGCGGCCCGCCCAGGTCGCTCGGCTCGATCGGGGCCAGGGGAAAAATGTCCTCGCGGCCGAGCACCGCGTCGAACAGCGACTTCTGCTCGATCACGTTGCCGTTCGGGTCCAGCAGCGTCAGCTGGTCGACCCGCGTGGGGATTTCGGCGTGAATCGCGGGGATTCGCTGCCGCTCAAACGTCAGCAGCAGCAGGTTGCCGTCCGGCGTCTGCTCGATGTCGTGGTGGGCCTGCAGCATGCGTTTCCACTTCAGGTTGCCGGCGAAGTCGAATCGCAGCACGTAGCGGGCCTCGTCGGCGATGCGATAGTCCGGGCCGCCGTCGTTCCAGTCGAACGGCTCGGCCCCGATCACCACCAGGTCACCGCCGGGCAGCAGCTCGGCCCGCTCCCAGCGCACGCTCGGCTCGTGCGACCAGCGCCGCACGACGCGCCCTGTCGCGTCGATCAGCTCGGCAAAGCTCAACATCTGCACCGTGTAGAGCGAGTAGCCCGGGCAGGCCCGGTTGGCCTCGCGATACGTCACGCCGACCGGCGCGTCGACGTCGGCTTCGGTGCCACCGGCGTAGGGCAGGGAGCGCAGGGCATGGATATTGCGCTGCTGGGCGGGGGCCGCCTTGGTGCCCGTGGAGCGGGGGTCGTCACACGCGCTCAGCGCAGCCGACATGAGGGCCGCCGCTGCGACCAGCCAGCCGGTTCTCAGCCAGGATACGGGCATGCACGATCCTCCCGTCCCATTTATCGGCGGGTGGCAGGTCCCGCCGCAACCCTTCTCCGCCAGTGGTCCGCCGCATGCGGTTTCGGCAGCGCTGGAATGCGGGCCCGCCGTCCAGTACCCTGACGGTTCCGTGTTCGACAACCTCTGATGAGGGAACGACCATGCCAGAGCCCATCGCCACCAAAGTTGCCGCCGACATGAAGGCGGCCTCGTGGATCCGCGAGATGTTCGAAAAGGGGCGTCGTCTCAAGGCCGAGCTTGGCGCCGAGAACGTGTTCGATTTCTCGTTGGGCAACCCCAACGCCACACCGCCGCCGGCGTATTTTGACGCGGTTCGCGCGGTCGCCGCCGAGCACGAGCCGGCGCTGCACCGCTACATGCCCAACGCGGGCTTTGACGAGACCCGCGCCGCGGTGGCCGGATTTCTCAGCAACGAGTACCGCCTCGAGATTGATCCCGCGGCGGTGATCATCACCAGCGGGGCGGCGGGCGCGATGAATGTCGTGCTGCACGCGGTATGCAACCCCGGTGACGAGATCATCGTGCTGGGGCCGTTCTTCCCCGAGTATCGCTTCTACATCGAGCAGGCCGGGGCGCAGATGGTGCTCGTTCAGACCGACGAGCAGTTTCAGCCGGACCTCGACGCGATCGAGCAGGCCATCACCGACCGCACCCGTGCGATCATCGTCAACACGCCCAACAACCCGACCGGCGCGGTGTATACCGAGGACCACTGCCGCGGGCTGGCCGAGGTGCTGGCGCGGCACGACGATGACAACCACCCGCTGTACCTGGTCTGTGATGATCCCTATCGCAGGATCATCTACGACCACGACTGGTGTCCGACACCCGTGACGCACTATGCACGCAGCGTGATCGTTTCGAGCTACTCCAAGGACCTCAGTATCGCGGGGGAGCGCGCGGGCTACATCGCGCTGCCGCCGACCGTACCGGCCAAGCCCGCCGTGCTCGCCGCCATGACCATGCTCAACCGCACGCTGGGGTTCGTGAACGCCGCGGCGTTCATGCAACGCGTGATTGCTCGCTGCGCCGATGCGCTGTGCGACGTGTCGTTCTATCGCGAGAACCGCGACCTGCTCTGCGACGCGCTGATCGACTACGGCTATGACCTGGTCAAGCCGCAGGGTGCGCTCTACGCCTTCCCCAAGTCCCCGCGCAAGGATGATGCCGCCTTCGCTCAGGTCCTGCTCGATCACCAGATCCTGGCGGTGCCTGGCAGCGGCTTCGGCCGTCCCGGCTACCTGCGCATCGCGTTCTGCGTCGATCGCGAGACCATTCGCGGCGCCCTGCCCGGCTTCCAGGCTGCGCTCGAGGAAGTTCGCAAGTAACCCGGAGTTCACCGCATGGCCCCCGATCGCCAGCACGTCGTCGTCGCCGGGCATATCTGCCTCGACATCATCCCGACCCTCGAAGAACGCGCCGGCGGACTGGCCGATCTGCTCGTCCCCGGCTCGCTCACCGTCATCGGGCCGGCGACCATCTCCACCGGCGGGGCGGTCTCCAACACGGGCCTGGCGCTGCATCGGCTCGGGCTGCCCACGCGGCTGATGGGCAAGGTTGGCGACGACGTGCTCGGCGATGCGATTCTCAGTTTTGTTCGTGGCAAGGACCCCGCGCTGGCCGAGGGCATGATCGTCACGCCGGGCGAGCCGAGTTCGTACACACTCGTGATCAACCCACCGAACATTGACCGCATCTTCCTGCACTGTCCGGGAGCGAACGACACCTTCGCCGCTGCCGACATTCCCTACGAGCGCCTGCGCGACGTGCGGCTGTTCCATTTCGGCTACCCGCCGATCATGCGCCGCTTCTACGCCGATGGCGGGCGCGAGCTCGCGGAGATGTTCCGTCAGGTCAAGGCCCGGGGTGTAGCGACATCGCTGGACATGGCTTACCCGGATCCGAACTCGCCTTCGGGTCGGACCGATTGGCACGGCGTCCTGACCCAGACCCTGCCGCACGTCGATGTCTTCCTGCCGAGCATCGAGGAAATCCTCTACATGCTCGACCGCGAGCGCTTCGATCGACTCAGCACCACCGGCGACATCGTGGCGCAGCTCGACGGCGAGCTGCTGCGCGACGTTGCCGCAGCGTTGCTCGAGATGGGTGTCGCCGTGCTTGGCATCAAGCTCGGCGATCGCGGCTTCTACGTCCGCACCACCGAAAACGATGCACGGCTCGACAATCTGCGCGGCGGCCTGGGCGGGCAGCTCGATCACTACGTCAGCCGCGAACTCATGACGCCCTGCTTCGTAGTGGACGTCGCCGGCGCAACGGGCTGTGGAGACACGACAATCGCGGGCTTCCTGGCAGCGCTGCTGCACGACCTGCCGCCGGCCGATGCCATGCAGGTCGCCGTCGCCGTCGGTGCCTGCACCGCCGAGCAGCCCGACGCCACCAGCGGGGTGCGGAGCTGGGACCGGACTCAAGCGCGTATCGCCGCCGGCTGGGAGAAACACGCGTCAACGGCCGACTGGCCCGGCTGGGGCTGGGACGAGCGGGCCCGTGTCGCCCGCGGTCCGGCCGACCGCGCCTGAGCGAGCTATGATCGAAGACGTGCCGTCCGGGCGCCGCACCGGGCGAGGTGATGTAGCGCCGCGACCCCGCGCCGGATGGGTTGTTTCTGTGAACACCAGGAGGTTGGCATGCGTTTGTATGCTGTTCGCTTTGTACCGCTTGTCACGCTCACGCTCGTACTGACCTGGGCCGCCGGCTGTCATCAGCCGCAACGCTGCCCCTGCGAGATGACGCGGCCCACCCCCTCGCTCCAGAAGGACCTGGACGCGAAGAAGGCCGCCTGGGAGCAGGAGGCGCCGCCAGAACTCGTACGCACGTTTGACGAGGGGATCGAGGCCGTGGCCGCGTCGGGTGTGCTGGATACGGCGCTCGGCGTGGGGGACCGTGCGCCGGACTTCGAGCTCCCTGACGCGACCTTCCGCAGGGTGCGGCTTGGCCGGGCGCTCGAGAGTGGCCCGGTCGTGTTGACGTGGTATCGGGGTGGCTGGTGCCCGTACTGCAACCTGCAGTTGGCGGCCTACCAGGACATCCTGCCGCAGATCCGCGCCCACGGGGCCACGCTGATCGCGGTCAGCCCCGAGATGCCCGATCACACCATGTCGACCAAGGAGAAGGGCCGACTCGACTTCATCGTACTCAGCGACGTGGAGAATCTTGCCGCCCGCGACTATGGCCTCGTGTATACGCTGCCCCCGTCGGTTGCCAGGGCGTTCGAGGGCCGCATCGATCTGGCGGCGTACAACGGCAACGACTCCAACGCGCTGCCGCTGGCCGCCACGTACGTCATCGACAGCGATGGCGTCATCCGCTACGCGTTTGTCGAGGCCGATTATCGCCAGCGTGCCGAGCCGGCGGACATCCTCGCCGCGCTGGAGAGGCTGTGATGGGTAGTTGGCAGTCGACCGTAGCTGTCAGCCGTTAGCCGGCCTTCACGGATCACCGATAGTTGATCTTTGGTCATTGATTTCTGATCGTTGGTCGTTGCTGCGCAGCAGCGTGTGCCGCTCATAGTGCCGCTTGAGCGCGATCACCTGCGCGCGCACGTGCGAAATGCACTGCTCGTCGTCCCACTCCGGGTGCTCGTGGGGATAGACCGGCGCGCCATAGGCCACCAGCAACGGGCGCGGCCGCGGCAGCTTCGCCGTGCGCGGCCAGGCTTCGAACGCCCCGAGTAGCACCATGGGGACAATCGGCACCTTCGTCTTGCGCGCCACCAGGATCACCCCCGCCCGCATCGCTCCGACCGTGCCGTCCGCGGACCGGGTCGCCTCCGGGAAGGTCAGCACCACGTCGCCCGCCCGCAGCCGCCGAATCAGCTCCTTGATCGCCCGCGTGTCGGCGGTGCCGCGCTTGACGGCGAATGCGTTGAGGTAGGTGAACACCGTCCGCGACAGCCAATGGTTGAACAGCGTATCGCGCGCCATGTAGTGGCATTCGCGCGGGATCGCGAGCGTTGCCAGCACCGGATCGAGGAAGCTCTGGTGGTTGCTGACCAGCAGCACGCCGCCCGTACGTGGCACGTGCCGCGTATTGAACACGCGGCCGCGAAAGATGAAGACCAGGATCATCCGCGACAACCAGCGGCAGATGCGGTAACCCGTGCGCATCGCGCCCCCTTCAGACACACGTGCCCGAGTGATGATCCGATCGATTGCCGCGCGGGCGATCCTCCGCCGGTTCGAGCAGCCCGCGCCGCCGCAGCTCCGCCACCATCTGCTCGATGACCTCCGCCAGCGAGCAGTGCGTCGTGTCGATGCGAATGGCATTGTCGGGAATGCTGAGCGGCGCCACGGTGCGCTGCGAGTCGGTCCGGTCGCGCTCGCTCAGGTTCGCCAGAACCTGCTCCGGCGTAACCTCCTCTCCGTCGGCGCGCAGGTCGTGATAGCGCCGTTCCGCGCGCTTCTCGACCGCGGCATCCAGGTAGAACTTCACATCGGCATCCGGAAAGGCCGCCGTGCCCTGGTCGCGGCCCTCGGTCACCAAATGACCGGTGCGGCGCCCGATCTTGCGCTGCCGTTCGATCAGGGTCCGGCGGACGGTGGGGGAGGCTGCGATGTAGCGCGTGTGGTCGTTTACGCGCATCGTGCGGATCGCCTCGGTCACGTCACGCCCGTCAAGCGTCACGCGGATATGCGTCGGGCCCAGGTCGAGCTCGAAATTGCCCTGCGCCGCGATGCGTGCCAGCGCCGGCTCATCTTTCAGGTCCACCCCCGCCTCGAGCGCGGCCAGCGTCACCACGCGGTACATGGCGCCCGTGTCGAGATAGGGAATGCCCAACCGGGCGGCGAGTTTGCGCGCGGTGGTGCTCTTGCCCGAGCCGGCCGGTCCGTCGATGGTGATAATCACGGCAGTTCGTCCCTCGCCTGCGGTTCGTGCGTTCGGGAGGCCGCATGCCTCGCCGCGGGATTATACGGGAATGGACGCCGCGCGCACACGCCGCCCGCGCTGGCCAAACGCCGCCCCAGCGGTTAAACCAAACGTCGGCGCATCGGTTGTCGACGGCCACGAACATGGAGAGACCGACCATGCCGCGTGCAAAGACCGTGATGGTGGACCTGGACGGCGTGATCTGCACCGAAGAGATCTTCCACGATCGCCCCCTGGCGCAGCCGATGGCCGGCGCCCGCGCGGCGCTGCAGAAGCTGCGCGCGGCGGGTTACGTCGTCGTGATCTACACCGCCCGCAGCTGGGGCGAGTATCGCGTCACCCGGGCCTGGCTAGAGCAGCACGGCTTCGAGTACGACGGCCTGCACATGGGCAAGCCGGTGGCCGACGTCTGGATCGACGATCGCGCCGTGCGCTTTACCGACTGGGACAGTGCGCTGCAACAGCTCGGCCAGCGATAGGGTGATCGGGCCATCAGGTGAGAAGATGAGAAGGTGGCAGGGGCCGTGTGCCGCGGCTCTATGGACCGCCACCCGCAGGGATCACTTGCAATCCGGCCGACCCCGCCCCGCAGGCACTGAGCATCGATCATTCGCCGTGCGCCGATTCCAGTGCGAACAGATGGTCGATCCTGGTCATCTCGAGCAGGTGCCGCACGCTCGTGCTCACGTTCTTCAGCGGCACCTGGCCGAAGCGCGGCCGCAGCACCTTGCCCAGGGCGATCAGCGATCCGAGCTGCCGGCTGCTCACCGCCGGGATTCCCTGCAGGTCGACCACGATCGACAAGTCGCCCGGATCGCTCAGGATGTTCGCCAGGTTCTCGGCGAGGCGCGCCTCGTAATCGTGCGGCAACTGGATCAGGATGTCTTCCTGCGGCCGCAGGGTGAACACGAGGCACGTCCCCTCACGCTCCAGCGTCAGCGGCGTCAGGTCGGGCAGTGAGTCCAACGCGGGTTTCTTCGGCCTCTCGGTCATGGGGCATACGACTCCCGGCGCCGCCAGAGGCGCACGACTCCCCCACATCGGTATTGCACGTCGCCGGCGCGACGCTGTCAAGGGCGAAGCGGGGCGCGTATACTGCGCACCAGTGGCGCCGCAGCGCGCCGGTGAGCGGGGTTGGCCCAGGGAAAGACGATGAAACCGGTCCTCAAGATACGACGACGCGAAGGCCTCGGTGACGTGCCCCTGCCGCAGTACATGAGCGAGCACGCCGCCGGGCTCGACCTCTATGCCGCCAACGACGAGCCGATCACCATCCACCCGGGCGAGGTCAAGCTGGTCCCGACCGGGCTGTTCCTCGAAATCCCGGTTGGCTACGAGGGCCAGGTTCGGGCCCGCAGCGGCCTCGCCCTGCGGCACGGCCTCATGCTGCCCAACGCCCCCGGCACGATCGACGCCGACTACCGCGGTGAATTGCAGGTAATCCTTGCCAATTGCAGCCGGGCCGCCTACACGATCGAACGCGGGATGCGGTTTGCGCAGCTGGTGATCAGCAAGGTCGAGCAGGTCGTCGTCAGCGAGGTCAGCGAACTGGCCGACAGCACGCGTGGCGGCGGTGGGTTCGGCCACACCGGGCATTGACGTTGCGACCGGGACGCAGGCATGGGCGGATGGCTGTCGCTGTTGCTGGCACTCGCCGCGGGGCTCGCCGGCGTGATGCTGGTGCTCATTGTGCGGCGCGCCCTGGTGCTGCGTGGCGTGCTGCGCCGCCGCGGGGCGCGCAGCGCCGCGGCCGAACCGATCACCTGCAGCCGGTGCGGCTATGATCTGTCGGCATTGGACGTGCCGCGCTGTCCGGAATGCGGTGCGCTGCGCGGATTCGACGTGCCGCTGGATGAGCTTGGCCTGAGCGAAGAGGAAATCCGCGCGGGGTTCGCTCGGCACGGCCGCCAATGGAAGAGCCGCCCCAAGCGGGTGAATGACGGCGGGCCGCCGCCGCAGGACGCAGACGAAGAGACCGAGAAGGACGATTGATGCGTATGCTCCGCCGACGTCTTCGCACCATCCTGCTCCCGTTGCTGGCACTGGGCGGCCTGACGAGTGGTTGTCAGCAGCCGGCCGGCAAGCCCACCATGCAACCCGCTGTCCCGGCGCCGGCCGCCGACCGCATCTACGTCTTCCCGGGCATTGGCTGCGGCGAGTGGTGCCTGCTGGGTGCGACGAAGGCCTTTCGGGACGCCGGCGTCACCGCCGAGCTGCGCATTGTCGACTGGGAGACCCCGTTCTTCGCCGCCATGCAGCACCTGCAGGACTACGCCGCCAACCGCGAACACGCCGACGACATCGCCCGCGAAATGCGCCTGTACCGCCTGCAGCACCCGGAGGCCACGATTGACATCGTCGGTTACTCCGGCGGCGGCGGCGTGGCGGTGATGGTGGCGGAGATGCTGGGGGCCGAGGTGCGCCCGCGCAACGTCGTGCTCGTGCAGGCCGCCATCAGCCCCCGGTACGACCTGACCGCCGCACTGAAACGCATCGATGGCCAGCTGGTCAACCTCTACTGCCCGAGCGACTGGTTCATCCTCGGCCTGGGCACGCAGACGTTCGGCACGATCGACCGCGCGAACACCGCGTCCGCCGGCAAGGACGGCTTCCAGGTGAGCGCCGCCGTGCCGGACGAGTCACTCCGCGCGAAGCTGGTGCAGCGCGGCTGGGACGCGGAGATGATCCGGACGGGCCACATCGGCAACCACGGCGGCATCCTGCTCTACGCGTGGAACAAGCAATACGTGGCGCCGTGGCTCCTGCCGGCCGCGGGCGCTGCTGACACGGGCGTAGACGGCTGAACCCTCCCGATGCCGCCTGCGTGGTGAGAGCTGAGGGTCATGCGTCGTCAGTCATCAGTTGCCAGTGGGCAACAACGCGCTCGGCACGTCAGACTACGCCATTCCTCGTTCCCGCGACCCCTTAATCCCTCGAGCTCGTCCCTTCTGTTCGCGTTTGCCGTCAGCAATCACTCTTCCACTTCGACCATGTTCGCCACTTCCCTGGCCGACAGCCGATAGACCAGGAGCGAATACCCCGCCCGGTCGTCCGGTTCGCGATCCTGCAGCCGGTTCAGCAGCCGCTTGTGCCGCAACTCCTCGTACTGCTGCATCGCCTCCTGCCGCGCCGCGAACATCTCCGGCGAGAGGTTCTCGCCCGGCTCGCGTTCCGCGATCAGCTTGATGAATTCTGCATAATACGGCTCCCACTCGGCCCAGAATTCGTCGCGCACCTCCCGATCGTACACGCCAAGCAGCTGCGTCAGGCTCACCACGTACGTCCCGGCCGTCAGCTCCGCCCGCGGCTCGAATGGCACATAGCTCGGCAGCGCGGTGCAAGGCACGTACGCCGTCGGAACGGCCGACCCGAAGTACGCCAGCTTGATGCTCTCGTTCGGGTGCGCGGCGGCGTACTTCTGCAGTCGCAGCAGATCCTGCCCCCAGTCGATGTTGCTGTCTGCCAGGTAGCGGTGCCCGCGGCGCGGCCCGCCGACGAGCTCGTTGAAGTACGCCAGGTACTGCGGCGCGATGAACGCATTCACGCCGACCAGCCACAGCAGCAGCAGGCCGATGGCCCAGCGCCCCGCTCGCCGTGAGAGCCACGCCGTCGACAGGCCCGCGACCGCGAATAACCCGGGATAGACCGGCAGCAGGTGTCGCTGCCCGAGGTTGACATTGCTGGTTGCCAGAAAACCGCCATAGAACAGCACAAAAACCACAACGCCCGCCAGCAGCACGGTGTTGCGCGTTGCGCCGCGCCGCACGACCAGCACCGCCAGCCCGCCGAGCACCAGCAGCAACGTGGCCACCGGCGTCTTGATCAGCAACGCCGTCGGGAAGTACCACACCCAGCCGCCGCTGCCGTGCTCTCCCATGAAGTACGCCGTCCGGGCGGCTGAGAAGTGCATCGCGCGGGCCAGCCCGAACAGGTAGGCGTCGGGCAACAGATTGTGCCGCGCCGCCGTCACGAGCAGCCACGGCAGCATTCCCGCGCGCCGTGTGCCGTCAGGTTCGTGCAGCGCGATGGCCCACTGCCGCCCGATGAGGCTGGCGGTCTGCTCGAGGTCGGCCTGCGCCGCCGGTGTCCGCACGTCAGCCGGCAGCGGTGCGACGACCGTCGTGCGCCAGCCGTAAGCCGTCCAGATCCCCGCCCACACGACCAGCGCGACGAACAAGGTTGCGATGGACAGCAGGCCAGCCCGCTCGCCGCGCGACGTCACGTTCCGCAGGCCAGTGTCGGGCACGACGCCCTTGTTCTTCTGCAGCGGGGTGGCGTCCAACGGCCGGCGCCGCACGATGACGACAGCGGCCATCGCCAGCAGCCCCGGCACCACCAGCGGCCACGAGAACTTCGTCACCGTGGTCAGCGCCAGCACGCTGGCCGCAACCAGCAGCCGCGGCCAGCTTAGCCGCTGCAGGAGCCAGGCGAACGCGAGCAGCGTGAGGTTGATGGCCAGCGCGACCGGTACGTCGGTCGTGATCAGCCGCCCGTGGGCCAGCAGCGACGGGCTGAACGCGGCCAGCACCAGCGCCAACAGCCCGGCGTCCGGTCCGCCGATCTGCCGCCCGAGGGCGTAGGTTACGAGCAACGTCGCGGACAGCAGCGGCAGCATCATCAGCCGCGCCAGCACCACCAGTGCCTGTCCGTTGTCGTTGAGCTCGAACAGCCACTGGCGGCCCAGGCCCACGACGTCGGCCGCGACCCAGGGCTCGGCCGCGCGTGCCGGCCAAACATGGTCCGTCGCCAGCAACGGCAGGGCGGCCCACACGCGTGCCAGCGGCGGGTGCTCGGCCGACAGGCGATAGTCCCCGGTCGCGAGCACGCTGTACCCGCAGGTCAGGTGCAGCGGCTCATCAAATGTCGCGCTGTCACGCAGCAGCGAGAACGCTGCCAGTCCCGCATTGACCACGATCAGGGCGATGACCAGCACGACGTGCGTTCGTGGGCCGACGATCCGCGGCGGTGCTGGGTTGGTCGCGTGTTGCATGGTGGAACAGGCACGGCTCCGCGAGCCGTGGCACAAGGTGATGCTGCTCAGCTGGCAGCGAGATCGCGCTTCACACTGCCACGCGGCGGCTTACCCGCCCAGCTTCTGCTCGATCCAGTCGCACAACGGGTCGAAGCCCTCGTCGCGCAGCGCGCTGACCGGCCAGATCGGCAGCTCCGGCGTCACCGAGTCGCGCAACTGGCGCACCGTGGTGTCGACGCCCGGCAAGTCAGCCTTGTTAATGACGAACCCGCTCGCAACTTCGAACACGCCCGCCTTGACGAACTGAATCGCGTCACCCGCCCCGGGCATCAGCAGCAGCAGCACGTCTTCGGTCAGCTGCCGGATGTCGGTGTCGTTCTGGCCGGCCCCGACGGTCTCGATGAGGACCACCTCGTAGCCCGCGCCCGCCATCAGCCGCGCAATATCCGCGCAATGCGGTGCCAGACCGCCGGCCTGCCCCGACGAGGCCAGGCTGCGGACAAACAGACCCTCATCCGGCTCCGATGACATCATCCGCAGCCGATCGCCCAGCACCGAGCCGCCCGTCAGCGGGCTGCTGGGGTCGACGGCGATGACCGCCACCCGGTGGTCGCGCTGCCGCAGATGCCGGGCCAGCTTGCCGATGAAGGTGCTCTTGCCGACGCCGGGCGAGCCGGTGATGCCGACGGTCACGACGGGGCGCTTGGGTTCCGGGATCGTTCCCAGTTTGTCGATGTGTCCGTCGGCGACGAGCGTGATCGCCTGCGCCAGGCCCGTGTGGGTCGTGATGTCGAGCTGGTCGGCGGCGCGGCGCGCCGCGCGGCGTTTTTCAGCGAGGTTGCGGACCGCGTCGATGATGGCCTGCATGGCGGTGCCGGGGTTGAACACGCCGTCGATCCGGGCCTCGCGCAGCCGGCCGTGATCCTCTTCCGGAATGATCCCGCCGACGACCAGCGGCAGGTCGTTGAGGCCGACGTCGTCGCAACGGCGGCGCAACTCGGGCATGATGGTCATGTGGGCCGCAGACAGCAGGCTGGCCCCGACGACATCCACGTCTTCCTGCAGGGCGGACTGGACGGTGCTGCCGGGGGTCTGCCACAGGCCGGTATAGATGACCTCCATGCCGGCGTCGCGGAGGTTGCGGACGATGAGCTTGGCCCCACGGTCGTGACCGTCGAGACCGATCTTGGCGATGAGAACGCGTACGGGGCGAGGCATGGACTCTCCCGAAAACCTGGTTGGGCGATGATGGAAGATGACCGGTGACCAACCGAGCGTACTTGATGCCGCGGCCATTGACAAGCACCGTCTGTCGGCCGCAGAATGCCGGGGTGGGGCTGGCTTCCTGGCAGCAGGCGCGCGATTGGTCGGGTGTGGCGGTAGGATTCCCCTCGCCGCCAACACCTCACCCGGCAGGTTGTTCCCGGGAAGATAACGAGGCTGAAAGCAGTCAGCGTGAGACGCGGCAAGCCCATCATCGGACTCTGTGGTGGCATCGGGGCCGGCAAGTCGCAGGTGGCGGCCGAACTGGCCCGGCAGGGCTGCCGGGTGATCGCTTCCGACCGGCTGAACCACGAGGTGCTGCGGTCGCCGGGTGTGCTGGAGACCCTGGTGCTGTGGTGGGGCGAGCGGGTGCGGGGTCCGGACGGGGCGCCCGACCGGGATGAGATTGCGAAGATCGTGTTTGCGGATCGGGGTGAGAAAGAACGGCTGGAAGGTCTGGTTTACCCCTTGATCGCCCAGAAGAGGGCGGCTATGATACAGGAGGTTGAAGAGAACTCTGCGATCAGAGCCATCGTCATAGACTCCCCGCTCCTGTTCGAAAGCAACCTCGATCGTGAGTGCGACTACGTCGTATTTGTCGACGCGAGCGAGGATCAACGCTTGCGACGCTTGCAACAAAGCCGCGGGTGGAACCAAGAAGAGTTGAAAAGGCGAGAGCGCTGGCAGATTTCTTTGAGTGAGAAACGCACGCGAGCCGATTTCATCGTAGACAACAACGGCTCGCCCAATCAATTAGGCCCGCAGTTGGCCGGCATCCTGCAAGACATTGTCGCCCGTCATTCATCCTGAGGCTTGGTGTTTGGGGACGATCGGCGACAGGTATCCCGACTAGGCAGGGTGGCTGGGTTGTTTCCCGCGCCCTGTAGCTTACGGAGCGATTAGCATGGCGAAGGCATCTACGCGCTCGCGCAGCAAGAAAAAGCTGCAAGACGTCATCGAGAGCATCCCGGACGAAGGCGAGAGCCCCGTCGAAGCCGCCGAGGAAGAATCGGCCGAGGAGGAATCCGGCTTCGTCGCGACCGAATCCGCCGACGAAGCGGACACCGGGAAGAAGAGCGCTGCGCGCAGCGATGACAAGCGGAAGGGTCGCAGCAAGAAGAAGAGCGACGATGACGACAGCTCGCCGATCGACAAGGAGACGCATGAGAAGTACGAGCGCGTCAAGCGCGGCGAGCTGCACATCACCGACCTGCAGAAGATGACCGTCGCCGAGCTGCACGAGGTCGCCAAGTCCGAGGGCATCGAAGACTACGTCGGCATGGCCAAGCAGGATCTGATCTTTCAGATCCTCAAGCGGCGCATCAGCCAGAACGGGCTGCTCTACGGCGAGGGCGTGCTGGAGGTGCTGCCGGACGGCTTCGGTTTCCTGCGCAGCCCGGAGTACAACTATCTGCCCTGCCCGGATGACATCTATGTCAGCCCGTCGCAGATCCGCCGCTTCGGCCTGCGCAACGGCCACGTCGTCGCGGGGCAGATTCGTCCGCCCAAGGAGTCGGAGCGCTACTTCGCACTGCTGCGAGTCGAGGCGATCAACTATGAGACGCCCGAGGTCGTCACCGAGAAGACGAACTTCGAGGATCTCACGCCGCTGCATCCGGAAGAGCGCCTCTACCTCGAGACGGACCCGAAAGAACTGAACATGCGCATCGTCGACCTGGTCACGCCGATCGGCAAGGGCCAGCGCATGCTGATCGTCGCCCCTCCGCGCACCGGCAAGACGGTGCTGCTGCAGAAGATCGCCAACGCGATCACGTCGAACCATGATGACGCGTACGTCATCATCCTGCTGATTGACGAGCGCCCCGAAGAAGTCACCGAAATGGAGCGCGCCACCAAGGCCGAGGTCGTCAGCTCGACGTTCGACGAGCCCGCCTCGCGTCACGTGCAGGTGGCCGAGATGGTCATCGACAAGGCCAAGCGCCTGGTCGAGTACGGCCGCGACGTCGTCATCCTGCTGGACTCGATCACGCGACTGGCCCGCGCCTACAACACCGAGGTGCCGCACTCGGGCAAGATCCTCACCGGCGGTGTCGACGCCAACGCCCTCCAGAAACCCAAGCGGTTCTTCGGTGCCGCACGCAATATCGAGGAAGGCGGCAGCCTCACCATCATCGGCACGGCCCTGGTCGATACGGGCTCCAAGATGGACGAGGTCATCTTCGAGGAGTTCAAGGGCACCGGCAACAGCGAACTGCACCTCGACCGGCGCCTGGTCGACAAGCGCATCTGGCCGGCGATCAACATTCCGGCGTCGGGCACGCGCAAGGAAGAGCTGCTGCTGCATCCCGACGAGCTCGACAAGGTCTACATGCTCCGCCGCGTGCTGAGCGACATGAACCCGGTCGAGTCGGTCGAGTTGTTGCGGAACCGCCTGGGCAAGGTCGAGAGCAACCGGCTGTTCCTGATGACGATGAACCTCGCCTGACGAGCGGTGCCCCGCGCCGCCCGCAAGCGTACGGCCTGCGCCGGCCGGGCGCACGCCGTAACCGGGGGCCGGCGTGTCGCGTGCGCTCTCCGCTTGACGGATCGCGTCCCCGCGATGGATACTGCGCAGCAGGCGCAGCGTGACGGGACGTGCGCCGTACTGGGGCCTGCGAGGGAGTGCTCATCATGTCGCTGGACAGGATCACGGCGCGGTACGCGCGTCGTCGGGGATTGAGTCTGACCGATCTGCTGTGGCTGATCGCGATTCTGGCACTGCTGATCGCGATTCTGCTGCCGTCGTTGTCGCGGGCACGCGAGATCACCAAACGCGCCGTCTGTGCGTCCAACCTGCGAGGCATCGGGCAGGGAATCAAGATCTACAGCAACGACAACTACGACTGGTGGCCGCATCACTACTACGAAGCGGAGACCACCGGCCGCGACCACGGCGTGCACTGGATCGGTACGATGGGCTCGCACGAATGGCTCAAGATCAGCGAGCCGTCGAAGGAGAGCCCGCAGCGCAACCACCCCAGCCGCGCGCTGTTCATGCTGGTCATCGACGGCACCTGCACCACGATGCAGTTCATCTGTCCGAGCTCGGGCGATGCCGAAGACGACCTGCGCAACCGCGGCCCCGATGCCGGCAGCGGCCGCTATGCCAGGGCCGCCCAGCCCGGCGTCAATCGCTTCGATTTTCGTGGCTATCCCTATCTCAGCTACGGCTACCAGTTGCCCTACGGCCCGGATGCCAGGCCGAACGAGGACCTCGACGCGCGGATGATCATGATGGCCGACAAGGGGCCGTACTTCGAGGCCGGCGGGCCCGGGCTGGCGGAATCAGCGACGGTGGGCGACCGGCCGTCCGGACAGCGCGTGCCCACGGGGTCGTCCGTCGACGAGCTGCTCCGCCGGCCCATGTCGGCGTGGCGGCCGTACAACAGCCGGAACCACGGCAGCGAAGGGCAGAACACGCTCTTCGTGGACGGCCACGTCGTGTTCAACAAGCGACCGATCGAAGGCGTGAGCTACGACAACATTTACACGATCCAGGCGGGGCACGACCACGCCAGCGTGCTGGCCGGGATGGTGCCGCTGCCGAACCAGACGCCCGGCCCGCTGACCAACACGGATTCGTTCATCGTGCCGTAGCGACGGGGGGCGGGCACTACTTGCCTGGGCCGAACCTCCGCCGCAAGTCGGCGGGCGTTCGCGCCGCGACCGGCAGCGAGCGCGACCCGGTTCTCAGCTTGCCGTCTTCACGGGCTGATCGCGCCGAAGGTCACGCTGCCGAGCTGGCTGCGGCCAGTGATCGAGCCGCCGCCGCCGTTGAGCGTCGCCGTGACGGTCTGCGCACCCTGGTTGAGCTCGGTGACGGTGAAGTCGGCCAGGTCATTGACCAGCGTGATCGAGCCGGCCTGCACGGTCAGCGCGAGCGAGGCGGCAAAGGTCGACGGCACCTGGATGGTGACGCTGCCGTTTTCGGTGGTGGCTTCGACGGTGCCATTGGGATCGGGATTGGCGATCAAGCCGATGCTGCCGTTCTGTGTGGAGGCCGCCACGTTGCCGCCGGCGCTCTCGAGTGCGATGGAGCCGTTCTGGCTCTGGGCGGTGATGTTGCCGTCGAGCGAGGTGATCGCGATGACGCCGTTCTGCGTGCTGGCGTCCGTGTCGCCGCTCGTCTGACTGATATTCACGCCGCCATTGGCCACGCTGACCGTGGTGTTGCCCGTGTTGCCGTTGACGACGACGTCGCCGCTTTGCGTGTCGATCACCAGCGTGGCGCCGACGGGGATGATGATCTCGGCGCTGGCGCCGTAGATCACGCCTCCGCCGGTGGGCGCGCTGAAGTCGAGCGTGTACGTGTTGGGGTCGGTCACGCTCGGCGCGAGGGTGACCTCGATGTTGGGCAGGCCTTCGTCCGCGGCGGCCTGGGTCGAGGAATACGCGAACTTCTCGCCGTTGACGCTCAGCTGCGTCGCTGTGGCGTCGATCGTCACCGTGATCTCGCCGTTGCGCCAGTCGACCTCGAGCGACTGCCCGTTGTCGAACTCGGCCGCGAGCGTGTACGGATCCGCGGCACGAAAAGCCAGCGGATTCAGCGGGCAACCGCCCAGCACAACGAGTGCCGTCGCGACGAGCAGAGCGCCCGTTCGACCAATTCGATGCATGGTGTCTCTCCTTCCGTGAGGTTGTCTGCCATCCGAGCGGCGGAGCGCCGCGCCCGCCAGTCGTCACCCGACCCGGGGTCGACTCGCTGACATTCTAGCCGCGCGGTCAAGTGTCGCACCAGTCCGCCGGCTTGCGGTGCCGACGGTCGTGCCGCACACTACGCGATGAGCGTCGTTTGCGGCGCGCTTCGACTTCCTACGACCAGGAGTCTGGCTCTGCGAACGTTTGTCGCCATCGAGCTCGAGCCGGCGATCAAGCAGGTGCTCGTCAACCTGCTGCGCGGATTGCCGCGCGCAGACGGCGTGCGCTGGGTGAGCGAACAGCAATTGCACCTGACGCTGAAGTTCCTTGGCGAGGTCGACGACGCGCACATCGGCAACGTCTGCGCCGCGGTCGCGCATGCCGCGCGGACGGTTGCGCCATTCTCGATGAGCATCGCCGGACTGGGTGTCTTTCCCGCGCCGCGGAATCCACGCGTGCTGTGGTGTGGCGTCGCGGACCCGACGGAGAGCTGTCGTCGCTGGGTCGCGACGGCGGACCCGCTGCTGGCGGACCTGAACTTCAAGCCTGAAACGCGGGCGTTCACCCCGCACATCACGCTCGGCCGCAGCCGATCGACCGCGGGTGGCTACGTGCTGCGCGAGGTGCTTGAAAGCCGCCAGCTGCCCGCCACCGACGAAATGCTCGTCTCGGAGGTGGTGGTGTTCGAGAGCCAACTGCGCCCGACCGGCGCCGTGTACACGCCCGTGGCGAAGGTCCCGCTCGCCGGGGGGTAGCGGACGCCAGCGTCGCGGATTCTGCGTGCGTCGCGGCGCGATTGGCCTTATTCTGTGGCACACTGGCCCGTGCCCGGTTGGTCAAGGAGGACCCATGTCGACGGCTCCCATCGGCGTATTCGATTCCGGCCTCGGCGGACTGTCCGTCGTGCGCCACCTGCGACAGCTTCTTCCTGGCGAGGATCTCCTGTACTTCGGCGACACGGCCCGCGTGCCGTACGGGATCAAATCACGGCCGACCGTGGCCCACTTCGCGCTCGAGACCGCCAGCTTCCTGCTGGCGCGCGAGCCCAAGCTGATCGTGGCGGCCTGCAACACCGCCAGCGCGCTGGCGATGGATGATCTCCGCCGGGAATTGCCCGTGCCCGTCATCGGCGTGGTCGAGCCAGGGGCCGCGGCGGCGGTGGACCTGGCCCAGGGGGCTCCGATCGCGGTCATCGGCACCGAGGCGACCATCGGCAGCGGGTCCTACCAGCGGGCGATCCAGGCCCGTTCGGCGGACCAGCCGATCATCGCCAAGGCGTGCCCGCTGTTCGTGCCGCTGGTGGAGGAAGGTCGCGATAATGACGATCCGATCGTCCGCCTGACGGTGGAGACCTATCTGGCGCCGCTGCGCGAGGCCGGCGTGCGGGTCGTGGTGCTCGGCTGCACGCACTATCCGCTGCTGCGGGACGCGATTGCGGCGGCCCTGGGGCCCGGCGTGCACGTGGTGGACAGCGGGGAGGCGACGTCGCGCGCTGTTCAGCGGCACCTGGCGGAGACCGGCGGCTTGTCCGCTGCCGAACGGCCCGGTAGCATGCGTTGTTACGTGAGCGATAACCCCGCACGTTTCGAGCAAGTGGGATCCCGCTTTCTGCAAGAGGCCATTGAGCACGTTGAACTCGTCGAAGCTGAACGGTACGTCAACCTGCCGCGCCTGCCCAGCCGCGCGACCTGAACGCCGACGGACGTTCGCGGCGCGCCGCGGCGGCGTCACCCTGATCCTGATCGCGACCCTGTCGTTTCTGGCAGGATGCGGCGATGTGAACCTCGATGCCAGCCTGGATGCTGCGGTCAAAAAGATCTTTGCCGGGCGGCGCAGCCCGCAGCAGCACATGGTGCTGGCGGTCTCGTCGGAAGATCCCGATGTGCGGCGCGACGCCGTGACGGAAATCGCCGACAGCAAGAAGTACGACCAGGAGTGGGCGATCAAGGGGTTCGTGGCGATCGCCTTGCTCGAAGACAACGCCCAGACGCGCTGCGTGGCGATTCGCGCGCTGGCCCGCACGGGGGACCCGCGGGCCGTCGATACCATGCTCAAGATTCTGCACGCGCACGAGCACCCGAAGGAGGTCTTCCCGCCCGATGCGCTGGCCCGCTGGGACGCGACCAAGGCGCTGGCCGACCTCAGCGCGCGGGACCTCGTGCCGGAAGAGCACAAGACGGCGGTGCACGAAACGCTGCTCGATCGCCTGCGGCTGGACAGCGACCGCCACGTGCGGCTGGCGGCGGCCCGCGGGCTCGGTTGCTATCCGTCGCTGGCGTCGGTCGAAGTGCTGATCATGGGCTTGCGCGACGAGGACTTCGCGGTTGCGCATCAGTGCGAGACGTCGCTGGTCAAGCTGACCGGGCACACGCACGACGCCAACGCCCTGGCCTGGGAGGAATGGGTGGCGCAAAACCGCGATGAGCTGTTCGCGGATGCGGGGCACGTGCCGCCGTCGCGCATGCCGCCCTACAGCAATCGCTGGGAGAAGTTCAGCTACGAGACCAAGGACCTGATCCGCTGGCTGTGGCCGGGAGAGAAGGAAGAATAGGCGGCACCACGGACCGGGAGCCGCGAGCGGGGGGCGCACGACGACGCCGGGGGGCGAGAAAGGAGGCTCCTTGCAGGCGCTGGTCGTGACGACCGAGGGTAAGCAACCGGCAACGCGCGTGGTCGAGCGGCCCAAGCCCGAGCCGGCAGCGGGCGAGGTGCGGATTCGCATAACGCTGGCCGGGATCTGCGCCACCGATCTGGAAATCACCCGCGGCTACATGCAGTTTGCCGGCGTGATCGGCCACGAATTCGTCGGTACGGTGGACGCGGGGGACGATGCGCTGGTTGGGCAGCGCGTGGTGGGCGAGATCAACTGTCCCTGCGGCGCGTGCGAGCTGTGTCGGCGCGGGCTGGGGAATCATTGCCCGCAGCGAACCGTGCTGGGCATCGCCGGGCGCGACGGGGCGTTCGCGGATTATCTGGCGCTGCCGGCGGCGAATTGTCATGTCGTGCCGGACGGGGTTTCCGATGAACAGGCGGTCTTCACCGAGCCGCTGGCGGCGGCGGTGCACGTGCTTGATGCGCGACGGGCTGCGCAAGGGGGGCGCGTGGCGGTACTGGGTTCGGGCCGACTGGGGTTGCTGGTGGCGCTGGTGCTGCGAGATGAACCCGGCGAGCTGGAACTCATCGGGCGTAATCCGCGGACGTTGGCGCTGGCGACGCGCTGGGGGCTGCGAACGCGGCCGGTCGGCGAGGTCGAGCCCGCGCCGGCGTACGATGTCGTGGTGGATTGCACCGGTTCGCCGGACGGCTTGCGGCTGGCGATGGCGACGTGTCGGCCGTGTGGCACGATCGTGCTCAAGAGCACCTACGCGGCGCCAGATCCGCTGAACCCGGCGCCGCTGGTGATCAATGAGGTCAGCGTGGTGGGCAGCCGGTGCGGGTCGTTTCCGCCGGCGCTGGAGCGGCTGGCACGCGGCAACCTGCCGGTTGCGGAGATGATCAGCGCGACGTATCCGCTCAGCGATGGCGTGGCGGCACTGGCGGCCGCCGCACAGCCGGAGAACCTGAAGGTGCTGCTGCGGCCGGGGACCGCCTGATGCGGACCACGGCGTTCAACGGCCGGCGCTACGTGCAGTTCGAGCGGCTCGCCGACGAAGCGGGATTGATGCACGCCTACTCGACACGCGGGCTGAATGTGTCCGTGCGTCCCGGCGCCGACAGTGAGCAGCGGGCGGCGAACCGGGCGACAATGGCACGCGACCTGGGTGCGACGCCGGCAGCGGTGCGCGTGTGCTGGCAGGTGCACCGGACAGGAATCGCAGCGGTGGCGGCCGGTGAGCCCGGCGAGCCGCTGCGCGATACGGATGGCGTGGCGACGGGCGACGCGGGCGTGCCGCTGATGACGCTGTCCGCGGATTGTCCGCTGGTGCTGGTGTACGACCCGGTGCGGCACGTCGTAGGCATGGCGCACGCGAGCTGGCGCTGCACGGTCGGGCGGATTGCGGCGAAACTGGTCGGCTTGCTGGCCGCGCGTTTCGATGTGCGGCCGGCGGACCTGCTGGCGGGCATCGGACCGGGTGCGGGGCCGTGCTGCTACGAGGTGCAGGGCGATGTCTACGCGGCGGCCGCGACGCTGGCCGGGCGGGACCGCTTGTTCGAGCAGCGTGCCGGCCGCCTGTTCTTCGACCTGTGGCAGGCGAATCAGGCGCAGTTGATCGAGGCGGGCGTGCCGGCCGAGCGTGTCGAGGTCGGGGGACTGTGTACGATGTGCCGGCCCGACCTGTTCTATTCGTATCGCCGCGAGGGGGCGGGCTGCGGGCACTTCGGGTTGATGGCGCTGTTGCGGCAGGCGTGATCTCGCAGCGGGTGACGCTTGCCCTCGGCCCGCCGGCGTGCTTCAATGCCATGCAACTGATCAGGGAGGCCGCATGATGAAGAGCCATTTCACGTCCACCCGCGCGTGGCCGCCGAGCTTGTTGTTGGCGTTCGCGATGTGCGCGTCGATCGGCTGCCAGCAGGGGCAGTTTGGCAGCGAGCTCAAGGCCCAGCCGCCGGCGCAACTGGTCGGGGCCAAGGACGGGACCACGCTCCGTCTGCCGGCCGACCAGGCGTTCAACGTGTCGCTGGCACGCGACACGCGCGAGCCGGGCCTGGGCGGCACCGCAGAGGCGGACGCGCGGGCCAAGACCGACGGCATTGCGTCGGCATCCGCGCGGGTCGAGGAAGCCGGCCTGGCCGAGGGCATGTTCCAGGTGGGGCACGCGGTGGGCAACGCGCTGGAGCGACAGTGCGATTTCCACTTCAAGGTGCACTGCAAGTATGCCTTCGAGGCGGACAGCACGGCCGAGGAGCCGTTCCCGGATGCCATGGTCGGCTTGCGGCTGTATGCGAAGGAAGGCAAGGGGCCGATCCTGCGGGATATCCTGCTGGTCGACTTCACGACCGAGGAAGGGGCGATTCGCCACGCCTCGACCGAAACGCACGAGTTCACGCTGACGCTGGCCCCACAGGACAGTGTGTGCGTCTTCCTGGCCGGGCGGGCGCGCGCGGAAGTGTCGCGCAAGCGCTCGGCGTCGTGCGCGCTGACCCTGGAAGATCTCGAGATCGAGATCACGACCACGCCGGCCCCGCCTGTTCGGACCGCGAGCGATGAGCAGCCGTAGCGGCGACGTGCAGCAGCGCATCGAAGCGCTGCGCGCGGAGATTCGCCGGCACGATGCGCTGTATTTCGTGCACCACACGCCGGAAATCAGTGACGCGCAGTACGACGCGCTCATGCGCGAGCTGCGCGAGCTCGAAGCCCGGCACCCCGATCTGGTCACGCCCGATTCGCCGACGCAGCGCGTGGGGGAGCGCCCGCTCGAAGGCTTTGCCCACGTGCGGCACGCGCTGCCGATGCTGTCGATCGACAACACGTACTCGGCGGACGAGCTGCGCGATTTCGATCGGCGCGTGGCCAAGGGGCTCAGCGGGGATTCGTATGACTACGTGGTCGATCCGAAGATCGACGGCGTGGCCGTGTCGCTGCGCTACGAGGACGGGCGGCTGGTGCTGGGGGCGACGCGCGGCGATGGCACCACCGGCGACGACATCACGCAGAACCTGCGCGCCGTGCGCAGTGTGCCGCTGCGGCTGAGCGGGGCGGACTGGCCGGACGTGCTGGAGGTGCGCGGCGAGGTGTACTGGCCGCGCAGCGACTTCGACCAGGTGAACCGGCAGCGCGAGGCGGCGGGGCAGGAGCCGTTCAAGAACCCGCGCAATGCCACCGCCGGCACGCTCAAGCAGCTCGACGCGCGGATCGTCGCGCAGCGCGGCCTGGCGTTCCAGGTGCACGGCACGGGTGTGATCGAGCCCATGCCGGCCGGGATCGAACGCTACAGCGCGTTGCTGGCGCGTCTGCGGGCGTGGGGGCTGCCGACGAGTGACGACGCGCGGCGGTGTGACGACATCGATGCGGTGATCGCGTTTGTCGAAGAATGGGCCCGGCGGCGGGCGACGCTCGATTTCGAGACCGACGGACTGGTGGTCAAGGTCGACCGGTACGATCAGCGGGCGCGGCTGGGGGCGACGAGCAAGGCGCCGCGCTGGTGCATGGCGTTCAAGTACGCGGCCGAGCAGGGGCAGAGCCGGCTGGTGTCCGTCGATTTCCAGGTCGGCAAGCTGGGCACCATCACGCCGGTGGCGAACCTGGCGCCGGTGCAACTGGCGGGGACCACGGTCAAGCGGGCAAGCCTGCACAACTTCGACCAGGTGCGGCGGCTGGATCTGCACGTGGGGGACACGGTGGTGGTCGAGAAGGCCGGCGAGATCATTCCGCAAGTGGTGGCGGCAGACGCGGCGCATCGACCGGCAAACGCGCAGCTGATCACCCCGCCGCGGTGCTGCCCGGAATGCGCGGGCGAGGTGGTGCAGGACGAGGGCGGCGTATACCTGCGGTGCATCAACCCGTCGTGCCCGGCCCAGGTGAAGGAGCGATTGCGGTTCTTCTGTGCCCGCGGGCAGATGGACATCGAGGGCGGCGGCATCAAGCTGGTCGAGGCCCTGGTCAACGCGGGCTTCGTGGCGACGTACGCCGACTTGTACCGGCTTGATGCGCGCCGCGAGCAACTGATCGAGCTCGAGCGCTTGGGGGAGAAGAGCGTCGACAATCTGCTGGCGGCGATCGAGGCAAGCAAGCAGCGGCCGCTGGCGCGGGTGCTGGCGGCGCTGAACATCCGGCACGTTGGCAGCAACACCGCCGAGCTGCTGGCGAATCACTTCGGCTCGATGGACGCGCTGCTGGCGGCGGATGAAACGGCGCTGCAGGAGGTCGAGGGCATTGGGCCGGAGGTGGCGTCGTCTTTGCGGCGCTGGTTTGACAGCGACACGGGGCGGCAGATCGTCGCCGACTTGAAGGCGGTGGGCGTGAACATGACGCAGCCGCGACCCGCGGCGGCGGCGGCGGCGGCAGAGGGGGCGCTGGCCGGCAAGACGGTCGTCGTGACCGGCACGTTGGCGCGGTACTCGCGCAGCGAGATCGAAGGCCTGATCAAGCAGCACGGCGGCAAGGCGACCGGCAGCGTCAGTAAGAAGACGGACTATGTCGTCGCGGGATCAGCGGCGGGCAGCAAGCTGGCCAAGGCGCAGCAACTCGGGGTGGCGGTGCTGAGCGAGGCGGAATTCGAAGCGCTGATCGGCGCCTGAGTGGTGATCGACGGACGCCGTTCAACTGATGGCGCGCGGCCGGCGGGGATTCGCCGGCCTGGCGGCAGCGGTTCGGATGCGGTGGCTTCAGCCCGCTGCGTTTCTCCGCTTTGCAGCCGGCTTACGGCTTGGATCGCTGGTCAGCGCGGAGGGCGCGGCCGGCGCGGACTTTCGTCAGTTCACCGTTGCGGAGTGCCGGTTCGCCATTGAGGAAGACCCACCTGATGCCGCGTGGCGGCGGCATTTGGTCGCGGTAATCGCTGCCGGGATCGAGCGCCTTCGGATCGAGCAGCACCACGTCGGCGAACGCGCCGACGCGAATCACGCCGCGATCGGTCAGCCCCATGCGCGTGGCGGGCAAGCCCGTACACTTGTACACGCCGCGCTCCCATGAGCACACGCCGCGATCGCGGACATAGCGCGCGAGGAACTCCGGGTAGCTGCGGAACTTGCGGGGGTGTTCGTCGCGGGCCTTGCCGGCGTCGATGTCAGCTTGGGCGAACAGCGACGAGTCGGTGCAGACCATGACGAAGTCCTCGCGCATGGGCAAGCAGACGTCGTCGTCACCCAGGCAGTAGTACGTGGCGTGCAAATCGGATTCTGGCGTGAGCTTCAGTTCCTCGATCAGCGCTGCGGGCGTGATGGCCAGCTGGTCGAGCAGTTCGGATAGCGGTCGGCCCGAGTAGGGCGCGAACCGCCCCGGCATGTCCTTGAGTAGCACGACTTCGGGTGTATCGTGACGAATCACCTCGCGCACGAGTAGTTGGTGCAGTTTGCGATGCGCTGCCGGGCCAGACGCACGCCAGGGGTACTGGTCGCCGGTGACATCCAGGCCGCGAGCCCGGGCGGCACGCATGATGTCGAGATAGCGTTGCATGTCGCCCCAATTGCGGCGGTTGATCACTTTCATGTGTGAAATCTGCACCGGCACCTCGGCAAGCTCGCCGATGAAGATCGCCTCGCGAATGGCATCCAGCACCTCGTCGGTCTCGCCGCGCACGTGCGAGGCGTAGAAGCCGCCGTAGGGCTTGAGCTGCTTGGCGAGTGCCGCCAGTTCCCAGGCGAAGGCTTCTTCGCTGATGGAGTAGATCAGCCCCGACGACATGCCGTAGGCACCTTCCTCCATGGCCAGGTCGACGAGTTCCTTCTCGCGATACACGGCATCGTACGACGGCGAGCCTTTGCGGCGGCCGAGGACGCGCGCGCGCACCGCGCGATTGCCGACGAGCATGCCGATGTTGAGCGGCACGCCGTGCTCGTCGACACGGGCGTAGAACGCGCCGATGCCCAGCGGCGAGAACGAGCAATTGCCCCCCAGAACTGTGGTGATGCCCTGCCGGATGTGCGACGCCGCATCGGGCACGTCGAGGATGTTGTCGTCGGCGTGGCTGTGAATGTCGATGAAGCCCGGCATCAGGTACAGGCCGGTGGCGTCGATCGTGTGCTCTCGGCCCAGGTTCTCCAGGTTGCCAATCGCGACGATGCGATCCCCCGCGATGGCAACGTCGGCTTCGTGACGCGGTGTGTCACGCGTGCCGTCAAACACCGTCGCACCGGCAAGGACGAAGTCGGCGTGGAGTACCTTTGAGACGTTCAACGGGGGCGCTGCGGCGGGATCGGGCAGCGCAACGTAGTCAGCGAGCTCGACCGGCACCGTGCGGACGACGCCCCCGACCGACGATGTCACGAAGGCGGCGCTGGCTAGTTCGTGCCAGTAGTCGTCCGCTGGTACGGCCCGGTTGACGAATTCGATCCCGTACGGGCTATGGGCGTCCAGGTCGCTGATGTAGTAAAGACCCGAAGACTGCGGTCGTATCGTCGCGATCACCGCGCGCATCTGGCGCTGGCGCTCCTGCTCTGCTTCGTCGTCTCGCTCGCGATCGGGATAGATGTACGGATGCACGCGGATTTCGACGTCCGTGACATCAGCGTGATTGCGGGCGACGTCGGGCAGCATGCCCAATACGTGGCAGCCGTCGTCGGCATGGTAGCGCCGCGCGGCTTGGTGGATTGCGCCAGCCAGGTGTGCGAGGCATGCGGCGTCGGCCTCTGCCGGGGACGGCAGCGTGATCCGGACACAACGCCGGGCCGTGTCGCGCGGCAGGTGGTGATTCACGGTGCTCATCGGGCGCAGCATGGCGTCTGCCAGCGGCGACGCTTCATCGTTGGCGGCTGCTGACAGCGCTTCGTACAGGTGGATGCCCAGCAACGCCGAGTCGGATGCGAACTTGAACGTATAGACCGGGCTTGCGATGCGTTCGCGGGCGATGTCGGCAAAGGGGTAGTGGTAGATTCCGACCTGCGTCGCTTCGGTGTTCGCGGCCTTGTCGAATGCAACTTCGATGACGGCGGCGAGCCGTGCCTGTTGCCCCGGCGGCAGGGCGGCGAGTTGCTCGGCGACCGCGCGCGGCGCAGTGCGCTTGAGCACGAGCACGTCCAACGCGGTGTCCCCTTGCGCGAATTGGCGGCTCAGCCCGCGCGTCAGTGACTCGACCGTGGACGGCGCTGCCCCGGCCGGCACGATTACGAAAAGGTCGCCCTTCGGATCGGTCGGCGGCGTTTTGGCGAAGCCGTACGACACGCCGGCCAGCAGCAGTGCCGCGACAGTGATCCTCAGGCCGTGCAGTTTCGTGATTGCTCGGTTTCGCATGGTTTGCTCCTGGTCGCCCGGGTCGGGGAACGGTGCGGCGCGGCGCGCCCGCTACATTTTCGGCGGGGCGAGCGCGGCCCACAAGAACTTTCGGCGGGTGAAACAGCAGCAGCTTGTCACGTTTTCACTGCGTCACTGCCTTTCCATTCCCCGCCACACCGGCTGGTTCGGCGCGTACGCGTTGCGTCGTGGGATGTTGCGGCGATCGAAGGGTCTGTAATGCTCGATCGCGCCGACCCGCGCGAGCCGCAGCGAATCGCGCAGAATACCGCGTCCGTCGTTCGCGTCGGCGAACAGGCCCTGCCCGTAGCCGACCCCCTTGGTGCCCGAGAGATTCGAGGAGAAGTACTTCATGCCGACGATGTGGCCGTCACCGTCGCGCAGCCAATCGATGAAGATGATCGAATGGCCGCCCGCGGGTGCCGTGCTGTAGTCGCCGAAGTCGCCCGGCCGGGCGTCCTCGAGATTCGTGATCGTGGCGCCGAGCCCGTAGGCCACGATGCCGCGTTGCGGGCTGTCCCCCGCGCCTTCGATGTACCAGAGTTGGAGCAGGTTGAACAGGTCGTGAAACGTCATGCCGTTGAAGTCGTCGGGGTTGCGGCCGTGCTGCACATTGCGCAGCTTCATGGCGCGCACGAAGATCTCGAAGGTCAGTCCGCAGCAGTAGCTGCAGCGTGAGCCGTCGGGATACGCCTTGGCCACGACACGCCCCTGGTACCACAAGTCCTGCGTCACGCCGTTGTAGAGGTCGTATTCCCGCGGCTGCCAACTGCAATGATATGGATACGATCCGTCCAGCGGGTATGCCGAAATCACCTTCATCACGTACGGGTTCAGCGTGCCGTCGTCGGCGATCCGCTCCTCGCATGCGAAAGCGCGGGCGAGGGCCTTGTCCACCGGCGAAAAGCCGCGCTCGTCGAGGGGATAAGCACGTGGCGTGTATGTGTAGCGTCTGGCGTTGGGGTTCTCGACGTTCGGTGTTGGTGCCGTGGTCGCGGTTGGCTGGTTCGCCTGACAACCGGTCAGCAGCACGCAGAGCGATACGCCCGCAACCGCCGCCAGAAACCTGGACTCTGTCATGTCTTACTCTCCGTTGTGCGTTATTCGCGTCCGTACAGTTCGAATTCCTGCACGCGGGCGATCGCGTCCACCAGGCAGGCCCGCGTGATGGTCAGCCGTACCCAGCGCCCGCGCACCGGCTCGTCGAAGGTGACGAAGTCCACCGCAGTACCGTATTCGGGATCGGGCGGCGCGCGATCGTTGTCGACTTCCGCGACGGTACGCCAGGGGCCGCCAAACGCGTCCGCCACGTCGATGCGAAACGCGGACGTGTCGAAGCCGGCGGTGTCGCCCGCGGCGCTGGCGTTCTTGAGCACCACGCCGGTGATGGTCTTTGCTGTGCCGAGATCCAGCGCAAGCCAGGCGAGTTCCGTGCCCGGATCGTCGCACCACTTCGTCGACAGGTTTCCGTCGAGCGCGAACTGCGGCTTGGTTTCGTCGTTGTAGTGCCCCGACGCGCGGACCGCGACGGCCGTTGGCGTGAGGTTCCGGCCCGGGGGTGGTGGCGGCAAACGCTCGGGCGAGAACCAGTCGGCCACCGGGTGGCGGTACTCCTCCGCGACGCCGAGATAGTCGTAATCTGGCGGCGGCAGCGGCGGCAGTGGGGCATGCGGCTCGGTCTGGTACCAGAAGGCGACGCTGGCGTAGTCGTCCTGGCGGTGGCCGACCTTCCAGCCATAGCAGCGCATTACGACGCGCAGCGACCGGTCGAAGTAGACCGGATCGGGTACGTGCCAGCGATACGCCGTCATGCGGTCGTCTTTGGGGCCATAGGATGTACCGTGCACCAGCGCGTTGTCCTCGGGGCGGAAGCCCCAGGACAGGCCGAAGTAGTCTTCGGCGCCGGTGCCGGGTAGTGTCGGTCGCTCGTCGCCGTCGATGTAGAAGTCGTCGCCCCCCTCCACCCATGGCCCGGGCTGCAACAGGTGGTAGTTCATGACGGTGCCGACGTAGCAGCCGCGCCCCTTGGCTTCCAGGATGGTGTAAGGCACGCGGAGCCGCACCGGATTCTCGCGGCGCCAGTGAGCGTGGAAGTACAGCGCGTTGGGTGGCAGGCGGTCGACGCGCTCGTAGTCGACGTGAACGAAGAACATCGACACTGCCCGATGGCTTCGGTTTTCGATCGAGATGCGGGCGCGCTCGGCAAACGGCATCGGCCAGTAGCAGTTCAGTGCCGCGTGGTTGTCGCCGCCGGCAGGGTGGCTGTCGGCCATGAGCGACTTGAAACGACGTTCCTTGCCGAACCCGACGCCGAAGAAATCGCCCAGCGGTGATACGACGCTGGGGTCGGGCTCGTCGTCCCACTGCATGCGGAGCACGAGCAGGCCGTGGATTTGCGGAATGCTCGATTGACAGGTGAACCAGATGTGGCGGATGACGCCCGGGCCGGCGATGTCGGCGAGCTGCACGGTCTCGCCCGGGGCGATGCCGACGACTTTCTTTACTCGGCCGCTGTGGACGTCGGCGGGAGGTTGCCAGAGGTGATCGAGCATGGGGCGGCGGTCGGCGCCGGGTCGGGAGCTCTGGCAGGCCGGAATGGCGCAGGCAAGACCGCAGAGAAGCGGGACGAGCCGGACGTGACGTGGGAACATGGTGTGAGCTCGAACAGGTCGCGGGTGTTTGCACGCTGCCGCGCAGCGCTACGCGCACGATAGCACCGCATCGCGCCGGCGGCCACCCGGCGGGCCCCTATTCGAGCTCGATCTGGATATCGTCACCTGCGACGTGGACTTTGTACGCGACGACGGGGCGCTCGGCGGGGGCGCTCAGCGCGGCGCCGGTATCGAGGTCGAAGCGAGCACCGTGCAGCGGGCATTCGACGGTGCGCTCGTCGACGTCTCCCTCGGCCAGCGACGCGTCGGCATGGGTGCACCGGTCGTCGAGCGCGTAGTATTTGCCGTCGACGTTGAACACCGCGATGCGGAGGCCTTCGACATCGACCGCGACGCCACCGTTCTCCGGCACATCGCTCGTCTTGGCAATTGTGATGCGTTCTGTCATGGGTGATTGGTCTCCGCGCTACTTCCTCTTGAACACGTCGTCCGCCGAGACAAATGGCCTGCGCTCGGTCTCCAGATCGTCAAGGTTCAGCTCGAGCCGGGTGGCCTCGGGGATGCGGTCGCGCGACCAGGGCGGGTCGAATGTCAGCTCGACGCGCACGTCGCCTACGCCTGGCACCTGGCGCACGGCCTGTTCCGCCCAGCCGGGCAACTGCTCGGCAACGGGGCAGTTCGGCGAGGTGAGTGTCATGATGATGCGCACGTGGCCGTCGTTGCTGACATCGAGCTCGTAGATCAGCCCAAGGTCGTAGATGTTCACCGGCAATTCGGGGTCGCGCACGCTGCGCAGCGCCGTGATCACTTTGTCATTCAGTCCGCCGGTATCGGACATCGCAGGCCTCCTGAGCGCGGGTTACTCGGTCGAGACGGTGTCGGATTGCTCGTCCAGGGCGGCGTCGAACGTGTGCCATGCGAGCGTGGCGCACTTGACGCGCGCCGGGTACTGGCAGACGCCCGAGAAGATCTCGAGCTTGCCCAGGTCGTCATGCTCCTCGACGTCGCGCTGCTCGCCGGTGAGTAGGGCGTGGACCTGCGTGAAGACGCGTTTGGCCTCTTCGAGCGTCTTGCCCTTGAGCGTTTCGGTCATGATCGACGCGGACGCGGTCGAGATTGCGCAGCCACCGCCCTCGAAAGTCACGTCCTGCACGACGCCGTCGGCGATCTTGAGGAAGATTTGCACGTGATCGCCGCAAAGCGGATTGTGGCCCTCGGCCTGGTGGTCGGCATCCGCGAGCTTGCCACGGTTGCGCGGCTTGCGATAGTGGTCGAGGATCATCTCCTGGTACAAGTCACTCAGCTCGCTCATGATCCAAATACCTCGATGGTCTTTTCTACACCCGCGACGAGCGCGTCGACGTCCTCACGAGTATTGTAGAACGCCAGCGACGCCCGGCAGGTGGCCGGCACCCGAAAGTGCTCCATCACCGGCTGAGCGCAGTGATGCCCTGTGCGAATCGCCACGCCCGTCTGGTCCAGCACCGTGCCCGCGTCGTGCGGGTGGACGCCGTCAATGACGAAGGAGATCACCGATGCCTTGTGTTCGGCGGTGCCGATGATGCGCACCTGCGGGAGTTGCGTGAGTTTCTCTGTCGCATATGCCAGCAGCTCGCGCTCGTAGGCCGCGATCGCGTCCATGCCGATTTCGTTCAAATACGTCACCGCGGCGCCCAGGCCGATGCCGCCGGCGATATTGGGTGTGCCGGCTTCGAGGCGGTGGGGCAGGTTGGCGTACGTCGTCTTTTCGAACGTAACCGAGAGGATCATCTCGCCGCCGCTTTGGTAGGGGGGCAGCTCCTCGAGCAGATCGCGCTTGCCGTACAGCACGCCCACGCCCGTCGGCGCGTACATCTTGTGGCCCGACAGGACGTAGAAGTCGCAGTCCAGCGCGCGCACGTCCACCCGCATGTGTGGCACCGCCTGGGCCCCATCGACCAGCACGGGCGTGCCGTTGGCGTGGGCGGCGGCGATCATCCGTTGCACGGGGTTTATGGAGCCCAGCGCGTTGGACACCTGCACGACGCCGACGAGCCGGGTGCGCGGACCGAGCAGCCGTTCGTACTCATCCAGGTCGAGCTCGCCGTGCTCATTGATCGGCACGGCGCGCAATGTCGCGCCGACCTGCTCGCACAGGATCTGCCACGGCACGATGTTCGAGTGATGCTCCATCGTCGTGACGAGCACCTCGTCGCCCGGACCGACGTTCGTGCGGCCGTACGTGGCGGCCACGAGGTTGATCGCCTCGGTTGCGCCACGGACGAAGATGATCTCCTGATTCTCGCGTGCGTTGATCAGGTCGCGAATCGCCGAGCGCGATTTCTCGTAGGCCTCCGTCGCGCGCATGCTCAGGGCGTGGACGCCGCGATGTACGTTCGCATTGTCGCGCTCGTAGTAATCCCGCACGGCATCGATGACCGCCTGCGGTTTCTGCGTGGTCGCCGCGTTGTCCAGGTACGCGAGCGCCCGGCCGTTGACGTCCTGGTGCAGCGCAGGAAAGTCGCGGCGCCACCGATGTACGTCGAAGTGGTCGCTCTTGGCGTTGGGCGCGTTGGTATCCGTATGCGTCGTCATCATGCTCCCATGTCATGAAAGGCCGCGCCGCCCGGAAGCCGCTCACTCAATAGACCGTGCAGGTGGCGGCAAAGCTCCGCCACGCGCACCGCGTCGAGGACCTCGCTCGCAAACGCATAGACGAGCAGGCTGCGGGCGGCCGGTTCGCTCAGGCCGCGGCTGCGCAGGTAGAACAGTGCCTCGCGGTCGATCTGTCCCACCGTCGCCCCGTGCGTACACTTCACGTCGTCGGCAAAGATCTCGAGTTGCGGCCGCGTGTCGACCCGCGCATTCTCGCTCAGCAGCAGTGTCATGTTTGACTGCTTGCCGTCCGTCTTCTGCGCATCTTCATGGACCACAATGCGACCCGTGAAGCCCGCGTGCGCGCGGTCGTCGAGGATCCCCTTGAAGTTCTCCCGGCTGTCACAGTGCGGCGCAATATGCTCGACCCGCAGATGATTGTCGACGTGCTCGCGGTCGCGCAGCACGTACAGGCCGTTCAGCGTGCAGTTCGCCCCCGGTGCCGCGAGCCGCGCGTTGATGTCGTTGCGGACGGTCTTCCCGCCGAACGCGAGGGCGTGCGAGCGCACCTGGCTGTCACGCTGCTGCTGCGTCTGGATGGTGCCGATGTGGTAGGCCGCGGCGCCCTCCCGCACGACCTTGTAATGATCGACATGGGCATTGTCGCCGGTAACGATCTCGGTGACGGTGTTGGCGAAGTATGGCCCGTCACCCAGCCCGATGTGGCTCTCGACCACGGTCACCTGACTCTCCGCCGCCGCGACGACCAGCATCCGCGGGTGCGTCATGACGGGCTCGGCGCCGGGCATGGTCGCGCACACGACGTGGATGGGCCGGTCGAGCACGACGCCGCGGGGCACCTGGATGCAGGCCCCGTCGTGGTGCAAAGCCGTGTTGAGCGCAGTGAACGCGTTTTCGGGGTCGGTGGCATGGCGCGCCAGGTGTGGCGCGATCGCGTCGGCGTCGGTGCGGAGCGTTTCGAGCAGGCTGCTGACGCGAACGCCGTCGGGCAGGTCACTGACGGCCGACAGTCCCGGTACGAAGCGGCCATTGAGCAACACGAGGCGGCACGCCGCGTCCGCATCCCAGAGATTGGGGCGCAGATCGTCGAGGCTCGCGTCGGCGGGGGCCTGTTCGGCCGGCGTAAACGTCGTGTCGGCGATGGGGCGGACATCGGTATAGCGCCAGGCTTCGTGACGCTGCGTCGGGAAGCCCAGTTCGGCGAAGCGTGCCGCCGCCGCCTGGCGCAGGGGCCGCAACCAGGCGGGCTCCTGCCCGCGCAGCGTCTCGATGCGCCGCTGGCAGGCTTCGGTGTAGCCGTTCAACTGTTCCGTCGGTGCGATGGTCATGTGTTCGCTCTCAGCGCTCGGCGTTCAGCCGGGCAATGCAGAATGCAAAGTGAAAAAGACAAGACTCAAGAAGGACGCCGCGCGACCGGTCCGCTTGCGAGGTTCGCCATCACGCAGTTTCTTCCCTGCGTCGCTTTGCCACGCTCCATTCGCCGCTCACGATCACGCATTCAAGCTGGCGCCGGGGCCTCTTCGAGCCAGCCATACCCTTTCTCCTCCAGCTCGAGCGCCATCTCGCGGCCGCCCGAGCGGGCAATGCGGCCGTCGACCAGCACGTGCACGAAGTCCGGCTGGATGTAGTTCAGCAGCCGCTGGTAGTGCGTGACGACCAGGAACGCGCGGTTGGGGTTTCGCAGGCGGTTGACGCCGTCGGCGACGATTCGCAGCGCGTCGATGTCCAGGCCAGAGTCGGTCTCGTCGAGAATCGCCAGCGCCGGTTGCAGGACAGCCATCTGGAGCACTTCGTTGCGTTTCTTCTCGCCGCCGGAGAAACCCTCGTTGAGGGCCCGCTTGAGCAGGCGCTCGTCCATCTCGAGGGCGCGCATGTGTTCTTTCACGAGCCTGAGGAAGTCCATCGCGTCGATCTCGTCCTCGCCGCGGTGATTGCGGATGGCGTTAAGCGCGGACTTGAGGAAGTAGCTCGTGCTGACGCCGGGGATCTCGACGGGATATTGGAACGCGAGGAACACACCGTCGCAGGCGCGCTCGTCGGGCTCCATTGCGAGCAGGTCGCGGCCCTGGTAGTGGATCGTGCCGGCGGTCACGTCGTAAGCATCACGGCCGGCGATGACCTGGGCCAAGGTGCTCTTGCCGGAGCCATTGGGCCCCATGATCGAGTGGACCTCGCCGGGGCGCAGCGTGAGGTCGAGCCCCTTGAGGATCTCGTGGCCGTCAACCGATACGTGCAGGTTCTTGATTTCGAGCATCAGTAGTACTCAGTTGTAAGTGTTCAGTTGTCAGTCGTGCGGGCTTCGCCCGCCGCAATCTCGATCTTTCCGTGCCGCAATCCCGCAATCGCTCGCTGTCGTCGCGGACCATTGTGGCGGTGCTCATCCGACACTGCCTTCCAGGCTTACCTCGAGCAGCTTCTGCGCTTCGACGGCGAACTCCATGGGCAGTTCGCGAAAGACCTCCTTGCAGAAGCCGTTGACGATCATCGAGACCGCGTCTTCGTCACTGATGCCGCGCTGGTTGCAGTAGAACATCTGGTCCTCGCCGATCTTCGACGTGGTCGCCTCGTGCTCCATGTGCGCGGTGTTGTTTCGGACGTCAATGTAGGGGAAGGTATGGGCGCCGCAGCGGTCGCCGATCAGCAGCGAATCGCACTGCGTGAAGTTGCGCGCGCGGGCCGCCTGCTTGCCGATCTTCACCAGGCCGCGATACGTGTTTTGCCCGTGGCCGGCGGAAATGCCCTTGGACACGATATTGCTTCGCGTGTTCTTGCCCAGGTGGATCATCTTGGTGCCGGTGTCCGCCTGCTGGCGGTTGTTGGTCAGCGCGACCGAGTAGAACTCGCCGACCGAGTTGTCCCCTTGCAGGATGCAACTGGGGTACTTCCAGGTGATCGCCGAGCCGGTCTCGACCTGCGTCCACGAAATCCGCGAGTTTCGCCCGGCACACTTGCCGCGTTTGGTCACGAAGTTGTAGATGCCGCCGCGGCCCTGTTCGTCGCCCGGGTACCAATTCTGCACCGTCGAGTACTTGATGGTCGCATTGTCGAGCGCGACCAGTTCCACAACGGCCGCGTGTAACTGGTTCTCGTCGCGCATGGGGGCCGTGCAGCCTTCGAGATAACTGACCGAGCTGCCTTCCTCCGCAACAATGAGCGTCCGCTCGAACTGCCCCGTCGACGCCGCATTGATGCGGAAGTACGTGCTCAGCTCCATCGGACAGCGCACACCCTTGGGCACGTAGACGAACGAGCCGTCGGTGAAAACCGCCGCATTCAACGCCGCAAAGAAGTTGTCGTTCTTGGGTACGACGCTGCCGAGCCACTTGCGTACCAGTTCCGGGTGATCCTGGATGGCCTCGCTGAAGGAGCAGAAAATCACGCCCGCCTCGGCGAGCTTCTCCTTGAACGTCGTCGCGACCGAGACGCTGTCGAATACGGCATCGACCGCCACGCCCGCCAGCAGCTTCTGCTCTTCGAGCGGAATGCCGAGCTTGTTGTACGTTTCGATCAGCTTGGGGTCGACTTCGTCGAGGCTCTTTGGCTTCTTTTCCTGCTTCGGGGCGGCGTAGTACGAGATCGCCTGGTAGTCGATCGGCGAGTACTGCACGTTCGGCCATGCGGGCTCTTTCATCTGCTGCCACTGGCGATACGCGTCCAGCCGCCAGTCCGTCATCCACGCGGGCTCGCCCTTCTTCGCCGAGATCAGCCGAATGACATCCTCGTTCAGACCGGGCGGCACCTGGTCGATGTCGATGTCGGTGACGAAGCCGTACTTGTAAGGCTGCTTCGCCCACTGATCGAGCGGGTTCGTTGCGGTTGTCATGAGGCACACTCCTGTTGCGGACGACCGACCGCGCGGTCGTCCGGCTTACGACGCCGCGCAGGGCGACGTTGATCTACTCTTGTTCCGAATCGGCCCGTGCGTCGTCGCTGTTCTCGTTCCCAACGACCGTGAATTCGCAGCAGGGGTGCGACGCACTGCGCCGCTCCAGCTTTACGGGCTGTCCAACGACTTCGCTGAAGGCCTGCCGCTCGAGCTCGCAAATCTCGCCATGCTGGTCGGGCTGCCCGCCATAGGGGCAAGTGAACACGGCCAACCGCAGGTGGCCGTTTTGCCTGTCGGCGTCCACTACATCGCCCTCGTCCTGCAGCCGCTGCGCCAGTTGCAGCAGCCGCTCGTCGCTGGGGCCGTCGTTGAGGCCGTCGCGGGTCTGTTCAGCCAGGCGGTGGCCGACCGCGCGCAAGAGCTTCCGACCCTCGTTTGGGCCGAGCTCGTCAACGATGGTGCGCACCAGCGTGCGGGCCAGCTCGTCTGCCCGGCCGCCGAACAGCCGTCGCGCGCGCGGCGCCAGCGAGAAGACGTCCGCCGGCCGCCCGGTTGTGCCCTGCTGCTGCCGGCGCAGCAACCAGCCGTCGTCAACGAGGCGGTTGACCTGCTGCCGGACGGCCGTGGTCGTAACACCCAGGGCGGCAACGAGTTGCCGCACCGTCATCGCGTCATGACGGGCGATCGTGTCGAGCACTTGCCGTGCACGGGAGTCGGTGCTGAGCCAGGCCGGGCTGGTCGCCATTGCGAGTCGTATCTCCTTTTCGAGAGCTTAGATAGCTCTGCTTGTTAAAACAAGTCATGTTGTTAAAAATTCCCTGCGTATCGCCACGGCTGGGATTATCGGGCTCACACGAGGTGAGAAGGTGACCGGTGAGGACGTGACAAACGTGCGGCGCCACCGCCCGCTCAGTCATCGATCATTGGTCGTTGACAGTTGATCATCGCCCGCTAGGGCCGCACCACCAGCACGTCGGCCGGGATTTCCATGCGATCGCCGGCGGTGATGCCCAGCCGATCGAACGTCCCCTGTTTGACCTCCAGGGCGAACATCGCGGGCTCGACCGAGCTGAACGTTTGGAGCGAATACGCGGGCATCTGGCGAATGCTGACGATTGTGCCGTCGGTGCGGGCATAAGCGATATCCAAAGGCGTGATCGTGTTCAGCATCCAGAACCCGCGCACCCGCTCGTCGCGAAACGCGAACAGCATGCCCTGGTCGTTGGCGATTTCCTCGGGCGGCACGTGCATCAGGCCTTCCTGCACGACGCCCGGCCGGTTCGGATCGAAGTCCTGTGCCAGCCAGGCGCGGAAGACGTGGTCACCGATCGTTACGGTCGTCGTGGGCAGTTCGTCGAGGGGATAATCGCGGCGGATGTCACTGATCCTTCCTGAATCGTCAGCGCCGGCGGGTGCGGTCGTCGCCGCGCCGCCGCCGGACCCCGTGGGCGAGCCGGCACAGCCGGTCAACCAGAGGAGGCCCGCGGGCAGCAGCACCGCCGCTCGCCCGGCCAGCCGACGTCGAAGTGTGGCAGAACGTATCACAGCGCTTAGGATAGGCCGCCACCACCTGACCCGGCAAGCGAGGGCGAGCGCCCGACATGGACGGCATCATTAACCTGTACAAGCCGACCGGCCTGACCAGCGCCAAGGCCCTCTACCGCGTGCGGAAGATCACTGGCCAGCGTAAGAGCGGCCACGCTGGCACGCTCGACCCCGCTGCGGAGGGCGTGCTGCTGCTGTGCCTGGGGCGGGCGACGAAGCTCGTCGAGCAGATCATGGACCTGCCGAAGGTCTATCGAGCGACGGCCCGCCTCGATGTCACCAGTGACAGCTTCGACAGCGACGGGGACGTGTCGCCGGTCGTCGTGCCGGCGCGACCCGCGTTGGACGCGGTTGCTCGGGTGCTGAGTTCGTTCCACGGCGACATCGAGCAGGTGCCGCCGGCGGTGAGCGCGTTGAAGGTGGGCGGTCGCCCGGCGTACAAGCTGAGCCGGGCCGGCAAACCGCCGGAGCTCGCGCCACGTGTTGTCCACGTGTACTGGACCCACCTGCAACACTACGCCTGGCCCGGGCTGGAATTCGAAGTTGCTTGTGGCCGCGGGACTTACATCCGTGCTCTCATCCGTGACATCGGGGCGGCGCTGGGCACCGGCGGCTGTCTGACCGGCCTTATTCGGACGGCGATCGGGCCATTCGCGGCCGCCGACGCGGTACGGCTCGAGCAGCTCGCCGAGGACGGGGCGGCGTCTCACCTGATCGATCTTGAGACGTCGCGGCGCCTGATCGCCGCCGGCGCGCGGCAGGCACCTCACCCGCCGGGCCCCGCATAAGGCCCGAGGGGGGACGGATTCAGAAAAAGCACTAGCGCGATCTTAACGAAAGGTTCATTTCGCGGTAATATCTCGTCCCTAATGTGGGCGACCCGTGGTGGAGTAGCTGTGCGCGAAACCGGATCGGTTCGGTACGGCTAGGACTCGTGGCGCGGTTCCGATCGAACAACAGTCGGAAAGGGTCGGTGCGTTGGGAAACAACCGGACGAAGGTCATCTTCGCGGTCGTGCTGTTGCTCGGGGCGGGCTTGCTGGTCTTTCGTCAGTACAGCGCGAGCAGCGGTCCGCTCGAGAACCGGCTGCTGTTCGTGTGCGTTGCAACGGGTGATACCTTCACGCTCGATCGTGAAGACGTGGTGATGATCCCGGCGAAGAACCCCAACACCGACGAGTTGACGCTACTTCCTGCCACGCGTGAGGACGGCGAGCTTCGTGTGCACGCCCGCTATCGCGGTTCGCTTCAGAGATTGAGAGAGAAGAACGAATATGTCGACCCGGAAACGCTTGTCGTTCGCCAGTCGTAGCACGGCCTTCACGCTGATCGAGCTGCTGGTGGTCGTCGCGATCATTGCGATGCTGCTATCGATTCTCCTGCCGAGCTTGAGCGGCGCGCGCGAGCAGGCGCGGGCGGTCAAGTGCGGCGCGCATCTGCGGCAGTTCGGCAACGGGCTCGGCATCTACGTCAACGAGAACAACGACTGGATCCCGGGGCATAACACGAGTGGGGCGGCCGTGCGGGCGCTCAAGCTGATGATGACCGAGGTCAACCTGGCGCCGTACAGGCTGCCGGTGCAGAGTTTCGACTGGATGACGCCGGTGCTGGCACCGCTGCATTCGCTGCCCAACAATCGGGCTGAGCGCTTCAAGTTCCTGTTTGATGAATATCGTTGCCCGTCGCAGCGCTACACATCGGTGCCGTTTCCCGACGGGTTTGACGGCCCGGACTGGAATACCATTCTCGAGCAGGTCCCCTGGCCCGCGGCGAGCTATGCGATGCCGGCCATGTTCCAGTACGTCGGCCAGAACAACCGGAACCGCGCGATATGCCCGGTTCAGCTGCCGAGCGGTTACCCCGCGCAGCTCCAGGTCAAGACCCAGGCGGGGGCCGACTTCTTCTCGGTGCACGTGAAGAACTACATGCCGCGGATGAACCAGGTCGGGCCGGCGGCGCGCAAGATCATGGCGGCGGATGCGACGCGCTACCTGCCGGAAGACGACCAGCCGTTGGACCACGACCCGTCCGTGATCCCGCAGTACTTTGGGGCGTTCACGACCTCGGGCGGCTGGTGGAGTGGGTCGACGGCCTTCGGCGTGGCTGCGAGCACGCCCACGTGGTCGGATCACAATGTGACCGAGGCGTCGCCCAGCGCGGGCGCGAATCTCCCGCTGACGTATCGCCACGGCAACCAGCAGGGTTCGCTGTCGGGCAGTGCGCGTGACAATCGCGGCACGATCAACGCGGTGTTCTTCGACGGCCATGTATCGCGCATGAGTGACCGCGAGTCGCGGGAGGCGCACCTGTGGTATCCGACCGGCGCTGTCGTGGCCGATGACGCCGTCGACGGCGAGAAAATGACCTGGTTGCCCAACGGGCATCCGATTCCGTAGCGGCGGCGCGTAGCGGCCGCACTGCGGAGCCAATCAACGCAAACGGGCAGGGGAGAGCAGTCAGCCGTTTGCCGGAATCACGCGGCCGTGTCCGCGCGACTGGTACAGCCGGACTCCACGCGGCGCTCAAGCTCCGATGCGAGCATGCCAGTGAGTCCGGGATGAAGACGAGTAGGGTAAAGAGCGCGAGCCGGCGGCGATCCTGATGGGGTGGCGCGAGCAGGTCCAGGATTCGCCGCGGCCTGATATCTGTAGTAACCGTTGTAACTCGATTCTGAGCGCGCCGGCTCGTGCCGGTGCGGCCCTTGATTCCGCGACAGTGTCCGGTTGTCCGTGGGCGGCAACCCGGCAGGAGAATCGTGAGAGCGAGAGCTCGGCGAAACTTGAAACCACATGGAGGATTGCAGCATGAGAAGACTGGCCCTGATGCTGGCCGTGACCGCGGTGGTCGCGACGCCGGCGCTGGCGCAGGACAGCACCGCCCCCGATGCGTTTTACACCATCGGCGACGCCGTCCTGTACAACGACACCACCGAGCAGATCAACACGTTCGTGGTCGACACCGCCCCGATCACGAGTAGCTGGGGCAACGCGTTCCGCATCGCCCCGCTGGTCAAGTCGAGCAAGACCAGCTTCAACTATCTCAGCAGCCTCATGTCGTCGCAGGGCATGAGCCGCGACCAGCTCGCGGGCGTCGAATTCCCGTTCGAGAGCTACAGCCTGTGGACCGCTCCGTTCCAGGGTGTCAACGCGGCTGCCAACGAGCCGCCGGCCTCGATCGTCGACACCACCGGCTGGAGCGGCAACCAGTTCTCGGTTGCGTTCTCGGAGTACGGCACCGGTGACGAGGGTGGCAACCTGAACGGCATCATCGGCGCGGTGGTCAACTACCTGCCCGAGGAGCCCAGCCGCCTGTATGTCGCGCGCGTTGCCGCCGCCCAGAACAGCGAGCTCAGCAGCGAGAACCGCGCTCAGTTCGGTTTCGGCAGTGTCGATGCCCATGGCAACGTCCACTTCCGCGCCGACGACTACCAGGTGGGCACAAACCCGCCCATCTGGTACCCCATCGCCGAGAACAACCATTTCCGCGTGCGTCTGGTCGACACCCCGACCGGCACCGGCCGCGACGGCAGTACGCTGAATGTCATTGACCTCTACAGCGATGACGACCCCACTGCCACCGACTGGATCCTGCAGTTCTACCAGGACACCTCGCTCGGTTGCCCGACGATCATCCCCGAGAGCGTGGCGTCGCGCCCCGTACTGTTGGCCGGTACGTACAACTGGACTTACGTCTACGAGATGACCGCGCTGGCGGCCACCATCGACGTGAGTCACCGCGCCGCCGGCACCACCGGCCACCGCGGGAGCCTCAACTTCTCACCGCTGCTTACCTGTGTGCAGGACAGCGTCGGGACCGCCGGCCTGATCGCCTACAGCGGCGCGACCGGTTTCACCCACGTGCTCAATATGATGGATGTGGATGCCAATGGCGTCGTGCTCAACAAGTACGGCCTCGTCACGCCGCAGACGTACAGCAACCTGCCGCCCAACAACGTGACCTTCGGCGGCCCGGCCAATGGCGGTGCCAAGTTCGATCACTATCACGGCACCAGCTTCTTCCGCGGCGGCCCGCAGGTCGCCATCGGGAAGGACCAGGCCGGTCGCGGCATGGCGGCGGCGGTCCTGTATGATCTCAACGCCTTCAACGAGCAATACCAGAACCCGTACAACGCCGTTGCCGTGGCGCGCTTCAACTGTGGCGACCATGTCAACGCCGACTGGGCGCTGGCCGGCTACATTGCCCAGACCGACGACGCCGGCACGACGAACGACCCCACGGATGACAGCTGGGACGGCTCGCCGGTCTACGGCGGTCCGAACGGCGACACCGTCATTGGTCGCCTGGCCCCGCTGTACGCGATTGACGGCCTGACCGGCAACACGCGTGGCCCCTCGATGTCGGCCCCCGCGATGGACGCGGTCGGGAACATCTATTTCCTCAGCGCGTTCGAGCGCTACGAGCCGAACTACGTCAGCAGCGGCATCTTCCGCGCCGTGTACGACCCGGCCACGTTCAGCTACAAGCTCGAGCTCGTCGTCGAGTACAGCGAGATCTTCGACGGCCTGAACTCGACCGTCAGCTATCGCGTTGCCTACCTCGACATCCGCTACAGCAGCACCGTCAGCTCCGGCACCATCTGGGCCGGCAACATCTGCCAGACCGGGTACGCGGGCATGGACGTGTCGAACCTCGACCCGGCCGATCCGCGCACGCTCGGTGGCCTGGTCTTCTACGCCAGCATCGTCTACGACTCCGACGGCGACGGCGACCATGGCTCGCCCGACGGCATGAACCAGGATCAGGAGTACAACGTCCTCATGCTGCTCACGGGTGACGGCGAGCTCGGTCCGGTCGGCTGCCCGGGTGACAGCAACTGTGACGGGTCCATCAACTGGCGCGACATCGACTTCTTCGTCGCCGCCCAGAATGACAACCTGTCGGCGTGGAACGCGCTGCACCTGAGTGTGTACGGCACGCCGCCGACCTGCCCGTTCGAGAACAACGACGTCGACGGCAGCGGCAGCGCCAACTGGCGTGACATCGACCCGTTCGTCGCGCTGCAGAACACCACCTGCCCGTAGTTCAGCGACGACGCGCAGGTTGACCTGAGTACATTCGACAGGCCGGCGAGCCCCGTGCTCGCCGGCCTGTTCGCGCGCGGGGGGCCGAGTCGCAGCGTGCCAGCCGCAGTGCCGCGCGCCGGTCGGGAGCGCTTTTCTCGGGCGATCCCGGAGATTCTCCTAACAAAAAAGCGAATCGTCGCCGCAGTGCACTCGAGATAACTCTCTGTATTGAAACGAGTTAATGCGACTGCCGCCGGCCGCGTGCTCCGATCTACCGTGTTTCCCTAATTGCCGCGGCGGCGGGATTCTGTCCAAATGTAATTCTCGTTCTCCCGGCCGGCACAGCGGAACCGGCCGCGGGCGGCGCGCTCCCGGTCTTCGGGTCGGCGAGCGCGTCGTCCCCGCACTTCGCATTTACCTGCTGACTCAGCCACGTTGCCTTTCGTGCCAGTCGTGCAAGGCCTGTCGTCGCCGTCCGCCGCCAGCAACGCGGCCAACCGCGTCACGCCACCAATCCATGCCTGCCGATAGACAAGGAGGCGGCGGCGCGACGCATCGCGCCGATGTTGCGCTCGCAGGTCGGGCCCGACCGCGGCGCTTCCGTGCGTGGAGCATTCATGCTGGTTGACCGACGGGACATCAGTGATACGCCAGCGCCAAGGCCGACCTGGCGTCGAGCGGCGACGATCGTGTTGTGGCTCGCAATCGCGGTCCGGCTGGCGCACCTGAGCTGTGTGCCGCTGATCGTGGCGGTGGACAGCGCATTCTACCTCGACGCTGCCGAGACACTCGCGGCGGGCGCCTGGCCCGACTTTCCCGCGTTCCGTACGCCGGGCTATTCGCTGTTTCTCGCCGGGCTGTTCTTCCTGTGCGGCTCGGGGCCGGTGGTGGTGCTGGTCGCGCAGCACGCGCTGGGGGTGGTGGGTGCGGTGGTCGTGGCGCGCACGGCCGGTGCGTTGGCAGGATTCTGGCCGGCGCTGGTGCTGGGGGCGGCCTACGCACTCGATCCGTGGCTGCTGAGCTTCGAGAGCTTCGCCCTGACCGAGGCGCTGGCGACGACACTGATCGTGGTCGCTGCCGCCGCCGCGCTGCAGTCGCCACGCCGCGGGATGCTGGTGGTCGTTGCCGGCGTCGCGCTGGGCTTGGCGTGTCTTACGCGTCCGGCGCTGCAGGTCGCGGTGCCGTGCGTATTGCTGGCGGCGGGACTGCAGGCGGGCCGCACGTGGTTCGCCCGCGGGCGCTGGGTGGTAGGGGGTGCGGCCGCGTTCGCCATCACCGTCGCGCCGTGGCTGGCCTGCAATGCGCAACGCGACATTCGCGGTTTCGCCGGCGCCGGCGAGAAGCTGTACTGGGGGGCGCTCACGCGTCTCGATCTGCTGCCGCCAGAGGCGCTGCCGGACAACGAGCTTGGCCGCACCGTCCGCCCGCTGCTGCCAGGCGCCGTGCGCAACGAGGTCGGATATGGCGTGATTGGCGCGGCCATCGCGGATACTCCCGGCGGGAGCGCCCGGCTGGCGGAGATCGCGATCGACTACGCCCGGGCCCATCCCGGCGTCTATCTTCGGGCGGCGGCGTACGCGCTGGCATGGCAGTGCAACATCTTTCCCGCGAGCGGCCCCTACCAGGACAACGAGCTGCGCCTGTTGTCGTGGCACACGCTGCGGGACGTGTCGAACTTCGGCAATGGCGCGGAGCGCGAGCGCTATGCCATGCCGCCGGCGCGCGGGCTGGTGCGCGAGGTCATGCGGCTGGTGATCTATCATCTGCCGCCCGGGATGCCCCAGGTGCCGCTGTTCGCAGTGGCGCTGGTGGCAGTGGGGGTGGGTCTGTGGCGGCGGCAGTGGGGTGCTGCGCTGCTGTGGCTGGCACCGTGGGCGATTGTCGCCGCCCACGTGGCGCTGTTGCTGCCCTTCGGGCGCTATGCCATGCCGGCGTGGGCGATGTGCTACCTGGCGCCGGCAGCGCTCGTGGCCCTGTGGCGGGGGCAGGAGACACGAAGAGCAGCGGTGTAGAGGCTTTGCTCAGGGCGCGGCGGCTTGCGTTAGCGCCGGCGCGAGCTCGTGCTGCGGCGGCTGGGGCCTTGTGGCCGGGACGGGCGGCTTCTCGAAGACGAAGAGCGTGTTGAGGCCGAGTTGAAACCGGCGCTGGGCGACCAGGCGGAAGCCGGCGCCGGCGAAGAAGTCCGGCGTCCGCGTGACGTCGAAGTGGTCATGCTCCTCGAGGCTCATGCCATCGATAATGCGGAGCGCCTTGAGCACCGCCAGGATGTAATCCACCTCTGGTCGCGGCACGGTCAGGATCACGCGCCCGCCGGGGCTCAGCAGATCGTGGCAGGCCTGACATGCCTCGTCGCGGTTCTCCAGGTGCTCGAACACCGCGAGCATCGTGATGCAGTCGAAGCCGCCCGCGGGGAGGTCTTCGCGCGGCGGAAAGTGATCCTGGATCAGGCGCAGGCCCGGCTCGGAGACGGGCGCGACCAGCGGATCGATACCGACGGCCGCGCTGATGCGGCCGGCGGCACGCTCGAACAGGCTGCGATCGAAGCAGCCGACGTCGAGCAGGCGGTCGCCCGCGCGGATGTAGGGCAGCGCCCGGCGGATGCGCCATTGTTGCAGCAGGCGATCAACGGTTCGCATGAGGCCAGTTCTCGGCGGGGGCGAGGCGGATGCCCAGCATGGAGTAGAAGAAGGACATGAGGATGGTCTGGGCGCCGAGGGTGACGAGGGTGGCGCCGATGACCATCGGGCGCAGGGTGTAGGTGATGTCGAGCGGGCCGAAGCCGGTGCGGGCCCAGTGCCAGCAGAGCCAGCCGATCAGGGCCGCGCCGACGAGCAAGACCCCACTGCCCGCGATCAGGCCGCGCTCGAGGGTGAACAGCTTGAACAAGCGGCGTACTTCGGGGGCTGGTGGTCCCAGGTCCATGGCCAGGGCGTAGATGCGGGCGGCGAAGCCTACCAGGAAGGCCTGGTAGCCGAGCATGAGCAGCAGGCTGCCGGCGATGAGGGTGTGGACGTCGAAGGCGACGAAGCCCAGGTCGAGCGCGCCGAAGGCGACGATGGCGCTGAGACCCAGGCCGAGGATCATCATGGCCAGGCCGGGGTTGATGAGCGTCCAGCGGGGGCACATGAGCATCATGAAGCTCAGGTGGCGCCAGCCATCACGCCAGCTGCGCAGGTGCGGCGGGCGCGAGCGGCCGTCGGGGTAGAGCGTGATCGGAACCTCGGCGATGCGCATTTTCTGCAGGGCGGCTTTCATGACGAGCTCGCTGGCGAACTCCATGCCGGTGGTCTGCACGTTCATGCGCTGGAAGGCCTCTTTGGTGAAGGCGCGCAGGCCGCAGTGGAAGTCGGAGATCCGCGTGCGGTAGAGGATCTGGCCGACGCGGCTGAGGACGGGGTTGCCGATCCAGTAGTGCTTCCAGGGCATGGCGCCGGGGAGGATCTGGCCCTTGAAGCGTGAGCCCATGACCATGTCGTAGCCTTCGCGGAGCTTCTCGATGAAGGGCCAGGTGGCGCCGAAGTCGTAGCTCTTGTCGGCATCGCCCATGATGAGGAACTTGCCGCGGGCGGCCGCGAAGCCGCCGCGCAGGGCACTGCCGTAGCCCTTCGCGGTCACGGGCACGACGCGGGCGCCGCAGCGGCGGGCGATGTCCTGGGAGCCGTCGGTGCTGCCGTTGTCGGCGATGACGATCTCGGCCGAGAGCTTGTGCTCGTCGATGCAGCGTTGGGCGGCGTGGATACAGTCCGCGAGGGTCTCGGCCTCGTTGAGGCAGGGGAGGACGAAGGAGACCTCGACGGTGGCCTGCGGGACCGGGGCCTGCGACTGGGGGATTTCCGCCTGGTTGGGGGTCGGCGGTGGTGCGGGGGAGGTCACCGGGGAGGCATCGGTCGACAAAGCCATGGCTGCGTTCCGTCCCAGAGGCCGAATGGACCGGCCCGCCCGCCCGCACGCGCGGTACGGCGGGACCGTCCGCCCAGCGCATCGGCAGCCGGGCACCGCCGCCTTGAGGGAGCGAAAGGGCTCTCGATCGCTATGTCGCGGGGCCGGCGGTGGCGAAGGCAGGCGCGGCGTTCGGAAAACGGTCGGGGGTTGTAATGGCTGGGGGCGAATGCCCACCGGTATGGTGCGAATACCGTCGTGAGTCGGGTGTCGGTGCCAGTCAGGGCTTCGCCGGTCGGCGGCGACCACCACACCCCGTCACAAGGAGGATACCGATGATGGCCGAACAGACGTCACGGAGTCAGCGGCGGTGGTTTCTAACGGGCTGCGTATTGACGGGCCTTGCGACCCTGGCGCTGGTGCTGGTTACGGTCCTGCCGGCAGCCCTGCCGCTTGGTGATACGGGGATCTTGTCGGTGGTATGCGGGTTGGCGGTGTTGATGGGCCTGGGGGCCACCATGACCGTGTTCAACCTGCGGCGCACCTGAGTGGGCGGCGCGGCGTCCATGCCCTGGACCGCCGCGCGCAGCCCGGATTGCTCGCTCGCTTTCCTTATCAGCCTTCCCCCACACCTTTCTTGGCCTTGGCGGTTTCACGACTCAGCGCGGCGCGCAGGCGGTCGATGGCCATGTCGATGGTCGCGTGAAAGTCCTCGCCCTGCTCCTTGATACGCACCTCGCCGGTACGCAGCTTGACCTCGATGCTGCACAGCTTGTCGACGCCGCGCTTGTCCGGCCCCGTCACGTCTTCCAGGCGCATGGTGGCGTTCAGGATGTGATCGTTGAAGCGCTCCATGCCGGCGGTGAGTTTCTCCTCGGCGAAATCGCGCAGCGGTGCGGTTTCGTCCACGTTGCGGATGAACACTTTGAGGTCCATGCGTGCTCCTCGCTGAGGTTGGTGATCTACATGAAGTGTAGCATGGTACGGTGCCCACGCCCAATTGTTCGGTTGGTCGGGCCGCTGGTTGCGGCGGCGCCTGGCGCGTTATCGCGACGTGACACGCCCGGCGCATGGTGCGTGGAAGAGGTGTCACGATCGTAACTTCGGTCTGTCAAAGGGCTGCTGCGCAACGGAGTGCCGCGCTGGGGCACACCCCGACACCGTGAGAACCACGATCGCCCGCGCACGATCTGCGGTTCGTGCGGCTTGCACTCAACGTGATGGCGCGCCGGCGCCGCCGGGCCGCGCGCAGCCGTCGACGCTGGCCGACTTGTCGCTGCGCTCGTTCGTCGGGGCCAGCGGCTCCCAGAAGCCGTAGTTTTCCTGCTCGACCTTGCAATAGCCGGTGGCCTGGTAGGAAGCCTCCGCGTTGTAGCCCCAGCCGAGATACTCGGACGCACCACCGTTGACCGTCGTGATCAGAAAGCGGTTGGCGAGCTCGCCGAAGCCGCGGGCCTGGTCGGCCGGCGCTTCCTTGTCACCGCGATTGGCATCCACCGGGACCCAGCCGTAACGCGGCAGGTAGATCTCGGCCCAGCGGTGGAAGGCCTCGTCGATACAGGCGTCGTCCCCGCGCACCACGATGCTGCCCTGGTAGCGCGCCGGCAGCCCTGCCGCGCGGCACAACGCGATGAAGGCGAAGGTGTACTCCGAGCATGAGCCGCTGCCGCGCTCCAGCACGACGGCGGGGATGTCCCAGCCGCCGATCATCTGGTAGTGCAGCTTGTCGATCAGGTGGTTGTAGATCTTGCGCGCGATCCAGTACGGGTTCTCCTCGTCGCCGACGACTTCCTTCACCGTCTGCCGGATGAACGGGCTGTTGATGCGGTAACGCGCTCCGTCGGCGGTGTACTGCCGGCGGATGTCGTCGGGGATGTCCTGCAGCGTGCCGGTCTGCCGCGGATCGATCAGGTAGCGGATCGCCGACACCTCCGCCTGCACATGGTAGCCAAGCTGCACGCGCGTCCCGCCGGCGACCTTGTCCAGCTCGAACGCCGCGCAGCGCTGCCCCCACTGGTCGGTGACGATGCGCGTCGGTGGCTGGGTGAAGGTCAGTTCGCCGCGCAGTTTCTGGTTGGGCAGTGTCGGCGGCACGGCGACGTAGAGCTGCAACGGCTGCAGGTCGCCGGGGCCGTAATTGTAGCAGGCCCAGAGAAACTCGACCCGGGCCACACGCGTGTCGCCGAGCCGGTGCTTCTCGCTGTCGTTGATGACGATCTGGTGCAGCTTGCGGCTCTGGAAGTCCACGTTCCACAGAAAGCCGTCGTGCCAGCACACACCGGCGGCGTAGGGCCCCGGGGCGTCGAGAATACCGATGACCTGCTCGCGCGCGGGATCGATGCGATACAACTCGTCATGAACGCGGTCGGCAGCCCACAGGTAATGGCCGTCCCACGCCAGGCACGTGCACGAACGCGTCGGCGCATCGAAGTAATTCTCGATCGTGCCGTCCGCCGCCATGACGCGGTAGATCTGCTGCGACTTCGCCTCGTGCAGGAAGAGCGAGCCGTCGCCGTACGCCAGCCCGGTCGGACGCGCGCCGGGCGCTTCGAAGACATTCTCGATCGTGCCGGTCTGTGGGTTCAGCGTGAATACGCCGCCGCCGTGATCGTCGCTGACATAGAGCCGCCCGTCACCGAACGCCAGCCCGTGCGGCCGCAGGGTCGGTGCGGGCCAGGTGTCGACGACCCTTCCGTCAGCAACCGCGAGCTTGTGAATCGTCGCCGCACGCCAGTCGAGCAGGTAGAAATGCGTCCCGTCGCTGGCGAGCCCGGCCGGATAGCGGCACGGGATGTCGAAGGTCCGCTTGACGTCGCCGGGGGCGGCCGTGGCCGGGGGCAACGCTGCCACGAGCAGCAGCAGCACGAAGGACGGGACAACGCGGGAATGCAGGGTCTTCATTCGTCGGCCTCCATGGCAAGGGTCCGGGTGCATGATCGGCGCTGCCGCTTGCTTTGGCAATCGCGCGCGGCGAGGATGCGCGGCAGGTCGGGGGTGAGACAGCATGAGGTTGCGACCATGCCGGAGCTGAAAACGACTTTTCAACTCGCCGAGGCGCCGCGGCACGTGCCGCCGTCGCTGCGGATGAAGATGTACCTGGGCGGGCTCGGCCAGGTCGGCTGGCTGATCGTTGCGCTCGGCGTGGTCTTTGGCTGGCTGCTGGGGTCGGCGGCGGACTGGCGCGGTCCACTGTACTTCCGGGGCGAGCTCGGCCACGCGGACGGGCACATTCGGCACCTGGAACGGACGCACTACAGCGTGGGCGGCGGCGAGCATTCCGACGGCACGCCGGTGTATGCCTACACCTGCGTGTTCGAGCATGACGGGCAGCCCTACGAGGTCGTGAGCTACACCACCGGGCGTGGGCCGGGCGTCGATGCGTCGGTGGAGGTCGAGTTCCCGGCGGGGCGGCCGGCCCTGGCACGCGTGGTCGGCATGCGCCACGCGCCGTTCAGCATCTTCGTCGTGCTGGTGTGGATCGTGCCGCTGGTCGGCGTGTGGCTGATCGTGCACCGCGCGCGCAAAGGTGGGCGCGGTATCCGCATCCTGGAGAACGGCCGGCCGGCGCAGGGGCAACTGGTCGACAAGAAGCGCACCAACGTGCGGGTCAACAAGCAGTACGTTTACAAGTTCACCTATGCGTACCAGGCCGACGACGGCAGCACGCACCAGTGCGCCGCCCGCACGCACAAGGTGGACAAGCTGGAGGGCGAGTACGCGACGCTCCTGTATGACCCGCGCGATCCGTCGCAGGCGGTGGTCTTCAACACGCTGCCGGGCACGCCGGAAACCGACGAGACCGGGCAGTTCAAACCGGCGGCCGGGGCCGGCGTGTTGGTGGTTCTGCCGGCGCTCGCCGCGGGGGCGACTGCGACCATGACGTATTTGTGGTTCGGCGTTGCGTGACCAGCGCAGCGGCCGGCGCGTGCCGCGGGTCGAACGGAGGGCTGGCGCGCCCGGGGCGGATTCGTCCGGCGGGGGCCCTGGTGCTGCCACACGGTGGCGTTCCTCGTGTCTGTGCTGCGCCCCGTTCAATCACGCACGGGGCCACCTTATCACCTTTCACCTTATCACCGTGTCAGCGCGTCACCTGATCCCCCCGACGTCCGACAGGTCATCGGCCGTGACGGACAAAGCGGCGCCACGCCCTAGCCGCCGGAGAAGACACGGCCGAGGCCGAGCGCGGTGAGCAGCTCGTCTTCGCGGGCGTGCATGCGCGCGAAGTCCGCCGGGTCGTGATCGTCGTAGCCGGCCAGGTGCAGGATGCCGTGCGTGACGTACAGCGCCAGTTCGGCGCGCGCCGCGGCCATTGACGGGCCGCACTGCGCACCGGTCTTGTTGCGGCGGCGCCGCGCCGCGCGCTGCGCCACGTCGGCACACACGACGATCTCCGCCTCGAGCATCCCCGCGGCGCGGTCGGTGTCGAGATCGAACGTCATCACGTCCGTCGGCCCGGCGATGTTCATGAACCGTTCGTGCAGCGTGCTCATCGCGCGGGCGCCGACGACGGCGATCGACAGCGAACCGGCCGTGAAGCCCTCGGCGCGGGCAATGTGGGTAGCCACGCGCTGAAGCAGCGGCTGCGCGTGCCAGTTTCGCCGGAGGTTCCAGGTGATCGTGATCTCGAGCGGGGGGGCTTGGTGGCTTCCGCGCGGCCTAGGCACTGCGGACCTCGCCGGGCTTGTCGCTGGGGTAGGTGATGCGGCCGTGGTAGAGGCTGATGAGGCTCTTGACCAGGCTGCTGCGGATGATCGCCAACTCGCGGAACGTGAGGTCGCACTCGTCAAACTGCCCGTCGCCGAGCCGCTTCTGGATCATGCGCTCGACCGTGTCTTCGATGCGGCCGGGGGTGGGCTCTGGCATGGCGCGCACGGCGCCTTCGACCGCGTCGCACAGCATGCAGATGGCCGTCTCGCGCGACTGCGGCTTCGGGCCCGGGTAGCGGAACTGCGTGTCGGAGATCTCCGGGTCGCCAGGCTTCCGCGCCTGACTGGCCGCGTGATAGAAATACTCGATGACGCAGGTGCCGTGATGCTCGGGGATGAACGCGTGCAGGCTCGCGGGCAGGCCGTAGGCCTTGGCCATTTCGACGCCGTCCTTGACGTGGCCGATGATGATCAGGTGGCTCATCGCCGGCGAGAGCCGATCGTGACGGTTGCCGACGCCCATGCCCTGGTTCTCGACGAAATACTCGGGCTTGTTGATCTTGCCGATGTCGTGATAGTACGCGCCGGCACGCGCAAGCAGCCCGTTGGCGCCGATGGCGTCCGCCGCCGATCCCGCCAGGGCGCCCACGAGCAGGGAGTGGTTGTAGGTGCCGGGCGATTCGGCGGCGAGCATGCGCAGCAGCGGCTTGTTGGGGTCGCACCATTCGAGCAGCGTCATGTTGGTCGTCACGCCGAAGAGCCGTTCCACCCCGGGCAGGATGCCTTCGACGATGAACGCGGCGGCGAGCGTGGCCAGGGCCGCCCAGAAGGCCCGGTTCCAGAACACGAAGCCGAGCTGCTGTCCTTCGACCAGGCCGACGAGCATCGTCGTGCCCAGGGCGACGAGCGCCGCGAGCGAGCCGACCGCGATGATGCGGCCGCGGTTGCGCACATCACGCAAGCCCAGCGCGAGCACGACCGACACGGCCGCCAGCACGACCAGGAAGCCGATGCCCTGTCGCGTCGCCAGGGCAATCATCAGCGCGAGCAGCGCGCCGGTTGCCTGGGCGGCGGTACGGCGCGAGGTGATTGCGAGCAGCGCCATCGCGAATGCCTGCGCCCCGACCGCGATGTAGGGCGAGGAGGCATAGAGATACGACGCCCGTCCCACGATCAGCATCAGCAGCAGTGCCAGTGCAGTCACGACCTGTGGCTGGGCCCGACCGCGGCGGACTTCATGGCGCAGGATGATGTAGCCGCCGATGGCGAAGACGACGACGAACGCCATCAGGGCGCGGGCCGCCAGCGCCAGCCGGTGGCTGTTCAGCATGCCGGGGTCGGTGTTCAGCACGGCCAGGTAGCGCAGGTGTTCCTTCTGCAGCAGCTCGAGCTCGTCACGCGTCAAGAGACCCGCGTCGGCGAGGCGGCTGTCGACGGCGTATTCGACGTACTGTGGCGGGACGCTGCGCTCGGCGCGCAGGGCGGCTTCGGCCGACGCCTTCTGATCGTAGAGATACAGGGCGCGGAATGCCTCGTCGCCCTCGGCGGCCAGCATGTCCAGCAGGGACCGCTCGATGCTGGGCCGCAACGCCAGTGGGAACTCGCGGGCGACCGTCTCGGCCACCTTCACGACGCTGTCGCGCTGGTTGGCGAAGAGCAGCTGGCCCACGGTGACCTTGCGTTCGATCGGCTGCGCGGGATTCGTCGGGTTGACGAGGACAGCGTTGATGCCCGTGCGTCGGCGGCCCTGCTCGCGGGCCTTGACCAGCGGCTGGCGTTCGAGGACTTCGGCCCCGCGCTCGACCGCGCGCTCGTAGATGGTGGCGTCCTCGAGGTTGGCGATGCGGATGAGCTCGGCGAGGCCTTCGTCGTCGAGCAGCACCTTGATCGCCGCGGCGCCCTCGCGGACCTTGTCCGGGCTGTCGAGCTGCTGGCGCGCGACCGGCAACGCGCTGGCCAGCCGGCCGCGGATGTCGGTGACGAGGGAGGTGTCGAGGGTGTAGAACTCCTCGGCGTTGTCGCGGGCCCGCATGCGCTCGATCTGGGTACGCTGCTCATCCTCGATGCGGAACGCGATGCGCGACGTGATGGCCCGCGTGACCCGCTGCCCGACGTGCAGATTCAGCACGTCGTGCCCGGCGTTCACGATGACCGCCGCGGCCGCCGCACAGAACGTCAGCAGCAGCAGCGGTTTGGGGTGCACGCGCTCGGCGAGTTGGCGATACCAGGTGGAGCGGCGCTCGACCTTGCCGCGCTGGATCTCCTTCTGGCGCGCCGTCTTCTTTTTCTTCCGCAACGGCCACATGATTATCTTGCGTCGACGGTTTGCGACTTGCGCTTCAGTCGCCGGACCACCTAAACACGCTCCTCATTCGCCCCGGGCAGCGTCCTGATTGTATTATCGGCATCTGGGGGCATCTTTGCGCCGGCGGGCGGGTTGGCGGCGTAACGGGCCACCACCGCCTGGACGAGCCGGTGTCGCACGATATCGAGGCTCGTCAGCCGGAGGATCTCGATCCCCTCGCAGTCCCGCAGGCGGTGCACCGCGTCGACCAGGCCGGATTGCTGCTTGGGCTCGAGGTCGACCTGGCTGTCGTCGCCGGTGACGATCATCTTGCTGTGCTGGCCCAGGCGGGTGAGGAACATCAGCATCTGGGACGGGGTCGTGTTTTGCGCCTCGTCGAGGATGATGATGGCGTTGTTCAGGGTCCGGCCGCGCATGTAGGCCAGCGGGACGACCTCCACAACGTCGTTGACCATGAACCGCTTGAGCTGGTCATACGTCATCATGTCGTGCATCGCGTCGAAAATCGGCCGCAGGTAGGGGTTGACCTTCTGCTGCAGGTCGCCGGGGAGGAAGCCCAGGCGTTCGCCGGCCTCGACGGCGGGGCGGACGAGGCAGATCCGCCGGGCCTGGCCCACCTTGAGCAGGTGGACGGCGACGGCGACGGCGAGGTAGGTCTTGCCGGTACCGGCCGGTCCGAGGCAGAAGACGAGGTCACGGCTGAGCATGGCCTCGACATAGTGGCGCTGGCCGTCGGTCTTGGGCACGATGCGGGCGTCGCGTGCGAAGACGCTGATGCCGCGGCGGGCGTCGGGCCCCTCGCGGTCCTCGATCTCGGCCAGGGCGACGTCGACCGCGTGTTCGTCGAGATAAGCGCGGTGACGCAGCATCTCCTGGAGCTGCTCGAGGACGGCGGCGGCCTGGGCGACCTTGGGCGGATCGCCGAGAATCTGCACCGTCGTGTTCCGCGTGTGCATCTTCACGCCGAGCGCTTCGCGGATCTGCCGCAGGTGGCGATCCTGTGGCCCGAAGAGCTCGGCGCGGCGTTGCGGCTCGCGTAGGGTGACGGACAATTCCATACCGGATAGGGTATGCAGGAGCGGGGTACAATGCCAACCTCTCGCGGCGGCGGCGGCGGCCGGGGTGGACCCGGTGGCGGGGCGGGTGAGAATGGCGGTTGCAATGTGTCGCCGTGGCCTTACAATCCGGACCGGAATATCCGGTCCCGGTGCTGCGTGTGACGTGCCGGGGCGTCGTGTGCGGGAGTCTGCGCGGAACCGAACAACGCGCTTCGGTGTGCCTGAAGGAGTATCGTTGTGAGCACGATGACGAAGGTGTTCATCGTTCTGGTGTCGGTGGTGGGCATGTTGGCCAGTGCGTTGTTTGTCGCCGGCGCAGCGCAGTGGATGAACACCAAGACGACCGTCGAGAACTATCAGAATCTCTATCGCGCCGAGCTGGTTCAGCGGATGAACACCGAGGGGCTGATGGCGGCGCGGCTGGCGATGGCGCAGGACGCGATGGCCGCGCAGGCCGAGGAGATGCGCAAGATTCAGGCGGACCTTGCCCGTGTCAATCGCGAGTTGGGCGACGTCCGGCAGGACCTGGCCAGCGAGCAGAACCTCCGGGCCGAGGCCCAGGCCGGCCGCAAGCGCATGGAAGAGATGCTCACCGTGCAGAACGCCGAGCTCACCAGCGTGCAGAAGGAGAACCAGTCGCTGCGGCGCGAGAACGTGAACCTGCAGACGCGGAACGAGTCGCTGGCCAGCCGGGTGCTGGAGCTGACCTCCGAAGTCACCATCGCGACGGACCAGATCCGCAATCTCCAGGAGAAGCTGTACGCCAGCCAGCAGCGCAACAAGGAGCTCGAGCAGCAGCTGGTGGCGGCGCCTCCGACCCGGGAAGAGCCGGTGACCGAAGCCCAGCCGGTGCTGGTCGAGAAGGCGGTGGCGGGGCCGATCCACGGCGAGATCGTCGAGGTCGACGGGCGCTACGTAAGCATCAACGTGGGAGAGACGTCCGGCGTGGTCGAGGGGATGCCGTTCATGGTCTACCGTGACAATACTTATGTCGGGGATTTGCAGATCAGGAACGTGCGGCCCAAGGAGGCCGGTGGTATCCTGACAATGGTGGCCCCCGGGCAGAGCGTGCAGCGGGGCGATCGCGTCGAGTACTTGGATTAGGTCTGATAGGGACGGTGCCCGCATGACGAGCCTGAATCCGGGGCCGGGTCGCACCCGGCAAGCAGCCGAGAATGATGTGTACACCGCGCTGCTGTGCGTGGCGTTCGTCTGCCTGCTGGGGTCGGCCATCTACGTCGGCTACCGGGCCGTCACGTTGTTCGGCGGCCTGCTCCCGCCCGGTGGACAGTAATCCGCCCGGCGGCACATACTATTGAAGCTGCCTACGGCGGCATCGCAGACTACATTGGCGCGGTCACGGGCGATGCCGGCCAGGTCGGACCGAATCGGAGTGTGCGGTGTTTCTTCGCCGCCTGATGGGATTATTCAGTCTCGACATGGGCATCGACCTGGGTACCTGTAACACCCTGGTCGCTGTGCGGGGGGAGGGGATCATCCTCAACGAGCCGTCGGTGGTCGCGGTGCGCAAGGGCTCCAACGAGGTGCTCGACACGCAGGATGGCAAAGCGGTCGGCCTGGCGGCCAAAGAGATGCTCGGCCGCACGCCGGGTTCGATCACGGCGATTCGACCGCTCAAGGATGGCGTCATTGCCGACTTCGATATTACCCAGGCCATGCTGGGCTACTTCATCCGCAAGGTGCACGGCAACCGCGGGCTGGTGCACCCGCGCGTCGTGATCGCGATTCCGTCGGGCATTACGGCGGTCGAAAAGCGGGCGGTGCTCAACTCGGCCGAACGGGCCGGTGCCCGGCGGGTCTACCTGATCGAGGAGCCGAAGGCGGCGGGCATCGGGGCGGGCCTGCCGATTCATGAGCCACGGGCGTCGATGATCGTCGACATTGGCGGCGGCACGACCGAGGTGGCTGTGCTCAGCCTCTCGGACATCGCCGTCTGCACGTCTATTCGGGTCGCGGGGGACGACATGGACGAAGCGATCATGAATTACATGCGCCGCACCTACAACCTGATGATCGGCCCCCAGACCGCCGAGTCGATCAAGATCCAGATCGGCTCCACCGCGCCGCTGTCCGAAGAGCTCAAGATGGAGGTTAAGGGCCGCGACATGATCAGCGGTCTGCCCCGGCGGGCGGTGATCGGCAGCGAGGAAGTGCGCGAGGCCCTCAAGGAGCCCGTCGGCCAGATCATCGAGTCGATCCTGCACACCCTCGAGCAGCTCGAGCCGGAACTGGCGGCCGACCTGGTCGACAACGGCATCTGCCTTGCGGGTGGCGGCGCCCTGGTGCGCGGGCTCGATACCGTGCTGGCCAAGGCCTCGGGCCTCGAGGTGGGGGTGGCGGAGGATCCGCTGACCTGCGTGGCCCGCGGCACCGCCGAGTATCTCGAGCACCTGGACGAGTGGGGGACGGCCATGGAGTCGGACGAGGACGAATTGTGACGTTGGCGGCCTGCCGAGCTGGTGACGGCGTGCGGCAGGGAGGGGCGGTGTCGTGACTGCACGCATGCGCCTGCCGTCGAAGTCGGGGACTTTCCTGATCCTGATGACCGCGTCCTGCGTGTCGGCATTCATCCTCCCGGAAGCCTGGACGAGCTGGATCCGGCGGCCGTTCCAATTGACGGGGTTGGTGTCGTGGGGCGTTTCCGGGGCGACGCGGACCGTACGCGAGCGGGTGGCGGAGGCCCACAGCGACGCGGAGGACCGTCTCCAGGCCCGCATCGACGAGCTGCAGCGTCAGGTTCTGAATCAGCAGGTTCTGCTGGGGGAGATGCAGACCCAGCTCGATCATATTACGGGCATTCGCGATCAGATGCCGTTCAGCAATGTCAGCATCGTGCTGGCCGAGGTGACCGGGTTTGATGCCGACCCGCAACGTGAATCGCTACAGATCAAGGTGGCGGGCGACCTCTATCGGCGGCTCCGACCTGGGCAGTGGGTGGCGGCGGGGCGGCCGCGGAGCGAGCGCGAGGGGGCTTCGGGGCTGGAGTTCCTGCCGCGCGAGTGGCTGATCGGGCGCATCAGCGAGGTTCATAACCTGCTGGCACGCGTTCAGTTAGCAACGGATCCCGCGTTCCGGACACTGGTGCGCGTGGGGCAGGTCACGCCGGCGGATGAGACCGGTGCTTGGGGGCTGACGATGACGCCGGACCGCTGGATGCTGCAGGGCCAGGGGGAGGGGCGGATGCTGATCACGCAGGCGGAGGCGAACTACTACGAGCAGGGGCTGCGGGTGGTGGGGGTGCCGCCGTCGCGGGAGTTGCCGACGCCGTTCGTACTGGGTCGGCTGGTGGGGGCGCGGCGGCGGGAGGACTCGCCGATGCATTATGATCTGCAGGTGGAGCCGTGGGGTTCGGTGGAGAGCTTGTCGCATGTGTACGTGTTGACGACGGTGGCGCCGTAGGTTGCTGGAAGCGGTTACGGCGTTTCATGTGAAACGCACCTGGTGTGTTGTGGTTATCGGGCCGTGGCGGCGGGGGCCAGGTCACTGGCGCGCGGGCTGTGCGGGGCGGTACCGATCTGCGCTTTTTGAAGCTGCGGGACTTGACGCAATTTGCCCGTGATGTATTCTGGTTGGTCTCGGCCCATTCAGGGCTGACCAGTGGGTTGGGGTAACGGTGGATCGTGCGTAAGGTGCGAAAAGCGCATGGCAAGTGAACGAATCAGAATCCGGATGGAGGCCTACGATCATCGGGCGCTCGATGCTTCGGCGCTGGAGATCGTGGATCAGGCGAAGCGCACCAGTGCCAAGGTGCATGGTCCCATTCCGCTGCCGACGCGCGTGGAGCGCTACACCGTGCTGCGTTCGCCCCACATTGACAAGAAGTCCCGTGAGCAATTCGAAATGCGCACCCACAAACGGGTGATCGACATCTTCGAGCCGACTGCTCGCACGGTTGAGGGTCTCAACCGGCTGGTGGTGCCGGCGGGCGTGTTTGTGAAGATCAAGGCCTAGGCGGCTTTTCCCGCCTGGCGATGGTTCTGTTGGCCACTGTCGAGGCCGCTGCGGCGGCCTCGCCTGGTAGGAGTGCCGAGGTATGATCCCGGCGATTCTGGGTCGAAAAGTCGGCATGTCGCAGGTCTTTGCCGAGACCGGTGAGCGGATTCCGGTCACCGTGATCGAGGCGGGTCCGTGTGTCGTGATGCAGGTGAAGTCGGCGGACGGTCCGGACGGCTACAACGCGGTGCAGCTCGGCTTCAATGATGTCAAGCCGCACCGGTCGACGTTGCCGGAGATCGGCCACGCGCGTCGGGCGCAGACGGCGCCGAAGCGTTTCGTACGCGAGATTCGGCTGACCGAGCCGACCGATCGGCAGATCGGGGACACCGTGACGGTCGACATCTTCTCCGAGGGAGAGGTGAAGTACGTCGACGTCGTCGGCATCAGCAAGGGCAAGGGCACGCAGGGCCCGATGCGGCGCTGGGGTTTCGGTGGCCAGTCGGCGTCGCACGGCACCGAGCGCAAGCACCGCAGCCCGGGCAGTATCAGCAGCCGCGCCTCCAACGCCGGCACGGGCCGCCCGAAGAAGGGCGCGAAGATGGCCGGCCGCACGGGGCATGTACGCCGCACGGTCGAGTCGCAGGCGCTGGTGGGGGTTGATCCGGAAAACAACATGCTACTGATTCGCGGTGCGGTGCCCGGGCCGAACGGCGGTTTCGTCGTCGTGCGGCGGGGCAAGAAGCGCCAATAGTGATGGAAGACTGAAATGCTCAACGTGCCGGTATACAACGCGACGGGCGAGAAGGTCGGCCAGGCCGAGATCGACGAGGCCCTGCTGGGTGGCGAGCTCAACCACCAGCTGCTGAAGCAGGCCGTGGTCATGTATCACGCCAACCAGCGGCAGGGCACGGTCAAGACCAAGGGGCGGTCCGAGGTCGAGGGCTCGGGCAAGAAGCTCTATCGCCAGAAGGGCACCGGCCGGGCGCGCATGGGCAATGCCCGGACATGTATCCGCCGCGGCGGCGGGATGGCGTTCGCCAAGCGGCCGCGCGATTTCCGCCAGGCGATGCCGCGCAAGATGCGGCGGCTGGCGCGCAACCAGGCGATCCTGGCCAAGATCCAGAGTGACGAGGCGCTGATCATCGACGGTTTGCAGGTCGACGCGCCGAAGACAGGGCCGTTTGCGAAGATGCTGAGCGCGATCGAGGCGGATCGCGGCTGCGTGTTTGCGACGAACGGTCTGGACATGAACGTGTACAAGAGTGGTCGGAACATTCCGCGGACCGACATCACGGACGTCGCGGCGCTGAACGCGCGGCAGATTCTGCGGCGGCGCAAGCTGGTGTTCACGCGGGAGGCGTTCGACCGGTTGAAGGAGTCGCTCGGCCCGGCCGCGGCCCGGCAGAAGAGTGAGTGATTGGCATGGATATCTACCACACTGTCATCCGCCCGCTCGTGACCGAGAAGAGCACGCACCAGTCGCGCCAGACGACGGGCGAGCATGGTGGCTCGTACACCTTCGAGGTTCATCCCGACGCGAACAAGGCCGAGATCAGGGATGCGGTCGAGAAGATCTACGGTGTGAAGGTTGTCGACGTGCGTACGTCGAACCGGCCGGGCAAGGTCCGCCGGTTCCGTTTCCGCTATGGGCGCACGCGGCAGATCAAGAAAGCCGTCGTGACGGTGGATCGCGACAGCCACATTGACCTGTTCTAGGAAGCCAGACGGAAACGGCGAGGTAAGCCATGGGCGTCAAGCAATACAAACCGACAAGCCCCGGCCGGCGTGACGGCAGCGTGAACGACTACGCCGAGATCACGCACAAGTACAAGAACCGGCCGTACAAGAAGCTGACCCGGCCGCTGAAGAAGACGGGTGGGCGCAACCACCACGGCAAGATCACGGCCTGGCATCGCGGTGGCGGCAACAAGCGGCTGTATCGGATCATCGACTTCAAGCGGCGTACTGACGACATTGCCGCCAAGGTGCTCGAGATCCAGTACGACCCGAATCGCTCCTGCCACATTGCCCTGATCGAGTATGCCGACGGCAGGAAGAGCTACATCCTCGCGCCGCTGGGGCTGAAGGCGGGCGACGAGGTCGAGAGCGGCCAGAAGGTCGAGCCGAAGATCGGCAACGCGATGCCGCTGAGCTCGATCCCGGTGGGCATGGAAGTACACAACATCGAGATGACGGCGGGCCAGGGTGGCAAGCTGGTCCGCACGGCGGGTGGGCAGGCGCGGCTGATGGCCCGCGAGGGCAAGTGGGCAACGGTCCTGCTGCCATCGGGCGAGATGCGCCAGGTGCGTGTCGAGTGCCGGGCGACGGTGGGGCAGCTGGGCAACCTGGATCACCAGAACGTGAGCCTCGGCAAGGCCGGGCGGAAGCGTCACATGGGCCGCCGGCCGCACGTGCGCGGCAAGGCGATGAACCCGGTGGCGCACCCGCTGGGTGGTGGCGAGGGACGCAGCAATGGCGGTCGTCACCCGTGCTCGCCGTGGGGCAAGCTGGCCAAGGGCGGCCGGACGCGCAGCCCGCGGGCCCGGTCGAATCGCAGGATCCTGCGGCGCCGCATGACGAAGTCTTACGGCGAAGCGAAGCTCCGTCGCAAGCGCTAAAGAGGAAACGGTATGTCACGCAGCCTGAAAAAAGGGCCGTACGTCGACGAGCGGCTGTACGAGAAGGCGATGGCGGCGAAGAACGCCGGCAGCACCGCGCCGATCAAGGTCTGGAACCGCTCGTGCATGATCGTGCCGGAGTTCGTGGGCATGACGTTCGACGTCCACAACGGCCGGATCTTCAACAAGGTGTACGTGACCGAGGAAATGGTCGGCCACAAGCTCGGGGAGTTTTCCCCGACGCGGCAGTTCCGCTCGCACGTGGGCGGCAAGAGGTAGGGAGGTCGGCGAAATGGCCTGGACCGCGAAACACAAGTATGCCCGCATCGCCGAGCGCAAGGCGCGGCTGGTGACGGACATGATTCGTGGGCAGCATTGTGACGAGGCGTTGGCGCTGCTGAAGTTCACGCACCGCCGGGCGGCGGTGATGGTGGACCGGGTGCTGCGGTCGGCGATGGCCAACGCCAACGAGCAGGAAGCGTCGATGAACCGGCTGTACGTGAGCGAGGCACGGGTCGATTCCGGTCCGATCATCAAGCGGTTTCGGCCGAAGGACCGCGGTCGGGCGCACCCGATTCAGAAGCGGACGAGCCACATCGTGATCTCTGTCGAAGAGAAGGGATAAGCCGTGGGTCAGAAGTGCAATCCAGTCGGATTTCGGATCGGCATCACGGAAGGGTGGCGCTCCCGCTGGTACGCGCCGAAGCAGGCCTTCGGCAGCTTCCTGGTGGAGGACGAGCGCATTCGCCGCTTTGTCGACGACACGCTGAACAAGCAGCCGCCGCACGCGGGGGTCTCGAAGGTCGAGATCGAGCGGACGCGTGACGAGGTGAAGGTGATCCTGCACACGGCCCGGCCCGGCATGGTGATCGGGGCGAAGGGGGCGGAGGTGGATCGCCTTAAGGAGCGGCTCGAGGACCTGATCGATCGGCGGGTGTCGGTGAACATCATCGAGATCAAGAACGCCGACGTTGACGCGCACCTGATCGGGGCGTCGATTGCGGAGCAGTTGAAGAAGCGGGCGAGCTTCCGCCGCGTGATGAAGCAGAAGTGCGAGGCGGCGATGAACGCCGGCGCACAGGGTGTGAAGATCATCTGTTCCGGTCGGCTGGGCGGGGCGGACATGTCGCGGGTCGAGACGCAGATGCGTGGCTCGATTCCGCTGCAGACGCTGCAGGCGAACGTGGATTACGGCCTGACGACGGCGGTGACGACGTACGGCACGATCGGGATCAAGGTGTGGGTGTACCGCGGGATGTATGGCGAAGAGGCGGAGATCGAGCGGCCGGATCGCTTCCGGCGCCGCGGTCGCCGCTAGAGCAGCGAGAGGAGTGTTGTCATGCCGGCGATGATGCCGAAACGCGTGAAGTACCGCAAGTCCCAGAAGGGGCGCAATCGCGGGAACGCGCAGCGAGGGAACACGGTGTCCTTCGGCGACTACGGCTTGCAGTCGCTGGAGCCGGGCCGCGTCACCGGGCGGCACATCGAGGCGGGCCGCGTGGCGGCGACGCACTTCATGCAGCGAGAAGGGCGGATCTACGTCCGCATCTTCCCGCACAAGCCGATTTCGTCGAAGCCGCTGGAAACGCGCATGGGCAAGGGCAAGGGCGAGACGGACTACTGGACGGCGCTGGTCAAGCCCGGCACGATGCTGTACGAGATCGGCGGGGTCACGCAGGAGATCGCGCAGGAGGCGTTGCTGCGTGTGGCGCACAAGATGCCGGTGCGGACGCGTTTCGTGATTCGGAAGCATTCACTGTAGGGTCGCAGCCATGAAGATCGATGCCGTACGAGCCCTGAAGACTGACGAGCTCCACGCCGAGCTGGAGCGACTGCGCCGGCACCTGTTCGACCTGCGGGCCCAGGCGGTGACGGAGAAGCTGGAGGATCCGACGCAGCTGAGCAAGACGCGCAAGACGATTGCGCGGCTGCTGACGGTTCTGAAAGAGCGTAACGAGGAGAACATCGAGCAGCACCAGGCGCACATGACGGCGCAGGCGGCTCGTCGGTAGCAGCGAGTACGATTCAACCGCGTTATCAGGATAGTCGTGATGACCGCAGAAGCCCCCAACATGACCGACACGGACCCGCAGGCGAAGCGTGCCAGGAAGCGCGCGACGCGCTGGGGCTTCGTGACCTCGAGCGGTCGTGACAAGACGATCAAGGTGACGATCGAGAGCCTGGTGCGCCACGCCAAGTATGGCAAGTTCATCCGCCGGCGCCGCGTCTTGCACGCCCATGACGAGAACAACGAGTGTATCAACGGTGACAAGGTCCTGATCATGGAGACACGTCCCATGAGCAAGACCAAGAACTGGCGGCTGGTGAAGATTCTCCAGGCGGCGCCGCGTCCGAAGGCGGGTGCGCAATGATCACACAGTACACGCGACTCGATGTCGCCGACAACACCGGTGCGAAGAAGCTCCAGTGCATCCAGGTGCTCAAGGGCGGTGCCGCGGGGCACGGCAAGCGGCGGCTGCGCCGCGGCGGCGTGGGGGACATCTGCATCTGCTCGGTGAAGCAGGCGCTGCCGGGGTCGGATTTCAAGAAGGGGGACAAGGTGCGGGCGGTGGTGGTCCGCACGAAGTACCCGACGCGGCGGCAGGACGGCAGCCTGGTCCGGTTCGACACGAACGCGGTGGTGCTGATCGACACGGACCAGAACCCGCGCGGCACGCGTGTGTTCGGTGCGGTCGCCCGCGAGTTGCGCGAGAAGAACTTCACGAAGATCATCTCGCTGGCAGAGGAGGTCTGGTAGCGATGGCGGCGCGCGTGAAAAAGGACGACATCGTGGTCGTGGTCAGCGGCGATCATCGCGGCGCCCGCGGCAAGGTCTTGCGGGTCTATCCCGAGCGGCAGCGCGTCCTGGTGGAAGGCGTGAACATGGTGTACCGGCACGTGCGCCGGAGCCAGCGCAATCCGCAGGGCGGCCGCGTGCAGAAGGAAGCCCCGATCCATATTTCCAACGTGATGCCGCTGGATCCGCGGACCGATCGCGGGGTGCGGGTGCGGTTCGAGTCGCGGCCGGACGGCAGCAAGGTGCGGCTGGCGGCCGGGCGTGGCGGCAGTGGCGCGGTGCTGGGTGACGTGCGCCGCAGTGAAGCGGACAAAGGCGGGCAGTGATCATGGCAAGGTTGATGGAGCGCTACAGACAGGAGATCCAGCCGCAGCTGAGAAAGGACCTGGGGCGCGAGAACCCCATGTCGATTCCGAAGCTGGAGAAGATCGTCGTCTCGATGGGCCTGGGCAAGGCGGTGGCCGAGTCGACCAACAAGGCGCGGGAAAACAAGCGCTTTGCCGAGGCGGAGAGCGCCCTGGCCACGATCACGGGCCAGAAGCCGGTGGTGTGCCGGGCGCGCAAGAGCGTGTCGAACTTCAAGCTGCGTCAGGGCTACGACGTGGGGCTGAAGGTGACGCTGCGCGGGGCGCGGATGTACGAGTTCCTCGATCGGCTGGTGGCGGTGGCGGTGCCGCGCGTGCGTGACTTCCGCGGGCTGAACCCGGACAGCTTTGACGGCCGGGGCAACTACGGCATGGGACTGACCGAATACGGCGTGTTTCCCGAGATCAACCCGGACAAGGTCACGTACCAGCAGGGCATGAACATCACGATCTGCACGACCGCGCGGAACGATGCCGAGGCGCGTCAGTTGCTGGCGCTGCTGGGCGTTCCGCTGAGGAGTTAAATCGATCATGGCGAGACTGTCGCTGAAGCTGAGAGCCAAGAAGAAGCCCAAGTACAAGGTGCGGGCCTACACGCGCTGCGAGCTGTGCGGCCGGTCGCGGGCGGTCTACCGCAAGTTCCGCATCTGTCGCTGCTGTTTCCGCAAACTCGCGCACGAGGGGCGAATCCCCGGCGTCCGCAAGGCCAGTTGGTGAGAGGCACTGGATATGGCCACGAATGATCCCATCGCCGACATGCTCACGCGGGTTCGCAACGCCGCTGCGGTGCGCAAGCGCAGCGTGCGGGTCAAGCGCAGCAAGGTCTGCCTCGGCATTGCGCGCGTGCTGAAGGAAGAGGGTTACATCAAGGACTTCCACTCGCTCGACGACACGAACCAGGGCGAAATCGAGATCGACCTGAAGTACGGCGAGCGGGGCGAGGATATTTTCCGCAACATGCAGCGCGCCAGCAGACCCGGCCGGCGCCTCTACAAGAAGGTTGACGAACTGGGCCGCGTCTGTGACGGAATGGGCATTGCCATCGTCTCGACGAACCGCGGCGTGCTGAGTGATCGGCAGTGCCGCCAGGAACGGGTCAGCGGCGAAGTTCTCTGTACAGTGTGGTGATCGAAATGTCGCGTGTCGGAAAGAAACCGATTCCCGTGCCGTCGGGTGTGAAGGTCGAGATTGCCGGCCAGCACGTCAAGGTGTCCGGTCCCAAGGGCAACCTGGCGTGGGACGTCCCCGAGCCGATCACCGCGGCGCTCGAAGAGAACGAGGTCGTCGTGCGTCGCCCGAGCGATGGGGGCAACAACCCCGCGCTGCACGGGCTGTCGCGGGCGCTGATCGCGAACATGGTGCACGGCGTGTCCGCCGGCTACGAGATCGGGCTGGAGGTCTACGGCACCGGCTACGGTGCGGAGGTCAAGAACGGCAAGCTGATGCTGAACTGCGGCTACATGGGCCGGGGTGTCGGCCGGGCGGCGCAGTTCGAGATCCCGATTCCCGCGGACCTCGAGGTCAAGGTCACCACGCCGGTGGCGCGCGGCAACAACGAGCCGGCGCGGTTCTCGGTCAGCGGGGCGGACAAGCAGGCCGTGGGCCAGTTTGCCGCCGAGGTGCGCAAGATCCGCAAGCCCGAGCCGTACCTGGGCAAGGGCATTCGATACGCCGGCGAGCAGATTCGCCGCAAGGCCGGCAAGGTGTTTGCTGGCGGCGGCTAGACCGCCCAGCGCATGCGAGGTAGTCGCAGATGAGAGCACAACTGATCAAGCGAGCCCGGGCGCAGCGCCGCGTGAAGCGCGTGCGCAAGAAGATCTTCGGCACGCCGGAGCGCCCCCGGCTGTCGGTCGCGCGTTCGAACCGCAACATCTTCGCGCAGATTATCGACGACATGTCCGGGCGCACGCTGTGCGCCGCGGCGAGCGACGCGAAGGACATGCGGTCGGACGTGGGGCACGGCGGCAACGTGCAGGCGGCCACGGCGGTGGGCAAGGCCCTGGGTGAGAAAGCGAAACAACTGGGTATCGAGACGGTCGCGTTCGACCGCCGTGGCAATCGCTACCACGGGCGGGTCAAGGCCCTGGCCGACGCGGCCCGCGAAGCCGGTTTGAAGTTCTAGCAGGCAGGACGGCAAGATATGGCGACACGCCCCCGATCACAATCACGCGGACGCAACATGCCGGACTTCCCGGACGAGTCGGGCTTTGAAGATACTGTCGTGAAGCTGTACCGCTGCGCCACCGTCGTCAAGGGTGGCCGGCGCTTCTCGTTCGGTGCCCTGGTGGTCGTGGGGGATCGCAGCGGCCAGGTCGGCTTCGGCTACGGCAAGGCCAACGAGGTGCCGCCGGCAGTCGAGAAGGGCATCAAGCAGGCGCGGCGGGCGGCGTTCCGGGTACCGCTGCGTGGCGCGACCATTCCGCATCGTATTATCGGCCGGTTCGGTTCGAGCCGCGTCGTGATGGTGCCGGCCGCCCCTGGTACCGGTGTTATCGCCGGGGCCGCGCCGCGCGCCGTGCTGGAGCTCGCCGGGGTCAAGGACGTTCTGACCAAGTGCTACGGCTCGACCAGCCCCAAGAACCTCGTCAAGGCGACGATCGAGGGGCTCAGGTCGTTGCGCAGCCGGCAGGTGGTCGAGGAGCTTCGCGGCGTGAAGCTGGACCTTCCGCCCGAGCCCGAGCCTGAGCCGGAACCGGTGCGCGAGCGGCCGGAGAACCGCCGCGGCGAGGCGGAAGATCGTGGTGGTCGTGGCGGGCGTGGCGGACGTGGCGGGCGCGGCGGTCGTGGCCCGCGTGAACGTGGTCCGCGGCGCGAGGAGCCGAGGCCGGCCCCGGCCGAGGAGCAGCAGGCTCCCGCGGCCCCGCCGGAAGCGTCGGCTGAGAGTCCCCCGGCTTCCGAGGCGACACCGCCGGTGTCCGAGCCGCCCACGGAGGGTAAGTCCAATGATGATTAACGAGATTACGCGTGAGGCGGGGGCTCATCGGGCCCGTAAACGTGTCGGCCGCGGCGAGAGCAGCGGCTGGGGCAAGACCTGCACCCGGGGCCACAAGGGGTGTCAGTCGCGTTCGGGTGGTGGCGTGCGGCCGCTCACCGAGGGCGGCCAGATGCCTGTCTTCCGGCGCCTGCCGAAGCGTGGTTTCAGCAACGACTTTTTCCGGGTACCGCGCGAGACGATCAGCCTGTTCGATCTCGAGCGAGTTTTTGCTGAGGGCGAGACGGTCGACCTGGCCGCGCTGCTGCGGACGGGACTGATTCGCCGGAAGAAGGCTGCGGTGAAGGTCCTGGCCAACGGCGAGCTGACGAAGAAGCTCACGGTCGAGGTGCACGCCTTCAGCAGCAAGGCGCGCGAGGCGATCGAAAAGGCCGGCGGCACGGCCAAGGAACTCGGTTTGCCGACGGCCGGCGAGAAGGCCAAGGCCAAACGTGGTACCAAGAAGCGCGAAAAGCCGAGCCAGCCGGTCGCGGCGCCAGCCGCGCCCCCGGCGGCCGAACCGCCTGCGGCCGAGTCCCCAGCGGCCGCGGAGCCGCCGGCCGCAGACGTCCCGGAAAAGGCAGAAGAGTAGTAGACCCGATCCAGCACGAGGTTAGCCGGTTATGTTCCGTGCGTTTCTAAACGTGTTCCGGATTCCTGATCTTCGCAAGAAGGTCGGGTTCACGCTGCTGATGCTTTGCGTGTACCGCATCGGGTTCTACGTCCCGCTGCCCGGCGTCAACCAGGAGAAGCTCACCCGCCACTGGCAGTCGAACACGACCGGCGGCGCGACCGAGCAGGCCGCCGAGATGTTCGCGATGTTCACCGGGGGTGACCTCGGCCAGAGCACGCTGTTCGGGCTGGGGATCATGCCCTACATCAGTGCGTCGATTATCTTTCAGCTGCTGATCACGGTCGTACCGGCGCTGGAGAAGCTGTCGAAGGAGGGGGAAAGCGGGCGCCGCAAGATCCAGGAGTACACCCGCTATGCGACGGTGGGGTTATGTTTCGTCCAGGCGTTGTTCTGGGTGAGCTACCTGAGTCGGAACGGGTTGGTGTATCCCGAGTTTGCCGGGAGTTTCGCCTTCATTGCGGTTGCGCTGACCGGCCTGATGGCCGGCACGATTATCCTGATGTGGATCGGCGAGCAGATTGACGAGTACGGTATCGGTAACGGCATCAGCCTCATCATCATGGCGGGCATCATCGCCCAGTTGCCGTACGTGTTCCTGGAGGTCATCAACGGCTTGCGGGCGAGTTTCGGCGGCGCCGGCGGGCCACAGACGCCGGGCATGATGACGCCGGAGAAGATCGTGTTCCTGGTCTGCTCGTTCGTGGGCGTGGTGGCCGGCTCGATTCTGATCACGCAGGCCCAGCGTCGGATCAAGATTCAGCAGGCCAAGCAGACGCGTGGCCGGCGGGTGGTCGGCGGGGCGCAGCACTATCTGCCGCTGCGGGTGAATCACGGCGGCGTGATGCCGATCATCTTCGCGAGTTCGTTCCTGCTGTTCCCGGGTGTGCTCTTCGGCTGGTTCAACCGGGGGAACATGTGGCCGGTGCCGCTATGGAGCACGCTGGAGGAGATGTTCCGGCCGGGGCATTTCATTTATGAGTTGACGTACGTGTTGATGGTGTATTTCTTCGCGTACTTCTGGGTGTCGGTGCAGTTCCAACCGAAGGAACTGGCCAACAACCTGCGTGATATGGGCAGCTTCATTCCCGGGTTGCGGCCGGGCAAGCGGACCGCCGATTACCTCGAGTCGGTGATGACGCGGATCACGTACGTGGGGGCGGGCTTCCTGGCGGTGATCGCGCTGATTCCGTCGGTGGTGGCGATCCAGTTCGAGATTCCATATCGAATCTCGGCGTTCCTCGGGGGGACGGGTCTGCTGATCGTGGTGAGTGTGACGCTGGACCTGGTGCAACGGGTCGAAGCCAATCTCATCATGCGGAATTACCAGGGCTTCCTCGGGGCCGAGGGTGTTTCGCGCGTGAAAGGACGGCAATACTGATGGCGACAGCGCTACTGTTTCTCGGCCCGCCGGGCTCCGGCAAAGGCACGCAGGCCTCGCGCCTGGCGGAGCAGCACGGCTTCGTGCAGCTTTCCAGCGGGGATGCCCTGCGGCGGGAGCGCAAGGACGGGAGCGAGATCGGGCGCAAAGCCGCCGAGTACATGGATGCGGGCACGCTGGTGCCGGACGAGGTGATCACCGGGGTGATGCTGGCGGCGATTGACAAGCTGCCGTCCGATACCGGTTTCATTCTGGACGGCTTCCCGCGCACCGTGCCGCAGGCCGAGGCGTTGGACGCCGGCCTGGCGGAGCGTGGTCTGAAGATCGATGCGGTGATCGACTTCAAACTGGATGATGAAGAGATTATTCGGCGAATTGTCGATCGTCGGGTATGCGCAGATTGCCAGGCGACTTATAATGTAAGTTTCCTCCCGCCGAAGCAGGCGGGGGTGTGTGACAAGTGTGGCGGCACGAACATCATCCAGCGGCCGGACGACCGTGAGGAGGTCGTACGCACGCGGCTGGAAACGTATCGTGCGCAAACGGCTCCGTTGATCGAGTATTATTCGCAGCGGGGCGACTTCTATGAAGTGGATTCGTCGGCGGGTGCGGATGCGGTTCAGCAGGAAGTGACGCGAATCGTGAGTGCCCTGGATCGGAAGTGATGGTGGCGTCGACGGCGCGGATCTCGATCAAGTCCGCACGCGAGATCGAGTTGATGCGGGCCGCCGGGCGGGTCGTGCACACCGTCCTGACCGAGATGGGCGCCCTGATCCGTCCGGGCGTGACGACGGCGGCGCTGGACGAGCGAGCGGCCGAGTTGATTGGCGCGAGCGGCGGGACGGCGTTGTTCAAGGGCGTCGTGAACCCGCAAGCGGCGTTCCCGTTTCCGGCGTGTATCTGTGCGTCGGTGAACGAGCAGGTCGTGCACGGGATTCCGGACGATCGTCCCCTGCGGGAGGGGGACATCGTCAGCATCGACTGCGGTGTGCGCCTGAAAGGGTACTGCGGTGACGCGGCCCGCACGTTTGCGGTCGGTGCGGTGACGGCGGACGCCCAGCGGCTGCTGGACGTGACGCGCGAGGCATTGGAGATTGCCGAGCGGGAGATCAAGCCCGGTCGGCGTTGGAGCCAGGTGGCGCGGCTGATGCAGGAGCACGTCGAAGGCAACGGCTTTGGCGTGGTGCGCGAGTTTGTCGGGCACGGCATCGGGCGCGAGATGCATGAAGAGCCCAAGATTCCGAACTACTACGATCGGAATCAGCGGGACGCGGATTTTGAATTGCGGCCGGGCATGACGCTCGCGATCGAGCCGATGGTCACGGCCGGGCGCCGCGGCGTGAAACTGGGAGACGACACCGGCTGGCCGGTGGTGACCCGGGATCACTCGTGGGCGGCGCACTTTGAGAACGTCGTGGCGGTGCGTGAGCACGGGGCCGACCGGTTGACGGACGGTGCCTAGGCCGGCGGGTCGGCCGCGGCGGGAGGTCTGGTCATGAAAGTACGCAGCAGCGTCAAGCGGATTTGCGAGAACTGCAAGATCGTCAAGCGCCGGGGCGTCGTGCGCGTGATCTGCACGAACCCGCGTCACAAGCAGCGTCAGGGTTAAGGAAGGGCGTCACCTATGCCACGTATTGCAGGTGTGGACATCCCGGCCAACAAGCGGACCGAGATTTCGTTGCGCTACATTTTCGGCATCGGCCCGACGCGGGCGGTCGAGATCTGCCGCAAGGCGGACATCGACGGGGCGCGGCGTGCCAATGACCTGACCGAGGAAGAGGTCAGCCGGCTGGCGTCGATCATCGAGAATGATTACGTGGTCGAAGGTCAGTTGCGGCGGCAGGTCGCCCAGAACATCGCGCGGCTGCGCGAGATCCGCTGTTACCGCGGATTGCGTCACATCCGTGGCCTGCCGGTGCGCGGGCAGGGGACGCGCACGAACGCGCGGACCCGCAAGGGGCCGCGCAAGACGGTTGCCGGCAAGAAGGGTATCAAGGAAATGCGTTAACGCTGACAGGAGCGTGACACTTGGCTAAGACCGGTTCGAAACGTCGTACCAAGCGGAACGTTGCCAAGGGCATCGCCTTCATCAAGGCAACGTTTAACAACACGATCGTCACGATCACCGACACCAACGGCGACACGCTGTGCTGGTCATCGGCCGGTTCGGTGCCGGCCAGCGGTGGTGACAAGAAGTTTTCCGGTGCGCGCAAGAGCACGCCGTTCGCGGCGCAGCGGGCGGCGCAGTACGCCGCCAACGAGGCGCGCAAGCACGGCGTGATCGAGCTCGAGGTGCGTGTGAAGGGCCCCGGGGCCGGGCGCGAGTCGGCGATCACGGCGCTGCAGGCCGCGGGCATGCGGATTCAGTCGATCGAGGATATCACGCCGCTGCCGCACAACGGGTGCCGGCCGCGCAAGCGTCGCAGGGTGTAAGCCATGAGTAGATACACAGGACCGAGCACGCGACTGTCGCGGCGCGAAGGCGTCAACCTGATGCTCAAGCCGATCCGTGACGAGACCGGCAAGAACCCGCTGGAGCGCGAGTACAAGAACTACCCGCCGGGCATGCACATGTGGCGGCGGGGCAAGTCGTCGGACTACGCGGTGCGGCTGCGTGAGAAGCAGAAGGTCAAGCGGCACTACGGCATTCTGGAGAAGCAGTTCCGGCGTTACTACGACCGCGCCTCGCGCAGCCCGGAGAACACGGGCGAGGAGCTGCTGCGGCTGCTGGAGCGCCGGCTGGACAACGTGGTATACAAGACACGCTTTGTGGCCGGAAGGCGGGGTGCGCGACAGGCGGTCGTGCATGGCCACATCATGGTCAATGGACGGAAGGTGGACCGCCCGAGTTATCTCGTCGAGGTCGGCGACAAGATCTCGGTTCGCCCGCGTGAGAAATCTCAGAAATACGTCCGGGCTCAGATGGCGCTGCTCGAGGGTGTGACCAACCCGCCTCCGCAAGAGTGGCTGCAGATTGACCCGGGCAAGTTGGAGGCCCAGGTGACGGCCATGCCCAGTCGCGATGACGTGCTGATCCCGATCGAGGAGCAGCTCGTGGTCGAGTTCTGCTCGCGTTAAGCGCGTTCGACTGGGTCGTGTGCCTTCTCTCCAGGCCTCGGGAGGCGAGCAAAATATGCGGATCAGATGGTTGGGTCTCGAATTGCCGACGCGGGTCGTCCGCGACGACGCCATCAGCACGGATACCTTCGGCCGGTTCACCATCGAGCCCTTCGAGCGCGGGTTCGGAACGACCGTGGGGAACAGTCTGCGGCGGATCCTGCTCTCGAGTCTCGAGGGCGCGTCCGTCACGCACGTTCGCCTGGCGGGCGCGGACCACGAGTTCATGTCCCTGCCGGGCGTGCTCGAGGATGTCACCGATATCATCCTCAATATCAAGGGCATCATCGTCGATCTCGACGCGGAGACGCCCAAGACGATGCGGGTCGAGCGCACGACCAAGGGCGATGTCAAGGCCGGCGACTTCCAGTGTGACGCGGCGATCACCGTGTTCAACCCGGAGCAGCACATCGCCACGCTGACCGACGATGTCAACTTCTCGGTCGAGCTGACCGTGCAGCGCGGGCGCGGCTACGTGCCGGCGACCGAGTTCGTCGACGAGAACGAGGAGATCGGCGTGATTCCGGTCGATGCCCTGTTCTCGCCGGTGACGCGCGTGCGCTATCGCACCGAGGACACGCGCGTCGGCCAGAAGGTGAATTACGACCGGCTGGTCATGGACGTGTGGACCAAGGGCACGACCAAGCCCGAGGACGCCCTGGTCGAAGCGGCCAAGATCCTCCGCAAGCACCTCAACCCGTTCGTGCAGTACTACGAGCTGGGCGAGGCGGTGGCCGCGGCGGACTCCCGGACCGAAGCGCCGGCGACCACGGTCAACGACGAGCTGCGGGAGAAGCTGGACCGGCCGATCACGACGCTGGATCTGTCCGTGCGTGCCAGCAACTGCCTCGAGGCCGCCAAGGTGTCGACCATTGGCGAGCTGGCCCGCATGAGCGAGCAGGAACTGCTCGAGTTGCGTAGTTTTGGCAAGACCTCGCTAATCGAGGTCAAGGAGAAACTGGAGAAGCTCGGCCTGTCGCTCGGGATGACCGACGAGGCCGACACGCAGAGCGGCGACAGTGCCGAGCCGCAGGCGTCTCCCTTGATCTAGTTCATAGGTGTAACGATGCGACATCGGATGCGTGGCAGACGACTGAGCCGCAGTGACAGCCACCGTGTGGCCATGCGACGGAACCTGGTACAGAGCCTGTTCGAGCACGGCGAGGTCCGTACCACCGTGATCAAGGCGAAGGAGACGCGCTCAATGGCCGAGCGCCTGGTCACCCTCGCGATCAAGGGGACCCTCGCCGCGCGGCAGCAGGCCGAGGCCATCCTCCAGGACCGGGCGATCATTCCGAAGGAGCACCAGGAAGACTACGACCGCATGAGCGATGCCAAGCGGAACAAGGTCATCCGGGCCCGCTCCGGACGACGCCACCGGGCCAACATGACCCGGCCCGGGCTGAAGTTCTCGGCCGAGTCCGTGCTGCACAAGCTCTTCGCGGAGATCGGGCCGCGCATGAAGCAGCGGAACGAGGCCCGCAAGTGCGCCGGCGGCTATACGCGCGTGATCAAGCTGGCTGAGCGGCGGCTGGGTGACGGCGGCCAGCTGGCGATCCTGCAGCTGGTCAGTGATGACGATCAGCCACGCGAGAAGAACGCCGGCCGTACGGAGCGCAAGCGCCGCGCCGCGGTGAAGTACAACGTCTACGCGGGCAAGCCACGAGCCCACCAGGGCCGCCGTCGGGCAGCGCGGGCGGCGAAGGCGGAAGCCAAGGCCGAAGCGAGTGCCGGCAAGCCGGCGCCTGCGGCCGGGTCGGAGAGCGCCGAGAAGAACGAGGAATAAGCTGCCATGGCCGGCGGGTCGATTTTCTCGAAGCTCATCGCGGGCGAGATCCCTTGCGAGCGGATCTTCGAGAACGATCTCGTCTTCGCTTTCCTGGATATCAACCCGCTGGCCGAGGGGCACACGCTCGTGATCCCCAAGCGCGCGGTGGAGCGGCTCGAAGACCTGAACGAGGACGAGGCGGCGGAGCTCGGCCGCCAGTTGCCCATCGTCGCCCGCAAGGTCATGACGGCGGTCGGTGCGCCGGCGTACAACGTGCTGCAGAACAATGGGTCGCCCGCGGGCCAGGAAGTGCCACACGTGCATTTCCACATCATTCCGCGGCGGCCGAATGACGGGCTGGGGTACCGCTGGCGGCCGCAGAAAGCCGAGCCCGCGGCCCTGGCGAAGCTGGGCGAGCGGATCCGGGCGTTGCCGTAGCGGTTCGCGGCGGCGGTTGCCAGTTCGCCGGCGGTCTTTAGAATAGGGAAGTCATGGGGACGTAGCTCAGCTGGGAGAGCGTCGCGTTCGCAATGCGAAGGTCGTGGGTTCGAATCCCATCGTCTCCATTCGAGTGAGCCCGCCGTGGTTGGCGGGCTTTTTTTCTGCGCAGGATTTCCGGCGTGTCGGCGGGCGGTTCGAGCGCCCGCGGGCAGCGACACGTGGGCGGGCCGGCTGTCGATTCTCGTCAACCGGTGCCGGAAGGGCGGGCGGGCGTATTCCGCGGCGGGTTTTATCGGCCGAGTCGCTCGGGGGCCGGCCGGTGGGCAAAGGGCGTTTGCGACGTGGCCGACGAAGTGATAGCATCGAGTGCTTCGTGAAAACCCGGTGGGGAGCAAGGCGCCGCGGGGGCGTTTGAATGCAGCAATTTGGAGGTTTTGCGACATGAGGCATCGATATTTCGCGTGGCTGGCGGTGTGCATGGTGGCGATCGGCACGGTGGGGACGGTGGCGTGGGCGGACGAAACGAAGGGTGAGCCCGCCAAGGACGCGGCCAAACAGGCCGAAGCCCCGGCGAAGGACGTTCCCAAGATTCGCATCGACCCGCTGAAGTTCGATTTCGGCACGGTATGGGTGGGGCAGCCGGCCAAGGGCACTGTCACCGTGCGAAACGTTGGGACGGCGCCGCTGCTGATCAACGACGTGAAGAGCTCGTGTGGCTGCACGACGCCGACGCGGCCGAAGTCGCCGATCGCACCGGGCGCGGCCAGCGAATTCACCATCACTTACAACACGGGGCACGCGGGCAAGGCCAACAAGCGGGTGACGCTGCACACGAACGACCCCACCAATGCACAGGTGGTGGTGCCGGTGACGGGGGAGGTCAAGCCGATCTTCAAAGGGACCCCGTCGGACCACGTCACGTTCGGCCGCCTCGGCATCGAGAGCGCCGAGACCAGCAAGGTCGTGTTCGAGAACCAGTACGACAAGCCGCTGGAACTGAAGATCAAGGAAGGGCAGGACTTCGGCAAGTTCGACGTGAAGCTCGAGACGATCGAGAAGGGGCGCAAGTACGAGCTGTCCGTGACGACCAAGCCGCCGCTGCAGGTCGGATTCAATCGCGCGCGGATCAGCTTCGACACCGGTGACAAGGACCTGCCGGATTTCTCGGTGAATGTCTTCGCCAACGCCCAGCCCGCCGTCTTCGCCCGACCGTTCAAGGTCTACGTGAGCCAGGCCACGACGCAGCCCGCGCGGCACCGGGTCATGCTGCAGTGGGAGAAAGACCGGCCGATCGAGGTGACGGAGGTGACCGCCAGCTTCGGCGAGATCGAGTATGAGCTGAAGCCGCAGCCGGACCGGCGACGGGGCCACCATGACGGCGTCACGATCTGGGTCACGCTGCCGCCGGCGGCCGACATTCCCGCCGCGGGTGGCAAGCTCATCATCAAGACCAACGACCGCGAGGAGCGCTACCAGACGCTCGAGGTCCCGGTGGCGCGCCGGCCGCAGTCGCGGCCGCGTCGCGGTGTGGTGCCGGCGACGCCGCGGCAGCTGCCCGGGCGCCGCTTGCCGATCGGCAACACGAAGCCCGACACGTCGGGTGACAAATAGACGGGCGCGGTCCGCGGCTAGGACGCCGGCAGTTCAATCCGTTCGAAGGTCTCCAGCACCGCCTCGATGTTCGCGGGGCGGGCGGATGGCTCGATGTGCATCTGGCACACGACGCGGCTGCCGTTGGAGGCCGCGAGGTGCTTGTAGAAGCTGCGCGCGTCGCGGCGGGCGTCTTCGGTGGAGCCGAAGCAGAGCATGTGCTGGCGGTCCATCTGGCCCCAGAAAGTGAGCCGACCGGCAAACCGCTGGTGCAGCTCGGTCATATCCATGCAGGTGACCTGGGCGTTGATCGCATCGAGGCCCAACTCGACCAGGTCTTCGAGTATGTCGACGATGTAGCCGTCCGAGTGCATGTAAGTGAACTTGCCGGCCTGTTTGGCGCGGGCGATGTACTCGGCATAGAGGGGTTTGAACAGCTCGCGCCAGGCCTTCGGCGAGATCAGCAGGGCGTGCTGCGTGCCCCAATCGTCAGCGATGAAGATGCAGTCCACGGATGACGCGCACCAGCGCTCGACCCACGCCAGGTTGAATGCGTGGATTCTCTCCAGCAGTTCCAGCAGGCCGGGTGGCCGGCGGACCAGGTCGCGAAACACCGCCTCGGTGCCGCGCAGGAACTGCAGGCGCTCGAACGGCTGGATCGGCAGGGGTGTCAGGGTGAACGCGTCGGTGGCCCGGCACGCGGCGGCGGCCTCCTCGACCCCGTGCGTGACAAGGTGCATGGGGGGCTCGAACCTGGCGAGCTCGTCATAGGACGCGATCGGCGGATGCTTGACCTGCCCGACAACGCCGGGGTGGACATTTTCGAATGGACAGCCCCATTCGTCGACGTAGGTGCCGACGCCGTAGGGGTCGCCCCGCGTCGTGCCTGGCGGCAAGGGGAAGGGGCAGTGGACGGCATCCGGCGGGAAGCGCTGCTCGATGCGCTCGAGCGCACCGGGGTGCTGCTGCATGAAGCCGGCGACCGCGGTGTAGGCGCGCGGAATGCGGTCCGGGGTCTGGCCAGTGAGGGCGGCGCTGACGCGTTCGCGGCGAGTGAGTCTCTCGGGCATGCGGCGGGGCCTCGTCCGTCCCCCCGCCTGGTAACAGCAAGCCGCCATGCTCCGCCAATCGAGGGGGCTCGTCAAGCCGTCGGCGGCGCGTGCCGCAGGCGACTACAATCCTCGCGTGAAAGAACGGGGAGACAGTCGGGTCGAGATCGAGGTGGTGGCATGATTGACGAGCGTCGCCTGCCGACGACGGCAGACGTGCAGTTCTTCGCGGACAACGGGTATTGGCTGGGGGGCAAGGTGCTGACCGACGCGCAGCTTGACCGCCTGCGGGCAGCGATGGAGGAGGTCTACGCGGGGCGGTTCGAGACGGGCTGCGAGCCGTGGGCGGGTGGCTGGCGCGACACCGGCGACACGACGCAGATTCGCAAGACCGATAACGCGCACTGGGCCAACGACACGATTCGGGAACTGGCACTGAACGAGACGATCGGCGCGATGGCGGCGCGGCTGATGGACACACCCGAAGTGCGCTTGTGGCACGACCAGTTGCTGTACAAGCCGGGGCAGGGGGAGCAGGCCCGCTCAGCGGCTGGCAATGTCGGCTGGCACCAGGATCATGGCTATTGGCGTTGCACGGTGCCGGACCTGATCACGGCGTGGGTGGCGTTCGACGACGTGACCCTGAACAACGGCTGCATGCAGGTGGTGCCGGGGAGCCACAAGTGGGGGTTGCTGCCGCACAGCGATTTCTTCAACACGGACCTGGAGGGGATGAAGGCCCGGCTCGCGGAGCACACCGGGCAGGCCATCAACACCGTGCCGTGCCAGCTCGAAGCGGGGGCGGTGAGTTTTCACCATTGCCTTACGGTGCACGGCAGCGGGCCAAACCTCACCGACCGCCCGCGGCGTTCGCTGGTGATGCACCTGATGCCGGCCCACGCGCGCTACATCGCAGACACGCCCGACGACAATCACATGAACGCGATTCTGATGAAGCGCCAGGGTGGCCGGGATGGCGACTTGTTCGCGGGCGAGCTCTGGCCGGTGCTGTTTCGCAGGGAGTAGGCCGGCGCGGACTTGCCACAGCACCGATCGCCGATGATAAAATGCGCTCGCACATCGAATTGCCTGCGAAAGGAGAGCGCATGCAGCGGCAGAAACCGGTACAGGCCGCGCGGTGGGCGCAGCCTGGTGTGGTCTGTGGCATCGTATTGGTTGCGGGGACGATAGCCGCGCTGGCGGGCGATGAAGGCGCGATTTCGCCGTCGCAGACGTTCGCCGACAAGAGCGCCGCCGACGAGTGGTTCTTCAGTGACGGTCCGGAGTGGCCGGGGGCGGAGGGTGACCTCGAGTGGCGGCCCGGTGCGGGGCGCGATGGCGATGGCGCGTTGGCGCTGCGCTATGACTTCACCGGCGGCGGGCACTATTGCGCGGCCATCGCGAAGCTGCCGCGGCATCGGCCGGTCAAGGCGGTGCGCCTGTACGTTCACAAGCCGGCGGCGAACCTGATGATTTTTCGCGGGGTCGACATCCATGGCGAGGCGTTTCAGAAGGACTTCCAGTATCACTACCCGGGCTGGCAGCAGCTCGAGATCAGCCTCGGGGACTGGGCGTTTCACTGGGGCGGTGATGGGGTCTTCCAGCCGCCGGCGCGGGAATTCCATATCCTGGTCGAGAACGATGGCGGCACGCGTCAGGGTGAAATCCTGATCGACGACGTGCAGTGGGTGTTCGATCCGCAGGGCACGGCGACGGGCGGCTTGCGGCGGACGACGTATGTCGAGTCGGATTTCGGTTCCGGAGATCGCTGGCACTACGACGGGCCCGCGCCCGGCCGCTTCCTGGCGCCGCAGTGGAAGTACCAGTTCACGCCCGAGCGTCCGCGCGTACGGCTGGTGCGCGACCGCGGCATTCTCGGCAAGCCTGTGAAGATGATGCTCAGCGTGACGGGGGATGGCTCGGGGCACGAGCTGGTGGCACGTTTCGGCTCGCACTTCCAGCTCTTCGAGCGCAGCCTCGGCACGCTCGACAAGGTCGGCAAGATGACGTTCGAGGTGCCGCTGGGCGACATGAAGACCTGGCGCCATTTCGGCGGCGAGGACGACGGCATCGTGCGGTACCCGCTGCGGCTGATCGAGCTGGCCCTGGTGAAGCAGGGGGATGGCGACAGCGGCTCGCTGCCGTTGAACGCGCTGGCGTTTGAAACCGAATACGACCCGGACACGCAGACGGTGTGGGTCGTGCCGCAGATCGCCGAGCACGATGACGAAAACGTGGTGTTCGCTCTCGAGTTGCGGAGCCTGGCCGACAAGCCGCTGCGCGGCACCCTGCATTGGTCGCTGCATTCAGCGGACCGGCGGCTGGATGGGGGGGCGCGCGAGCTGACCCTGCGTGACGAGCCAATCATGACGCGGGTCGAGGGCGATTGGCGCGGGCTCAGCGTGATCGAGGGACGGTTTCAGTTCGTGAGCGACGAGGCGACAAGCCAGGAGTTCTCGAAGACGCTGGCGCGCGTGCCCGAGGGGCAGCCTGACCTGACCCTGAATCCAGACAGCCGCATGGGGGTCGGCATGTACCTCTATCGGTTCCACGGGCACCCGGAGGGAAAGCTGTGGATGGAGCGGATGTGTCGGCTGGCGGCGCAGGCCGGCGTGAAGTGGACCCGTGAGGAATTTCACTGGAACTGGATGGAGCCGAAGGAGGGTGAGTGGGACTTCACGTTCTTTGACCAGCTGGTGGAGACGGCCAACGCACATGGCATCAGCGTGTACGCGCTGTGCTGTTACTGGACGGCGTGGACCGAGCCGTACACCGACGAGGGAATCGAGGACTACTGCAATTACCTGGAGACGCTCGTGCGACGCTATGGCGATCGCATCAAGCACTGGGAGATTTGGAACGAGCCGAACATCTTCTTCTGGGGCGGGCCGCGCGAGGTATACATCAAGGCGTTGCGGCGCGCGTACGAGACGATCAAGGAGGCCGATCGGGAGGCGCAGGTGCTGGGCTGCTCGACTGCCGGCATCGACACGACGTTCATCCAGCTCGTACTCGACAACAACGGTCCGTTCGATGCCCTGACGGTGCATCCTTATCGCGGTACGCTGGATGTGCCGAAGTTCGTCGACGAGCTGCGGGCGGTGCAGAAGCAGGTCAGCGGGCGCGATGTCTGGATCACGGAGATGGGCTGGCCGTCGCAGATCGGCGGGCTGAGCGAACGCGACCAGGCACAGCACGTGGCCCGCACGTATATCGGCGCGTTCGCGTCCGGGTCGGCACGTACGGTCGCGTGGTATGACTTTCGCGAAGACGGCACCGATCCGTTCTACAACGAGCATCACTTCGGCCTGGTGCGGCACGATCTCGAGCCGAAGATGGGCTATCGCGCGCTGGCGGCGGTGGGGCAGCTTGTCGGGCCGGCGGATCCGGTCGGGCCGCTGGACCTGGGCGCGGGCATTCTCGGTTATGCGTTTCGCAAGGGGGCCCAGCAGGTCGCCGCGTTCTGGTCGCTTGACAAACCGCGGCTGCTGCGGCTGGCGGTGAGCGGCGAAAACGTGCGGTTCGTCAACATGGTTGGCGATCCGGCACATGTGGCGACGCTGGATGAGACGCGGGTGCTGCTGCTGCCGGCGAAGACGCCGATCTATGTCCTCAGCGACGGGCGCTTCGAGCTGACGCTGCGGGAGCCGCCGGTGCGCGTGCAGAGCGACCGGCTCGGCGTGCACCCGGGTGAGGCGTTCGAGCTGCGGCTCGAACGGGCGGCGGGCGTGACGGCGGACTTGCAGGTGCCCGAGGCTTGGGCAGTCGCGGCGCGGGACGGGGACGCGCGGTACCGGGTCACGCCGCCGGCCGATGCGCGGCCGGGCACGCACCGCGTGCGGGTCGAGGTGCGCGTGGACGATACCGAGTTCGTCTTGCCGCTGTCGCTCGAGGTAGTGCCGCTGCTGTTGCGCGGGTAGGTTTGCGCCTCAGTCCTCTTTCGCGGGCGCGTGGACTTCAATCGTCAGCGGCGCGCTGACGACGTGGCCGAGCGTGAAAAGCAGCCTGTCGTCGGCGTCGCGGCCGGTGCGCTCGACGAGTCGGCCGCGGGCGTAGACCCAGCATTGTCTCCTCGCCGTGCCGCGCACGCGAAAGACCGGATCGAAACGCAGCAGACCGCCGGGATCGAAGCGACACCGCAGCACGCCGTCGGCCGCCGCCAGTTCGTAGAGCCCCTCGGCCTCGTTGAAGCCGTCGTGATTGGCGTCGCCCGGCGCGTCGGTGACGAGCGTGCCCGCGGTGGGGGCCAGGGCCACCGGCTGCTGGTAGGCGCGGGTGAGGGTCAGCGCTTCGGGTGTGTCGTCGATGTCGGTGGGCCAGACGCGCAGCAGGTGCGCCGTCTCGACCACGTCGGTGGGCTCCAGCGCACCGACGAGCAGCGCGAGCCGGCGACCGTCGGTGCTGGCGAGTTCGCGACGGTGCGGGAGGTTGGTGGTCCGTGGCCAGGTCCAGAGCAGGTCGGCGGCCTGCGGCCGCGCGCGGGCCGCGAGGGCGAACGAAGTCGGGGGTTCGCGTGGCGTGGCGGGCGGGGTGAAGTGGCCGGCAAACCCGCGGCGGCCGTCGAGGCCGACCGCGAAGCCGAGGCGTTCGTCGGGCCAGCCCGCGGCATCGGCCTGCGATCGCAGCGAAACGTACACGCAGCCGCTGGGATAGATGACGTAGCGCCAGCGATGGCCGGGCAGATCGGCGAGGTTGCTGGTGTCGGCGCCGGGCGAGAGGAAACGCCACTGGCCTTCGATCACCGCGCGGAAGGGGGTCGCTTCGACGAGGCGCTGGGTGGTGGCAACCTGTGCGCCCCAGGCGGCGAAGTGGGCAGGGTCGTCGTAGGCAATCGGGGGCGTTGTGGTAGCGGCCCAGTCCACCGGCAGGGGCACCGGCCAGGGCCCGAGTCCGTCGACGTCGGCCAGGTTCAGGGTCGCGGCGTCGCGCCAGGTGACAATCACGCCGTCGGCCCATTGCAGCTCAAAACGGCCCGGGGCGGCCACATGAATTCGCTGCCCGCGGGTCTGTATGTGCAGCGCTTCTGCGCCGGCCGCCGCGACCAGGGTCTCGCTATTGTCGGCGAGGATAATGTCGTCGATGTAGAAACTGACAGGTTGGGAGATGTCGGGGGCTTGCCAGGCGAGGGCACGCACGTCGGTCAGGTCGCAGCGGTCGCCGATGGTGGCGACGTCGAATCGGTAGAGGTTCCAGCCGGGCCGCGCGTGAATGGTGCGTGACCAGTGGGTCGGCAACTCGTCGCCGCTGTGGACAGTGAATTCGAGTGTAAGGCCCTCGTCCGGACCGTAGATGCTGAGCAGCAGCAGTGCGTAGCGCGACCAGTCGCGCACGAGGGCGAAGCGGTCGGAGCGCTGTCCGTCGAACAGCAGGCGGTGCTCAGATGACGCGAGGTGGGCCTTGACGCTGCCGGCGCCGGTTTCGTTTCGGCTGCGCAGCACGCTGAGGCCGGGTTGCTCGCCGGCCTGTGCGCCCGCGGCGTTGACCTGGCGGAACATGCGGTCCTGCCCGGGCGACTCGAAGTCGGCGAGGCTGATGAAGCGACCGGCGGCCAGGTCGGGATAGGTTGTCTGCATGCGACGAAGCACAGGGGACAGCACGCGGCGCCGTCCGTCGTCATCGGCGGCGGTTGGCGCCGGCGCCTCGCAAGCGCCGAGGACCGACAGCACGGCGCAAGCGGTCAGCGCGCAGCCGTAGCGACGCCACCTACTTGCGCAGCATGTGAATGGCGGAGCCGGTGACACTCTCGGCAGCCTCCATTAGCGTCTCGGACAGGGAAGGGTGCGGGTGAACGGTCAGCGCGATGTCTTCGGCTTCGGCCCCCATTTCGATCGCGAGCGTCGCCTCGGGGATCAGGTCGCCCGCGTGCGGACCGACGATGCCGACGCCGAGCACGCGGCCGCTGTTCGCATCGGCGATGACCTTGGTGAGGCCTTCGGGACGGCCCATCGCGATGGCACGGCCGGAGGCGCCCCACGGAAACTTGCCGACCTTGATCTCGATGCCCTGTTCTTTTGCTTCGGTTTCGGTCAGGCCGGTCCAGGCCACCTCGGGATGGGTATACACGACGGCAGGAATGGCACGCACGTCATAGGTCGACTTCTCGCCGGCGATTGCCTCGGCAGCGACCATGCCCTCGCGCGAGGCCTTGTGCGCCAGCAGCGGATTGCCCGCCACGTCACCAATGGCATAGATGCGCTTCTCGGCCGTGCGGCGGGTGTCGTCGACTTCGATGAAGCCTTCGTCGTTGACGACGACCTTCGTGTTCTCCAGGCCGAGGTCGTCGGTATTTGGCTGGCGGCCGACCGAGACGAGCACCTTGTCGAACTTCTGCTTCTCCTGCTTGTCGCCCTTGGTGTACGTGACCTCGATTTGCTTACCGGCCTTGCTGGCGGATTCCAGCTTGGCGCCGGTGTGGATGGCCTCGAACTGCTTCTTGAGACGAGCGTTCAGCGGCCGGGCGAGGTCAGGGTCGCAGCCGGTGAGAATCTGGTCGAGCATCTCGATCACGGTGACCTTGCTGCCGAGTGATGCGTAGACCTGGCCGAGCTCGAGGCCGATGTAGCCACCGCCGACGACGCAGAGGGACTTCGGAATATCGGCCAGCTCCAGCGCGCCGGTCGAATCGATACAGCAGTCGGCCGGCATGATCTTCTCGGGCAGGTGCTTCGGGCGCGAGCCGCTGGCGATGATGGCGTGCTTGAACTTCAGCCGGCCGTTGGTCTCGCCCTCGATGCGGACCGTGCGGGCATCCTCGAAGCGAGCCGTGCCCTGGATCACCTGGACGTTGCGACCCTTGGCCAGTTGCTTGATGCCGCCACAGAGCTTGTCGACGACGGACTCCTTCCACTTGCGCAGGCTGTCGACATCGATCTTGGGCTTTGTGAAGCTGACGCCGCAGTCCTTGACGTGTTCGGCTTCGTCGATGATGCCGGCAACGTGAAGGAGCGCCTTGGAGGGGATGCAGCCGACGCGCAGACACACCCCGCCGAGCAGTGGATTGCGTTCGACGATGGTGGTCTGCAGCCCGAGATCGGCGGCACGGAATGCCGCGACATAACCCCCGGGGCCGCCGCCAATGACGAGCACATCGGTTTGTTCCGTGAGTTCACCGACTACCACGGTTGATCGTCCTTTCGTAGCAGGGTTCGGCTGCGATCGGTGCCGTGGAGGCTAGCCCAGGCTCAGCAGTCGCAGCGGGTTCTCGAGCGAGGCCATGACATCGTTGGTGAAGCGGGCGGCGTCGGCGCCGTCGACGATGCGATGGTCGAACGACAGCGACAACGGCATGATCAGCCGCGCCACGATCTGGTCGTCGACGACCACGGGCTGCTTGCGAGCGCGGCCCAGGCCCAGGATGGCCACCTCGGGGAAGTTCACCATCGGCGTGCCGTAGATGCCGCCAATGGCGCCGTAGTTCGTTACGCTGAAGGTCGCACCACGCAGGTCGGCGATCTCGAACTTGGCGTTGCGCGCGTTCTCGCCGATCTGGTTGAGCTCGCCGGCGATCTGTGGCAGCGATTTCCTGTCGGCGTCGCGCAGCACGGGCACGACAAGGCCGCGCGGCGTGTCGACGGCGATGCCGATGTTGATGAAGTCCTTGTAGACGATTTCCTCGCTGCGCGTGTCGTAGCTGGCGTTCACCATCGGATAGTCGCGCAGCGCGGCGGCAACGGCCTTGAGCACGATGGCGGTCATCGTGAGCTTGGCATGACCCTCCTTGAGCCCCGCATTGTAGGCTTTGCGGTTGCGTTCCAGCTCGGTGACGTCGACGTTCTCGGTATGCGTGACGCGCGGTACGGTCAGCCACGCACGCGTCATCTGCCGCGCGATCGTCTTGCGAATCTGGGGCACCTGCTCGCGGCGGACGGGGCCGTACTGGCTGAAGTCGGGCAGCTCGCCGTCGATCTGCGGGAGGGCGGGTCCGCCAGCAGGCGCGGCCGCCGCAGCGCCGCCGCCCTTGGCGAATCGCTCGACATCCTCGCGGAGGACGCGACCGCCAGGACCACTGCCGGACACCCGGTTGATATCGACATCGAGTTCGCGGGCGAGCTTGCGCACGACGGGGGCCGCGGGGACAGGCCCGTCGCCACGACGGGCCGCCGGCGTTTCCTTCTTTGTGGTAGCAGGCTGCTGCGCCGGTTCCGCTTGCTCGGTCTGGGTGGACCTCTCCTGCGCGGCAGGCTCAGCATCTTGCTGTTTCTGCTCTTTCGCCGGCTCGGCTTCTTCCTTCGCCTGATCGCTGGCCGCGCCGCCGCCCCCGCCCTCTTCGATGCTGATGAGCGTCTGGCCGACCTTGACGGTGTCGCCGGCCTTGATGTGGATCTTGGATACGGTCCCGCTCTTGGGCGCGGGGATTTCGACGGCGGCCTTGTCGGTCTCGACCTCGAGCATCGGCTGATACTCGGAGATCGTGTCACCCTCGCCGACGAGGATATTGACGACCTGGCCCTCGTGGACACCTTCGCCCAGGTCCGGAAGCTTGAATTCGAACATGCTGCAAGTCCCTTCGTGCTGACTCGCCGATGGTGGGCCCGTTACACGGGGCCCTCGTCCGTCCGCAGCGGCCCAGTCTGCCGGCGGCGGGAATGAGACCGCGCATGGTACCCGAATCCACCCGAACGTGCATCCGATGGGCGGGAAAGCCCTACAGGCCGGCTGGTGTTGTGGCGCCCCTTGTGATCACTGAATGAGTTGCCCCTTTTCCAGCATTACGAGTGGGTTAAACGTGCCAAAATCGGCCTGGTGAATCAGGACGGTTTCGAGACACTGCGGCCGGCCGTCCCCTTCCTTGGCATGGCAGGCGATCGTATTGAGGATCTCGTCGGAGAAGCCGACCTCATAGGCGAGGGCCGTGCCGCTGATCGGATGGCGGGCGCACATGCCGCTGCGGCTCTTGCGATAGCCGCCGTTGCCGTCCTGCTCGAACTCCAGCAGCTTGCCCACGTCGTGCAGGAGCCCGCCGACCAGCAGGCGGTCGTAGTCGACCTTGTAGGGCAGGGTGGCGTAGGCGGCTTCCTGCGCCTTGGCGAGCTGGTAGGCGCCTTCGGTGACGGCAATGGTGTGCTCGATGAAATTCACGCCGCGCGTATTGGTCAACAGCGTGAACGGCATCTTGCGAAGCTCGTCGATGGAATCCCAGCCGCCGCGCTGGCAGCCCAGCACCCAGCACTGGACGGTCTTCTCCCGTAGGCTGGCGTCGCTGATGCGTTCGAGGATGTCGGCGAAGAGCGCTTGGATGTGGGCGGCGCTGATCATGGGGCCTCCTGCGCGGGGCGCGTTGTCGGTCCGTGTGCCGCGGCGGCCGAACGTGGGCCGCGACGGCGGCGCTCGCTATGATAGGGCTTCGGCGCAGAACGTGAAGTGCCGGCGACGGTGCCGGGGATCGGGCGGGGCGGCCTAGCGCGTCGCGCCGGGGATGGTTCAGGCGGGTGGGGTCGGCTGCGGCGTTGGCTGGCTGCCAGCCGCGAGCATCTCTTCGTTGGTGGCCGGTACCGCCCGACGGGTGCGCTGATTGTCACGCACGACGTGCGTCAGCGCCAGGACGGTGGCGCGTACATCCGCCAGCGGTGCACCATGATAGGCCTGGTCGAGCAGGCGGCGCGCCAGGCCCGCCAGGTCGTTCGCCCGATAAGGCACGTCCTCGGGCGGCTCGGGCGGCGTGTGCGTGTCGACGAAGTTGTCGATCTCGATCGGCTTGTGAAACGCGACGGCGACCTCGTGAATGCGGCCGTGCACGGTCCGACAGCGGACGATGCCGCCGGGAACCTCGTGGAGCTGGCCGTCGCGGGCCTTGAGCTGGGCGATGCACAGGCAGCCCGGATAAACGAACGCGCCGTGCAGGAACGCGAGCCCGCCGACGCTCAGATTCCGCGGAATAACGAGGAACTTGCCGAGCGGGGTGTGGTCGCGACGCAAATCGACGGCGATGCCCTCCGGGACAAGGTACGGGTAGCGATCGCCCTTGCGGTTCTTGCGCGCCTCCTCGTTATTGGGCCTGTTGTTGAGAGCTTCGACAAGGGCGCGGCGCTCACCCGGCGTAAGCCGCAGAATGTCCTGGCAGGTTGTGGGTGACACGGCGATGCCCCCTTTGGCGAGTTCCCGGAGAAGCCGTAAGAAGTATCGTCGCCCCGCCGGGGAGAATTCAGCTTTCCTGTGCGGGTTGGGGGAGATCGTTAGCCATCGGGTCTAGGCGCAAAGGCTTAGACGCCGCCGTGCGCGTTCGCGCAAAGGTATTCGGGGCCGATGAAGAGCAAGACGGATCGCCCCCAACGGGACTCGAACCCGTGTCGCCGGCTTGAAAAGCCGGTGTCCTAGGCCTCTAGACGATGGGGGCCGGGCCGCTGTGCGACCGGAACGAAGTAGTCTAGGCGACCGGCCATCCCCCGTCAACTTCGCGGCACCCGCGGGCGGCCCGCGGCGGTCAAGCCGGCGTCGGCAGGGCCAGCGGCTGGCTCCACTTGCCGTGGCTCACCATGCCAGCCAGGGCTTTGCGTTGCCGCGGCGCCTGGTCGCGCTGCCGCAAGTCTTCCGGCAGGTTTACGCGCGTGCCATAGTAGCCGAGCGCAATCGCCGAGATCGCCTCGTGGCTGGTCGGAATCTCGCACAGCTCGCGGGCCTGGTCCGCATCAAAGCCCGCCATCTGGTGGACGAAGAGCCCGGCGGCGGTGGCCTCGACCGAGAGATGTGCAACGGCCTGGCCGACGTCGTAGAACGCGTGGCGGTTTTCCTTGCCGTTGCGATCAAAACGCAGCTTGGCCACGCCGAGCATCAGCACCGACGCGCTGGCGGCCCAGGCACGATTGGCGTCCACCAGGCATGCCGCGAGGCGCTCGAATGCGGCCTGGTCCTCGCGCGGCGCGACGATGAAATGCCACGGTTGCTCGTTGTAGCTCGACGGCGCCCAGCGGGCCGCCTCGAGCACGCGTGCGAGCAGGGCAGGGGGCAGCGGTCGTGGATCAAAGGAAACGGGGCTCCAACGCGCACGCAGTAGTTCGTGAATCGGGTACGTCGTGTCCGCCGGTCTTTGCATGCCGGTCTCCCTGAATAGGGCTTCTCAGGCCCGGTGCCGAGCGCTGCCGGTGCGCTTGCGCCCGCCCCACAAGGCGTCGAGGCTGTAGCGGCCGGCGCCGTGGGCCAGCACGGTCAGCAGCCCGCCCATGATGGTGAAGTTCTTGAGGAAGTGGATCATCTGCCCGCGTTGCTGGTCTTCCGGATAGGTCCAGAAGTTGTGGAAGTAGAAGGTCGCCGGGATGAGGAACACGATCAGCAGCGCCGCCCCGAACCGTACGCCCAGGCCGGCGAGCAGGGACAGCCCGCCCAGGATCTCGGCCGCAACCGCCACGGGCAGGCCGATGTCGGTCGCGGGCATACCGCGTGCTTCCATGTACTGCAGCGTCCCATCCCAGTTGGTGATCTTGCCGTAGGCGGAAAACAGGAAGATGCCGCACAGCAGTAGGCGCCCGAGCAGCGCGACGGCGCTTTGCACCTGATGGCCCATTTGTTGGCCTCCCTCTTGATCTGACCGGACCCGAACTCGCCGTATTATAGACAGGCACGACCTGGTCCGCGGGGCGCGGCAGCGCCGTGCGCGCAAAAAAGCCGACCGGTCGGGACGAACCGACCGGCCGGCGGATGTCCGGAGACGGCGTGTTCACCGCCTCACGCGTAGCCTCGGGCCGCACGTGCCGCAGTCCGGCAGCGGCTGTCGGCACGCCTGGTCCACAGTTCAGCGGCGGCGCAGCAAGGCCACGCTCGACAGCCCGAGCAGCAGGAACGAACTCGGCTCGGGCAGCGAGATCGTATCAACCACGACCTGGTCCAGGTAAATGTCCGGCCGCGTCGTGGCAATCTGGAAGTCCTCGAAGTCGGGGTTGGGGCGCAGCTCGAAGTCGTACACCGTTACGGCCCCCCACAGACCGCCCGAGAAGATCGACGCATCGTACTGATCCACCAGGACACCGGGGATTGACACACCGGCTTCAAAGCCCTCGACCGTCACGATTGGGCGATCGTCCGGGCCGGTGGGGTTCTCCGACAGCCAGGTCACCTGGAAGCGGATGTACTTCAGCGGCTCCTCGTCGATGAAGTTGGGCAGGCGGCCACCGTAGATGTTGCCGTCCGACCCGGGCTCACCGAACATGCCAGGGGGGAAATCGGAGAGATACGTCTCGGGGTCGTCGTCGTCCACCGCCTCGAAGACGTTCGGCGGTGCGGGCCCGTCGCCGAACGGGGCGAACGGGTTGTCGACGATCTGGGGCGGGTTGTCGTCCGTGACGATCTCGAACTCCCACTGGGCGAACGTTGAGAGCGGTCCGCCGCGCCAACTGGGCGGGTCGACATCATCCGCGCGGGCGACGTTCGTGACCGTGAACACCAACGAAAGTGCTACAAGCAGGGTAGTGAATTTGCGCATGACTCATCTCCTCCTCTATGAGATGTCTGTCTCGGGCGGGCTGCCGTCGACACACGTCGGCGTGGCAGCCGGCCTCGGCCCTGAGTCTGTCGAGCGGTTCGACGTTACGTTCCGGCTACCGCGGTATCCGGATCGTCATCTGCAACGCGTTGATCAAGCGCCCTGCTGGAACCGCTGAACACCCTCTAATAGAAGCGTAATTGGCGGTCCTGACACACGCAAGGAAAATAGTACAAAAAAGATGCGGATATGGCCGTCTCGTTGTCGCAAAGCGCGGGTGCGTACGGAGCCGCACGCCGGCGCAACGAAGCAGCCAGCGCCGGCCGGGGGGCCGACGCTGGCTGCAGTCATGCAAGAGCTGATGTTGTGCCGGCGGTTGCCGGGGGGCGGCTACTCCTCGTCCTCTTCGGCCGCCTTGTACGAGGCGACGATCTGCTGCTGCACGTTGGGCGGGACGATGTCGTAGTGGCTGAGCTCCATCATGTAGCTGCCCTGGCCACCGGTGACGCTCTTGAGTTGCGATGCATACCCGGCGACTTCGGCCAGCGGCACCTGGGCCTTGATCACGACCTGGTTGCCGGGCAGCATGTCCTGGCCCTGGATCTGGCCGCGCTTGCCGGCAATGTCACGCGTGATATCGCCCATGAAGTCGGCGGGCACGGTGACTTCCATGTTGACCACCGGCTCGAGCAGGATGGGCTTGGACTGAGCAAAGGCCTTCTTGAAGGCCTGGCGGCCGGCGATCTGGAAGGCCACGTCCTTGCTGTCGACGGGGTGGGTCTTGCCGTCGACGAGCGACACCTTCACGTCGACGACGGGACAACCGGCAATGACGCCGCGCTTCATCTGGTCGCGTACGCCCTTGTCGACGCTGGGGCGGAACGCCTGGTCGATGGCGCCGCCGAAGATCTTGTCGACGAACTCGTAGCCGGCGCCGCGCTCGTTGGGCTCCATGTCGATGAACACGCGGGCGAACTGACCGGCGCCACCGCTCTGCTTCTTGTGGGTGTACTCGACGTACTTGGCGCTGCCGGAGATGGTCTCGCGGTAGGGGATCTTGGGCAGCTTGGTGGTCACCTCGGTCTTGAAGTAGCGCTTCATCTTGCTCTGGACAACCGTGAGGTGCTGGTCGCCCAGGCCGGCGATGACCGTCTCGCCCGTGTCGGGGTCACGGTGGTACTCGAAGCAGGGGTCTTCCTCGGCGAAGCGCCCCAGCGCCGCACCAATCTTCTCGACGTCGCCGCGCGACTTCGGCTCGATGGCGAGCGAGTACATCGGCGTAGGAATCTTGGGCAGGGGGATCGTGCCCTCGTTTGCCTTGGAGAAGAGCACGTCGCCGATCTTGGCGTCGATCTTGGCAAAGGCGACGATGTCGCCGGCGGGGGCCACGTCCTGCTCGGTCGTCTGGTTGGCCATGAGCTTGAGCACGTGGCCGGGGCGCTGGCCCTTGCGATCGCCGCTGGTGTAGAGCTGGTCGTCCGACGTCAGCGTGCCACTGTGCACGCGGCTGACGGAGTACCGGATGTTGCTTTTCGGGTCGGTGAGGACCTTGAAGACCTGGGCGATGAAGTCGCCGTCGGGCTTCGGGTCGATGGGGGTCTCCTTCGCTTCCTCGCCCTCACCGGTGACCAGCGTGCGCTGCTTGGCAATGGAGGGCGCGGGGGCGTACTTGACGATGGCATCGAGGAGTTCCTTGACACCGACGTCGCCCTTGGCGGAGGTGAACAGCACCGGCACGACGTGGCCCGACGCGACGGCCTTGCCGATCGCGGGGCCGAGTTTGTCGGCGGGCACCTCGCCCGTCTCCATGTACTGCTCCATCAATCCGTCATCGGTCTCGACGATGGCATCGAGGAGGGCGGTGTGGCATTCGCCAACGTCGAGCACGTCCACGTCGCCGGACTCGTTGCCCATGCAGTCGACGACGCCCTTGCCGCCGCCGCTGGGCAGGTTGATCGGATAGCATTCCTTGCCAAAGGTCTCGGTGATGGCGGACATGATGTCACCGAGTTGGATATTCTCCGCGTCGACGCGCGTGACGATAATCATGCGGGCCAGACCGTGGTCGCGGGCGAGATTGAACATACGCCGCGTGTTGACACCGATGCCGGCGGCGGCGGAGACGACGACCGCGGCGGTGTCGACGGCGGCCAGCGCGGCGATGGCGGGGCCAGCGTAGTCTGGCATGCCGGGCGTGTCGACGAAATTCAGCAAGTGACCCTCGTGCTCGATATGGTAGACGCTGGAATCGGTGCTGTGCGCGCGTTCCTTTGATTCGTCGTCCCAGTCGAGCGTGCTGGAGCCGTCGTCCACGCTGCCAAGGCGCGTGGTTTTGCCGGCCTTGAGCAGGATCGCCTCGCCGAGCGTGGTCTTGCCGGCGGCGGCGTGACCGAGGAAGGCCACGTTGCGGATTCTGTCGATGTCGTGTGCGCCCATGCGCAAGCCTCCGGTGCGAATGACACTGTCCAAACGTGAAGTCGACCTTGTCGGGGCGACATAGGTCGAAACCCGCAGTATAGCAAGGCCAGCGCGCGTGCCAAGGGCGCCCCGCCGGACGTCCTATAACGTCGTTGTTGCGCCAGGCGGCTTGTGAGCGCTCCCGGCGGCCCTCACCACTGCGCCTCAGACCCTGCGGTTCCCCGCCGCCGCGAGCCGTGATAGCATGGACCCGTTGCGGCGTCGGAGCGGCGCCTATCGTCAGGGGCGGGTGGCTCCGGAAGAGCGGCCCGGCCCGCCAGGTGCCGACGGGGCCGGACACATAGCTGAGCGAGGGATGCCATGTTGCGAATACTCGTTGTAGCGTTGTGCCTGTCGCTGTGGGTGGTGACGGCGCCTGCGGTCGTGAACGAGGCGCCGGCGGCAGAAGACACCGCGCCGGTCGACCCGCCCGAGGAGGAGCGTGACGAGGACCCGCAGCGCGAGGCGGTCCGGGCCGACCTGCGCAAGATCGAGTGGGCGCTCGAGGACCATTACAAGAAGTGCGAGCTGTGCGAGGGGAAGGGCAAGATCGGCAAGCGCGACTGCTACGAGTGCGCCGGCTTCGCCCGCACGTACCAGGGTGGCTACCAGTTCCTGGTCGATCAGTACATCGCGTATTGCAAGCTGTTCGACAAGCACGCGGCGGTCCTGAAGCAGCATGAGGACATCCGCGAGCGGGCCGTCGAGCACCGCAAGCGGTACCTGTTCTCCATCACGCAGGAGATGGGGCCCAAGCTCGAGCGCAACTGGCAGCTCAAGGGTGGCGAGGTCGAACTCGTCAGCAGCAAGCGGGTCGACGGGCAGTACAACGAGCTGGCCCACGACCTGGTGCGCGGGGCAAAGGGGGATCCCGCCGGCAAGGGCGTTGCGCTGCGGGGGCAGGTGGTGCGCACGTACGAGCGGGACGACCGGCGCGTGGCCAAGGTCCGAACCGAGACGGTCGAGCTGCGCTCGCGCGTGTGCTACGTCATCATGCCGGACGACTTGAAGTGGAAGGACTTCCAGAAGGTCCGCGTGATCGGCCAGATCGTCAAAGCCGAAGCGCTGCGCGGCGCGCTGCCCATCCGTGACGACAAGACCATCATCATCGCGCCGGTGCACGGCACAGAGTAGCGCACGGATCGCAGGTGGACACGGCGCTACGAGCCGAGCTCGCGGCTACGATTGAAGGCCGCGACGATGCCCGCCACGATCTTCTCAAAGACGTCGTTTGCCCGCAGGCAGGCCATGGCCGCTTCGGTCGTGCCGCCGGGTGACGTCACCTTCTCACGCAGCACGTCGGGGGTTTCGCCGGATTCGAGCATCATGCGCGCTGCGCCGAGGGCGGTCTGCTTGGCCAGCAGGTTCGCGTACTGCGGCGAAAGGCCGATGCGTTTGGCGGCTTCCATGAGGGCTTCGGTGAAGAAGTAGTAATAGGCGGGGCCGGTGCCGGAGACCGCCGTGATCGCGTCCATCAGCTCTTCGGACTGGATGTGGACGCTCTTGCCGCCGGCGTCGAAGATCCGCTGGGCCCGCAGCAGGTCGGCCTCGCTGGCGTAGCGGCCGGGGCAGACGCCCGCCATGCCGGCCCCGACGTGCGAGGCGAGGTTGGGCATCGTGCGCACGACCCGCGCGCGGATCTGCGGGAAGCACGCCTCGATCGCGGCGGTCGAAACGCCGGCCATGATCGAGACGACCAGGTGGTCCTCGCGCACCTGGCTGGCGAACTCGGCGACCGCTTCGCGATACTGCTGTGGCTTGACCGCCAGCAGCAGGATGTAGCTGTCGCGCACGAGCTGAACGTTGTCGTCGGTGGTGGCGACGTGAAACCGCTGCTCGAAGGCGCGGCGCCGGTCCGGGTTCGGATCCGACGCGAGGATGCGGTCTTCGAGCAGTACGCTGTTGCGCAGCACGCCGTGGATGATCCCCTCAGCGGCGTTGCCGGCGCCAATGACACCGATTTCATACTGGGTGGACAAGGGTCGACTCCTCTTCCCGCGGGCCCGGGCGACATCCTAGCGGCAGCGCGGCGGGACGTCAGCCGCGCCGGCGCGGTGACGGAACCTGCTCGGGCGTGAAACGGGCGGTGGTGGAGGCGGTCGGTGGGGCTGGCAAGTCGCCGAGGGCGGCACTGGTCGCCAGTTGATCGCGGCCGCTCTTCTTGGCGCGGTACATGGCGCGATCGGCGGCTTCGATCAAGGCGCTCGCGGACATACCCGGTCGCCATTCGGCCGCGCCCACACTGGCCGTGACGGGCATCGGGGCATTGCGATAGTGGGCGACATCCGTGCGCACCGAGTGGATGAGACGGTCCGCCACGTGGCGTGCCCCGGCGCGATCGGTCGCGGGCAACATCACCACAAACTCATCCCCGCCGACGCGGGCCGCGCCATCAAACTGGCGCAGCACACCGGTAATGCGGCTCGCGACATGACGCAGCACGCAATCGCCGGCCGCGTGGCCGTGGTGGTCGTTGATGCCTTTCAAGCCATCCAGGTCAACGACCAGGGCCGATAGCGGGCTGCCGAAGCGTTCGGCGCGGCGGATCTCGCGTTCGAGCGATTCGGTGATCCAGCGGAGGTTGTAGAGGCCGGTCAGCGTGTCCACGCGGGCCTCGACGCGGGCTTCGTCGTACAGCCGCGCGTGAGAGAGCGTCCGCGCCACGAACGACATCAGGGTCTCGAGCGCGCCTTCCACCGGCGGCGGTGCTTGCGGGCTGCGGTCGGCGAGGAGCAGCACGCCGACGAGTCGCCCGTCGGTACGGAGTGGTGCGAGCAGGCACGCGCCATCCGCGCCGGTCGGGCGTGCGAGATGGGGCACGCCCTCGGCGATCAGGGTCTGGCGGAGATTGTCGGTCTTGATAAGGCGGTCTTCGCGGGTAATCCAGGCGAGCAGGTGCTGCTGTGGCGCGCCCGTGGCGACACTGAACGGTACTGCCGCGCGCTTGTGGGTCGATTCCGCGAGCGTGAGCAGGCCACGCCGCTCGTCATGCAGGTACAGCGAGGCGTGCTGATAGCCGAGGCGTCCCGGCAGGGTATTGATGAGTCGGCGGCACAGACTCGGGAGGTGCAGGTCGAGGAGGCTGAGCGTCCAGCCGGGGATCGGCGGAACGGCGCGGAGGTCCTCCGGGGCGCGGGCGGATGGCATGGCGTCGTGGTCGGTGTCGGTCCAGAGCACTTCGAAGACAACGCTGGTGCACGGTTTACGGATGTGGCGGCCGGTTGGAAGGCCTTCCGACGCCCGTGAGCGATCAGAGAAGAAATAGATGTACTGCTCCGCGTTCGGGAGCGATTGCGGGAGCGGTGTGTCGAGGTCAAGCCAGACCTGCCGAATACGTCCGATATCGCAATCCGCCACCGACCAGCTCGATACTGCGCACAGCCGCCGGCTTGGCGGCCGCGAGGCCGCGATCGCATCCCGCAGCGTCTCGTCGCGGGAGATCAGCAGAACGTCGATGGTCTCGGACATGTCGGCCCCTATGAGGCTTTTCCTGACTGATTCTATCGGGGGCATCGAAATCGCGACTGTAACCTTAGTGGATACGCTCGCCGGGGATGGGCGTGCACGCCGAACGCGCAGTTTTGATGCACCCAGGCGCAGAAATGTTCCGATATGAAGACCTGACACGTCGACGCCACGTGGGGTCGACCGCTGCAGACGTCCCGAGCCGACCGACGCCGAATGAGCGAAGAGCTGGAACCACAAGCCGAGCCCACGCGATCCATGGCGACGCTGCTCAGCGGCCGCTGGCAGATCCCGCTGGCGGTGGTGGCGGCGCTCGTCGCCGGTACGGCGCTCTATCGGCTGCTGCCCGAGCCGGCGCCGGTGGACTTCGATGCGGTCATGGCGGACATCGCGCTGCTGGAGCAGGCGGGGGACACGGTCGGGGCGGCGGATGCGGCAGCGAACCTGCTGGCGCACGACCCGCCGCTGCCGCAGAAGCAGCGAGCCGCGCTGCACGAAAAGCTCGCCGACCTGATCTTCGCCGCCGAACGCCGGCACGACACCCACGACCCCAACAATGTCGCGGCGCTGCTCGAGCACAGCGAGGATGCGCGGCGTCTGGGCGGGGAGGTGCAGCCGGAAGACGACCTGCGTGACGCGTACGCCTACATGTGGCTGGGCAGGATCGACCCGGCCCTGGACCGTTTCCGCAAACTGCTGGCAGCGGACCTGCGCACGGATGAGCACCAGAAGGTGGTGCAGGCGATCGTCGACCTGCTGGAGACCCGACCGGCGGCGGCGCTGGAGCGGCGGCGCCTGCTGGAGCAGGTCCTGGCGGACGACGCGATCGCACCGCGTTACGTCTGGTGGGCGCTGCAACGGGCAGTGCAGGACGCGCTCGACGAAAACGACACACTGCGGGCCAAGGCGCTGCTCGACGAGCATGGCAGCCGGCTGGCCACGTCGGACCTCAAGGGTTACCTCGATTATCTGCGGGCGTCGATCATGGTGCACGAGGGCCGTCCGGCCGAGGCCGAGCCGGTCGTCTACTGGATCGACACCTGGCTGGGCGAAGAGGCCCGCGCGACGAAGGAGCTGGACGACTTCGGTCACCTGCCCAGCCTGAACCGCTGGCTGATGGGGCGCATCCACCTCGCCGAGCAGCGCCCGCAGGACGCGTTGTGTGCGTTCGAGGAGGCGCTGCAGCGGCTGCCGACGCCGCAGTTGCGCGTGGCCGCCACGGTGGGCCGCGGGCTGGCGCTGGGTGCGCTGAACCGGCACGAAGCGGCGCGCGAAGTCTTCCGCGACGCCCTGCGCGAGGTGCGGGCGAATCCACGGATGCGTCAGGCGGCGATCGAGGAGTTTCAGCAGGCGTTGCTGCGCCTGTCGGACGAGCAGGTGGCACGAAAGGACTACGAGAACGCACTCGATTATCTCTCGCTGGCGGCCGAGCTCACGCCGGACGACCAGCGGGTGCGCAAGCTCGAGCTGTTCGACCGGCTGGGGCGCGCCTACCAGATGGCGGCGCACAACGTCGACGATGCGAAGCGAGCCCAGGCGTATCAGCAGGCGGCCGGCAACGCATTCGAACGGGCGGCGGACCTGGTCGACCTCGACGAGGAACACCTCGCATCGTTGCTCTGGTCCGCGGCGCAGGCGTTCGACGTAGCGGGGCGGATCGGCGACCTGCGGCGCGTGCTGGAGCGCTTCGTTCCCGGTCGCAGCGGACACCCCGCCATGCCCCAAGCGCTGCTGATGCTGGGGCAGGCGTGCGAGGGCCTGGGTGACCTGGCCGCGGCGGAGCGCTGGTATCGGCAGGTGATCGAGGACTACCCGCGGCTGGGGGAGGCGGCGCGGGCCAAGGTGCTGACGGCGCGCGTGTTCCTGTCCATGGGCACGGAGCGTTTCGACGATGCTGAACGACTACTGACGGAGTTGATCACGCAGGATTACGTGTCGCCGGACGCGCCGGAGTTTCGCGACGCGCTGCTGACGCTGTGTGAGCTGCTCTATCACCAGAAGCGCTATGCCGAAGCGATCGGCCGGCTGGAGGATTTCCTGGCGCTGTATCCGAAGGACCCGGAGCTGCTCCAGGCGCGTTTCATGCTGGCCAATGCGTACCGGCGCAGCGCATTCAGCCTGCGCGACGAAACGCCGGACGGCACGCCACCGGAGGCCGCGCTCGCCGAGAGTCGGGCGCGTTTCGCCCAGGCGGCGGAGCTGTACGGCAAGCTGCTGGAGTTGCTCGAAGCGCTGCCGGCGGACAGCGCGGCGGTGAAGCTGTACACGCGGCTGGCGCTGTTCTACCGGGGCGACTGCCTGTTCGAGCTGAACGACCCGCAGTCGCTGCAGGCGGCGCTGGCGACGTATCGCAACGCGGCGGCGCGCTACGAGGGGCACCCGGCGGCGCTGACGGCGCACGTGCAGGTGGCCAACACGTATCTGCGGCTGGGAGACCTGGCGGAGGCGGCGCGGGCGCTGGAGCGGGCGCGCTGGCTGCTCCGCACGATTCCGGAGACCGAATTCACCCGGTCCAGCGGCACGCGTGCCGAGTGGGCGCGTTTTCTGGACACGGTGTTGACATCCGAGCTTTTCAAGGACGTTTTTGCAGCCGCCCAGTGACGGCAGAGGACTTGCGAAGAGGAGCACGTAATGGACAGTCAAGTGAGTCGACTCGACGCCGGGCATCTGATCGAGCTGTTGACCAAGCAGCGCGACCTGTACCGCGGCCTGCGCGATCTCAGCGAGAAGCAGCGGGCGATGATCTCGGGCGACCGGCCCGAACTGCTGCTCGGCATTCTGCGCGACCGGCAGGACCTGGTGACGTCGCTGGCCCGGCTGAACGAGGAGCTCGGTCCCTACCGCCGCAACTGGGATGCGACGTACTCGGCGCTGCCCGAGGCCCAGCGGGCCCAGGCGTCGGAGATGCTGCACGAGATCAACGACCTGCTGCGCAAGATTTTGCGCACCGATCAGGAAGACGGGGCCCTGCTGTCGGCCCGCAAGCAGGCCGTGGGCGCAGCGATTGCCGACACGGCCAGCGGGCAGGCGGCCAATAGCGCTTACGCCAAGGGCGGAACTTCCGGGCCGTCATCGGCCGATATGACTGGCTGATGCGCAATTGTGTGGCAGCAGTGATTCGCACGGAGTCTGTTTGTGTCTGACGAGTCCCGCCAACCCGATCTGTCCGCCGGCAGTGACGACCTCGGTGACGTGCTGCGCGAGTGCATGGAGGTGACCGGGCGCCTGCAGCGGACGCACGAGGCCCTCCAGGGCGAGGTCGTGCGACTGCGGCGCGAGCTGGCCAGCAAGGACCGCGAGCTGGAGCTGCGGCGCCGGCTGGCGGCCCTGGGTGAGCTTGCCGCCGGCGTGGCGCACGAAGTGCGCAACCCGCTGGGGGCGATTCGGCTCTACAGCGGCCTGCTGCGCGACCAATGTCACAGCCACCACCTCGATCCGGCGCTGCGGCTGATCGAGAAGATCGAAGCCGGCATTCAGGCGATCGACACGGTCGTCGAAGATGCGCTGGCACTGGCGCCGCGCGATCGGCGGTTGGGGACCTGTGACCTTTGCGAGATCCTGCGGCGGGCGGTCGATGCGACCCGCGAGAAGCTCGAGGCGCGCCAGGTGCAATTGACCGTCGAGGGCGAGACGTCGGCTCTGCACGTGCGGGCGGATGAAGCGGGCCTGCAGCGGGTGCTGGTCAACCTGATCGCCAACGCTGCAGACGCGTCCGAGCCGGGCCAGCGGGTCTGGGTGCGGATTGCGGCGGCGGGGGATGAGGCCTGTGCACTGCACGTGATCGACGAGGGGACGGGCATTGCAGACGACGTCCGCGATCGGATTTTCGATCCGTTCTTCACGACCAAGGCCCACGGAACGGGTCTGGGTCTCACCATAGCGCATCGCCTGATCCAGTCCTACGGCGGCCAGTTGACGGTTGCGGATGGGCGGACCGGTGGTGCGGAGTTCCAGATTTCGCTGCCGCGCGCCGACGCGCTGGATGCCGACAACGGGCCGGACAGCGACGCAAGGCAATTCAGCGCCGCGTAGACTCAAGGAGGAGCCATGGCCTGTATCTGCGTGATTGACGACCAGGCAATGATGCGAGATTCGCTGGAAGCGACGCTCGCGACGCATGATCACAAGGTGTGCGTGTACGAAAACGCGCAGGAAGCCTTGACCATGATCAAGCAGCAGCCGTTCGACGTCATCCTCACGGACCTGCGGATGCCGGGTCTGGATGGGGTCGGCCTGCTGCGCGAGTTGCGTCGCCTCGGCATCGACGTGCCGGTGATCCTCATGACGGCCCACGCTTCGGTTGCGACGGCGGTCGAGGCGATGAAGCTCGGTGCGTTCGACTACATCCAGAAGCCGTTCAACGCCGAGGAAATCGAGATCGTCATCGAGCGTGCCCTGCGGGATCGGGCGCTGGTGCGCGACAACGAGATCATGCGGCGCGAGATCGAGGACCTGCACCGCAACCGCGAGCTGATCGGGCAATCGGGCGCGATGCAGCCGGTGCTCGAGAAGGTGCAGCGCGTGGCGCAGAGCTCGGCGACGGTGCTGATCACCGGCGAAAGCGGCACGGGCAAGGAACTGATCGCCCGGGCGATTCACGCCGCGTCGCCGCGCGCCGACCAGCCGCTGCTGTGCGTGAACTGTGCGGCGCTGTCGTCGACGCTGCTGGAGAGCGAGCTGTTCGGCCACGAGAAGGGAGCCTTCACGGGCGCCGACCGGATGCGCAAGGGACGGTTCGAGCTGGCCGACGGCGGGACGCTGCTGCTGGACGAGGTGTCGGAGATCGCACCGGCGCTCCAGGCCAAGCTGCTGCGTGTGCTGCAGGAACGCGAGTTCGAGCGCGTGGGCAGCTCGGTAACGCGGCGCGTGGACGTGCGCGTGATTGCGACGACCAACCGCGACCTGCGCGACTGGGCGGCCAAGGCGCGCTTCCGCGAGGACCTGTACTATCGGCTGAGCGTGCTGCCGATCGAGGTGCCGCCGCTGCGGCAGCGCCGCGAGGACGTTGCGCTGCTGATGGACTACTTCGTGGGCAAGATCGCGGTGCGCGAAGGGCGTGAGCGGCCGAAGTTCAGCGACGAGGCGCTGCGGATGCTGCAGGATTACAACTGGCCCGGCAACGTGCGCGAGCTGGAGAACCTGTGCGAGCGCGTCAGCGTGCTCGAGCCGGGACGCATCGTGACGCCGCCGACGCTGACGCCACTGCTGGCCGGCCCGATCAAGCAGGCCAGCGCGAACGCCGAGGGGCTGCAGTACCGCGACGGGCACATCCTCCAGGACGCCGAGCGTACGCTCATTCTCCGGACGCTGGAGCGTTTCGGCGGCCACCGCGAGAAGACGGCCAAGGCGCTCGGCATCGGTCTGCGCACACTGGGGCTCAAGCTCAAGAAATGGCGCGAGGAAGGCACCTTCCAGGAGGAACGCCGGCGTCGGGCGCTGGCGGTGTAGCGGCCGGACGCCCGGGTGGCCCGGTCGCACAGTCGGAAGAATCGGAGCCGCGGGCGGCAGCGGGCGCAGGTGGCGCGGTGACGCGCCAGGCGCTTCCTGCCGGCCGCGGCTGCATTTACAGCGGGCGGTGCGGCGGTCCGCCACGGACTGGCTGGGGTGGTAGTGGCACGGCGCTTGCTGGCAGCCCATTGCCAGCGCTGAATGTGGCCGTGTCAGCGTTGCGCGGATCGCGCCTGTGGTTGCGCCGCGGGGCCGTGGCCGCACGATAGAAGAACAGGTGTGCAGGCGGATGGAGCCGCCTGTGGTGGATCGTGATGGACGCAGCGTGATGTGGATCGAGAAGCTCACTTCGTCGCGTACGACGCAGGCTTTGCAGCTCGCGGCCCGGTTCGCCGAGCAGCGGCACCACGTACTGGCCGAGAACATCGCGAACATCGACACGCCGGACTATCACCGCAAGCAGCTCGATCCGGGGCGTTTCAAGGCGTCGCTGGCCGAGGCGCTGGACCGCTCCCGGGAGGCCGGTGCGGATCGGCTGGAATTGCGCGGCAACGCGCAATTCTCGACTGGTCCCGGCGGGCAGGTCGAGGTTCGCCCCGACGTGGTGCCGCCGGAGAACGTGCTTTTTCACGACGGGACGAATGCGCGGCTGGAGCAGTTGGTGGCGGACACGAACGCCAACGCGTTGTCTTACGAGCTGGCGATGAACCTGCTCCGCAAGCGGCTGGACGGGTTGTTACGCGCCATCCGAGGTAGGGTCGCATGATTCAGGCACTTGATATCAGCTCATCGGCGCTGGTCGCCCAGCGGACCCGGCTGGACGTGATCGCGGCGAATATCGCGAACGCGGACGCCACACGCCAGGAGGACGGCACCCGCGTGCCGTACCGCCGGCGTTTCGTCACGTTCATGACCGGAGACGGGCAGGGCGGTCCCGGGGTGCACGTGGACGAGGTGCGCGAGGATCCGGCGCCGTTCAAGAGTCGCTACGACCCCGGCCACGCCGACGCGGGGCCGGACGGCTACGTTCAACTGCCGAACGTCAGCATCACGATGGAATACGTGGATGCGATGACGGCGAGCCGTGCCTACGAGGCGAACGTCGCCATGATGAACCTGTCGCGCGGCATGATCGAACAGGCCGTGCAGCTCTTTGCCTGAGCGGGGGCGTATCGGTTTGCGCCCGACGTGGAGATGATCCGTGGTTGATCCGATTTCATCGAACCCGCTGCGGCCGATCGGCGTGCCGCCCACGCCGGACGCGAAGCGCACCGCCGGTGTCGGGGGCGACCAGCCGGACTTCGCGGCGCGGCTGCGGGAACAGCTCGAGAAAGTCAACCAGATGCAGGCCGAGGCGGAGCAGGGCATTCAGGACCTGGTCACCGGGCGCACCGACAACGTGACCGAGGTGTTCACGACCGCGCGCAAGGCCGAGGTGGCCTTCAGCCTGCTGATGGAGATTCGCAACAAGCTGGTCGACGCCTACGGCGAGCTGCGCCAGCTGCGCGTCTGACACGTGCCGGCGTCGGTGCTGGTCGGCGGTGGCACGCGCCGCGACCAGGGCCTGCGCGTGCGGGCACACGACAGCGATGTGCGACGGTGGCTCCGGCCGCTGCGTAGTACGGCCTAGTGGCGGCGGAGTCCGCCGGGAGTTCCCAGGATGGGAGCGCTACAGAAGGTCATCAGTCAGATCCTCACGCGGCTGCAGGACATCAACATGTCGCAGCGCGTGGCGTTGCTCCTGGGTGGCGCCCTGGTGGCCGTCTCGATGATCTGGCTGGTGCAGTGGGCGTCGAGCCCGGAGCTCGTTCCGCTGCTGGACCAGGATCTCAGCGCGCCGGAGCTCGAGGCGATCCGCGGCGAGCTCAGCAGCCTGGGCGAACAGTATGAAGTGCGCGGCGGACGGATCTACGTGGCGCCCTCGGTGGACCGCACCGGGCTGCTGGCCAGTCTGCAACAGCGCAACGCCCTGCCGGCGAACACGAGCATCGGCTTCGCCAATCTCATCAAGGAATCCGATCCCTGGGTCTCGCAGACCGAAAACAACCGGCGCTGGACGTACGCCCTGGCCGAGGAGCTGGCGGGGATTCTGCGGCGGTTCGACGGTGTGCAGGACGCGAAGGTCTTCCTGAACCTCAACACGCGGGCGCCCAGCTTCACCAAGCTGCCGCCGCCGAGTTCGGCCAGCGTGACGCTTATCACGCAGGGGGATGGCGTGCCGCGGGCGCTGGCGCTGGCCGCGGCGCGGCTGGTGGCCGGGGCGTGTGCCGGGCTGAAGGTGCGGGACGTGGCCGTGGTGGACGCGGCGGGGCGCAGCGCGCTGGACTGGGAGAGCGAGGAGGATCCGACGAATACGCTCGACCGGCTGCGTCGCCGGCATGAGCAGCACTTCACCGAGAAGATCGCGCGGCAGATTCCCGACAGCAAGGCGCTGGTGAGCGTTTCGGTCGAGCTCGACAGCACGCGGCGGCATACCGAGTCGCAGACGCCGATTCAGGGCACGCCCGTCAAGGAAGACACGACCAGCGAGGTGACCGAACGGCAGCTGCGCAGCAACCAGCCGGGGGTGCAGCCGAACGTCGGTGTGGCGGCGGGGGCCGGCGGGGCGGGGGAGAGTCACACCAAGGACACCTCGACCATCGAGTACCAGGTCGGCACCGAACTCAAGAGCGAGCAGAAGCCCCCGGGCGAGATCACGCTGGTGACGGCGGCGATTCGCCTGTCGGCCAGCTACCTCGAGAACGTGTTCCAGCGCAAGAACCCGGACAAGACCGAACCGCCGACCGATGGTGACCTCGAAGAGGTCTTTCAGATCGAGAAGAACCGTCTGCTGGGGCAGGTGGTGCAGCTTGTCAGGCCGCAGGACGAGGCCAACGTCGCGATCGAATGGTACTGGGACATGCCGGTGCAGACCGCGGGCGTCGGGCCGGTCGGGACGGTGGATCAGACGATCAGCCTGATGCGGGATTACGGCCCGCAGTCCGGGCTCGGCTTGCTGGCGCTGATCTCGCTGGGGCTCATGCTGCGGATGGCGAAGAAGAGCGACGTCGGCGAGGCCTTCGGCATGGAGCTCGGGCTGCCCAAGGATGCCATCGAGGCGGCGCGCATGGCCGCCGAGGATGTTGCGTCCGTGGCGGATCGCATCGGCAAGGGCGGTCGGCGCGGCGGCGGGCGCGGCGGCGGTGGCGCCGGGGGCGGCAGTGACGAGGAAATGGCCGAGATCCAGCAGGCGGCGGCGACCGAGGGTATGCTCGTCGCGCAGGAAGTCGACGCCGGCACGGTGCAGACGCGCAAGATGCTCGACCAGGTCGGCGAGATGGTGGAGGAGGACCCCGAGACGGTCGCGTCACTCATTGACCACTGGATCGACAAGAACGACCAGTATCATCCCACGAGCTCGGAGTAGTCATGGCGCGCGCAGCATATCGCGGCGAAATCCGCAATATCGACGACCTCAACGGGGCGCGCAAGGCCGCGGTCCTGATGGTGGCCCTCAAGCAGGACACTGCCGCCCACATCATGAAACACCTCGATCGCGATCGGATCGAAGACATCTCGCGCGAGATCGCGGCCATCGAGGGGGTCTCGCCGGAGGTGCGCGAGGCCGTCATCCGCGAGTTCTACCACATGGTCATGGCGCGGCAGTACATGGACGCGGGCGGCGTGCCCTGGGCCCGGGCGCTGCTGATGAAGACCATGTCGCCGGAGGACGCGCGGCGCGTCATCGCCATCATCGAGCACCAGGTACACGAGCAGCCGTTCAGCTTCCTGCAGAAGACCGAGAAGGAGAACCTCGTCACGTTCCTGCAGGAGGAGCACCCGCAGACGATCGCACTGGTGCTCTCCCACCTGCCGCCGGGGATGGCGACCGAGATTCTCCAGGCGCTGTCGACCGAGCGGCAGGTCGAGGTCGTGTCGCGCGTGGCCAACATGGACCAGACCAGCCCCGACGTCATCAAGGAGGTCGAGCGCGGCCTGGAGAAGCGACTGGCCGGTTTGGTGTCCGAGCGCTTCGAGCGTGTCGGCGGCGTGTCGGCGGTGGCCGAGATCCTGAACATGGCCGGCCGCGCGACCGAGAAGGCCATCCTGGAGGGGCTCGAAGAGGACGACCCGCAATTGGTCGAGGAAATCCGCCGCCTGATGTTCGTCTTCGAGGACATCATCCGGGTCAACGACAAGGGCATTCAGGCCACGCTCAAGGAGATCGAGAACGAGGAGCTGGCCCTGGCGCTCAAGACGGCCAGCGACGAGCTCAAGGAGAAGGTCTTCACCAACATGTCCGAGCGCGCCGCGCAGCTCATCAAGGAAGAGATGGAGTTCATGGGACCCGTGCGCGTCAGCGACGTCGAAATGGCCCAGCAGAAGATCGTCGACATCGTCCGCCGCCTCGAGGATGCCGGCGAGGTGATCATTGCCGGTCGCGGCGGCGAGAAGGAACTGATTGTCTAGCGGACGGCGGGCGGGCGCCGGTGGCCGCGACGACGGCGTGACCGGCCGATACGCATGACGTGACGAGACCGAGGAGCTGATGGGCGTTCTGCGACGCGAAAACACGGCCGGCGGCGCGCTCTATTCGTTCGCCGATATCGAGCACCAGGCGAACGAACTGATGAGCCGGGCCCGCGAGAAGGCCAAGAGCATCATCGCCGAGTCCGAGGGCCATATTCGCGCCGTGACCGAGGCGCAGAAGCGCGAGGGCTACCAGGCGGGTTACACCGAGGGCACCCAGGCCGGCTTCGAGCAGGCGCGCCACGACGCGCGTGAAGAATGCCGGGCCGCGGCGCGGGCTGAGCTGGACCAGCTCATGGCCGCGATGAAGCAGGGGCTGGGGGAGTTCGAAAGCAACAAGCGCCGCCTGATCGCGGTGGCCGAGGCCGGCCTGGTCGAGTTGGCCGTGGCGATTGCCCGGCGCGTCTGCAAGGTGCACATCGACGCCTCGCACGAATCGGTCGTGGCCAATGCGCGGGCCGTGCTCGACATGGTGCGCCACGAGAACGACCTCGAGCTGCGGGTCAATCCCACCGAGCACGAGCTTCTCCAGGAACACACCGCCGAACTGATGCGCAACATGGAGCAGTGGGACCACGTCAGCATCGTGGCGGACCCGGCGGTCGCGCGCGGCGGCTGTCTGCTGCGGACGCGGCACGGCACCATCGACGCCTCTATCGACGGCCAGCTCGACCGCATCGCGCGTGTCCTGTGCCGCCACGAAGACCCGGCAGCGGACGGGGCCGCATCATGAGGTCGCTGCCGGCACTGCCGTCGGGCCCGACGCGCCGGCGCAGCCTCTTCGGCGATGTGGCCGAAGAGGTCGGCGAGATGATCACGGAGGGCCTTCGCGGCCGCGTGACGGGTGTGCGCGGGCTGATGGTCAGCGCGGGGGGGCTGCCGGTGCCGATCGGTGCCCGCTGCGCGATCCGGACCCGCCGTGGCGGCTCGATCGAGTCCGAGGTCGTTGCGCTGCGCGGCGACGAAACGCTCCTGTCCGTGTTCGGCGACGCCACGGGGATCGCGCCGGACGACGAGGTGATTTGTGTCTCCGGGCCGCCGCGTGTGCCGGTCGGGTACGAGCTGCTCGGGCGCGTGATCGATGCCCAGGGGCAGCCGCTGGACGGGCAGCCCGCGCCGCAGCTCAACGTGCGCTATCCGCTGCAGGCGTCCCCGCCGCCGGCCATGTCACGGCGCGTGATCGATGAAGCGCTCGGGCTGGGCATTCGCGCGATCGACGGCCTGCTGACGGCGGGGCGCGGGCAGCGGCTCGGTATCTTCGCCGGCACGGGCGTGGGCAAGAGCGTGCTGATGGGCATGATCTGCCGGCAGACGCAGGCGGACGTGAACGTCGTGGTGCTGGTGGGCGAACGTGGCCGCGAGGTGACGGACTTCGTGAACGCCCAGCTCGGTCCGGAAGGCCTGGCGCGCAGCGTGGTGGTCGTGTGCACGTCGGACGAGGCGCCGGCGTTGCGGGTGCGGAGCTGTTTCCATGCCACCGCGATCGCCGAGTACTTCCGCGACCAGGGCCTCGACGTGCTGCTGATGATGGACTCGCTGACGCGCATGGCGATGGCGCAGCGGCAGATGGGGCTGGCGGCGGGCGAACCGCCCACGGGCAAGGGTTACCCGCCCAGCGTGTACTCGCTGCTGCCGCGCCTGCTCGAGCGCGCCGGCCGCACCCGCCAGGGCAGCATCACCGGCATCTACACCGTGCTCGTCGAGGGCGACGACATCGACGAGCCGCTGGCCGACGCGGTGCGCGGCATTCTCGACGGCCACGTGTGGCTGTCGCGCACGCTGGCCAACCGCGGCCATTATCCGGCGGTCGACGTGCTCAACAGCATCAGCCGTGTCGCGCCCGACGTCACGTCGCGCGATTGGCAGGCGGCGGCGAGCGAGGTGCGGCGCGTGCTGGCGACCTGGGGCGATATCGAGGACCTGGTCAGTATCGGGGCGTACGTGCCCGGGACCAATGTCGAGTACGACACGACGGTCCAGACGCGCGACGTGGTGAACGCCTTCCTGACACAGGACCGCGCGAGCGGGTTTACGATCGAGCAGACGCAACAGGGATTGGTCGAACTCGGCAACGCCATCCGGCGGACACGACAGGCGCTGGCGGCGCGGCAGAGTGCGTCGGCCGGCGGGGATGAGACGAAGCGCAGCTAGCGGAGGACGCGCGTGGCCAAGCGGTTTCAATTCCGGCTGCAGACGCTGCTCGACGTCCGGAAAATGCGCGAGCAGGAGGCGCAGCGCGCCGTGGCGGCCAAGCGTGCCGAAATCGTACGCGTTGACCAACTCAACGAACAGACATTCGCCGAGATTGCGATCCACCAGGATGCGCTGCGCACCGCGCAGGCGCAGGGGGCGATCGATCCGGTCGGACTGGCGCGCGGCCGCGCGTGGATTGCGCACCTGCGGAACTCGATTGCGCGGCGACAGCAGGAAAAGGGCGTGCTGCTCGAGCAGCTGCGCGAATTGCAGGATCGGCTGCGGGACGCCCGCACCCAGACGCGCATCATCGAAAAGCTGCGTGAGAAGCGTTGGGACGCATATCGGAAGGACCGTGACAAGCGCGAGCGGCTCGAACTCGACGAACTGGCACAGCAGTTGCAGGGCTATGACGCGGTGTAACTGCGCACTGATGAGACGATGATCGGCAGACTGTTCCACACCGCAGCGATTGTCTCCATCGCCAGCATGCTGGCGGTCGGGGGCTTCTGCGCCTACCTGGTGGGCATCGGCAAGCTCACCTCGCAACGCGTGGATCAGATCGCCGCCGTCTTGCGCGGCGAAATGGACGCCGACCCGAACGAGGCCGCGGCGGCCCCGGCCGAGGCGGCTGACGACGAAACGGCTGACGCGGACGAGGTCGTGCGGGGTTCGGCCGACCAGGCCCGCGAACGCCGCCGCCGCGAGGGACTGGAGACGCTGCGGCTGGAGCGTGCCGCGGCGGACCTGGCGGCGCAGCGCGAGATGCTCGAGCGTCTGCGGCTCAGCGTCGTGAACGAGCAGGAGGCGTTGGAGAAGGCCCGCGAGAAGTTTGCGGCGGCCAGGCAGCAGCGCCAGGAGGATCTGCGGGACGTCGGCTTCCAGAAAGAGCTGCGCCTGGTGACCGGCCTGAGTCCGAAGCAGGCCAAGGAACACATCATCGCGAGCTGGCGCAAGCACAAGGCCGACGCCGTTCGCCTGATGATGGCCATGGATCAGCGCCAGGCGAAGCGCATCCTCGACCAGATGCGCTCGGCCGAAGAGCAGCGAGTCATGTCCGAATTGTTGGAAGAGATTCGGCTACAGGGCACCGCGCGCGCGGATGTCAAGGACGACTGACCACGCCGCAGCACCGAAAGGGCTGCGATGCAGTTCGATATCGTGACCAGTGGCGGCCGCGGTGACGGTCGTCAGCAGGCATTGAAGCTGTCGCCCGACGTCACCCGGTTGCTGCAAGAGGTGGGCGGGGTGCCGGGCGAGGGTGACGGTCAGCTTCGGCAGGTCGAGAAGCAGCGTTACCGCGACGAGACCTACGCGGCAATCGCCGCCGGCCCGAGCACGTCCCAGCAGATCGCCAGCCGGCTCGAACAAGACGGCACAACCCAGGGGGCGCAGCAAGCCGCGCAGACGCGTCCCCCGCCGCCGACATCTACGCCGCACGATGCCATGCGCGGTTTCGCGTCCGGTGCTTCCGGGACGGCGGACGCGAAACCGCCCGCCGCCGCTGGCAAGCCGCAAGCGGCGTTGCCCACATTGACCGGCCCGGCGGGCACCGCAACGGAGACAAACGCCCGGGCCAACGGCGATGCGGCGCCGCCCGCCCGCGCGGCGAGCGCCGGTACGGCGGCGACGCCCCAATCGAACGGCCCGGCGTTCACGGCGGAAGTGGCCGCGGCGGTGCGGCAGCGCGGGATGACGGGCCCCCAGGCCGGCGTCCAAAACGCACAGCAAGGTGCGCGGGCGGTAAGTGCTGTCGGCCGCGGCGGTGGTGACGCCGCCGCGATGCGCGGCGCGCCCAACCCTGGCGGAGGCTCCGAGGCGACCAACGCCGCCAGCCCGCGGGGAGCGGGCGGCGGCGCGCGCGCATCCAGCGGCAGCAAGGCGGATGTCGCGGCGCAGGCGGCGGCCGAAGCGGACGGCGACGAGCAGGTCGAGCGCAAGTCCGATGCGAACATGGCGCGGATGGTGCGCCTGATTCATACGCGGCTGGGCGAGAAGCACTCGACCGCGACCATGCATCTGGATCCGCCCGAATTGGGCAAACTCAGGCTGCGCATGGACTTGCACCACCAGAACCTGAGCCTGCGCGTCGACGCCGAGACATCTGCGGCACAGCGCTTGCTTACCGAGCAGGTTGATTCGCTGCGCAGGAGCCTCGAGGCCACCGGCCTGCGGCTGGGACAGGTCGACATACGGACGACCGAGCCAACGCAGGCGGCGGACGACGCAGGCCTGTCGCAGCAGTCAGACGTGCCCGCTCGCGGCGATGAGCACGCCGGCGGGAATGCGGGATCTGCAGGACGCGGATCTGACGACGGAACGGAAGCCCCCCGCATCGAACAGGACGAGCCTGCCGACATGGCGGAAGCTCAGATGGAACTCGCGGCGGAGTCGCGAGTGGATGTGTTGGCGTAGGGCGGCAGGGAATGCCGCCGACGTCCGTGCCTGCGGCTGCGCGCCGCGGTGAACAGGACACGGATCATGCAGGTAGCCGGGGTAGGCGCGACGGCCCCGAACGTCGCGGAAAAGCAGAGCGGGTTGCAGAGCCTGAAGAGCGAGGACTTCTTTCAGATCCTGGTCACGGAGCTGCAGCAACAGGACCCGTTCGAGCCGACCAAGACGTCGGACATGGTCGCGCAGGTGTCGGACATCCGCAGCATCGAGCTGTCGCAGCAGCTCAGCGAGACGCTGGGCCGGCTGGCGGATCAGCAGCAGACCGCGGGGGTGAGCGACCTGATCGGCAAGTTTGTCGTGTCGGCCCAGGACACCGGTGAAGGTGAGCAGAACCTTGTCGCGGGGATCGTGACGGGGGTGCGCTTCGCCTCGGACGGCAGCACGCTGCTGGAACTCGACACGGGACAGTCGGTGCTGGCGAGCGAGGTGGACCAGATCATCGCGCCGGAACTGGTCGAGGCGATGCCCGAGGTTCCCACGAGTGGTGAACAGGACAAGACTGGCGACCAGGCCAAGACCAGACAGGGGGCCGCGGCAGCCGAGGAGGAGCGCACCGGCCTGCACGCATGGCTGGACAACCTCGGCAAGCTGCTGGGTATCTGAGTGGGTCGTCGTCAGTCTTCAGTTGTCAGCAGTGGCCGACAGCTCGTCGGCCGGGTTGGTGGGACACTGCCCTGCATTGTCCCGTAGCGTCCGGGCGCCGCACCGGACGAACGCACTGCCCGCGAGCAGTCGCCCCAGGCACGATACACCACGCCGGCACTCGCCGGCCGGCGTTTGACAGGGAGAGGTCGCACATGGGCTTGAGTTCGGCCATGTACACGGGCTTGACAGGTCTCAACGTCAACCAGGCGCGGATCGAGACCATCGGCCACAACATCGCCAACGTGAACACCACGGCGTACAAGGGGTCGCGCACGCTGTTCCAGACCCAGTATTCCCAGATCATGTCGATGGGCACGCCGCCCAGTGATGAGAGTGGCGGCACCAACCCCACGCAATTCGGCCGCGGGGCGATGATCGGCACGACGCAGCGACTGACGTCGGCGGGCGGGGTCGAGACCACCGGCATGGCGTCGGACCTGGCGCTCGAGGGCGCCGGCTACTTCCTGGTGCGCGACGCGGCCACGAATTCCGTGTACTACACGCGCGACGGGTCGTTCTCGCTCAACGAGAACCACGAGTTGGTGACCCTCGACGGGCACCATGTCCGCGGCTACGCGGTGGATGCGAACTACGAGGTGGTGCCCGGCACGCTCGAGGACCTGGTGATCCCGCTGGGCGAGGAAACCGTGGCCAAGGCAACCACCGCGGTCAACATGGATGGGGACCTCAGCGCGGCCGAGACGCTCGCGACCGCCGGTGCGGCAACCGCGTCGCAGGCCCTCGTCGATGGCGGCGGCGGGCAGGCCGCGGCCGGCACGGCCCTGACCGACTTGCGCACCGCGCTGACACCCGGCCAGCCGCTGTTCGCCGCCGGCGATACGATCACGATCTCGGGCATCGCCAAGGGCGGACGCGACCTGCCCGCGGCGACGTTCGAGGTCGGGGCGGATGGCAACACACTGGACGACCTCGCGGCGTGGCTGCAGACGAACCTCGGAATCCAGACCGATGCGGGCCTGCCGGGCAACCCGGGCGTGGCGGTGGAGAACGGCGCGCTGGTGATTCGCAGCAACGTCGGGACACCGAACGCGATCGAGGTGCGCAGCAACGGCCTGCGCAGCAGCAACGCGGTCAGCCCGCTGCCGCTCCAGTTCACGCAGACCGCCGACGCCGCCGGGACGGGCGTATTCACCTCGTTCATGGTCTACGATTCGCTCGGCACGCCGGTGCCGGTGAATGCGACGTTCACGCTGGAGTCGACGCCCGCGGCGGGGCCGGTGTGGCGCTACTACGTGGAGTCGGCCGAAAACGGCGCGGCAGGGCGGATTCTGGGGACGGGCACCGTCGCGTTCGACAATGACGGCAACTTCCTCAGTGCCGACGGGAACGAATTCTCGATCGACCGCACGGCGAACGGGGCGGCCTCGCCACTGACGTTTTCGATCGATTTCACCTCGGTCAACGGTCTGTCCACCGCGACCTCCGAGATGGTCATGGCCGACCAGGACGGGTACCCGCCGGGCACGCTGACCGGCTTCGGGGTCAAGGACGACGGCACGATCACCGGGACGTTCGACAACGGCATGACGCAGACGCTGGGCCAGGTGGTGGTGGCGACCTTCCCCAACGAGCAGGGCCTGGTCGCCGAGTCGGACAACCTCTTCACCCGCGGGCCGAACTCGGGTGATGCGACCGTCACGACGCCCGGCGCGGCCGGCGCGGGACAGTTGAACAGCGGTGCCCTCGAGACCTCGAACGTGGACATTGCCCAGGAGTTTATCGGACTGATTACCTCCAGCACCGCGTACCAGGCCGCCACCCGCGTGATCAGCACCTCCAACGAGATGCTCGATCACCTCCTGCTGGCACTGCGCTAGGCGCCGCGGAGCGGAGATCTGTCGCCGAGGTGATGATGATTCGTCTGACGCGTCTCAATGGCCGACCGTTCGTGCTCAATGCCGAGCAGATCAAATGCGTCGAGCAGACGCCCGACACGATCATCGTGCTCGTCAATGGCGAGCAGTACACCGTGCGCGAGTCGCTCGACGATGTGGTTCGCCGGGCGATCGAGTACGGCCGGGCGCTGCGGGCGTTTGCCTCCGATTAGCGCAGAGATCTTTGCGCCCGGGCGCACAAAGTGCCCCGAGCGGCGGCGTGGTTCTGATAAACCGTGTGCCTGCCGCCGGCTGTGCTGCCCGCAATGAACCGTGACCGGCGGGGCGTCGATAAGAGGTGAGACACGCGGCGGACGCGTGTCGAGCAAGGGACCGCGACGTAGGAAGTGGACCGATGGCGGACGAACCGGGAGCCGAGGCTGCCAGCCCGCGCAAGAGCTTTCCCAAGAAGACCATTGGCGTCGTGATGGGCATCGCCGTGGTCCAGGGAGCGCTGTTCTTTGCCGCGTTCAAGTTCCTCGGTGGGGGGCCGGAGCCGGCCCACGGCGAGGACAGCCACGCCATCGAGGGCGAGGCCACCAAGAAGCCGACCGGCGTTGCCGAGGTCGCGCTGCTGCGCGGGTTCAAGGTGCCCAACGAGAAGCGTGGTCGCCTGTGGATCTACGACATCGACGTCAGCGTGGTCGTGCCCGAAGACCGCAAGGGTGATATGCAGGAGATCGCCAAGAAACGCGAAGCGGAAATCGCCGATCGCGTGGCGCGCATCCTCCGGGCCGCGACCGACGACGTGCTGACCGAGGTCGACTTGCGCATCCTGCGCGGGCAGATCAAGGAAATGCTCGACGAGCTGACCGAAGACCCGGATCTCGTGCAGCGCATCCTGCTGCCGCGCTTCGTGCCGATCTCCGGCTGAGTCGTCGCCGCGCGGCGCCGCAGTGCTGTAACAACGGTTGAGTACCCATGGCCGACGATCCCAACAAGCCAGATCAGAACGCCGAAGAGCTGACGCCCGAGAACAGCGGCGACAGCCTCGAGGACGCCAGCGAGCTGACGCCCGAGTCGGCCGGGGACAGCCTCGACGACGCCACCGAGCTCACGCCGGATGCCGCGGCCACGCCGGCGGAAGGCGACGAGTCCATCACCGACGACCCCACTCCGGACGATGCGCCGCAGGCCGACACGACCACGCCCCAGGCATCGGACGAAGACACGGCACCAGCTGAGACTGCCGCCGCCGCACCAGACGAAGCGGAGACCAGGGACGGCCCCGGGGCGCCGGCCGAAGACGCCGAGGCGGCCGAAGTCGCAGCCACCGAGATGTCCGCTGCCGAGGAAGCGTCTGCCGATGCGCCGGCCACGCCGCCTGGGCCCGACCCCGCCGCCCCCGAGACCCCGGCCGCCGAAGCGCCGGCAGGTGATGCACCCGCGGGCGGTGCGGCGAGCAACGCCTTCAGCCAGGACGAGTTGGATGCGCTGGCGCAGCAGCTCTCGGCTGCCAGTGGCGGTGCCCCGGCCCCCGAGCCGGAGGCGCCGGCCGCAGCCAAGAACACGTTTGACCAGTCCGAGCTCGACGACCTCGCCGCCCAGCTTGCGCAGGCTTCCACCGGCGGACCCGCCGGGGACGCCGAGGACATCGACGTCGACCAGGCCGCCGCGGACGTCGATGCGCTCGCGGCGGAGATGGCGGCCGCGATTGAAGCGGAGGCCGCTGCCGAAAGTGCCCCGCCGACCGATGGTGAACCCGCGACGAATGCGGCGCCGGCGGTCTACGGGGACAAGCGTGTGTCGGTGTCGGCCGGGGAAGCCCAGGCGTTTGACGCGCCGGATCTCGGGGCGGGGCAGCAGCTGCCCGACGGGACGACGATCGAGATGCTCGACGATGTAGAGCTCGACGTGAAGATCGAGCTCGGCCGGACCGCCATGTACATCGAGGACGTGCTGCGGCTCGCGGTGGGGTCGGTCGTCGAACTCGACAAGCTCGCCGGCGATCCGGTGGACATCTGGATCAACGGTCGGCTGATTGCGCGGGGCGAGGTGCTCGTGCTCAACGAGAACTTCTGCGTGCGTATCAACGACATTCATAGTCCGATTCCCGAACTGGAAGACGAAGAGTAGTACCGGCAGTAGGCAATGACGAACGCAACGCCATGGATGGCATTGTTGGCAGGGATGCTTGCGCTGAGTCTCGGCGTGCCCGCCACCGGCGCGCCGACCGACACCGCGCTGGCCTCGCAGCCGGCAGCACCCGCCACCTCGAGCGAAACAACCGGGGCGACGCTCGACGATCCCTGGTCGTCGCCGGATATCGCGGCACCACGCATGGACAACCAGCCGCTGGCGCGACGTGACCAGGGGGGGACCTGGAACGCGACGCGCTCGAGCGACGGCGGCCGCACGTCGGCAGCCTGGTTTCGTACCACCCTGGCCCTGGGGGGCGTTGTCGGGCTGATCCTGCTGCTGGGCTGGGGTTATCGTCGCGTCGCGGGCGGCGGCAGCCTGGGCGCCGTGCTGCGCGGCCGCCAGCCCGGCCTGATCGAGATCATCAGCCGGACGAGCATCTCGCCGCGGCACTCGCTGTGTCTCGTGCGGGTGGGCCCACGCATGATCCTGCTCGGCTGCACGCAGGATGCGGTGCGACCGCTTGACGTGATCCAGGACGCCGACCTCGTGGCGCGGCTGGCGGGAGAAGCCGTGCGGCAGCGGCCGGACAGCCATACGGCGGCGTTCTCGCAGGTTCTCGAGACCGAGGCGCGCAGCTACCACGACGAGGACGACGACGAGGCCGTGACGCCGGATGACGCGCGGCTCGGCGACGTGCGCGACAAGGTGAGTCAGACGATTCAACGCTTGCGCCAGGCGGCGGCGAAGATCTAGCCGCAGGCGCCCACGGGGCGGCGGAGCCGCCCGTAGCGACCAGGGAGTGGTCGATGTTTCGTGAGTTCGTCCAACACGCTGTGCGGCGCCGCGGCCCGGTTGTGGCCGCGCTGGTGGCTGCAGCGCTGTTGACGACTGCGCCGGCACCCGCCCAGACCGCCGCGGCGATTGACCCCGCCGCCGTCGCGGGTGCGTCCGCCGACGCGTCCGACCCGCTGTACGTCCCTGACGTGAGCGGCCTGCTGCCGAAGGCCAACAGCAAGGAATCGCTCAGCAACTCGCTGCAGATCCTCGTGCTGCTGACGCTGCTCACGGTCGCGCCCAGCATCCTGCTGATGACGACGTGCTTCATCCGCATGCTGGTGGTGCTGGTGCTGCTGCGGCAGGCGCTCGGCACGCAGCAGCTGCCACCGTCGCAGGTGCTGATCGGCCTGGCGCTGTTCCTGACGTTCCTGGTCATGGCGCCGACGTGGCAGCGCATCAACGACCGCGCGATTCAGCCCTACCTGAACGACGAAATGGGGCAGCTCGACGCGCTGGAGACCGCCGGCGGCGAGCTACGCACCTTCATGTTTCAGCAGATCCGCGCCACGCAGAACGAGCAGGACGTGTACCTGATGTACGAGTACGCGGCCGGCCGCGCCGTCGGCGCGGACGAGATCCTCGACCAGCGCGACGTGCCCATGACCGCGCTGGTGCCGGCGTTCATCCTGAGCGAGCTCAAGACGGCGTTCATCATCGGATTCCGCATCTACCTGCCGTTCCTGGTGATCGACATGGTCATCGCGACCGTGCTTGTATCGATGGGCATGATGATGCTGCCGCCGGTGCTGATCTCGCTGCCGTTCAAGCTGCTGCTGTTCGTGCTGGCCGACGGCTGGCACCTGGTGGCGGGTTCGTTGATGGCCAGTGTGACCTAGCGGAGGAGTTGTCGCATGGATATGTCGCTGGCATTGGACCTCGGGCGCGACGCCTTGATGACGGCCCTGCTGATCGCCGGCCCGGTACTGGTCATCGGCGTGGTCGTCGGCGTGCTGATCAGCCTGATCCAGACGGTCACGCAGATCCAGGACCAGACGCTCAGCATCGTGCCCAAGATCGTCGCGATGGTCGTCGCCGCGATCTTCTTCACGCCTTGGCTGGCGCAGCGGGTGGTGGAGTACTCGCAGGGCATGTTCGGTGCGCAATGACGGGCGACAGGCGGCGAGCGGATGCAGCGCGGCCGGGCGCAGAAACGTGAGTCACGGCAATGCCATGGGAACTGATCGCGACATACCTGAAGCTGCCGGTGTTCATGCTGGTGGCGTCGCGCCTGGGCGGGCTGCTCATGTTCCAGCCTGTGCTCGGGGCGCTGGCGGTGCCGGTCAACCTGCGCGCCCTGCTCGTGCTCGGACTGGCGGCGCTGATCACCCCGATGGTCGAGTTGCCGGCCGGCGCACCGGACACGCCCCTGGGGGTGCTGCTGGCGATGGCCACCGAGGTCCTGCTCGGCGGCATGATCGGGCTGTTGGGCGTGCTGTGCTTCCTGGGGATCCAGTGGGGCGGCCTGCTGATCGCCCAGGAATGCGGCCTCGCCTTCGGCCGCATCGTCGACCCCAACAGCGAGGAGCAGGAAACGGTCATCGGCGTGTTCTATATCCAGCTGGCCGTGCTGATCTTCCTGGTCATCGGCGGCCACCGGGCGCTGATCTGCGCCTGCCTCGACACGTTCGACACCATCCCGCTGCTGAGCGACACGCAGGCCGCCCAGCGCGGGGCCGACCTGCTCTTCGACGCTCTGCGCGTCGGGGCCCACGGGGCGCTGCGGGTCGCCGCGCCGGCGATGGTGGCCCTGATGCTCGTCAACCTGGTCATGGGGTTCATCGGGCGTACGATTCCGCAGTTCAACGTGCTGGTGATCGGGTTCTCGGTCAAGGCGATGCTGGCCTTTTTCATCATGATGGTGGCGTTGCCGTCCGCCATGGACACCTTCGTCGGTTCGCTCGAGCAGATCTACGGCTGGCTCAACGAGTTCATCGGCGCCGCGTGAGGACGGCGCACCAACAGTTAATCGCAAGGTCGCTGCACGATGCCGGATGAAGCCGGAGACAAGACCGAACAGCCAACACCACGACGCCGCGAGGAGGCCCGTGAAGAGGGCCAGATTGCGCGCAGCGTGGATCTCACCGCCGCCATCTCGACGCTGGCGGCGCTGCTCCTGCTGCGCTTCTTCGGTCCCGGCATGATGGACGCCCTGCTGGTGATGACGCGCAGCCTCGGCGACAAGCCCGCCCTGACCGGCCCCGACTTGCTCCCGTGGATCGAGCGCGTCGGCATCGCGGCGGCCAAGGCACTGGCCCCGTTCCTGGTCTTCCTCATGGTGCTGACCGCCGTGGGGGCCGTCGCCCAATCCGGCCTGCTGCTGACCTGGAAGCGCGTGGGCTTCAAGCTGGACCGCCTTGATCCGGTCAGCGGTTTCAAGCGGGTGTTCTCGAGCGAAGCGCTCAACCGCCTCGGGCAAAGCGTGTTCAAGATCACACTGCTCACAGCGATCGCCTACTTCGCCATCCGCGGTCGCATCCGCGAGGTCATCGCGATCGGCGGCAGCGATCCCGGGGGTGTCTACGTGCTGGGGGTCGACCTGGTCTTCACGCTGGCGCTGCAGATGGCGGTGGTGCTGCTGATCCTCGGCATCATCGACTACCTGTTTCAGCGCTGGAAGCTCGAGAAAAAGCTGCGCATGACCAAGCAGGAGGTCCGCGACGAATTGAAGCGCATGGAGGGCGACCCGCTGCTCAAGCAGCGCCGCCGGCAAATGCAGCGGCGCATGGCCATGCAGCGGATCAACGCGGAGGTGCCGCGGGCCGACGTGGTGGTGACCAACCCGACCGAGTTCGCCGTCGCGCTGCGCTACGACGAATCGACGATGCCGGCGCCGCGGGTCGTGGCCAAGGGCAAGGGTTTCCTCGCCGAGCGGATCCGGCAGGTGGCCCAGCAGCACGGCGTACCGATTGTGGAGCGGCCGCCGCTGGCACGGGCCCTGTACGCCGCCGTCGAGGTGGGCCAGGAGGTGCCGCCGGCGTTCTATCGCGCGGTGGCCGAACTGCTGGCCTATGTGTACCAGCTGTCCCGCCGCGCGGGATAGGTTGGCCCCGGCACGGGGTGGCGGCCGACGGCTCGTCGCCTTGGTCCGCCGATGGTAGGACAGGGCTCCGCTTTGTCCGTTGCTGGCAGGACAGGGCTCCGCCTTGTCCGTTGCTGGTAGGACACTGCTCTGCTTTGTCCCGTCGCGCTTGTGTGGTACTTGTCAGTCGTCGGTTGTCCGTAAAGGAGTCTGTTCGTTGCGCGGTTTGATCGACGACAACCCGGTTGTCCGGTTCGTCACGCGGAATCGCGGGCTGTTGTTCCCGGCGTGTGCGGCGTCGCTGATCTTCGTGATCCTGATCCCGCTGCCCACGACGATCATGGATTTCCTGCTCCTGACCAACATCGTCGTCACCACCATTATGCTGATGACGGTGATGTACGTGCGTACGCCGCTCGACTTTTCGAGTTTCCCGTCGCTGCTGCTGGCGATGACGCTGCTACGCCTCGTGCTCAACACCGCCACCACGCGACTCATCCTCTCCAACGGCGCGCAGGGCACCGGCGCCGCCGGCCACGTCATCGAGGCTTTCGGCTCGTTTGTCGCGGCCAATTCGCTGGCGGTCGGCGTGATCATCTTCCTGATCATCACCATCATCCAGTTCGTGGTGATCACCAAGGGCGCCACGCGTATCGCCGAGGTCGCGGCCCGCTTCACCCTCGACGGCATGCCCGGCAAGCAGATGGCCATCGACGCCGACCTCAACGCCGGCATCATCGACGAGGCCGAGGCCCGCCGGCGCCGCACCGAAATCACGCGTGAGGCCGACTTCTTCGGGGCCATGGATGGTGCCAGCAAGTTCGTCCGCGGCGACGCCATCGCCGGCATCATCATCACGCTGGTCAACATCCTCGGCGGCCTGTACGTCGGCATGGTCGAGGGCGGCATGAACCTGATGGAGTCGCTGGCCGTCTACACGCAGCTCACCATCGGCGACGGCCTCGCCAGCCAGCTCCCGGCCTTCATCGTCTCGGTCACCGCCGGCATGCTGGTCACCCGCAGCACCGGCAAGACGAACATGGGCGAAGAGGTGCTGGGCCAGCTCTTCTCGCGGCCGATCGCCCTGGTGCTGGCCGGCAGCTTCCTGCTGGTCCTGACGCTGACGCCGCTGCCCAAGTTCCCGCTGGTGACGATGGCGGCCGGCTGCGGCATGCTCGCGTATTTCCTGCAGAACACACAGAAACAGGCGGTCGTCCGCCAGGCCGCCGAGAAACGCGCCAAGGAGCAGCAATCCAAGCAGGCGCCGATCGAATCGCACCTGGGGGTTGACGCCCTGGAGCTCCAGGTGGGCTTCGCGCTGGTGCGGCTGGTCGATCGCTCGCGCGGTGGCGACGTGCTCGACCGCATCGCCAACATCCGCAAGCAGATGGCCTCCGAAATGGGGCTCGTGGTGCCGCCGGTGCGCATTCGCGACAACGCCGCGCTCGAGCCGAACCAGTATGTCGTCATGCTCCGCGGCCAGGAGGTTGCCCGCGGCGCGGTCTACGCCGACCAGTTGCTGGCCATCGACGCCGGCCTCGCCAGCCAGCCGCTGCGCGGCGTCGAGGTGCGCGAGCCGGCGTTCGGCCTGCGCGCCTGGTGGCTGCCCATCGAGGAGCGCGAGACCGCCGAGCGGCTGAACTACACCGTGGTCGAGGCGTCGGGCGTGCTGGCCACCCACCTGACCGAGGTGATCAAGCGCTACGCCGCCGAGATCCTGACCCGCGTCGACACGCAGCGCCTGCTCGACAATCTCAAGCAGCGCAACGCGGGGCTGGTCGACGAGGTCGTACCGAACCTGATGAAGGTGGGCGAGGTGCAGAAGGTGCTGCAGAACCTGCTGCGCGAGCGCGTGCCGATCCGCGATCTCGAGACCATCCTCGAGACCCTCGGCGATTGGGCGCCCAAGACCAGGGATGCCGAGATCCTCACCGAGTACGCGCGCAACGCCCTGGCACGCACCATCTGCGCCCAGTACAAGGACCAGCAGGGGACCGTGCACGTGGTCACGCTCGACCCTGCCACCGAGGATTACATCCAGGCCAACATCCAGCGCATGGACCACGGCTCGTCGCTGACCGTGCCGCCCGACCGCCAGGCCCAGCTCGCCAGCGGCATCAAGCGGCAGGCCGAGGCGGCGTCATCGGCGAGCCGCGGCACCCCGGTCGCGGTCCTCTGCTCGCCGCAGATCCGCATGTGGGTGCACCGCATGATCGAGCCGATCCTGCCGCAGACCCCGGTGCTGGCGCTCAATGAAATCGTACGAGGCGTCGATGTACAGGCCCATGGAGTGGTGAGCATTGAGCTACAAAGTGCGGACATTCCGCGCCCCGTCCATGCCTGAAGCCCTGGCGGCGGTCAAGCGCGAGCTGGGCCCCGACGCGGTGATCCTGGGCACCCGGACCCTCCCGTCCAGCGGGCTCAGCGGCATCGGCAAGCGCAATCGTGTCGAGATCACCGCCGCCCCGCACAACGCGGCCAGCCCGGCGCCCCGGCTGCGCGCCCGGGCGGCGTTGCTGGCCCAGGAGGAACGCCTGCCCGCCGTCGGCCGTGCCAACACGCCCGACCAGGCGACCGGCGGCAACGGCAACGGCAACGGCAATGGCCACGCCGCCACGCTGGCGGCCGCTGTTGCCGAGCGCCGCGCCCGAGCGATATCGGCCGTGCCGGCCCCGGCCCCGGCCCCGTCTCCGGCGCCGCCTGCCGCCCCCGCGCCGTCCGAACCGGTGTTGCCCGAGCATCTCTACCGCCACTACGTGCAACTGGTGCAGAACGATGTCGCCGAGGACCTGGCCGAACGGCTGATCCGCGCGGCCGCCGAGGACCTGCCCCCGGGCCAGCGTCCCGACGACGACGCCATCCGGGCCGCCGTCCAGGCGTACATCGCGCGCATGCTGCCCGAGCACGCGGCCATCGAGCTGGGGGAAGGCCAGCCGCGACGGGTGGCGCTGGTCGGGCCGTCGGGGGCGGGCAAATCACTCACGCTGGCGAAGCTCGCGGCCCTCTATCGCCTGCGGTACGAACGGTCGGTGGCATTCCTGTCGCTCGACATGCATCGCATGGCAGCACACGAGCAGCTCCAGCGCTACGCCGATGTCCTCGAGGTCCCACTGTTCGCCGCCCAGACCATCGGCGAGGTGCGCGAGACCCTGCGGGCCCTGACGGAGACGGATCTGGTACTCATCGACACGCCGGGCGTCGGCCTCCGCGAGCAGGCGCGCTTTGCGCGGCTCGCGACGCTGCTGCGGGCGGCGCGGCCGGACGAGGTTCACCTGGTGCTGCCGGCATCGCTGGCCACCGCGGTGCAGAACCGCGTGGCCCGCGGGTTCGCTCCGCTCGGCGCCAACCGGATTGTCCTGACCCGGCTCGACGAGGTCGTCGGCCTGGGCGTGATCCTCAACGTCGTGGAGAGCCTGAACCTCGGCGTCTCGTACATCTCCACCGGACAAAACGTGCCCAACGATCTGGAAGAGGCTTGCAGCGATCGCCTGGCGGAGTTAGTATTAGGACGTGCGGATGAATCGAGCCGAGGGGAGGGCGTGTTCATCCGATAATGCACCTCGTTCAGAGCCGGCAATACCGACTGGACGGCGGACGGAAGCACAGCGGGGGCGAAGTCTTCTCAGTTCTCAGCGGCAAAGGCGGCGTCGGCAAGTCCAACCTCGCGCTCAATCTCGCCATTCAGCTCGCCCGGCGACAGCGCCGCGTGATTCTCGTGGACGCCGACTTCGGCCTCGGCAATGCCGACATCCTGCTCAACGTCGCGCCCCACGGCACCTTCGGCGACGTGCTCGACCCGCGCCGCGATGTCGATGAGCTGCTCGTCGATGGGCCGGCGGGGCTGCGCGTGCTTTGCGGGGCGTCGGATGCCGGCGACGGCGATCACGGCTTCTCAGCGGACGAGTGCCGCGATGTTGTGGCGCGGCTGCGTGCGTCGTGTGATGCGCTGGTGCTGGATTGTGGCAATACGCTGAGCGAGGGGCTGGTGGCGCTGGGCTTGGCCAGCGACCTGCTGCTGCTGGCGACCACGCCTGAGCCCACGGCGCTGGCCGACGGCTACGCCGTTCTGAAGGTGCTCAGCAATCGCGGCTTCGCGAGCCGCGCGGGCGTGGTTGTCAACATGGCGCGGGATCGGCGCGAAGCCGCGAACGTCGCTACGAGATTGCAGCGCGTCGCGCGACAGTTTCTCGGACTTTCGGTCGAGTACCTGGGGCACGTGCCGATGGATCGGCATGTGCCGCTGGCCGTGCGGGCGCGGGTGCCCGCCGTGATCCGGTATCCGCACTGCTCCGCAAGTGTCTGTATCGACGACATTTGCGAGAACGTCCTGCCGCCGCGGCGTGAGCGCGCCGCCCGCGGGACGGTGTGGAACCGGCTCGCCAGCTTATTCCTGTAACGCCACGTGCAAGGGCTCGACAGAGCAGGCCGATAGGTAGACACGGAAGTCGACCATGGTACAGAGCCTCGGAGCTCAGATCGGTTTGCTGGCGTTTTCCGTCGCCATCCTCGCCGGCCTCTACGCGGGGAACTCGCTGACGGTGATCCTCACCCGTGCGCTGATCGCCATGGTCGTTGGCTCGCTGGTCGGGCAGGTGGCCGGCTGGGCCGCCAAGGTCGTATTGCGCGACTACCTGCAGAAGAAGAAGTTCGAGATCGACCGCGCCCACATCGCCGGCATGCGTGGCCTCGCCGCCCCGGCCGGTGACGAGCCGGAACAGGTGACTGATAGCGGAGAGGCGGGATAGCCCTATGAGTGGCAGCAGAAACGTGCCGGGTCGTCTGCGACGGGTAAGCCGTGACCACCGAGGCCGGACCTTCTCCGACCTCAAGGCCCTCCAGAAGGCGTGGCGCGACTTCAAGCGTACCGGCGACGACACCATCCGGAACCGGCTGATCGAGCACTACCTCTACCTTGTCCGCTACAACGCCGAGCGGATCGGCGCCAAGTTGCCGGACGAGGTCGATGTGGACGATCTGATGAGCTCGGGCATTTTCGGGCTGGTCGATGCGATCGACGCGTTCGATCTCGAGCGCGGCGTGAAGTTCGAGACATATTGCGCGTCGCGCATCCGCGGTGCGATCCTCGACGAGCTGCGCAACATGGACTGGGTGCCGCGCCTGGTGCGCCACCGGGCCCACAAGCTGGCCGAGGCCACGCGGGCCCTGGAGGTCGAGCTCGGCCGCGCCCCGCACGAGGACGAAATCGCCCGCCGGCTGGACCTGCCCAAACCGCAGTTCGAAAAGCTGATCCGCGACGCGAACGCGGTGTCGCTGATCTCGCTGTCGCGCAAGTACACCGACCCGGAGTCGCACCGCGACGTCTTCGAGATCGACGTGCTGCCGGACCAGCAGGGCAGCGACCCGGTCATCGAGGCCCAGAAGCGCGACGTCAAGGACCTCGTCACGCGCGGCCTGAGCCGCGCCGAGCGTCTGATCATCGTGCTGTACTACTACGAGCAGATGACCATGAAGCAGATCGGGCAGACGCTTGATTTGTCCGAATCGCGCGTCAGCCAGATGCACTCGGCGATTCTGGAACGCCTCCGCGGGCAGCTGCATACGCGGCAGCGGGAGTTCGTCGCCGAGCAGGAATAGCCGCAGGGACGCGTGTTATGGCCGGCATACCACCCAATTGGCTCGGTTCGATCATCCAGACCCAGGGGGCCCAGCAGCGCGCCGAGAAGGACAAGGCCCGCGAGACGGCGTCCCAGGACGCCGCCAGCGAGGCCGGGGCATTCGCCGATCGCCTTCAGGACGTGATCGAGGCCAGCGACCGCGACAGCCAGGTCTACGCCGACGCGGAGGGGCAGGGGGGCCAGGGCCGTCCGCACGAGGGGGATGAAGAGGAAGCGCCGCAGCAGGACGCGGCCAACCCCCCGCCGCCGGTCGGCCCCGGCCTGGATATCGAAGCCTGAACCTGCCACCGTTTGGTCGCTCGTGATGGGCCACTGTTGTGTCGGCGGTGGCTTCTGCGCGGGCGGTCGCGGCAGCGCCGCAAGAGAACCGCGGTTTACGCGACCCGACCGGCGCCACCACGCACAAGAAGAACAACCACGGGTGCCCGGAGCCACAGCGTCGCGTCATGACACCGTGCAGTGAGGCCGGTAGGGGATTGCTCTGCTTTGCATCAAGTGGGACATTGCTCCACGGGCATCGCTGTCTTCCTCTGTGTCTCTGTGCCTCTGTGGTCGGTTCTCTCCTGCGTGGCTGCTCCAGCCGAATCGCGTCGAGCGGCGTCCTCGTCCGGGTTGTGATTCGCCAGCAGCCCGGCGTTGCCGCCGTCAGCCTCCCCCAGCGCGGCGGAGCCGCCGGCGCCACCCGCCATCGTGGACGAAGCAGAGCGATGGCCTACCTCGCGGGCGAAGCGAAGCGCTGGCCCATCTACTGAAAGCGGCGCGATGTCCGACCGCCGCCGGGGGTCTCACTTCAGTCCCAGGAGACGCGACGCGGGGGCGCTCGGCTTTGGGGCGGCGTGCCGGCGCGACTAAGCCGTGAGGATGACGTGACGTCGCGGGGGACGTGATATTCGGGCCTTGTATCATCCCTGGTGATGAACGGGCCGGAGCTTTGCGGGGCAGACTTCCTTAGAACGTAACAATCTTGCTGGTAGCGGGGAGGCCAGCCGGCTAAACTGCATATGGGTGTTGAGGCACCCGTGATCGCCCCCGGCTATGTGAGGAGGGCTGCGTGCTCAGGCCGGGTGTATCGATGCGGGTGCCGTCGGGACGCGTCAATCGACGCGGGTCGCGTGCGTCACCGAGCGCCGCAGCGCGTTGGTGTGGGGCACGCAGAAGAGGAGAGAGGAGCAACTCCATGCACCAGAAGGGGAGAGCCATGAGCAGAGTCTCAGTGTGTGCGTTGATCGTGCTGGCGGGGGTCGCGGTCGCAGCGGCGGACGTCTCGGAGTACATCTTCCACTTCCAGGCCATTGACCACGAGACCGGCCTGGTGCTCGGCGACTACGCCGTGCCGTCCGCGGGCGCGTGGAATCCGGCGCAGAACGCGTGGGAGTGGTCGCTTGACGCGGAAGTCGATGTCATGCCGTTCAGCCCGGATGATCCGGTGGAGCCGCTGGCGACGCTGTTGCCGACGGACGGGCAGGGCAACACCACGTCCGTGCGGGTGCAGATGCCGGCGCCGGGATCGCGCCAGGACCCCAAGGTGCAGTTGAACTTCGTCATGATCGCAGGCGCTGGCCCCGGCATGACGGAATTCCTGCTGACTTCGCCGCTCTATACCTTCGATGCCCTTGTCGATCCGCAGGCCAAAGCCGAGATCGGCATCAACGTGACGGATACGGACAACGACGGTGCACTGCTGACGCCGCGGGCCGGCAACACCGGCACGTCCTTGTCGTACTACAACGGCGCGATGCCCGGCACGGGTGACATCTTCGCCGAGATCCTGACCGAGGACATTGCGGCGGCACCGCTGGCAGTCGCGGCCGGTTCCGACGACACCGGCTGGCAGACGATCAACGACACGGTCAGTTCGATCAGTGCTGCGATTCACTTTGATCTGTCGGCGAACGACCTCGCGAGCGGGGCGTCGACATACCAGGTGGTGCCCGAACCCGCGGGGCTGGTGCTGTTCGCCGCGCTCGCGCTGGTGCGCCGCCGTTCGTAATACGAGACTCACCCGGGTGCGACCGTGCCGCAGGCCGGTGCTGCCGCGTCCGCGCTGAAGTGCTGCTTCTGACAAATGCAAAGGAGAGGAGATGACGACCGCCAATCGAGTTCTGCTGATCGGGGTGTTGTTGGCCGGGGTCGCTGTGGCGGCCGCCGGCGTGGGTGAGCCGGCGATTCGCATCGTGGCGACGAATGACGCCGGTACCGCGGTGATCGAGCGCTCGCTGGGTGATTTCACCTACACACCGGCCACCAGCACCTACTTCCTCGAGCTGCCGGCGCAGGTCCTGATGGACGGGGCGACGCCCGTGGCCGAGTTGACCGGCATGCAGGTCATTCTGACCGACGATCCGACGCAGCCGGCGGCAATCCAGCTCAACTACGGCGTGCGCGCGGGAAGTGACCCGGCCGGCACGGAGTTCGCGGTCACGCCGGGCGTCGTTTCGTTCCCGACGGTGCTGGACGCCTATACCGCCGCCCGCATGGGCTGGTCGTTTACCGTCACGGACAATCCGGACGATCCCGACGATGCGGCGTGGCTGAGCGGCATCGACGACGCCGGCGTGCACCAGACATTCTACGATGGCGCACTCTTCCACGAGTCGGTATCGCTGCTGGGCGGGACCGGAGTGAACGGCCAGGTGTACGAGCAGTCGGAGAACTACCCCGACGAGGTCAACTACGCCGACATCCCCGCGCCGGTGAGCAACATCTCGGCGGACTTTGCGTTCACGCTGACGCCGCTTGACACGGTCGAGTTCGGCACGAGCTACATTTTCGTCCCGGAACCGGCGACGGTCGGCCTGTTGGCGATCGGCATGGTGACACTGCTGTCGCGCCGGCGCTAGGCGGTTCGCGCCAGCAAGCAGGGGATACAAGCTGCGACCCGGGCACGCCGAGGCGGGGCGTTGCCCGGGTTGGCAAATGACGAAGACAGCGCCTGGCACGGCATTGGCACCACGAGTACCGCTCGCCATGACCGTGCGACCGGCCTATTCGCCATCTGCATAACACGCTGACGGGCCGATGTGCGCCGGCCAGTGGCCGCGGCGCAGCAGGAAGCTGCGCACGTGCGTGCACAGGTGGCACTTGCTGGCGTAGCCCTCGTGCAACGGCTCGTAACCCAGCGACCGCACCCGCTGCATCAGCTCGTAGCTGCCGCCGGCGACGACCGCATCAACCACCGGATGCTGCCGCCAGTTCACCGCGAGATTGTCCCAGACCTCCGCAACGGTCGGCGTGCCGCCGTCATCATCATCCGCCGCCGCCGGCCTGCCGACCGAGCCCAGGATGATCCCCGCACAGGTGCCGGGGAAGATGTGGCCGTAGGGATCGATGTGCACATGACGGCTTTGCAGCACTTCGGCCACACAGCGTTCGCCGGCGAAGGCCTCCGCCGGTTGGCGCGGCAGCAGTTGCGGCAACGCGACCGCCGCCCGGCCGGTGAGCCGATCGGCATGCTGGTGCAGCGCGTCGCGATAGGCCGCCGCCCGCTGCGCCTCACTCAGCGGCATGGTGTCAAGCGGTTCGCTGAAGTAGTCCCACCAGCGGACGATCAGTCGCCCGGGGCCGAAGATCTCCCGCGCCCAGCGGACGCAGCGTCGCACGCGCTCCAGCGGCACGTGGGCCTGGTGAAACACGTCGCAACTGATGATCAGCCGATGAACCCCCAGAGCATCGAGCAGTTCGAGCCGCGAGCGCGTGAGGCCGTCATTGGTGGCCCAGAAGGCGTTGGTCTCGACCTTGTCGACGCGGCTGAGGCCAGCGTCGCGGGCCCGGCGGATCAGCGATACGAGCGCGACCCAATCACCAAAGGGCTCGCCGCCAGCGAGGTGGACGCACATCTGCTGGCCGTGTCGGTCGGCAAGCCGATCGAGGCTGTGCCAGCAGGCCAGGGCGAGTTCGGGCGACATGCGGTCCGCGTGCTGCGGGCCGGCGTTGACGTAGCAGAAGGCGCAACGCGAGCTGCACCAGTAGGTGAGCATCAGACCGGCGAAGTCCCACACGGCGAGCGTGGGCGTGGCGGCGTGGCGGGGCTGGTGAGTGTGCGCGGCGGCCATGCCGGGATTGTAGGCGGCGCGGTGGGGCCCGGCGCGCCCCCTCCCCGTTGTGGGAGGGGGGCGGCGGGGTTCGTTCCTAGTTGCCACCCATGTGGGCGACGTAGGCCTCGAGCTGCAGCAGGTTCTTGCCGGCCATGCGGGCGGCCTGCAGCAGGCTGTTCATCGAGTCGACCTCTTCGACCTGCTCGTCGACATACCAGTTGAGGAAGTTGCGCGTGGCGTAATCCTTGTCCTTGTCGGCCATGGCGACCAGCTCGTGGATCTGGTTGGTCACCTTGCGCTCATGCTCGAGAGCGGCTTCGATGGCGGCCTCGATCGAGGGCCACTCGGCCGGGGGTTGGGGGATCGCCTGGAGCGTCACCTTGCCCTCGACCTGCGGGAGGTAGTCGAGGATCTTCAGCGCGTGGCCGCGCTCTTCCTCGACCTGGGCGCGGAAGCGGCGGGCGAGCACCTTGAGCCCCATGTCTTCGAACATGACCGCCATGGCGAGGTAGATCTGGGAGGCATTGAATTCGTTGGTAATCTGCTCATTGAGCTTGGCATTGAGTTCCTGCGAAATGGGCACTGTCATCCACCTTTCGTGCTGGCCGGCCCGGTTGCCGCGGCGGCGGGGCCGGTTGTCCAAACGCAATCGCAAAGCTCGCCCCGAACGTGGCGAGCCGCGGATCAGCCCGTGACGCCCCTGCGTCTGCGACAGGCGGATCGGAGATTATAGACACGGTTTGGAGGTTTGGCCATTGGGGCGCCGGCTGCGGCGCGGTCAGGAATGCACCGCGCGGAGCGCCACGGCGCCGCTACTCACCAATGAGCCGCCGGGCGAGGCGTTCGCGAGCCCGCGTGACGCGCGCGGTGCCGTGGCGGACGGCCTCGATCAGATCGCGGTGCGGGCGGACCTCGTCCGCGACGCGCTGCAGCTCAACCTCGGCACAACGCCGGGCGACCAGGGCGACCTGCGGCGGGGGCCAGGGTCCGCCGCGCGGTTCGCTCACGATCACGGGCCAGCGGCCGGCGGATTCCAGCAGCGGGCCGATGCCCCGGTACAGCACGGCGCAGGCCGCGGTCCGCTGGCCGGCGTTGCCCGCGGCGGCCCAACGCAGCAGGTCGGCGACGCCACGCGTGTCGGCCAGCTCGAGCCAGCCGGCAGCCCGGCCGATCGCGTCCCACGGGGTGCCTTGCGGGGTGGCGTCGGCGGCCCAACTGCGGAAACGGGCGGGGTCGGTGCGGGCGGCGGCGATCCAGGCGATATAGCGGACGTAGGGGTGGCGGTCTTCGAGTGCCACGGGGGCGATCCGCGCGAAGTCCGCCGGTAGGCCGGCCTGCCCCAGTGCGTGGACGAAACCTTCACGCACGCGGGGATCCTCGGTGGCGGCCAGCTGCTGACGAATCACGGCCAGGGCCCGCGGGGCGTGCTCGGCGCCAACGATGGCCGCGGCCGCGCGGCGGTCGTTGGGGTCAGGGGAGTCCAGCAACGCCAGGGCGCGGCGGTCGTGGCGCGTCGCGGCTGCCAGCCAGACCAGCCAGCCGGCGGCGAGCAGCGCGATTAGCGTTGCCGCCATTGCTGTCACGCGGCGGCGCGCAGACCCGGGTTGGACGTTTGACGCGGCCATGGCCGGCATGGTAGCGCCGCCGGCGCGGGCGTCAATCGTGCCGTCCCGATTGCCTGCCCCGCCCAAGCCGGGTACACTCCCCGGTTCTACCGGCTACAGCGAGAAGGCAGGTAACTCCAATGACGCAAGTGATTTCTGCGAAGCTCGACGCGAAGCCACACCGGTTCGCGATCGTCGTGGGACGTTTCAACGAGTTCATCACGTCGCGGCTGGTCGCGGGGGCGATCGATGAGCTGGTTCGCCATGGGGCCGAAGAGGACAACCTGACGCAGGTCTGGGTGCCCGGGTCGTGGGAGATTCCGCTGGCGGCCCAGAAGCTGGCGACGGCGGGACGCTATGCGGCGGTGATCTGCCTGGGGTGTGTGATCCGCGGCCAGACGCCGCACTTCGAGTATGTCGCGAGCGAAGTGTCGAAGGGGATCGCACAGGTGTCGCTGGCGACGGGGGTGCCGGTGACGTTTGGGGTGATCACGGCGGAGTCGCTGGACCAGGCTGTTGACCGGGCCGGTGCGAAGACGGGAAACAAGGGGGCGGACGCGGCCCGGGCCGCGCTCGAGATGGCGAACCTGTTGACCATGATCAAATAGTTGCCGGCGGCGCTGACCGTGCCTTGCAGGAGTCGATTGCCCGTATGCCCCTGGCCAGACGTTCCCGAGCCCGCGTGTTGGCACTCCAGGCGTTGTGCGTCTACGAGACCGTGGGGGAGGCGTTTGATGCGGACCTGTCGGGTTTCCTGAGAGACGAATCGAACTACGAGGATCTCGCCTGGGACGAGCCGGTCGACAACGACACACTTGCCCGCGCGCGACGGCTGGCTCAGGGCACCTGGCACAAGCGGAACGAGATCGACGGGTTGCTGAGCGGCTACGTCGAAGGCTGGTCGCTGCAGCGCATGCAGCCGGTGGACCGCAACATCCTGCGGCTGGGCATGTACGAGTTGCTGGAGGAGCGCAATACGCCGTTCCAGGTCGTGATCAACGAGGCGATCGAGTTGGCGCGGCATTTCGGCGGGGCGGAGTCGCCCGCATTCGTCAATGGCGTGCTGGATGGGTTACGGCGGAAGATCGAGGCGGAGCGTGCGACCGGCGTGACGGTGACGCCGGCTCCGGAGTCGCCGCGGTCGGAGGAGGCGTGAGGAAGGCCCATGGGGTTGTTTGATGCACTGAAGCGCGGGCTGAAGAAGACGCAGGAAAAGATCATGTCCGGGCTGGCGGCGGTGCTGCCGGTCGGACGCAAGATCGACGAGGCCCTGCTCGACGACCTGACCGACGCGATGCTCAGCGGCGACATGGGGCCCAGCGCCGTGATGGGGCTGGTGGACGAGGTGCGGGCCGCGTGGAAGCAGGGAGAGATCAAAGAGGCGCAGGAGATTCTGCCGTTCCTCAAGCAGCGCATTGCCAGCACCTGGCCGGCGAGCGACCGCAGCCTCAACCACGCGCCGGCGCCGCCCACCGTGATCTGTGTCGTCGGCATCAACGGCTCGGGCAAGACGACCAGCGTGGCCAAGCTGGCCTACTGGTTGCGGCAGCAGGGCCACTCGGTGCTGCTCGGCGCGTGCGACACCTTCCGCGCCGCGGCGATCGAGCAGCTCACCATCTGGTCCGAACGCGTCGGCGCCGAGATCATCAAGCATCAGCACAACAGCGACCCGGCGGCGGTCGCGTATGACGCCTGCGATGCGGCGATCGCGCGCAAGGTCGACATGCTGCTGCTCGACACCGCCGGCCGGCTGCACACGCAGGAGCACCTGATGCGCGAGCTGGAGAAGATCCAGCGCGTTGTGCAGAAACGCATCCCGGACGGGCCGCACGAGACGCTGCTCGTGCTCGATGCGACGATCGGCCAGAACGCGATCAACCAGGCACGCATCTTCTCGCAGTCCACCAACGTCACGGGGCTGTTCCTGGCCAAGCTCGATGGCTCCGCAAAGGGCGGCATCGTGGTGGGGATCCGCGACCAGCTCGATATCCCGGTCAAGTTCGTCGGTTTGGGCGAGACGATCGAAGCGATCGAGCCGTTCGATCCGGAGACCTTTGTCGAGGCCATGTTCACGAAATAGAATCTGACGGGTTGAGGGAGTCCGACCATGCACCCGTTGCTCGATCCGTTTGAGAAAAACTGCGCGTCGCGCGGCGGCCACCTGGCGGCGGCGGACGAGGCGCTGCAACTGGATTACCGCAGTTTTCGCGCCCTGGCTTGCGGGCTGGCGGCCCAGATCGACGGCCAGACGGGCAAGCCGCACGTCGGAACGCTGATTCCGACGTCGGTGGCGGGGGCGTTGGCGGTGTTTGCCTGCTGGTATGCAGGCAAGACACCCGTGCCGCTGAACTTCCTGCTGGCGCCGGAAGAGCTCGTCAAGATCATCCGCGACGCCGGCATCGATACGGTCATCGCGCATGAGCGTTTTGCGCCGGCGGCCCAGGCGGCCGGGCTTCGCGTCATCATGCTCGGCCCCGAGACGCTCGTGCCGGGTGACATGGACGCGCCGAGTATCGAGCCGGAGCGACTCGGGGCGCTGATCTACACCTCGGGCACGGCAGGCGACCCGAAGGGCGTGTGCCTGAGCTATGACAACCTCGCGCGAAACGCGCAGGCTTGTATCGAAGCGGCGGACCTCTCGCCCGATCAGGTGTTCCTCGGCGTACTGCCGCAGTTTCACGCCTTTGGCCTGACCGCGACAACCATCGTGCCGCTGGTCATGGGGGCCACGGTGTACTATGTGCCGCGCTTCAGCCCGACCGGTGTCGTGAATCTCATCAACGAGAAGAAGGTGTCCGTCTTCATCACGATCGCGAGCATGTTCGGCGCGATCGCCACGATGAAGAGCGCGACGCGCGAACAGCTTGCCAGCCTGACGCATCCGGTCAGTGGCGGTGAGCCGTTGCCGCCACGAGTCGCGGAGGCATTCGAGCAGCGCTTTGGCGTGCGGATTCTCGAGGGGTACGGCATGACCGAGGCGTCACCCGTCGTGACGCTGAACACACCGCGGCACTTCCGCGCCGGCACGGTGGGGCAGCCGCTGCCCGGCATCGCGGTGGCGGCGGTGGACGACGCGGGCCGGCCCCTGCCGCCGGGCACGGATGGCCAACTCGTGATCCGCGGGCACTGCGTGATGCAGGGCTACCTGAATAAGCCGGAGCAGACCGCCGCGACCATCCGCGACGGCGGGCTGTGGAGTGGCGATATCGGGCAGGTCGACGCCGACGGCTTCGTCAAGATCACCGGCCGCGCCAAGGATATGATGATTGTCGGCGGCGAGAACGTCTTTCCGTTCGAGATCGAGAGCGTGCTGGTGGCGCATCCGGCCGTCGCCGAGGCCGCGGTGGTGGGGGTGCCGGACGACGTGCGGGGCGAGGTGCCGGTGGCGTTCGTGATTCCCGCCGAAGGGCACGAATCCGTGCGTGACACTGACATCCGGGCGTTTTGCCGCGAGCGGCTGGCGGCGTACAAGGTGCCGCGCGAGGTGTACATGTCGACGGACCTGCCGCGGGGACCGACCGGTAAGATCCTCAAGCGGGCCCTGCAGCGGCCGGGAGGCTGATGGGCGGGTTGCCGCCGGCCGCGATTCGATGCTATACTCCGGGTTGCCGCTGTGCGGGCCGGCGTTGGTCGGGTTGCTGCTGTGCGGGCCGGCGTTGGTGTTGTGCGAATCCGTGTCGCTGCGGCGCGGGCCGGTGCCGGCGGGCGGCGTGACAGATTGGTGGCGTGCCCGAGTGGACTAAGGGAGCGGATTGCAAATCCGCGATTCGTGGGTTCGAATCCCACCGCCACCTTTTCCGAATTGCTCTGCATCGCTTCGCAAGCCCTCGCATTGTCCCCCTATTTTCAGGGTTTTTTTGGCGCTACTCGATTCGGGCTGCGCTGAACGTCTCTCGAAACGGGTCGCGCCGCTTCGCAAGGTTTCGCGTACCGATTGTCGGGGTTTAAGGTGGGGGTCAGTCTTGCCGTTCGCGGGGGCTGCATCATACGTGCCGGTCGCCGCCAAGGCTTGGTCTTCGTGGTCCGCCGAGTCCCGCTCCAGGTCCGGGAGTCGGGCCAAGGCCCCGTCCAGGTCGTGAATGCCCACCTTGGCGTAGATGTTCATTGTCAGTCGGGGGTCGCTATGCCGGGCAAGTTCCTGCGCCACCTTGGCCGACACGCAAGACTGCACGAGCAGCGTGACGTAGGACACCCTGAGCGAATGAAAATCGACGGTCTGGCCGTCGGGTCGGTCGGTGCTCAGGAAATCGCTCTGACGCCGCTCACGGCGTTCTGCGGGGTTGCCGGTGGCACGAATCCACCGCGCCCGCGCCCGACGCAGGTCGGCCCGGATCATCCCGGCCGCGTGCTTGTACCAGTGCCCCGGCCACAGGGGGCCGGCGCCCCCGCCCCTTGCCGAGAGCTGATTGGCCTCATCCTACTCGCACGCGGCGGGCGTTGGCTATTGGGGGAATACGGTAGATCTCGGCCCACGACGGGAACGGCCGCCTGGTGCGCCAAAGCTGGCTCCGGGGCGCAGGGGCGTTGCGAACATGTAACGCGAGGCTGCGATCGGACTTACAGGTGGATGCTGGACTACTCGCGGGCGGACAAGCGTCGGCACGCCGCCGACGCTGGGCCACCCAGCCCTGCCCAGCACTGGTACACTTTGCCCGCTTGCTGACACATCGGTGGACTGGGTGAAAACCTGCCGTTTGCGGGCCTTGTCGCAGGGGCGAGCTCTTCCGTACCAGGACCGCACGCCTGCGACTGAACCACGCGTGCGCGGCCGCGGGACCTCAGTCCTGATGGCCGCGCACGTCAGTTTACCCGGGCTCAGGCCCCGAGGGGCTAGGGACACGTCGTATTCTGCGCCGCGACGAAGCCGTCGATGTCGCGCCAGTCGACGTGGCCATCGGGGACGTCGATGGCGGTCGGCCCGCCGATGTCGCTGTTTTCGAACGGACACGTCGGTGGCGTTCCGTAGACGTTCATGTGCAGCGCGTGCCAGGCCGACACGTTGTCGTTCTGCGCCGCGACAAAGAAGTCGATGTCGCGCCAGTCGACGTTTCCATTGCAGTTGGCGTCGCCGAGGCAGCCTTGCGGCATGCAGCCCCAGCGGGCCCAATAGAACGACGGGGCACCGCCAGCAGTTGTAAACCAACCGCCAGCAATCAGTTCGTCATCGAAGACGGCGAGGGCGGTGACAGGGTCATCCGTGCCTTCCTGCAACGGTACCCACTGGCTGCCATCCCACTGGGCGATGTGGTCGGCTACGTCGCTGTCCTCCTGGGTGAAGTGGCCGCCCGCCACCAGCATGCCTTCGTATTCCGCCAAGGCGTATGCTGCATCCCCCAGTCCGTTGCCGAGGCCTGACCAATTGGAGCCATCCCATTGTGCGATGCCCGTCGCCTCAGGGCTTCCCGACTCATAGAACATTCCCCCGGCAATCAAGCTGTTGTCGTAGACGCTCAGGCACTCGACCACGTCGTTCAGACCGTCGCCGAGTGCGGACCAATTGGTGCCATCCCAAGATGCGACGTTGTTGACGTTGACGCCCCCCGCGGACTCGATCCATCCGCCGGCGACGAGCTTGTTGTCGTATGTGGTGAGCGCATGGACACTCGCGTACTCGCTGAAACTGCCACCGAGGGGCGCCCATACGTCGCCGTCCCATCTCGCGATGCCCACGGTCGTCACGCCACCGATGCGCATGATGTCGCCGCCGACGATCAGGTTTCCGTCGAACTGCGCAATCGCCCACACAGCTCCGCGCATGTCTCCGCCAAGATCCGACCAGGTTGCGCCGTCCCACAATGCCAAGCCGCTCGTGGGGGTCGTGCCCGCCTGGGTGAACCAACCGGCCACGACCAGGTCCTCGCCGTAGGTGCCGAGAGCGTACACCGGACCGTTGACGCCACCACCCAGTTGCGACCAGGCTGTGCCATCCCAAGCGGCGATGTGATTGGCGCTGATGTCGGCTACGGCCGTGAAATCGCCACCCACGATCAATGCACCATCATGGACGAGCATCGCATTGATGCTCCAGTGGGGGCCATCGGTGACCATGTCGCTGAGTGAGGACCACATGTAGCCGGACCAGGACGCGACATGCTCGGCATGGCTGTCGCCGGCGTGGGTAAACCAACCGCCCACCAGCAACTCACCGTCTTGGGCCAGCATCGCGTGTGGAGCACCGTCGAGCCCCTTCCCCAGGGCCGCCCAATACGAGCCGTTCCACGCAACGATGTGATTCGCGCTGACGCCATCCACTTCGTTGAAGTAGCCGCCCACGTACAAGGTCCCATCGGACACGCCCAATTCCTCAACGGAGCCGGTTGCCGAGCTGCAAAGCGGTGTCCAGCCATCGGCCTCCAGTTGCGCCACACCACCGGCCGGCGAGCCCCCTACGCTCGTGAAGTGTCCGCCTACGACGAGCGCGCCATCATAGATTGCGAAGTCGAGCACTGGCCACCCCCCGCCGGCGATCCCATCACCGATGGTGGTCCATGTGGCGCCGTCCCATTGGGCTACGTGGGCCGCGGCCACGCCGCCGGCCGTCGTGAAGCGGCCGCCGGCGACGAGCTTGTCGTCGAAGACGATCAATGCGTCAATCGCCTCGTCCGTGCCGCCGCCAGGCAGCGGGGCCCAGGCAGCGCCGTCCCACTTGGCGATGTAGTCGATCTCGTGTTCGCCCGCCGAGTAGAGTTGGCCAGCGGCGATCAGCAAGCCGTTGTAGACAGCCAGCGTCAGCGGCGTTCCGCCGATGCCCCCGCCGAGCGGGGTCCATGTCGAGCCGTCCCACTGGGCGACGTTTCGCACGGAGACGCCATTGGCCGAGTTGAAGCTGCCGGCCGCCACCAGGCGCCCGTCGTAGACGGCCAGGGCGTTAACGACCGCGATCCCGTTGTCTTGCATGTTCCCCACGGCGGACCAATGGGCGCCATCCCACTTTGCAACGTTTGTCGGCATGTCGCCACCGGCGAGCGTGAACCAGCCGGCGACATAGACGGCCGGCCCATTGCCATCGTCATATTCGACCATGTCGTAGACGGCGCCGTTCACGCCGGGGAAGTTGAGTCCCTCGGTGTGAAGCCAACCGGGGGTGCAGTCCGCCAAGGCGGCGCAGGGGGTGAGCAGAGATACTGCCAGAATGAAGCCAAGCCGACGAAGCTCAGGGTTCGCGATCATGCCACTATTCCTCCTTTTGAACACAGCTACGATACGCTTCGTTTTATCAGAAAATGAGCACGGCGACGCGCCACCGACCACTTTGGTCAGTCAATGCTACGGACAAGCCGTGTTTTGCTGTGCGACGAAGCCGTCGATGTCGCGCCAGTCGACGTGGCCATCGGGGACGTCGATGGCGGTCGGCCCGCCGATGTCGCTGTTTTCGAACGGACACGTCGGTGGCGTTCCGTAGACGTTCATGTGCAGCGCGTGCCAGGCCGACACGTTGTCGTTCTGCGCCGCGACAAAGAAGTCGATGTCGCGCCAGTCGACGTTTCCATTGCAGTTGGCGTCGCCGAGGCAGATCATCGGGTGATACTCGTAGGCGCCGATGTCGATCCGGGGCACACCGTCGTCGTTGCCGTCGGTGATGCGCGGCTGGCCGGCCACATCGAACAGGTCCGCGGCTGGCTCGCCGGGATCGCCGGCGTCGATGCAGGGCGAGTAGGGCGTCAGCCGCGGGCTGTAGATGGCGTAGGGCATTCCGGGGTTGGTGACATCAGCGCCGTTGATGGATTCGAGGCCGGCCCACGCCGTGAGTTCGGTGAACGTGTTTGAGACAATCAGCAGTGTCGGGCCGTTGTCGTCAAGCGTGTTGAGGCTGACGAGCCAGCCGGCGTAGGCATCGGGCACCCACCTGGCATTGTCGTCGGTCAGCGTCAACCAGCGCGTGTTGGGGTCGTACAGGCCCTCGTCGGTCCAGGTGCCGGTGGGGCCGGCGGCGAAGAGCGGGTCGGCGGCCAGGTTGTGTGGGACGTCGGGGTCGGGGCCCTCGATGTCGCAATAGGTGACCAGGTCTAATTCGTAGTAAGCACTGCTGGGTCCATTGTGCCAGATGAGGGTGTTGTGCGCGTCGAGTTCGGCGCTGTCATTGCTAATCGCAGAATTGCCGCCGTTGGTCCAGTTACCAGTGAACGTGCAGCCGACGAAGGTTGCCTGGACCTCGTGGCAGAGGACGGCGCCCCCCCAATCCGCGCTGTTCGCGATGACGAGCGTGTTCTCGATGGCGACGGGCCCGCACTCGTGCACGAAGAGCCCGGCGGCAGCGCCGAACGAGACGTTCCCCTCAAAGACGCAGTTCTCGATCACCAGTCCGTCGCCGCCGTAGGCAGACACCGCGCCGTCGCCCCGTTCGCCGTCGTAATGCCAATACCCATCAGTGAGGTTGCCGCGCAAGACGCAGCGGCGAATGGTCGGGCTGCTGTTGCGGCAGTAGATGGCGCTGCCGGAGGCCGCCCGGCCGCGAATGATGGTGAGGCCATCGAGGACGGTTTCGGGACCTTCGCCGCCGACGATGAGGAACGCGCGGTGCGGTTCGTTCTCGCTGCCGCCGCAGTCGATGACCGTTTGGGTGACAACGTCGGGGTTATGCGGCTGGCTGCTGCGGATGGTGACGATGCGGCCGCCGAGCAGGATGTCGCGATTGCCGGGGCCGCTGTAGACGCCGGGCGACAGGATGATCTCGTCGCCTTCGTAGCGCTGGGCAACGTCGAGTGCGGCCTGAATCGTAGCCTTGGGGCCGTGGAGTCCGTCGAAGACGGCGGCGCGGCCGTCCCAGTCGTCATTGCCGTCGGGGGCTACGTAGACCGTGCGAGGTCCGAGGAATGGGCTCGAACTGTAGCGGTACTCGGCTTCGTTGTCGCGGCCGTCGTTTTCGTGGTCGAGACTGGCGACGGCCGCGGTGGCGCTCCCGAAGTGCTTGTACTCCCACCAGTCGGGCAGGTGATCGCCATCGCTGTCGGCGAACTCGTCGGCGCCGATGTCCATGAAGCCGGCGTGGACGCGGGCCTCCCGGTCAAGATCCTGGCGGCCGGCGAACACGGCATTCGGGTCGCCCTGGTCGCGTGTAGCGGCGTCGTACTGGACGTGGACGCCATCCTGCGTCAGCCTCGCATCGCCGGTGACGTTCGTGCCATAGCCGACATCGCCTTCGATCAGGCAGTAGGATGAGCCAAGCGGGGATCCACCGTAGTAGAAGGCGTTGGAGCCATTCCAGATCAGGCAGTTTGAGAGGAAAAGGGTATCACCATAGTCGCCAAGCACTGCGTCAACACGCCGCTCGGCACAGTTCCACGCGAAAGTGCAACCATCGAACGTCCATGCCAAGTCGGCGTAGATGGTGTGGCACGCACCGGCCTCGTTCGCGGCATAATTCCGGACAAAGGTGCAGTCACTGAACGTGCCGCCACATTGGTCGTCGGCGAGGATCGCGCCGCCCGAGCCACTCACCGGTTCGGTGTCGGGGCCACCTTCGGCGATGTTGCCGGTGAACGCGCAGCGCTCGAAATCTGCGTCCCCTTCGGAAATGAAGACGGCGCCTGCATAGCCGCGCACGGCCGCGCGGTTTTCTTCGAACGTGCAGTCGCGGAACGTGCTCTGGGTTCGATCGAGCCACAGGGCACCGCCGCCGGCCCACCAGCCCAGCGGCGCCGCCGTGTTGCGGCGGAAGTGGCAGTCTACCACATCGACCGGGCCGGGGCCGAGACACGCCGCGGCGCCGCAGCCGGAGCCGTTATGGAACTCGGTGCAGTGGTTCTGCTCGAAGAGGCAGTGACGCAGGCGCAGGTCACATTCGTCGAAGTAGATGGCGCCGCCCCAGGTGGCGTGATTGTCGCGGAATACGCAGTATTCGATGGTCCCGCCGGCCTGTGAGCCCCAGATGGCACCGCCCATCGGGAGGTGGTAGACCGGCGCCGCGCTCAGTTCGAACGGCGCGACGCCGTTGATAATGGTCAGGCCGGCGACGATGGCGTCGGGCGTCTCGTTGTTGGCGAAGCGAAACGCCCGGTGGCGGTCGTCGGTCGACGCCTGACAATCGATGATGGTGGCAGCGACGATGGCGGCGTCGCGGGGCTGCAAGCTGCGCACGGTGATGGCTCGGCCGCCGTACTCAATGTCGCGATTGCCCGGACCGCTGTAGCTGCCGGTATGCACGACGACCGTCTCCCCGGCGTTCGCGGCGTCGACGCCCTCCTGGATCGTATCGAAGGGGTGCGCGGCCGAGCCGTCCTCGGCGGGGTCGCTCACGTTCGGGTCGTCCGGACCGGGGTCGCCGGGGGCGTCATTGTCGACGTGGATCCAGGCGGCTTCGCAGGCATCGGGAATGCCGTTGCTGTTGTTGTCCTGGGCGACGCCGCTGACAAGGTCGCAATCGTCGGGAATGCCGTTGCCGTTACAGTCGTCGACCTCGCGCTCGGCCACGTCGCAGGCATCGGGCCGGCCGTTGTAGTCGCAATCACTGCTGGTGCCGCTGGCGATGTCGCACGCATCGGGGATGCCGTTGCCGTTGCAGTCGGGGCTGGTGCCAAAAGCGATGTCGCAATTGTCCGGTGCGCCGTTGTTGTTGCAGTCGCTGCTGGTACCGGCCGCGATGTCACACTCGTCGGGGATGCCGTTCTCGTTACAGTCGAGGCTGAGCCGGTAAGTGATGTCGCAGTCGTCTGGAGTGCCATTCCCGTTGCAATCGGGCTCACACTCGTCGGGGATACCGTTTCCGTTGCAGTCGTAGCTGGCGCCGGCGACGATGTCGCAGATGTCGGGGACGGTGTTGTTATTGCAGTCGCTGCTGGTGCCGTCGACGATGTCGCAGATATCCGGCGCGCCGTTCGCGTTGCAGTCCACGCTGAAGCCATCGGCAATATCGCAATCATCGGGGACGCCGTTGGCATTGCAGTCGGAGACCAGCCCGCTCAGTGCTTCGCATGTATCCGCCAGGCGGTTGCCGTTGCAGTCGATGGGCACGGCACCGTTGAATTCGTAGGCACCGATGTCGACAACGGGCGGATCACCGACGCCGCCGTCAGGCGTGTTCGGATCGTCGGCGCGGCGCAGCCGACCATCGAGGTCGAACCAGCAGCCGCTGACCAGCGTGTTGTCGCCGGCATCGACGCAGGGGGAGCCGGAGAGAAGACGGTAGTTGTTGTCGTGCCAGGTGGTTGGGTCGTCGTCCGGACCATCGGCATCGGCGAAGAGCGGGTCGCCGTCGAGTGTCTCGAAGCAGGCGGCGACGGCGAGACCGGGGGCGAAGTCGTCTGGCGCGTTTCCCCAGACAATGCAGTTGGCGATCATGGCGCCGGCCGCGCCGCTGTAGCCGCCGCCCGGTGACGCCCCACTGTTCGTGTTGCCGACGATGGTGCAATTGAACACCCGGCAGTTCGCGGATTCCGTTCGCACGCCGGAACCGGTGATCGCCGTGTTTCCGACGACCAGCGAGTCGGCAAGGACGGCTTCGTCATAGAGCACCACGCCGCCGCCGTTGCCGTCGCGGTAGTTGTCGGCGATGACACAGTTGCTGACCACCGCGGAGCCGGATGCCGCGATGCCGTTCAGCCCGTTGCCGCTGGCCTCGCAAAAGAGCACGCGGCCGGCGTCAATGTCAATGCCACGCAGGCTGCAGCTTTGAACTTGACAGTTCTCGACCAGCGGGTCGCCGCCGCGAACGTATATGCCGTAGCCGGTATTCTCTGTGAATGTGCAATCACGGATGACGTGGTCGGCATCTTCGAGGCGGAGAATGGGATTCGGCAAGTACCCGTCGGCGTGATTCTGGCTGAACGCGCAATCCTGCATAACGCTTGAGGCATCCGACAGGTACGCACCGGCGGTATTCGACGCCGTGTTGTTAACGAACGCGCAGTACGATATCTCCAGCGCGCCATGCGAGGCACAGACCCCACCGCCGATTACGGCGTAATTGTCATGAAAGGCGCAGTTGCGGATGGTTGCGTTCGCGTAGTAGAGGTAGAGCCCACCGCCCAGACGACGGCGACTTGACCCATTGGCGTTGCCGCCGGTGATCGTGCAACCGTCGATGAGCGTATCGAGCGACGTGTCCTCCAGGTACACGACGTGGTAGGCCTCGGTCGTATCCAGTTGGCCGGAGAGTTCGGTCTCGAATGTGGCGATGTCACGTGCGTTCGGGTCCGTGGCGCCGTACCCGGCGAAGCCGCCCAGCAGATGCACGCCGGTGCGCAGCGTGAAGCTCATGTCTCGATGGTTCGGCGTGACCAGCCCGGCCTCGTCCAGGTCCGGCCGATACGTGCCCTGGCCGACATGCACCACGTCATCGGCATAGGCGTTGTGCAGGGCATCCTGCAAGTAGCGATAGGCCGTCCCCCACGAGCGGCCGTCGCCGCCGGGCGGAGCGTTGTCGTCGACATAGATAATGCCTGCGCCGAGCACCACCACCCACGCTTCTTCAACCCCCGCCGGATTGATGCCATTGCCAGCGATGACCCGGCCGCTATCGGAAACGCTAACGGCCTCCGAAAGGGTCCACCCGCTGAGATCGAGGCCGTATTCGGCCGTCAGCATTGCGGCGAGGTCGCGCGTGCCGTTCACCGGGTCCCAGATGGCGGCCCGCGTGCCGGCGTCGTCGCGGAGTGTACCCACGATCACCGAACCGTCATACGATGCATCATGCGCCGCGTTGGCCCCACCGCCCAAGGCAACCATACCGCCAGAGGACGTCCAGCGGAATGCCGAAGAACCATCGCTGGCGGTGCCTGTGCCCACGATCGTGCTGCCATCGCCAGAGATACCCCATGTACGGCTCCAGGTTGTGCTGCCAGGCAGGTCCCCAATGCTCACGAGCCCCGAACTGGGCGTCCAACGGCAGGCGACGTTGCCTTCGCCGCCGTGGCTGAAAGCCGCGACCACGTTTCCGTCTGCCGAGACAGCGACGGCGTGACAGTTGAATGAGCCGCCGGCGAGGTCACCAAGCCCGGTCATGCCGCTGCCGGCAACCCAGCGAAAGCCCTCGATCGCACCGCCCAGGCCGCCGTAGCCGATCGAGTCGCCGACGACCACGCCGCCGTCGGCATTCACGCCTGTGGCGCTGCTGGAGAAGTCGTTGCCTGGCAAGTCGCCGAGCCCGTACCACCCGCCGGTACTGCGGAAGTAGCGAAACGCCTCGTTCCCGCGCGACGAACGGCTGACGCCGACGATGCAGTTGCCGTCGGCGGAGACTGCACGCGCCCGGCTGGAGAAACTGCCGCCGGCGAGGTCGCCGATCCCGACGATTCCGGTCTCACGTGTCCAGTAGAACGCCTCGGTGCCGTTGTCTGAATCACTGGTGCCGACGACGGTGGTGCCGTCGGCCGAGACCCCGCCGACTTCGCTCCAGTCTTCGCCCCCGGGCAGGTCGCCAAGGGCGAGGAATTCCGCGACCTGGGCCCGTGCCTGGCTGGTGCCGAGCAGACAGAGTGAGATCGCAGACACAGCCAAGTGGCGGTACGACAGCATGGGATTCCCTCCCTCTCCTTTGGCGGTCGAATCGGGTGACGACCGATGCAGCACTGCGGACCGAATTGCGGGGTGGGGACAGGTCAGTCGGACGCGGACCCCTCCAATCGCAAACTGGAGGGGCGCACGTCCGATGCTCTCAATCACTGCTCATTGCATCTCGCCGGTGTATGTCTGCTGCATGAAGCACAGGTCCCTCAGATCGACGTCGCCATCACCATCCAGATCAGCATCGACACAGCCGGCGCCCGGTGACCCTCCTGGAGCGGTCATGCAGGCGCTAAACTGACTGAAGTCACTCGCGCCAATATCACCATCACCATCGAGGTCACCCTCGCGCAGCCCGTAAACGCGGATGTTATCAATCAGTAGGCCACCGCCGGGTTCGCCGTCGGTGCGCAACACGAAGTTCAGTCGCGCGGTCGTTCCGGCCACGTCTCCCAAGTACACCAGTGTGCTTGTACTGAGATGGCCTATCGCCAACGTAGTACTCGCAGCATCGAAGTGAACGATCTGGTCGTTCACGTACACCGTGAGCGACTCGTCACCACGCGGTTCCAGGAACATGTAGTCGAAGGTAAGTGCCACGACGTCAGCCTGCCATTCGATGTCAGCGAAGAACGAGGCCTCGCCAACCTCCTGCATGAGAACAACGCGATTCGCCGGGTCATCGGGGTCAGCCCCGTCGACGAGAAGTGCGTTCGAGCCTGACCACAAATTCGCGCTGTCGAACGGTTCCTCCAACCGAAGAGACATGGCGTCGGTTTCTGTTCGGCTCAGCTCGCGCGCGGCGACATCAAGTCGGCCGGTCGTGAACTGGTAGACGCTGCTGTCGCTTTCCTGAAAAACGCCGGTCGGGAAGCCACCAGGATCCAGCAGGCTCTTTGGTTGGCCGTTGAAGTAGACAGAGCCGAGGCCGCTACCGGGATTCCAGACGCCTGGAGGGTACCAGCCCTCGCTCGTCGGACACTGGCTTGCATCATCCGGGCCACTTATCCAACGGTGCCCGTCTTTGAATAGCGGTTTGTGAGCGCAACTGAGCAAAACCTCGGTCGCGCCGCTCGCCGCATGACCGCCAAAGCCGATGCAGCCCCACGGATAGTAGAAGACCGCCGCCCGCTCGACTGACGACGGGACAGTGTGTCGAGCAGTATTGATAAGGAGCGCTGGAAGTTGCGGCGTATCGAGCGTCGTCACCGAATCTGCCGGGTAGCCAAGTTGGCTCATCTTCTGTGCCGCTCGCCCGACAACGCCACCACCATGCGAATGGCCGATGAGGTGCAGCTCACTTCCCAGAGAACCATGGAGTTGAAGCTGTCCTGCCAGTGCCTCACCCAAGATGTTCCCCTGGGTCGCTGCATTCAGCCCAGATCGGAATGCGTCCAGCCACACCTGGCTTGTATAGCGCACGAACCAAGGGTGATCGACCAACGAACGGAGGATGTCGAGTGTGTTAATTGTGTTGGGATCACCGTCCGGGTTAGCGCTCCCGGCCCAATCCCATGCGAGGATGTTGGCACTCGGTGCCGCCTCCGCAATGGCGCAGCCAACTGACGACATGGCAGGGTGGCTCGCGTCGGCAAGGTTGCCGTCCCAGCCATGCGCGAGGATGTACGTTGGCTCATTGACCAATAAGGAAATCGGCCCGCCCGGATCCACGAAACGGCCAGTTCCGTCATCCCACACCCAGAGCCGGGCCAATTCAACCTCCACGGAGGGAACGTCCTCACCGTATTGGCACTGATCCTCCCACGCCGCAGGAGCGCTTGTCAGCCAAGGGTCGTACAGCACGCCAGCTGATACCGCCGTTCCAGTACCCGTACCGGCGCCAGATGGTCCCGATGTGCTGTCCCACCAGCACCACCGGGCGTCAACGATGCCCGAGCCTGTGTTCTCGACCCCATAATCCGATTGGCCGATGAAGCCGCACAAGTAGGCGACAGCTTGACCGGTGCCGGATAGCCGAAGCCCCTTGCCGCCTCCAAGAAACGCTGTTCCCGAAGCCCGAAGGAAGCCCGACTGCACCGAGGCTTGAAGCAGGAAGCCGCCGTTCACCCTGACGTTGTTACTTTCAACTAGCAGAATGGGCTCACTTCCACCATCACTGGCCTCAAACGTGCAGTTGGTCAGCGTGCCGGAACTGTCGTCACTGGGATCGTCGGATGTGTTGTCGTCGTAGTAGATGATGTTGTAGTCGTTGGAGCCGGCGTAGAAACTCGCAAAGGTCACACCCGTGGCATTCAGCTGCCCCTCTACCCGAATGTAGCGGGAATAGGAGCTCTCACGCAGGACGCTCTCGACACGCACACCTGGATCGATCGTCAGCACGATCAGCGGATCATACTGGCCATTGCCATTGCCGTCGGTGTACGGCTCACCCCAGTCCCACTGACCATTGCCGTCCGTCGGCTCCGGAATCCCATCGCCATCGTTGTCGGTGAACGTCTCGTGATGGTTGACGGTTACAACGCCATCGATCACATACGCCGCGATCCCATCGATGACCGGCCAGGTGGTGCCACCATCCATCGTGCCGCTGACGAAGATGCGCGTATCGCCACCGAATGTGAAGTTGTTGCCGGAAAAGCCATCGAAGCCAACGTCGCCAATCGCATCAATCGGATCGGGCTCGGGGAATGTCACCCCCGTCACGGTTGGCCAGGTGTCATCGACAACCAGCCGGAGCACCGTGCCGCCCGAGACCGTCACCTGAGGCGACTCAATCTCCAAGATCGGAACGCTGCCGGCATAGCTGGCCTCAAACGTGCAGTTGGTCAGCGTGCCGGAACTGTCGTCACTGGGATCGT
>CAYUZU010000001.1:382853-395754 GCA_964448675.1 uncultured Planctomycetales bacterium
CGGATGTGTTGTCGTCGTAGCGGATGATCGTATGATCGCTCGCAGACGACCTATAACTCGCAAACGTTGCGCCGCTGGCGTTAAGCTGTCCGTCTACGACGATCTGATAACCCGAACTCTCAACGCGCACGCCTGGATCAATCGTTAGTACGAGTAGCGAGTCGTAGGTGCCGTTCCCGTTGTAATCCGTGAACTGCTCGCCCGGATCCCATTGACCGTTGCCGTCGGTCGGGTCCGAGATCCCGTCACCGTCGTTGTCCGTGAATGGTTCATGATGAGGCACAGTAACGGTCGAGATGATGTTGTAGGGGCTCCCCTCGACGGTCCAGTGATAATCAGCCGCACCATCGTTGAGGGTACCGCTGACGTTTGTCTGTGCGTATGCGCCGGCCGGCAGCAACAGCATTCCGCACCAGACAAGTGCAGATAGATATCCAAGGCGACCACGATACTGCCTGTAAGGTTTTCGCACGGTTCAGCCTCCCTCCAATGTGACCATGTCACGAACGCCCGGCGGCGATCAGTTCTGTACTTGCTGGATGTGAGACAAGGCAGTGGCTCGCGCGGGAAGATTCCCCCGCTCAAGATGCGGATTGCAGGTCTCCATCACCCCACTTACCACAAGATAACGCTTGGCCGAGCTGCGTGCAAGTTGCTCGGGGTGGCAAAGCGACCACTTTCGCCGTCCCGATGGCCACGAGACGGACGTCAAGCTGATAGCGGCACGTCGGCGACGTGGGATCGGTCGTCAGTCTTAGCACGGTCGCATCGCCCGCATCGTAGTGGCCTGCCCCCCCCGAAAACTGAGCCAGTTGAAATGAGAGTCACTGAGCCGGCGGCGGCGCTGCCGCCGCCGGGGATTGGAGATTCTCGATGAAACGGAAGAAGCACAGCCCCGACCAGATCATCACCAAGCTGCGCGAGGCCGACGGCCTGCTGGCCACCGGCGCCACGATCGCCCAGGTCTGCCAGCAGCTCGAAGTCAGCGAGCAGACCTTCCACCGCTGGCGCAACCAGTACGGCGGCATGAAGCAAAGCGAGGCCAAGCGCCTCAAGGAACTCGAGCAGGAGAACACCCGGCTCAAGAAGCTGGTGGCCGACCTGTCGCTCGACAACGCCATGCTCAAGGAGGTGGCCAAGGGGGAATTCTGAGCCCGACCCGCCGGCGTCGGGCCGTTGCGCAGCTGACAGAGACGTTTGACGTCAGTGAGCGACGGGCCTGCCGCGTGGTCGGGCAGCCACGCACAACAAAGCGGTATCGGCCGCAGATCGAAGACGACGAGGCCGCCCTGGTGAACCAGATGCACGCGATCGTTCGACAATATCCGCGTTACGGCTATCGCCGCGTGTGGGCGTTGCTGCGTCAGGACGGCTGGCGGATCAACCGCAAACGCGTCCAACGGCTCTGGCGTCGCGAACACTTCCGCGTGCCACAGAAACAGCGGAAAAAGCGGCGTTTGGGCTGTAGTGCCAACGGCATTGTCCGCCGCCGGGCGGAGCACATTGATCACGTGTGGGCCTGGGACTTCATCCACGACCGCGACGAGGGCGGCCGGCCACTGAAGTGGTTCGCCCTGATCGATGAGTACACGCGCGAGAACCTGGCGCTGGAGGTCGACCGGCGGATGCAGGCGGTGGATGTGCTCGACATCCTCAGTCAGGTCATGCTGATCCGCGGCGTGCCCAAGCGCGTCGGCAGTTGCTGCGTCAGGTTCCGGGCGTAGCGTTGGTCGCGCCCACGATCGCCAGCACGGCCGCCCGCAGGTGGTCGGGCAGGCTTGGCCACGCGGTTACCACGCGCTGCAGGTCGGGGGCAATCCGGGCCCGGTTGTCGGGGCTTAAGGTGGGGCCCGCGGCCGCAGCGTTGCAAGTCTCTTTCTTGTAAACGTTTATGGAATCTTGGAGCGGATTGCAAATCCGCGATTCGTGGGTTCGAATCCCACCGCCACCTTCTCCCTTTCGCGAAGATGCAGACCGGGTGGCACCGGAACCGGTGCAGTCCAAGTCGGCAGCGGCCGACGCGCCACGCCCCCGTTGAACGCGGGCGGCTGCCAGGGCGGCGCCGGTGGGTGGATGCTTGCCGGCGTTTGGCTGATCGAATATGATAAGCGGCCCGCTCGGCCCGCTGGCGGCAGCAGGCGATGGTTATTCGCCGGCTGGCGGTGTGGGCGCTGGCGACTTGCCGGCCGGGGTCCGTTTGCGGCTTGGGCTGGCGGGTTTGTGCGAGTGGCGCGTGCCGGGCGTTTGCCCGGCGCCCGGGCTGCAGCCCCGGAAGGAGGCACCACTGGAGAGGTGACCGAGTGGCTTAAGGTAACGGTTTGCTAAACCGTCGTACTGCGTAAAGCGGTACCGGGGGTTCGAATCCCCCCCTCTCCGTTGAGTTTTTTGATGCTACAGGCTGGACTTGTAAGTTAATAAGTAATTTATTATACTGATCTCTGTCGTCACCTTGCCTTAGCCAGAAGGACGCAGAGATCATGGCCAGCACACCACCCAAGCGCCGAGGAAGGCCCGCCAAGTACGTCAAGGACAAGGATGGCAAGCCCATCGTTGGCCTCTCGCTCAGCAGCCAGGGTCGTTACTACGCCACCCACAGCAAACCGCGCAAGACGTTCGGCAGTGATTTCGATAAGGCCGTCCGCGCGTTTCGCCGCTGGCAGGGCGAGCAGGAACGCGAAGCGCCCGTTGCAATCCCGATCGAGTCGCCGGCCGGCGCGCTGCAGTTTCCGCTTCCCACCAACTTCCTCGCCAACGTGCCGAAGCCCGAGGACCAACTGCCCGCGGCGGCCGCCATGCAGGAGGTGCTGGCGGATGGTGATGAGAGCAAGCTCAAGCAGTTGATTACACAGCTGCCGACCTACCGGATGTTCGACTCGAAGGAGGTCTACGACTGGGTCCGCGAGCAAATTCTGACCGACCCGGCCGCATTCGCGGAGCGCGTCGGGATTCCGGAGATCGCGCGGTTGGAGCATCTGCAGGAGCGGGCTCACTCGCCGACGCTCAAGGCGGTCCTGGCGACCTACGTGGAGCACGCGGACATCACGCAGCACGAGCGGCAAAGGGCCGAACGCTACTGGAAGGAGTTCTGCAAGTTCGCCAAGGGCTCCACCGTGCGAGAAGTTACGCAGCAGCAGATTGTGAATTACGGCGACTGGGCGCTGAACGAGCACCGAAACGGCAAGAGTCGACCTTGGGTGCATCACCGTTTCGGCAAGATCAAGACGCTCTTCAATTACGCGGCGACGCGCGGCCTGGCACCGGATGAGATGGCGCGTGTGCTGGCGATGTGCAAGGTGCTCAAATCACCCCGCAAGAAGGCCGCCGACCCCCAGCCAATCTCACGGGAGGACTTCCACGCGCTGCTGAATGCGGCGAATGCAAAGTGGAAGGCGATTCTGCTTTGCATGCTCAACGCAGCGCTGTACGGCAAGGAGGTCGGGGATCTGCTGACGAAGGAGGTGGATCTCAAGAAGGGCACCCTGGCCACAGACCGCAGCAAGACGGGCGTGCCGCGGGTGGCAGTCCTGTGGGGTCGGACGATTACCGCGCTCAAGGCCGCCCCTCGCAAGGCTAAGCACAGTCACCTCTTCCAAAACAGCGTCGGCACGCCGTATCAACCCGAGCAAATCCGCCGCGGATTCAATCGGCTCCGCGAGGCGGCCGGGGTATCGAAGGACGTCAAGGTCTCGCATATCCGAGACGGAGCATATACCGCGGCGATCGAAGGTGGTGCGGACGCCACGCACGCGATGCTGCTGGCCGGTCATGCAGCCGGAATGAAGGACGCCTACGTGCGGCGGAATCCGAAGATGGTCGCGGATGCCTGTGCGGCGATCGAGAAGGCGTATTTCGGGTAGGAACTGGCTGTAGCCGCAAAGCGCAGCTCCGGGGGGAATCACGATGGCATCGGTGTGTGCCGGATGCCGAGTGATGTCCGAGGCTGTTGATAGCGGTGGTTGGGCGGCGCATAATGGGTTTCAATGCCTCGGGGAACACGTGCAAGTCGACAGCGGCGGCAAGCGCGAACGCGTGAGCAGAAGAGCCGCGAGGCAGCGTACCGGCTGCAGGAAACGGGAGGACATCCCATGACCGGTGGTTATATCGATCCGAGCCGGGAAATCGGCTGGAGCAGTGAGCAGGCTGAGGCCTACTGTGTCGGCCGAATGCGGGGGAAGTTCTGCCGCGAGCTGTTCGAGAAGCGGTTCGATGGAGATGCCGCGAGGCGTGATCTGTTTGAACTGTTCGAGCAGGAGTGCGGTAGCACTGTCCCGACATTTGCCCACACCTACGTAGAACAGCTGAACCAGGCGGGGAAGCGACTCGATCTTCATCGTAGAGAACTGGTCCGTCGCCGTCTTTGTTCGATCTATGTGGACCGGGTCGATCCTGCCGCGGTTCCCGATGCCGATGACCAGTTGATGTCGCTCACTGACGAGTCGCGGCGCCAGGAGCAAGGAGCCTTCGCGGCGCTTGTTGATAAGATGCCTGCCGGTATTCGACCGCACCTGGAGCTGGGCAATGCACTGGCGCGGTTGCAGGACACGACGCGATACGTGGCGTTTCCCGGTGAGGCTGACCCCGAACTCGCACTCGGTGACGCCGCGCCAGTTGCGGGTGTACCCAAAGGCTGGCTGAGCGGATTGTATGACTGGTGGGATGCGCGGAATGCGGGGCGTTGGCAGCCAGACCCAAAGAAGGGGCGCGCTGACTGGCTTGATCGGTTTGATGACGCGCTGACGCGAATCGCTCGTCGCGTTCTAGCTCGCGCGAGGAAGCTGCAGGCGCCACTGCCGCTGGATGAACGGCAGAGGTTGCTCAAGCTCAAGAACGAAACACTGGGTGCGTCATACGTGGCGGAAAGTGACGCGATGCTGCGTGTGATCGGGGAACTGCAACGGCTCAGCGAGGTAATCCGGAATCGTCGTGATGCGTTGCAGCGCGCTGGAAGCGGTGTTCGCCCAGAGGCGCTGTCGGCAGTCATCCTGGGCGAGCAAGGCACCGGCAAGACGACGCTGGCCAGGCTGCTGCATGATCACTTCTGGGAGCTTGAGGGCCCGTTTCGTCGTCTTAATGCCGCGGCATTCGTGGGCGGCGACTTCAACATCGCGAAGGGCAGGCTCGTGGGCTATGGGAGCAACCATGGTCTAAGCAGCGTCCACGAGGACGGCCAGCAGGGGCTGCTCGAGGAGTGCAAGGGCGGAACGCTCGTGATCGACGAGTTCCTCGACCTGCCTCATGATGCACAGACGCTGTTGCTGGACGTTTTGTCGAATGAACCGTTGGCCAGAGCGGCCGGAGGCGGCGAGATCGAGCCGCCTTACCCGTACCTCGTCTTCGCATCCAACAAAGATCCGGAGCAGGCGGTGCGCGACGGGGGTCTTCGCTCGGACCTCTGGGATCGGATGAAATCGGGCAAGGTTTGTATACCACCCCTGCGGGAGCGGCGCGAAGACGTGTTCAGCGTCGTACGGGAACGCTGCAACATCCGAGATTACAAGGCACTGCTTGCCCTGTGCCGTCATGATTGGCCGGATAATGTGCGCGGGCTGATACACGAGCTAGATCAGCTGCACTCGGCTGGCAAGGGCAAGTGTGAGCTGTCGCTGACGGACCTGAGGCCGGAGATTCAGGAACTCGTCGCTGGTGTCGACGCTGCTGACGCTGAAAGGGAGGTCTTGGCGACGGTGATGCAGTGGGCCCGCAGCCAGGGGTACGAGAAGGGGAAGCGGAGCCAAGGACTGCAGAAACGCACGGCCGCGATACTCGGTTCCTCGGAGGCTCACGTGTCGACCAAATTGAAGAAGTACGGCCTGACCTGACTGCCTTCCCGACCAACGGCAAGTGTCGCACGCGTGAACAACAGCTGCACCATTGGTCGGCGCCGCGAATGTCGACCCTGCACCCACATTTTCCGACCCATACGCGGTCGCGGACTTCACCATCCGCCGTGATGTCTTCACCGAGCCTGCATATCGGGGGCGATGTCTTCACGAACCGGTGAATCGTCTTCGTCGTCGGGGGCTATCACGGGGGTCCACTTCACAGGGGGGCTCCGTTGTCTTCATTTCACCGCTGTTTCGCCGCTGATTCCCGGCTACGTGTGGGGCCCGGTTTGGCCTGTATCCCCCTGGTGCGTCGCAAATGGCATTCTCGACATGTTCGTTGCCTCTGGCACAGCTCCTGCATTGACGCGGTTCGATCGCACGTTCTGCGGTCGGCCCGGGCTCGCGCTGAGCTCGGGATTGCGAAGGTCTAACTAAATGGAGGCATCGCTGACGTGAAAAATACGTTCGAGAGGATGGACGGCACGGACATGTTGGCCAATCTCGCGGCAGAGGGGGAGGCATCATGAACAGCTCGACCTTGATCAACTACCTCAAGCGGCAGGCCGCGCGGTATCCCGATCTCGGCATGCTCACCATGCTGGGCGTCGCTAAAAAACTCGGCAACGGCAAGCGCGTCCGTACCTGGAACTTGCCGCCGGAGTCGACGTGTTGCGCTGGGCTGAACGGTTACCCCCCGACGGCCAGCGGCGTGTGCAAGGCCTGCTGCTATGCCTGGAAGATGCGGGAAGGAAGGCCGGCGGTGGCTGAGCGGGCCAGGAAAAACTGGACCGTCGCGCAGCGCGCGGACTTCGCCACCCTGCTCTCGGCCGCCATCCTGCACCACGGGGTATCGCATGTTCGCCTGCACGACTTCGGTGAGTTTTTCAGCGAGTCCTACATTCGGGACATCATCGCCGTAGTCCGCGCCTGCCGCGACGTGCGTTTCTGGGCGTACACGCGCGCCTGGCGGCGACCGGACTGGACCGACGCCCTCACCGACCTGGCCGCGGAGCCGAGGGTGTCGCTGCTGTTGAGTGCGGACCGGGTGACGGGAATGCCACCGGCGATTGCAAACACCCGTGTAGCGTGGCTGGCTGACACCGATGCCGATGGTCCGCCGCGCCAGGTGCACGTGGTTTTCCGCGCGACACGGGATCGCACGGCCAATGGACGGATACCGCCGCTCATGAAGCTCGGCAACTCATTGGTCTGCCCCCACGAGAACGGCGTATATGCGCCAGCGGTCACGTCGCCGACCGGGGGCAGCGCGGCTCCCACTAAGCTTGGGCCGGCGGACTGCTTGGCGTGTGGCCACTGTCTTTTCGCGCAACGCGGGGCGGCGAACACGAACCAGGCGGCTGCCGGGGGTGCTCAAAATGCGCACCCCGGTGCGAACCGGCAGGCGGGATGATGGGAGGAGATCGATGAAGAAGAAGAAGCACTCACGCCGCCGGCCGCTGCCGCTGGCGTTGGTCTACCAGCACCGAAAGGCAGCCCCCGCTGTCTGGATCGCGCTGTGTGATATGGCGCGAGAAAAGGCGAGCAATTTTGTCACGCCGACACGAGCCGAACTCGCCCAGCGGGCCGGCTGCAATGAGAAAACGGTTTCCGCCTGCCTCACGACGCTGGAGGGCGCCGGCTGGATCACACGGCAGCATCAGCCGGTGGTGGAAAACAGTCAGCAGACGGCCACGTTGCTGCGGATCTTCCTGCGGCGGGATGGCCAAACCACCTCGCCAACCGCCGCCGAACGCGACGAATCCCGTAGCGGGCGTCCAACGCCCTTTACGAAGCCGGGGGCCGTAGCGGGCGGTCAACGCCCTCCAGCTAGAGGGCGTTCAGAGCCCGAAGACTCTCCTACGGAGAGTAGAGGAGCGACTTCCCCGTCGCCTCCGCTACGCTCCACCGACGCGGGCGTCGCTCCGATCAATGCGATCAAGTTGCATCGGTCGAGTGAAGACATCTGCATCAAGTCCCCGGCTGATGAGGAAGACACCGCCGGCCCGCCTGTTCCGCCGGCCGCCGATGACCCCGATCGCACAACCTCGGCCGATGACCTGGCTGACATCCTCGCCCTGATTGGCCGCGACGCCCGTGCTGTCCGCGACACTGACGAAGGGGGTGATGTCTAATGCCATTTTCACCGGATCTACTCGTCTCTGACCCGCTGTCCGTGGCCAAAATCCACCGCGACCGCCGCTACCTCGAATACGCCCTGGAACAGGCCGGGCAATGGCTGCAGCACGCCCCGAGAATCGACGGGGAGGGTTGCCGCTGTCCCTTCCATGACGATCAAAAACCCTCGGGCAGCATTCACCAGGATGTGCATAACCGCATCTGGCTGTTCACCTGCCACGGCTGCCGGACACTGGGCGGCGAATGGAACCAGCAAAACCCCAAGAACCCCAGCAACTCCGGGGACGCGATTGCCGTGTTGCGGGCTGCGGCGGATCGAGCCGGCCGGCCGTTGACCTTCGCTGCGGCCTGCCAGCATCTTGTCGATGCTGTCGAAATCCCCGCAGCACCGGCGAATGCTCCGACAGTCATTCAATTCCCCGGTGCCGCCCAAATTCACGATAACGACGATGAAATCGCCGCCGCCGAGGAGGAGGTCTGCGCGGCTCACCAAAACCTGAAAACGAATGTCGAGTTGCTCGATCGGCTCTGGAAGACTCGGGCAATTAACCGCGCGACCGTGGAGCAATTCCGCCTCGGCTACCTTAACGATGGGATGCGGCATTGGTGGGTGTTTCCCATTCATCACGCTGATGGCCGCTTTATGGCCCAGAAACGTCACGCGGCGGATGGGGCCGAGCCCAAATCCCGCTGGGCCCCCAAAGGTGCGAAAAATGGCCGGCCGCTTTTCCCTTTAAGCCTGACGACCTCGGGTACCGTCTGGCTTTGTGGAGGCGAGCTGCGGGCCTTAGCGGCGGTCTCAGCGGGTTTACCCGCAGTGGGCTGGACGGCGGGGGAGACAACGATGCAACTGCCGCCTGCCCTGCTCGACCGTTTGCGAAACCGAACAGTCGGAATCGTACCGGACAACGATGACACCGGCCGCAACTGGGCCAATGCGGTCGCGGCCCAGCTGGCAGCGGTGGGGATCGACGTGCGGATTGTCGATCTCGGCCTGCAAAACCCTCATGACGATCTCGGTGATTGGCTCGTGGAACAGCAAATCCAACACGGGAACGCACCGGCGGACGTGCAGGCCAAGCTGCAGGCGGCGATTGACCAAACTCCACCGGTGACCGCTGACGAGGCCCCGCACGAGCAATCCGCGGCAGCAACGAACGCTGGTGGGACGAACGCTGATACGGCCAGTTCGACCGCGACGAGCACAAACGCGACGACGAGCACGGTGACGGGCAGTACGGCGACCCCCGGTGCGACAACTGGCCCAACGCCGCCGACACCCCCGAGCTTCATCCACTCCCTCGGCGATATCTGGAAAAACTCAGCGACCTGGCAACCCGTCGAACGTGTTTCCACGGGCATTGATCGCCTCGATAGCGCCCTGGGTGGTGGTTTGGCGACAGGGGCGGTGCACATGCTCTGCGGCAAGGCGGGCAACGGCAAAACACAATTCGCCCTGCAAGTGGCCCTCAATGCGGCCCGGAACGGCGTCCCCGTCGGCTTGCTCAGCCTGGAAATGTCTCGCGCCACCATCGGCCGGCTCGCCCTGGCTCAGCTCTCCGGTGTCGCTCGCAAAACGATCGACGCGGGCCTCAGAACAATCCCGACGCTTCAGCAACAGCAGTACCTTCACCAAGCTATGCAGCAATACGCCCCCCTGCGCCTGGATGTGGTCGACGCCGATGCCATTGACGGCCCCATCGACCGCCAGATCGTCGCCGACATCGTGGATCAGGGCGGCACGCGGCGGGAGTGGAAGCTCATCGTGCTCGATCACATCGGCGAGCTGGCCCCGCTGCCCAATGAAATCGGCCAGCCTCTGCACGTCGATGCCCAGAACGCGAGCGTGCTGCGACACCTGGCCCGTCAGTTCCAGGCCGCGATCCTCGTCGTGGCCCCCTTGCGCAAGGCGGCCAAGAGCAGTGCCAAGAAGGTGCCGCACACCGAGAACGCTTTTCACCTCGATGACTTGTTGGGCTCGACGACCCTGGGTTACCAGGCCCACAGCTGCTTGGCACTGCGGGCCGACGTACCCCCGGCACCGCAACAACCCGCCCTGCTTGTCGAGTTTTTGAAAGTCCGCGACGCCGCGGCCCCGGACAAGCCGCTCAAGCTGACGTGGACGCCGGCATGTGGCCAGGTGCGATGACAGCCGCCGACAGCGGCCGTAGCCAGATCGCCGACGCCGTGGCCATCCGGCCATGGCGGCTGGTTCCAAATGACCACGCGTTGTCCCTTGCCATCGCATCTTCGGTATCGGTGGCGGTATGCACGGCAAAATCGACAAGCTCCATCAACCACCGCGCCCTGCTCGAAATGCGAATCGGCGGCTCCCGGGTCGCAGCCGAAGCGACCAGGCCCATTTCAGCCGTCACACAGGGGCTAATCGCGCAGAAAAGCGACCATGACGACGCAAGGAGGTGGTTCATTGACGCTTGGCGTCAGCGAGCAGCGTGGCCCCAATACCGCCCGCTGGCCCCAGCTCGCATAAGCCGCGAAGCGGGAACGGCAAATTAGCCGGGCCGGTTCGCAGAGGCACAGATTCGTCTAAACGGAACAACGCGAGGCGCTGCATGCGCTGATTCCGGATGCGCATAAACGAGACATAATGGCGCTCGCAGATACGTTCTTATTCCCGCCATAACTGCACTTGCGCATTGAATGCACGTGCGCTATAGTCCTTTAGGCAGTCCGAAGCCGACAAACCACTGAACGACACAGGACTCGACGGTACTTTATGCCTGACACTGACCGGCAACAACAAATGCACCATGACGCGTCACGGACACTGGCGCCATTTGCTGGGTACACTATCGCACATATGCCACCCGCGAGGATGATCACAGCGTCAGCGAACCGCGAGTGCAAACTAGTAAATAGGAGGACATACCATGGACAAGTAAGCCGTCGCAGCACAAATAGTCCCTGTATTGTGAAACAATGTAGTACACTGACAGCGTATTTTGAAAGGAATTCGGAATTGTTCGACAAAAGAATGTTATCTGCGTTTTCAGAACGAAGTGACCGCGATACCGATGCTGCTCCAGAAGCGGCAGCAAGCCCAATGCCTGCAGACCTGCAGGCTTTGATCCGCTTTACCCAGAATGTATTCGAGCAAGAAACGCGCAACCGGCTAGGCAGTGATGCTCCGCGCATCTACCCGATGAAGCTCTTCTTCTTGCGCGATCATGATGCATACGTCCTAACCGACGTCCCGGTATGCCTGGAGCCAGAAGACGAGCAGGACGGCTACAGTTTCGTTCAGCGACTGCTGACGATACTACTGAAGCCGGTAGCCGTCGTGTACGTGGGTGAAGCCTGGGATGGCGACCGTTGTTCCTGTTGTAATGGACTGTTGCTCAAGGAGCCGTTACCCAGTTGGGACACTTCGTCGGCCAGGCACGTGCAAGAGCAGCAGGAGAAGGAATGGCTCATCGTGCAGGCCAACTACAGGCAGGGCAGACGCGTGTTATCCTGGGTGAGCCGCATTATTCGTGGAAGTGGAGGGCGGGTCGAGCGTTTCGTCGATGAAGCCGTGGCGAGCCCGCGAGCAAGCGAGCGTTCGATAGCAGGGTTCGGAAATCCGTGGATGCTGGAAAAATGGATGCTCCCGGACATGTGCGTGAATCACGTCCCCGTCGCTGATGCGTTGGGAGCCCCCCTGGCCCCATTTGATCGAGAAAAGATTCTCGGGGTCCGCGCCGTGATTCCACGGGATTTCCCGGTAATGAAGGTCGATATCCAGCGGCTCACACAAGTCCTGCGGCCGATGCGTTGCGGCGGGCTGCGAGCATGAGTTCGCCAGCACGAAGCTGAAGCGTAACGCGGCACACCCCAGGCGGGATCGAGCAGCGCGCATTTCTGATCGCAGCGCTGTCCCGCATGTGCAGGCCCGATGATGCAGTTCCGCCCTGGCTGCTGAGGGCCGATTCGCTTCGGCTCGATCCGGAAGTTCCGCACCGGCCGGCATACGCCTCCATGGCTCGCACAGCCTTTTGTTTTTAGCGTCCGTGACTGCGAGGTCAGCCCGGGCCTAATACGTTAAACCCAGCGCGATTCTGGGCGTGTGAGCGGCTTTCTGGCAGGCGCGTCGTCGGCGTGCTGTGCCGGGTGGTGCTGCTGGCAGTACGCGGCAGGTGTAAAACGAGATTTCTCGAAACAAATCGCTCCTCGGATGAATCATGGCCACAACGGGCACTGGGTACGGCCGCCGCGGACATAGCAGCAACGTCTGACGCACTATGAGTAAAACTTGCGCTTGTTATGCCAATGTGCTAAAGTGAGACATATGACATACATGTGTCACGTAGCAGTAACGCGAAACAAGAGACAACTTCAAATTAGGAGCTATATCAATGACAGATAACACTGCTAAAACGCGAAAGCACACCGCGGCCATTCCTTCACAGTTGCTGCAGTTCGCCGGTGACGGTGATTTGCTGGGGCTCTATAGCGCCCGCGAGCTTTACGACGTACCGCCGAGTGAAATGCTGGCGCTTGTCGAACGGTGCCTGCGTCATGCCCACCAGACGGACACGGACGTACTCATGGGCGACGTTGCCAGCATGATCATGGATACAGCCGTCGTCGAACTCATACGGCTGAAGCGAATCCGCGACAGGCAGTACGCACGACTGGCGACCGCCGACGATGGCGAGCTGTGGTACGCCGCCGACCAACTCGCGGGGCACGAAGTGCAGGAGTTGCTGTACCGCTGGAGCAAGTTTGCGATGGACACCGTGAAGAGCAAGGCCAGCGTGTCACACCTGGCGGCCTTGGCGAACAGAGAAAAGGCGGCCGCCGACGATACGCCGAACAAACGCAACACGCGGCCCGGGCACAACGCCACGAAACAACCCGCAACGCACCAGCGACGCGGGCGAAAACCCAAAAGCACGAATGGCACCAAGCCGGAAAAAGCGACAACTGCGAAAAACGCG
>CAYUZU010000002.1:0-362156 GCA_964448675.1 uncultured Planctomycetales bacterium
GCAGGTTCTCGCGGAAGCGGCCCTGCTTGCCCTTGATCATGTCCGTCAGCGACTTGAGCGGGCGGTTGCTGCTCCCCAGCACCGGCCGCCGGCAGCGGCCGTTGTCGAACAGGGCGTCGACCGCCTGCTGCAGCATGCGCTTCTCGTTGCGGATAATCACTTCCGGCGCGTTGAGGTCGATCAGCTTCTTGAGCCGGTTGTTGCGGTTGATGATGCGCCGGTAAAGGTCGTTCAGGTCGCTGCTGGCGAAATTGCCGCTGTCCAGCAGGACCAGCGGGCGCAGGTCCGGCGGGATGACCGGGATGACCTCGAGCACCATCCACTGCGGCTCGTTCATGCTCATGCGGATGGCCTCGACCAGCTTCAGCCGCTGCGACAGCTCCTTAATCTTCTGCTTGCTGTTGGTCTTGCGGAGACCCTCGAGCAACTCCGCCGACACCGCGGGCAGGTCGAGCTGGGCGAGGAGTTCGCGGACGGCCTCGGCCCCCATCAGCGCCCGGAAGCCGGTGTCGCCGTACTCTTCCATCGCGCGCCGGTATTCCTCCTCCGTCAGGAGCTGCTTGCTCTCGAGCTTGGAGGCGCCGGGGTCGACCACCACGTAGTCCTGGAAGTAGATGACCTTCTCCAGGTCGGCGGTCTTCATGTCGAGCAGGGTGCCCAGGCGGCTGGGCATCGCCTTGAAGAACCAGATGTGCACGACCGGGGCCGCGAGGTTGATGTGCCCCATGCGCTTGCGGCGCACGCGGCTGTGCGTGACCTTCACGCCGCAGCGGTCGCAGATCATGCCCTTGTGCTTGGTGCCCTTGAACTTGCCGCAGAAGCACTCCCAGTCGCGCTCCGGACCGAAGATCCGCTCGCAGAACAAGCCGTCCTTCTCGGCGCGGTAGGTGCGGTAGTTGATCGTCTCCGGCTTCTTCACCTCACCGAACGACCAGCTGCGGATGTCGTTGGGCGACGCGAGTGAAATGCGAACGGCCGTGAAATCGTTGATCCGATCGTAGACAGTTTCGGCCATCGGCTGTGTTACCTCTCTTCTTGTGTGGGGCGCCGACCAGCATCGTGCGCCTGATTCCGAACCCACAACCGGCAAGGGCCCGACGCCGCCGGGCGCGCCGGGGCTCAGCCCTGCTCGGCGGCGGTCTGCCAGTCCTCGACGCGCATCGTCACGCCGACCAGACCGCCGGAGCGCTTGAACCCCAGCTCCTCGCAGAAGTCCACTTCTGTTCCGTAGGCCACCGTGTCGATGCGCCGGACACCATCGGCAAACATGTTGTCCAGCACACGGCGGGCCAGCTCCCTGGCAATGCCATGGGTATCGTGCTCGATGCGTCCGTCGGTGCGCGTTACCGCGGCCGGGCCCTGGAATACCGGGTCGAGCTTGCACTCGGTCAGGTAGCCACGCAGCCCGTCACATACGCCACGGGCCAGCCCGATCAGCTTGCCGTCGACGCGCGCCGTCACGAACGCAGCGCTGTTGTCCATCATCTTGCGAATCTGCGCCGGCTGCGCAGCCATATCATGGTTGAGCCGCCCGTAGAACTCGGTGAGCTCTTCCGGGGTCACGTCCGTGCCGACGCCGTATTCCACGTTGACCATGCAGCAGCTCCGGCGCAGTCGGGTCTCTTACAGCAGGCGGCGCTTCTCGAGCTGAATGTTCAGCCCGAGGCCGCGAATCTCGTTGCAGAGCACGTCGAACGACACCGGCGTGCCGGCATCGAGCGTGTGCGTGCCCTTGACCATGCTCTCGTAGATCTTGGTGCGGCCCTCGACGTCGTCGCTCTTGACCGTGAGCAGCTCCTGCAGCACGTAGGCCGCGCCATAGGCCTCCAGGCCCCAGACCTCCATCTCGCCGAAACGCTGACCGCCGGTCCGCGCCTTGCCGCCCAGCGGCTGCTGGGTGATGAGACTGTACGGGCCGGTCGAGCGGGCGTGGATCTTGTCATCGACCAGGTGGTGCAGCTTGAGCATGTAGATGTACCCCACCGTCACCGGCTGATCCAACGCGTCGCCCGTCCGTCCGTCGAACAGCGTGACCTTGCCGGTGGGGGGCATTTCGGCCAGCAACTCGTTGGTCAGGCCCGCGGCCCGCACGGCCTCCGGATCCTCGCGGCGTTGCCGCACGTGCGCGTTGGCCTCCTCGACGCACGCCTTGATCTGCGCCTCGGTGGCCCCGTCGAACACGTGCGTGTGGACCTGGAAGCCCAGCACGGCGGCCGCCCAGCCCAGGTGCGTCTCGAGAATCTGGCCGACATTCATACGGCTGGGCACACCCAGCGGATTGAGCACGATGTCGACCGGCGTGCCGTCGTCGAGGAACGGCATGTCCTCTTCGGGCATGATCTTGGCGATGACGCCCTTGTTGCCGTGCCGGCCGGCCATCTTGTCACCCACGGCGAGCGTGCGCTTGGTGGCGACATAGACCTTCACCATCTCCAGCACGCCCGACGGCAGCTCGTCGCCGCGCTTCATGTGGCCGTCGCGGCGCTCCCACTCGCGCTGCACCTCTTCGATGCGCGGCCAGTACTGGTTGTAGATCTTCTCGGCTTCGGGGCGCTTGGCGGCCGGCTTGACCCACTTGAGATCGAACGTCTCGATCTGTTCGAGGATCACGTCCGGGTTCTCACTCTTGGCGACCTTCTGGCGCGTGTTCGGGTCGACCATGCCCTGGTCGAGGTGCTCTTCGATCGCCTCGATCATCTGGCGGAAGAGCTTGATGCGCCGCTCGTCGCATTCCTGCCGGAAGGCCTTGCGCTGCCGCTCGACCTCCTTTTTCTGCTCGTCGCTCAGGTGGGTGCGGCGGCTGAAGTGCCGGGCACCGATCACGATGCCCTCCTGGCCGGCGGGCAGCTCGAGCGAGTCGTTCTTCACGTCCTCGCCGGCGCGGCCGAAGATCGCATGCAGCAGCTTCTCTTCCGGGCTGAGCTCGGTCTTGCTCTTGGGCGAGACCTTGCCGACGAGGATGTCGCCGGGGCCGACCCGCGTGCCGAGGCGCACGACGCCGCGCTCGTCCAGGTTGCGCAGGGCCCGCTCCGAGACGTTCGGAATGTCGCGGGTGAACTCCTCGCGGCCGAGCTTCGTCTCGCGGATCTCGATGTCGTGCGATTCGATGTGGATGCTGGTGAAGGCATCCGTCTTGACCAGCCGCTCGGAAATGAGGATCGCGTCCTCGTAGTTGTAGCCGTCGAACGTCATGAACGCGACCAGCACGTTGCGGCCCAGGGCCAGCTCACCCTGGTGCGTCCCGGCACCGTCGGCGATGATCTGGTCCTTCTTCACCCGGTCGCCGGGCTTGACGACCGGCTGCTGATTCAGGCAGGTGCGCTCGTTGAGCCCCACGAACTTGCGCAGCACGTACTCGTCGGTGTTGTCGATCACGATGCGCTGCGCGTCGGCGTACGTCACCTTGCCGCCGCTGCGGGCGCGGATCACCATGCCGCTGTTCTCGGCGACCGCCCGCTCCATCCCCGTGGCGATGATCGGCGGATCGGTGCGGATCAGCGGCACCGCCTGGCGCTGCATGTTCGAACCCATCAGCGCGCGGTTGGCGTCGTCATGCTCGAGGAACGGAATCAACGCCGCCGACACGCCCACCGTCTGCTTCGGCGAGATGTCGACGAAGTCGATGCCCTCCGGCGGCACCTGGCGCACGTCGCCCTGCACGCGCCCCAGCAGCACGCCGTCGCGGATCTTCTGCGATTTGCGGTTGCCGTTGCCGTTGCCGTTGAGCCGGCCCAGGAGATAGTCCGCCTTCGGCACCAGCGGCGGCAGCTTGTTGCTTTCGTCCACTTCCGCCACATCCGGCGGGGCGAGGGTGGCGCGCGTCTCTTCGTCGGCACGCAGGTAGCGCACGTCGCCGTTGACCTTGCCACGACTCACGGGACGGTAGGGGGTGATCAGGAAGCCGTACTCGTCGACCGACGCGTAGATGCCCAGGGACGCGATCAGGCCGATGTTGACACCTTCAGGCGTCTCGATCGGACAGACGCGGCCGTAGTGGCTGATGTGGACGTCACGCACCTCGAAGCCGGCACGCTTGCGGTTCAGGCCGCCCGGGCCCAGGGCCGACAGCCGCCGCTCGTGCGTGAGCTGCGAGAGGGGGTTGGTCTGGTCGACGACCTGCGACAGCTCGCTGCGGCCGAAGAAGAAGTCGATCGCGCTGGAGATGCTCTTGGTGTTGACCAGCTCCGCAATCTTGCCGATCGACTCCGGGTCCTTCAGGCTCATGCGCTCCTGCACCGTGCGGCGCAGCTTGAGGAAGCCCTTGCGCAGCTCGTCCGAAGCGAGTTCGTCGATGGTGCGCAGCCGGCGGTTGCCCAGGTGGTCGATGTCGTCGACCTGGCCTTCGCCGGAGCGGAGATCCAGCAGGTAACGGAGCGAGCTGACGAAGTCCTCGGGGCGGAGGACCATGACGTCTTCGGGGACGCCCTGCTCGAACTTGCGGTTGAGGCGGAAGCGACCGACCTTGCCCAGGCGGTAGCGGTTCTCGTCGTAGAACTTCTCCTCGAACAGCTTGCGGGCCTTGTCGAGCTGTACCGGGTTGCCCGGTCGCAGGCGGGCGTAGATCTTCATCAGCGCCTCGTCATGCGTCTGGGCCGAGTCCTCCGCCAGCGTATTGAGGATGATCGGGTCGACCATCTTGCTGATGACGTCGACCTGCTTGATCGCCGATTCGCGGATCTTGTTCAGCGCTTCGCCAATCTGGCGCCCCGCACCGACGAGCTCCTCGCCGGTATCCGGGTCGACGACCGGGGCCGCGGCCCACATCTCGGGCTTGAGGCTCTGCACCCGCGTGGACTTCACGTTGTAGAACGCGCGGATGATGGCCTCGGTGGTGCCGTACTTCTCGTCCATCGCCCGGAGGAAGGTGGTCGCGGGGATCTTGCTGCTCTGGTCGATCCGCACGGCCATGATGTCCTTGCGCGAGACGTTGATCTCGATCCAGGAGCCGCGCTCAGGAATGATACGACAGGCGTGCAGGGCCCGGTCACCCTCGGCCGATTCCTTGACGAAATCGACACCCGGGCTGCGGTGGAGCTGCGAGACGATGACACGCTCCGAGCCGTTCACGATGAACTCGCCGCCGCCGATCATCGTGGGGATCTCGCCGAGGTAGATCGCCTCCTCGGTGACCTCCTCCTTGTCCTTGCGGTGCAGACGGACGGTGACGCGGAACGGCTTGGCGAACGACAGGCCGAGCTCGCGGCACTCGTCCGGCGTGTAGCGCTCCGGATCGAGGTCGTACGAAACGTACTCGAGCTTCATGTTCCCGTCGTAGCTCTCGATCGGGAACACCTCGCGCAGCAACCCCTCCAGGCCGATGGCGTCCCGCTTGTCGGCGGACTTGTCGGACTGGAGAAAACGTTCGTAGGAACGGGTCTGGATTTCGATGAGGTTTGGAATGCCGATGGCGTCGCCATAGCGGCTGAAGTCTCGCACGTAGGAGATTTGCATGCGGGAATCCCTCACGGTTCGCTGTTTATCCAATGACTACCGAGCCGACCGTCCCCCGCGGTCTCTCAGAATCCAGGTGGGCGTGGCGACAATGCGACCAAATCCCGCCAGCGCCCAAAGGCTGCGGGACCCCCAAAACCGGTCGAAATGTAGGTCGTTCGTGCTCAGATGAACCGGCTGCTCCGTCGCGCATCACACCCATTCTGCAAGCTCCGCATTATTAATGCGGAATCCCTGGAACGCAAGCCCTAAATCGCATATTTTTTCGGCATGCCAAATGTCGCTCGCGTAAGGGGTTGCTAACCACCTCCCGCAACGACCGACACCCCCGGGCACCGTGCGGCCCGTGTCTTGCTGGTCAAATGGAGAATCCTGTGGCACGTTGGATCGGCGTGGATTATGGGACCCGACGCATCGGGCTCGCCCTCAGCGACCCCGGACAACGTATCGCCTCGCCAGCGACCACCCTCCAGGCCGCGGGCAGCCCCACCCAGGACGCCCGGCGTGTTGTCGACTGGGCCCGCGAAAACGAGGGGGGCGGGATCGTGGTCGGCCTGCCGCTGAACATGGCGGACGGCAGCGACTCCGCCCAGACCCGGATGACACGGGCCTTCGCCGACGCCCTGGAGAAGCAGGGAGACCTCCCGGTCGTCCTGCACGACGAGCGACTCAGCAGCTTCGCCGCCGACCAGGTCCTCGATGCCGGCCAGATACCCCCGAAACGCCGCAAGGCCCTCCGCGACGCCATCGCCGCCCAGGTCATCCTCCAGTCGTTCCTCGACGCAAGCCGGAATCAGGGCGCGGACGATGCCCCGGCAGGGGATGCCGGCAACGATGTCGGCTGAGCCGGCGCGTGCGCCTGGTCTGCCGCCGCAGCCGCCGCCTTGAGCGCCTGGCGCAGGTTCTCATGCTTGGGCAGGTCTTCAAAGCCGAACCGACGCATCTCCGCCAGCACCTCGTCATAGCTCCAGCCCTGCTCGTGGATGCGGTAGAGCCCCACGGCCAGCCCCGTGCGATTGGCCCCCGCCGCACAGTGAACCAGGGTGGGGGGCGCGTTCGGCTCGTTGAGCAATGCCAGGATCTGTTCGCGATCAGTCGCTGCGCTCGCGCCGTCCCCCGTCAGCCCCACGTTGTGCCACGCGATGCCGAGTTCCGCCGCCGCGGCCCGCTCGCGCTGGGTCACGTCGGCAGCAGGGTTGAGCAGGCAGACGACCCGTTGGATGCCATACTCTTCCTGTAACCGCTTGAGCTGCGCGGGCGTGACCTCGCCACTGCGATAGAGTTGCCCCTCGACCACGGGGGCGAACCGCTTGGGCAGGCGCTGGCTGTACCACACGCCGGCGGCAGTGCCGACGACCAGCACGGCCAGCATGCCGACCAGCAGACGCTTGCGATTGTGCCGTTCCATCAGCCTTCCTTCCTCGCTCGACGTTTGCGATCTCGCCCGAGAGTATAGCCCGGCGCCGAACCGAGAACAGCGACCGCCCGCAAGGGCCCGCCTGCGGACGGGTGTTGCTGCCGGCAGGGGGGCGCTCACCGGCGGCTTGTGTCCGCGTGCGCGCCCCGTGTACCATGCGGCGACGCGATGCAAGCCAAGCAAGGCAGGAGGCCGGTGATGAAAGTCGAAGAGTCGCCACTGTTCGAGGTTACCAGCGAACTCGATCTGCGTCCCCAGGTGCTGCCGGCCGAGCGGGGTGGCCTGTTGGTGACCGTCCGCGGCGGCCGGATTCTGGGCATCTACCTCGACGGTGAGGCGCAGAACCTCCTCTGGACCCACCCGGCACTGGACAAACTCGACGACGCACGCGCTTTTCTGGCCGCCGGCGAATGGAACCTCGGCGGTGACCGCTGCTGGATCGCCCCCGAGCTCGAGCTGCACTTCAAGGACCCGCTGCACCCGTCGCACGAGAACTACGCCGTCCCGCCCAACATCGATCCCGGCCGCTACGAGATCCGCGACGAAGCGAACACCGCCATCAAGCTGCACGCGCGCGGTGACGCGATGAACGGTGTCAGCGAGCAGCCGTTCCAGTTCGAGACCACGCGGGCCATCAGCCTGTGCCGGCCGCCGGTCGATGTCATCGGCCTCGATTATGTCGGCTACCAGCTCTCGAGCGAGCTGCGTTTCTCGGCGGTCGATCGCATGGAGGCCTGCTACGGCCTGTGGCAACTCGCGCAGCTTCCGCCGGGGGGCACCATCCACATCCCCGTCCGGCGGGCTCCCGAGATCGTCGACTACTTCCAGACCGACGTCGCCGGGCATTGCCGCGTCGCCGAACGCCAGGTGGCGTTCCCGGTTACGGGCACGGCACAGCACAAGCTCGGCCTGCGGTCGACGGACGTAACCGGGGCGATGGCCTACCTGCGCCCGACCGAGCGCGGGGCAACACTCATCGTGCGGCAGGCGACGGTCTTCCCCGGGGCCATCTACGCGGATTATCCCGCGCACCAGCCCGACCGTCGCGACATCGCCATGCAGTTCTACAACGACGCCGGGGCCATCGGCGCCTTCGGTGAGATGGAGTATCACTCGGTCGCGGCCACGCAGGACAATTTCTTCGTCGTGCGCGACCTGAGCCGGACATGGTGTTTCGGCGGGCCGATCGATCGCCTGCGCGAGGTGGCGCGGGAACTCCTCGGCGTGGAGGTGCTGGGGTGATGCCGGGACAACCGCCGGACCGAGGGAGCGCGCCTGCCTGATGCTTGCGGAGTTCTCCCTGAGTAGTGGCCTCATCCTGCTGGGCGTGGGCGCGCTGGCCGGTCTGCTCGGTGGTCTGCTGGGCGTCGGCGGGGGCATCGTCATGATCCCCGCGATGTTCGTCCTCCTCGGGCGCACTTACGGCGAGAACTCGTTTCACGTCTACAAGCTGGCCGCGATCAGCACCTCGCTGGTGCTGTCGGTGCCCGCGGTATGGCGACACGCGCGGGCCGGCGCGATCGTCCGACGGATGGTGCCTGGAATCGTGGCGCTGGCGCTGGTCGGGGTGGTTGGCGGCGTGCTGCTGGCGGGGGTGTTCAAGGACGAGCAGACGGCCAACCTGCGGCGCCTGTTCGGGGTGTTCCTGGAACTGGTCGTGCTGCTGAACGTGTATCAGCGGTACCGCAGCGCGCACGGGCAGGATTGCCTGGTGTGTGCCTGTCCGATGCCCGGGCGGTGGTCGGTTATCGGACCGATTGTCGGGTTGCCCGCCGGCTTCATCGCCGGGCTGCTCGGCGTGGGCGGGGGCGTCTGGGCGGTGCCTTCCCAGCGCATGCTGCTCGGGCTTGACGTAAGGAACGCGATTGCGAATTCGTCCACCTCGATCGTTTTCATCGCCGCCGGCACGTCCGCAGCCCTGTCGCTTCAGTTGGCCCAATTCGCGCACACCCCGTCGCTGCCGGCACTGCCGCTGGTGGGGTGGTGGCTGGCGTTGTGGCTGGCGCCGGGAGCGCTGATCGGCGGCTGGTTCGGTGCGAGCCTGGTCCACAAGCTGCCGGTGGGGCTGCTGCGGCTTGCATTCCTGGGATTGCTGGTGGTCACAGGGCTGAAACTGATCGTGGGCTGAAAAACCGCCGTAAATCCTGCCTATTCTTCTCACTAGCAGTTGCGTGCCCCGCTGAAGGCGAGTTACACTGTCTCACTTCCCCTCAAGTGGCGTCGGAGGGTCTGACGCGAGGGGCGGAGGTCGGATTCACGCCAATCTGCCGCTGGTTCGGTCACGCGGGTTGTCAGCGGGGCACGTCCGAATCGACGGCATCACGATGGTTACAGGACACACATGGTCGATCGAAATCTCTTGAAGGAACTGGAAGTCAACGAGGCGGATATCGAGGCGCAGTTGGCCGAGGCGTTCGGCGGTCAGCCCAGCGAGGACGCGTTGGAAGAGGCGGTCTCGCCGACGTTGGGTGCCAACCTCGACTACAACTCCATCATCACGGCGAAGGTGGTGGGGCTGCACAACGACGAAGTCGTGCTCGATGTCGGGCTGAAGAGCGAAGGCGTGGTCGCGCTGGATGAGTGGGACGATCCCAGCGAGGTCCAGGTCGGGGGTGCGGTGGACGTGCTCGTCGAGGACATCGAGTCCGAATCGGGCATGATCGTCGTATCGAAGCGCCGCGCGGATCGCATCCTCAGCTGGCGCCGCATCGTTGAAACCACGAACGAGGGGGACGTCGTCACCGGCCGTGTGCTGCGCAAGATCAAGGGCGGTTTGCTGGTCGACATCGGCGTGCCCGTGTTCCTGCCAGCCTCGCAGGTCGACATCCGTCGCCCGGCCGACGTCGGCGAGTACATCGGCAAGGAGATCGAGGCCAAGATCCTCAAGATCGACAAGGAACGCCGCAATATCGTCATCTCGCGCCGCAAGCTCATCGAGGAGCAGCGCGCGATCGCCAAGGCCAAGTTGCTGGAAGAGATCGAGGTCGGCCAGCTGCGCAGCGGCGTGGTCAAGAACCTCGCCGACTTCGGTGCGTTCGTCGATCTCGGCGGCATCGACGGCCTGCTGCACATCACCGACATGTCGTGGGATCGGATCGAGCACCCGAGCCAGATGCTCAAGGTCGACCAGGAGGTCGAGATCAAGATCCTCAGCATCGACCGCGACAAGGAGAAGATCGCCCTCGGTCTCAAGCAGAAGACCGAAAACCCGTGGGAGAAGGTGGCCGAGCGCTACCCGGTCGGTTCCCACGTCAAGGGCGAAGTCGTCAACATCATGAACTACGGTGCGTTCGTGAAGCTCGAGCCGGGCATCGAGGGCCTGGTGCACATCTCCGAGATGAGCTGGACGCGGCGCATCAACCACCCGTCGGAAATGGTCAACGTCGGCGACGAGATCGAAGTGGTCGTCCTGGATGTCGACAAGGACAAGCAGGAGATCTCGCTCGGCATGAAGCAGACAGAGGTCAACCCCTGGACCACCGTCGCCCAGAAGTACCCGATGGGCACCGTCATCGAGGGCACTGTCCGCAACCTGACCAACTACGGCGCGTTCGTCGAGATCGAGGAAGGCATCGACGGCCTGCTGCACGTCTCCGACATGAGCTGGACCAAGAAGGTCAGCCACCCGTCCGAGGTCGTCAAGAAGGGCGACTCGCTCCGCTGCGTGGTGCTCAGCGTCGACCAGGAGAAGATGCGCATCGGCCTCGGCCTCAAGCAGATGACCGAGGACCCCTGGCTGCGGGCCGTCCCCGAACGCTACCAGCCCGGTATGGTCGTCCGCGGCAAGGTCACCAAGGTCACCAACTTCGGCGTCTTCGTCGAACTGGAGCCCGAGCTCGAGGGCTTGCTCCACGTGTCCGAGCTGGCCGACCACAAGGTCGAAAACCCGCAGGACGAGGTGCAGATCGGCGAAGAGGTCGACGTCAAGATCCTCCGCGTCGACACGATCGAGCGCAAGATCGGCCTGTCCAAGAAGCGGGCCGAGTGGGCCACCGATCCCGAGACCGACGCCATCGTCGAACAGCAGAAAAAGGCCAAGTCGCGCCGCGGCGGCCTGGGCGAAGAGACCCTCGGCGATCAGCTCGCCGACCTCATCACGCCGCCCACGCCCGAGCCGACCGACGAAGACAAGTCGTAGACCGGCCGACGTGCCGTCAACCAGATCCATGACACGGGCCTCCACGCGGAGGCCCGTTCTCTTTGGTGAGCATCAGTACTGGGCGTAGGGCCGGCCGGCCTGGTCGCGCTCGGTCGAGTTCGCGATCACCGTGCCCGTGGCCAGGTTGAAGATCCACGCAGCTTCGTCTCCCGCCACTGGCGCAACTGGCGGCGCCTGGTTGACGACCAGCACGCGCGGCGTGGCACGGGCCGGCACTAGCGGACTGTGGGGGAGCCCGTCGCGCAGGTAGGGGCCGAAGCTATGCTCGGCGTCCGCCTGCGCCGCGACCTGGCCGTCGCGATTGGTGTACCGGGTCAATTGGGCGACGAACGCCGCGGCACTGCCGGGCGGGTGGCGACCGTCGCCGCGCACCGCGGGCCACACGCCGTGGTCCTGGCGGTACGCCTCGATCGCGCAGCGCAGCACCTTGAGACTGCGCTGGACGGTCTGGGCGGTGTCGGGCGCCTCACTCGCGGCCTGCCCCAGACGCGGGATGGTCAGGGCCGCGACCAGCCCCAACAGCACGGCGGCGATCAGAAGCTCGATCAGGCTTACGGCATGGCGCGAACGCACGATCAGGACCTCCGCTCAGTCCCCCGCCTCGTTTTCCAGCAGGTGCGCGTAGTAGGTGCGGAACCCGTGCGGGTCTTCCGCGATATAGCTGCGCAGGGTCGCGATGAACGCCGCCGTGACTTCGGGATCGGTCACCCGGCCGGCGTCTTCCTGCAGCAGTGCGATGGCCTGTTCCAGCTCGAACCCGCGCCGGTACGGCCGCCGCGTGGTCAGTGCGTCGAAGATATCGACGACGTGGATGATGCGGGCCGCCAGCGGCGTCTGGTCGTGGGTGAGGCCGGCCGGGTAGCCCGAGCCGTCGAAGTTCTCGTGGTGGTAGAGGACGGCGTCGAGCACGGGCGCCAAACGCGTGACCGGGCGCAGTGTGTCGTAGCCGATCTGCGGGTGGCGCTTCATCTGCGCGAATTCGTAGCCCGTGAGCCGGCCGGGTTTGTTGAGAATCTGCTCGGAGATCCCGATCTTGCCCACATCGTGCAGCAGGCCGGCCCATTCGAGCGCCTGCAGTTCCTCGCGCGCCAGCCCGAGGGCGGCCCCGGTCATGCGCGCCAGGTTGCCGACGCGCTCCGAGTGGTCCGACGTGTAGTTGTCCTTGGCGTCGATCGCGTTCACCAGCGCACACACCGTCTCGAGCGCCGCCTGCTGCATGGTCTGCAGCATGACCGCGTTGCTCAGGAGCTGGGCACCATAGAGCAGCACGGATTCCGAGGTCAGCACGTCACTGCGGTCGAATGCCGCCTGCTCGCAACCACGCACGCCAACAATGACCCCCATCTCCATGTCCGGGCCGGACATGGCCCCGAGCAGTACGCGGACGTCGCCCAGGCGCGGCTCGGCCGCGATCGTCAGCGGCCGACCCACGCGGCGCACGGCCTCGATCTGGCGCGCGAGAACCGCGCGCACCTGATCGGTGGAGAGTTCGCCGCAAGACGGACACAGGGATCCTGCCCGGCCCAGCTTGACCCGCGCGCAGCAGCCGCCGCGATCCACGTAGACCGCGCCCAGGTGCAGCACCGTGGCGTACTGGCGCAAGAGGGTCTCCTGCACCTTCTCCGGGTCGTTCAGTTGCGCGACCCTCCCCGTCATCGTGAAGACGCGGTTGAGCTGGTCGTGGCAGCGCCGCAGCTCGTTTTCCAGCCGATCGCGGGCGTCCACCAGGCGCTGCAGGTGCGTACCGAGCAGCTCATGGCGCGGCCCCCCGGCTGCGGGTACGTCAGGCAGACTCGTTGTCGCCGGTGTTCGTGTCATGCGATCCCTGTATCCTGGCGGCCCGCTGCGCAAGCGACGGCGCAGCCCGACCACAGCGTCAAGTCCTCCGCGCCATTGTGAACATCGTGCCATTCTGCGGTAGGGTTTGATTGCCGGCCCGCGGCGCGACACGCACCACCCGTCCCCAGAGATCATCGGACCTCCCGCGACACGTCCGACCGATAAGCTCCGACACCCCGAAACCGCGCGACGATGCCGGCGGCGGCCGGCTTACGTCACGGCGCGGTGCGCATCCACTCGATGGTCCGCCGGAAGCCCTCGCCGCGCTCGACCCGCGGCGTCCAGTCCAGGCGCTGGCGGGCGCGGGTGATGTCGGGCTGGCGCAGCTTGGGGTCGTCGGCCTGGGCGTCCAGATGGCGGATTTTGCTGCGACCGCCCGTGAGTCCGACGACTTCCCGGGCGGCCTGCAATACGCTGATCTCGGCCGGATTGCCGAGGTTCAGCGGCTCGGTCACGTTGCTCTCCATCAACGCGACCAGGCCGGCCACCAGATCGCTGACATAGCAGAAGCTGCGCGTCTGCGACCCGTCGCCGTGAACGGTCAGGGGCTTGCCCGCGAGGGCCTGCGCGATGAATGTCGGCAGCATGCGGCCATCGTCGCGGCGCATGCGCGGGCCATAGGTATTGAAAATGCGCGGCAGGCGACAGGCCACGCCATGCTGGCGGGCATACGACGTGATCAAGGCCTCGGCGAAGCGCTTGCCCTCGTCGTAACAAGAGCGCGGCCCGACCGGGTTCACGTGCCCCCAGTAGCCCTCGCGCTGCGGGTGTTCCTGCGGATCGCCGTAGACCTCGCTCGTGCTGGCGTGCAGCAGGCGGGCGTCGTGCTGGCGGGCGAGGTCCAGCATCTGCCACACGCCGCGCGAGCAGACATCCATGATCTCCAGCGCCTGCGGCCCGAAATCGGCGGGGGAGGCCGGGCAGGCCAGGTTGTAGATGCGGTCGAGCGGGGGGTCGAGACGCAGCGGCCCGCAGACATCATGCTCGTGGAAGGCGAAGCGCGCATGCGCGCAGAGCATGTCGATGTTGTCGCGGCTGCCGCTGATGAAGTTGTCCACGCCGACGATTTCGTGCCCGTCCGCCAGCAGCCGCTCGCAGAGGTGAAAACCGATGAAGCCGGCGCTACCCGTGACCACGATCCGCATCGTTGCACTCCCGCGGCGGGTGGTTGGCTCGTCCTCGCAGCCCGCAACCGCTCGTCCCGGCATTATACGGAGGCTCTTGTCGGGCGACAGGCGACGCGCATACGACGATCGGCGTATTGTTGCAGCCGGTTCAGTGGCAGATAATCAGGCGGCGCAGCGCTCGTACAAGGAGGCCGATCCATGCCCGAGACCACGCCCGAGCTCGTATCCCTCAAGCGGCTGCTGGCCGAGCACACCGCGCCGGCGGCACCGGAACTCGTTCGCGACGAGGGCGACAAGAGGGTCCGCTGCCTGGCCTGCGGACACCGTTGCCGGGTATTGCCGGGACGGGACGGTGTGTGTCGCGTGCGATTCAATGACGATGGTGCGCTGCGCGTGCCGTACGGCTACGTCGCGGGACTGGCGGTCGACCCGATCGAGAAGAAGCCCTTCTATCATGCCTTTCCCGGGCGGGACGCGCTGTCGTTCGGCATGCTGGGCTGTGATCTGCACTGTTCGTTCTGCCAGAACTGGATCACCAGCCAGACACTTCGTGACAGCAAGGCGATTGCGCAGCCGCGCTTCGTGCAGCCGAGCCAGATCGTGGACCTCGCGCTGCAGCACGATTGCCCGGTCGTCACCAGCACCTACAACGAGCCGTTGATCACGGCCGAGTGGGCGGTCGCCGTGTTCAAGCCGGCCAGCGAACACGGAATCCGCGGCGGCTTCGTTTCCAACGGCCACGGCACGCCGGAGGTGCTCGCCTACCTGCGGCCGCACATGGATTTGCTCAAGATCGATCTCAAGGGCTTCCAGGACAAGACCTACCGGCAACTCGGCGGGGTGCTGGAGAACGTGCTCGACACGATCCGCCGCGGGCGCGATATGGGCTTCTGGGTCGAGGTGGTCACGCTGGTGGTGCCCGATCTGAATGACAGCGACGATGAGATCAAGCAGATGGCCAGCTTCATCGCCGACGTGTCGCCCGACATTCCGTGGCACGTCACGGCGTTTCACCCGGACTACAAGATGGGCGGGCCGCGGCGAACGCCGGTGGAGACGTTGTTGCGGGCGTACGACCTGGGCCGGGGCGCGGGGCTGCGGTTCGTCTATCCGGGCAACGTGCTGGGGGGCGTGGGCGACCGTGAGAGCACGCATTGTCCCGACTGCGGCCGGGTGCTGATCGAGCGGACGGGCTTCACGACGCGCGCGAACCACTTGGCGAATGGAGCGTGCCCGGATTGTGGCATGCGAATTCCGGGAGTGTGGGCATAGCGTTCTTTGTTGCGGACTCTCAGCGCTCGGCAGTCCGCCGGAGAAACGTTGCGCCATGTTCCTGGTGTGTGTCTGGTGGGGCCGCGTTCGGCCTGTCGTTTATCGCGACGCATGCCTGCCGTCTTGCGGCTTGGTGGCAACGGTGCTATACTTTCAGTTAATTCTGAAAGGACAATGCGATGAGCCACACGCTGGAGGATGCCCGCAGCCTGCTCGTGCGGCGCTGGGGTGAGATGGGCGGCTATTGGGGCATCAGCCGCACCATGGCCGAGATTCACGCACTGCTGTTCGTCTCGGGCGAGGCGCTCTGCACCGACGACATCATGGCGCAACTGCACGTTTCCCGTGGCAACGCCAGTATGAACCTCCGCGGCCTGGTCGATTGGGGCCTGGTGCGCCGGGTCCACAAACTCGGTGACCGCAAGGAGTACTTCGAGGCGGACACCGATGTCTGGCAGATGTTCGAGACGATCACGCGCGAGCGCCGCCGCCGAGAAGTCGAGCCGATCATCACCACGATTGATCGCTGCATTGGCATGGTGGCGGGGGATACGGACGGCGACCGCGCCGAGCAGGAACGTACTGCCGAGTTTCGGCGGCGCCTTGCAGAGCTGCGTGACTTTTTGACCACGATGGGTACTCTGTTCGAGTTGGTGCTGCGGTTTGGCAGTGCCGGCGTGCGGCAATTCGCGGACGTGCTGACGGCGGGGTTGCCGCCAGAAGCGCCGGCGACACCCACTGTGCAGGCGGCGCGGACGGCGCCAGCACGATCAAGACCGGCCCGCAAGAAGGTCAAAAGGAAACGTAAGCAATGAACGATGCCGAGTTGGCCCGCGCTTTGCGCGAGACGGCGCTGCTGGAGGGCGACTTTACCCTGCGCAGCGGCCGCAAGAGCAAGTACTACCTCGACAAATACCTATTCGAGACGCAGCCGGCGTTGCTGCGCGAGCTGGCCATACGCTATGCCCGACACGTCTCCGACCGCGTGGATCGCATCGCCGGTGCCGAATTGGGCGGTATCGCACTGGCGGCAGCGACGTCGCTCGAGACAGGCAAGCCCTTCGTGATCGTCCGCAACGCCAAGAAGGCCGGCTATGGCACGGGCAAGCTCATCGAAGGCAAGATCGAGAAGGGCGAACGCGTGCTGTTGGTCGAGGACATCGCCACCAGCGGCGGCCAGGCCGTTGAGGCGTGCAAGACATTGAAGGACGCCGGCGCCGTCGTCGTCGGCGTGGTCGTCACCATCGACCGGCAGGAGGGCGGCCGGGAAGCGGTCGAAGCCGCCGGCATGTCGTTTGCGTCTCTGTTCACGACGGCCGACCTGGGCGTGCAGATTCCGAAGTAGTGCCATGGCGGTTGGGCGATCTGCCGGAGGTGCGTGCATGAGCAGCAGGGCGGTGCGGTCGGGTCTGGTCATAGCGGCATTGTGTGTCTTGCTGGCGCTGCCCGCTTGTCGTGAGGATGAGCCCCCGGCACAAACAACCCCTATCCAGGAAGACGACAAGGCCCTGGCACAGGAGATTGATCGGCTGCGCTCGTTGGGCTATGCGGGTGCGAGTGAGGAGGCGGCCGAGCCGGCGCTGAACGGATTGACACGTTTGGACGAGAACCGCTGGTCGCCGGGCTATACGCTGTTCAACAGCCGCAATTACTGCGTCGCGGAACTGATCGGGTTGGCGGGCGAAGTCGTGCATACCTGGGAGCAGCCGAAGGGGCGCGCGTGGGATGACTGTATGCTGCTGGCCGACGGTCATTTGTTGGTAGTTGGTGCCGATCGCGTCACGACGCCCGACGCGCCGATTGACGATGAGGCGCGGTTTGTCATGCGGCTGACGTGGGACAGTGAAGTGGTCTGGAAGCGAACGATGTTCGCGCACCATGACCTCGATGTGCTGCCGAACCAGGAACTCATCGTTGTTACGCACAAGTACGAGCGCATCCCGGAGTTGAAGAAGGGCCGCGAGACCGTTGTCGACTATCTTACGCTGATGTCGGTCGATGGTAAGGTGAAGGAGGAGAAGTCGCTCTACGACGCGTTCACGTCGAATCCTGACGTGTTTGCATTCAATGCGGTGGGTGCGGTGACGGCTGGCGCGACCAAGCGCTGGGATCCGTTTCACGCCAATGCGGTCGAGCGCATGCATCACGAACACCTCTTCGATCACGATCCGATCTACGCGGCAGGCAACGTGTTGGTATGTGTGCGACACCAGGACGCGATCGCGATCATTGACTGGGACACGAACAAGCTGGTTTGGGCCTGGGGTCCGGGCGAGATACAGGGGCCGCACGACGCGCAGGTGCTCGCCAACGGCAACATCCTGCTGTTTGACAACGGCTTGTGGCGTAAATGGTCGCGCGTGATCGAACTCGATCCGCTGACGAAGGAAATCGTGTGGGAATTCCGGACGGCGCCGCAGGAGGACTTCTACACGCATTCGGGCGGCGGATGCCAACGGCTGCCGAACGGCAACACGCTGATCACCAACTCCGACAACGGGTTTGCCTTTGAAGTGACGCCGGCGGGTGACATCGTGTGGGAGTACCACAACCCGAAAGTGACGCTCGAGGGCAAGCGGCTGAGCATCACGCGCATGCGTCGCTATGCGCCGGCGTTTGTCGAGGCGATTCTGACGGAGAAGCGGTAGGGGCGGGTCCGAGCCCGCGCAACGGCACCGGGGGACCCGAACGCGTCTGGCAGGACTCGAACCTGCAACCCTCGGTTCCGAAGACCGATGCTCTATCCAATTGAGCTACAGACGCTGCGCTCACGCGACGGGCGCTTCACACGCCGCGCAATATAGCCTCCTCACTAGCCACGCTGCAAGCAACGGGTGATGATCGCCCGGGCTTCGTCGGTCAGGTCGGCGGTGGGCAGGATGTGAAAGGTCACCCGCCGTTGGATCAGCATCCACATGTCGTCATATTGCCACAGGTCAGTGAACGCGGACCAGTGCAGGTCGGCCGAGCCGTCCCCACCTGCGACGTGTATGCCCTGGTCCGAGAACTGGTAACGCATGTGTGGATCGCCGCGGTCGCGATGAATCTGGAGCGATCGACGGCGAAACCGGATGTACACGACGATGTACTGGGCGATCGAGAATACGAAGACCGCATAGAAAACCGCCACCACCCAACGATCGAGCGTACTGAACGGCAATACCAGGGCAAAGAGCAACATGACCGTCTTGACCGCCGTGTTCGCGCTATAGCGGCGAAACCAGTAGCGGTTCAAGCCGCGCAGCAGCGTGCGCTCATCGAGGTGCGTTTCGATCGTGCATTCGGCGGGGGTGTCCATGGGCCATCGGCACCTCGTATCGGCCGGGCGGGCGGGCGTCATCGTGGGCAACGCAGACCAATGCCTCACCCGGGACGCGCGGGAGCGACACGCTATCCGCCGGCTTGCGCGAGCTTCGCCCGCGTGTAGTTCAGCAGGCCGCCCGCGTCGCGAATCGCCAGAATCTCCGGCGGCGGCGTCGGGAACTGAAATGCCTGTCCATCGACGGTGATTGTGCCGGCGGCGACATCGAGCGCGACCGAGCTCCCGTCCTGGTACGCGTCGACCGCTGCCGGGCACTCGATCAGTAGCAGACCCTGGTTGATTGCCGCTCGATAGAAGATCCGGGCGAAGCTCTTGGCGACGACGGCCTCGATGCCGACGGTGCGCAGCCCGAGGGCCGGCTGCTCGCGCGACGATCCGCAGCCAAAGTTTCGGCCCGCGAGGATGACGTCACCCGGCTGCACGTTTTCGGCGAAGCCGGGGTCCAGATCCTCGAGCAGGTGCGGGCGGATCTCGTCCGGCGTGGAACAGGTGTAGGTGTACTTGCCCGGAAAGAGCATGTCGGTGTTGATGTCGTCGCCGTAGTGCCAGGTTCGCATGTCAGTCTTCAGTCGTCCGTGGTCCGTGGTCCGTGGTTTGCTGCGATGCGGGTATTGTCGCGGGAGAGGGGTGGGGGCGTCAATCGCAGCCCGGCCCGGGGCCGGCGCACAACGCGAAGCCCCGCCCCGGCACGGCCGGGACGGGGCTCCGTAGCGAAAAGGAGGACTTGGAGTACGTTGTTCAGCGCTGCGCCAACTCGGCGTCGCCGTTGGCACTGGCGATGGCGGCGTGGGCGGCCTGAACGCGCGCCTGCGCCAGGCGGACCTTGGCGGTCAGCGGGCAGCACGTCTTGAAGTCGCCGATGAGCCAGTAACGGCCGTCACTGTTGCGGGCCATCTTGTTGGCATCCTTGTCACAGGTCTTGCTGCAGTCGTCCTTGGCAGCCACAGTGCGGGCCTTGTCGCTGTCGCACGGCTTGTCGCACTGCTTGTCCTTGCTGGCAACCTTGCGGGCCTTCGCACTGTCGCACTGCTTGTCCTTGGCAGCCACGGTGCGGGCCTTGTCGCCGTCACACGGCTTGTCGCACTGGCTCTTGCCGGCGACCTTGACCGCCTTCTTGTCGCCACAGGGCTTGTCGCAGCTCACGGCGCACTTCTCCGCACAGTCGGCGGCCGCACAGCTCTCGGTGCAGACCTTGGTGCACTCGTAGGTCTTACCGTCGACAACGGTCTTGACCTTGACGCTCTCGGCGGCCTTGCGCGCCTTGCTGATCACGTCGTCCGCGTGCGAGCGCGTGTCGAAGTCGTACGAAGCCACGCGGAACTTGACGCTCGTGTTGTGCTTCTTGGCGAGCGACGCGGCCGAGGCCGGGCAGCGCATGCACTGGTCGCCGACGGCGTACCGTACGGTCGTGATCTGCTCGAGGTAGTTGTCGAGGTTCTTCGCGTAAGCCTGCATGGCCTCGCCCTTGTCACAGTACGCCCGATCGTTGACGACGTACTTGACCTTGGCGTCCTCATGCTTCTTCGCGTAGGCCTTGGCCTGCACCGGGCACGCGGTCTGCTGGTCGCCGACCTTGTAGTGCAGCAGCGGCATGCCGGTCGCGATCAGCTTCTTACCCGTGCAGTCGATCTCGCAGTCGGCCTTGACTGCGACCTGCTTGCTGTCACAGGGCTTGCTACAGGACGCTTTGTCCTTAACCGCGGCCTTGGCAACCGCCTTCTCGGCTTTGTGTTTGCTGGGACAACAGTGGTCGGCGTACGCGCTGGCCGTCAGACCGATCGCGGCAATCAGCGCCAAAGCAGATGCATTCCAAGCCTTCATGTGTCGTACTCCTTCTGATCTCGAATTCGATGTTCAGGTGATCTGTCTTCGCCTCAGTCGCGCCCGGGGACGCGAACTGCTTCTGACCCGTAACTTGCTTGCCACAACCATTGGGGCAGGCCGCGTATTCCGCGGCCACAAGATATCGTACAAAAATCATGCGATTTGTCAAAAGGCCCGACCGGCGCCGAGAATCGGGTGCGCATGTCCGTTACGCAGCCCCGTACGACCGACCGTGCCGGCGCGCGCAAGAACCCCTGCGCCAGCGGTTCAATGACAGCCAATTGATTGCCGGCCGGCGGCTGCTAAAGGAAATCGAGCACTTCTTGATCGTGCCCCTCCGGCCGAACCTTCTTGAACACGTGGGCGATGCGTCCATCCGTATCGATGATGAATGTCGTCCGGGCGACCCCCATTTGGACGTTGCCGTACATCTTCTTCTCGACCCAGACGCCGTAGGCTTCGGCCACGGCGTGATCCTCGTCCGCCAGCAGCGGGAAGTTGAGCCCGAACTTCTGAGCAAAGCGGCCGTGACTGCTCGGCGGGTCGGGCGAGATGCCCAGCACGACCGCGCCCCGTTCGGCGATCGCGCTACGCGCATCGCGGAAGCCGCAGGCCTCGGTGGTGCAGCCGGGGGTGTCGTCCTTCGGATAGAAATACAGCACCACCTTGCGGCCGCGGTACTGCGACAGCGTGTGGATCTGGTTGTCCTGGTCCGGCAGGTCGAAGTCCGGCGCGATGTCGCCGACGTCCGGCGCCACCCGCGTTTCGGCATAGCCCGTGACCGGCTCGGCCAGGATGGCTGGTGGTTCGGGCGGCAGGGGGGCATCGCCCGTGATCGGCGTCACATCGACCACCGGGGGCGGTACGACCCGGATGTCCGGCTGCACGTGCGGACTGCGCCGCGGCGGCTTGGGCCTGGCGGGGGCCCGCTTGGTGACCGCGGGTGCCGGGGCCGCGGCGGCCTTCTTCCCGGCCGTCTTGCGCTTGGTCGGCGCGCTCGTGCTCTTCTTGCTGGCCGCTTTCCTGGTCGTCTTGCGCTTGGTCGCTTTCTTCGTGGTCTTCTTCTTGGGGCTCTTCTTCTTGGTGGATTTCTTGGCAGTCTTCTTTCCCGTGGCCTTTTTGGCCGTTTTCTTCCTGGCGACCTTCTTCTTCGTCGTCTTCTTCTTGGCGGCCTTCTTCGTGGTCTTCTTCTTCGTCGCCTTGCGCGTCACTTTCTTGCGCGCCGTCTTCCTGGTGGACTTCTTCCTGGTGGTCTTCTTCGCGGCTTTCCTGCTGGTCGCTTTCTTCTTGGCCATGGCGCTACCTCTGGATTATGCGGAGATGGGCTGTCGAGGCGAGGGCGAACGCGGCGGCGGCGAACACACTAACCCGGAACACCGGGGCCCGGGCCCGAACCGACGCGCGCGGCATGTAGAACGCGTACGACATGAAGGGTGCTCGCCAGCGATGAACGCGAAGGTGCAGCTACCCGAACGACTGCCTGACGGCTCGACGACGTCGCGTGCCACGCACACGAAGACCGCCGACCGGCCCCAGATTATGCGCAACGGGAATGCGCGTCACAACGGGCCGCCGCCCAGAATCCCGCGCAGCGATCTGTGCGCAGCCACCTGCAACCGCGCACGGCAACCTCCGAGCCCCGACACCCGACAACGCCCCGCAGCCGCTAGATCGGCGGCCCTTCGCTGCTCCAGGCGGGATCGCTGGCCTCGACATTGGTGGACGAGCCGAGTGTGCCGTCACTGCCGCCGGCGCTGTTCTCGAGCGATTGCCCGCTGCCCGCATCCAGCCGCCACAGCCCGAGCAGACCGGTTTCCGTACCCGCGACCCGCCGGTTCATGTTCGTGCTGATCTGTTCCGCCGTGCGCTCGCTGATCCAGAAGCGAACTTCGGCAATCTTCCCGCGCATCGCGTTCCCCAGCGTGATCTGGCTGGCCGAGAACGTATCGTTGACCTCGGCGGTCGTGATGACCGCGCCGTTGATGTACAGCGTCGCGGTGCCCGGCGCCGCGTTTGGGTCGGCCGCGTCCGGCGCCTGAAACGTCACCGCGACATGCCGCCAATTGTCCGCCAGGCCGCTCGCGGTCGCCGTGGTGACCTGCCCCGGCGTGCGCACGAGCGCGCTGTTGCTGCTCGGAACCAGCTCGAGCGCGAAGTTGTTCCCGACCGCCGCCACGAACCCGCCGGCGCTCTCCATCTTGACCCAGGCCTCGAAGGTGCACGTCTCGAATTCCTGCGATCCGCCGAGCGGCAGGATCGCGAAGCTCGCACCGTCGAACTGCAATGACGCGTTGCGGTCACCGACCTCGATCGTGGTCGTCGTGGACGCCGTAACGCCGCCCGCCGTCTCCACGGTCAGCGTGACGGTGAAGGTGCCGTCCCGCGTGTAGGTATGCTGCGGCTGGGCTTCGCGCGAGGTGCCACCGTCGCCGAAGTCCCAGTAGTAATCGAGGATCGTGTCGTCGGTGACCTGGGTCTGTGTGGCGTCGAAGTTCACCACCAGCGGACGGGTGCCCTCGCTCACATCGGCACTGATCACCGCGACCACGTCGCCTCCCTGGGCGCGGATCGTCTCGCTGGTGCTGTTGGACGCCCCGGTGACATCCGTCACCGTCAGCGCCAGCACGTAGCGTCCCGGGTTCGTGTAGGTGTGCGTCGTGGCCATCTCCGTCGCGGTGGTCCCATCGCCGAAGTCCCACGCGTACGACAGCGGCCCCTCGTTCGTCGAGCTCGAATCCACGGCGGTGACGGTGATCGCCAGGGGGGCCGAGCCCGACGTCTGCGAAACGCCGATTACGGGGGTTACCGGCGAGTTGTTGAGGTTCTGGGCCTGGGGGCAGCCGGCGATGATCGATAGGGCAACGATCAGGACGAGCGATGTTCGCATGGATGATGGCCTCGTTTCAGAGCATTCTGGGGCAACTTCGCTGGCATTATACGAGCGGGCGCGCCTGTCCGGCCAGCGGTCAAAACGCGGATACTGGCGTAGTGAACCGTTTTTGTTAGGATGGTGCCAGGATCGTTCCGACGGGGTGAGACGTGTGCGAGCTGTGGAGAGAACTCATGCAGAAGTGGATGGCGATGGCGTTGGTGGCGGGGTTGGCCGGCGGTGCGTTGGCGGCCGAGACCATGAAGGTCAAGAACCTCAAGGTCCTGGTCCCGATCTATCGTGGCGCCCCTGATGACGATAACCGCATGTCGGATCACGACGTGCTCATGGCCAGGAACGGCCTCGAGCTCGGCCGCCTCTTCTATTTCCGCAACAGTCGGGCCCAGCTCAACATCGAGTTCGACTGGCTGGTCATCGACACCGTCGCGCCGGAGACCGCCGGCCCGACCATGGACAACATCGTCGCCGACCTGCACCAGCGCGGTATCAAGGACGGCGAGTACGACGGCCTGATCGCCACCGGCGTCGGGCTGAAGGGCAACTGGGGCGGGTTCAACGTGCTCGGCGGCGCCGGCGGCTGCTTCGGCATCGGCGGCAAGCGCAGCGTCGGCTATCCGGAGTTCGATGAAGACACCGGCTACGGTTGGGCGTGGATCTTCGCTCATGAATTCCAGCATGCGCTCGACCTGGTCATCGTCGAGAGCTCCGACCTCGACATGCTGCACTCGCATCCGTATGTCGACCGCGTCGAGGAGTTCTTCCGCGGTTACTACCTCGGCGGCGAACACTGGGACTGGATCGCCGTCACGCTGCGCGAGTTCGATCAATACCTCCAGATCAAGGGCGTTCGCAACGACTTCCTGGAGGTCGTGGACGCCGACGGTGACAGGCTGCCTGACGACGACCCGCGCCTGCCCGCCGACGAAAGGCGCTTCGGCAGCAGCCCGACGGCCAAGGACACCGACGGCGACGGCCTCGATGACCTCGGCGAGTTCGTCGCCAATCGCCATCGCGGCAGTGATCCCACCAAGGCCGACACCGATGGTGACGGGCTCAACGACGCCGAGGATCGCTACCCCGTGATCCCGATTGCGCCGACCCTGCCCTACGCCGTCGACGACAAGATCCCGGACGATGCGGCCCCGCTGCTGACCGGCGCGTTCGTGCGCACCGATGAAGGCGGCGACATCGCGGTGTATGGCGCCTGGACCGAGGACCGGCTGTATCTGCGGTTCCGCGGCCCGCGCGAATTCCGTGCCATCGCGAAGATCGACGGCAGCGCCGCCAACGGCTTCTGGGAAGGGGGCGATACCTACGTCCTCCGCATCGACGGCGCTGCGGTGAAGTTCGCCGGGCTCGGCCTGCGCGGCGACGTCCCGGGCGCCCGGGTCAGTCGTATCACCGCCAGCGGCGCGGCTAGCGCCAGCGCCCTCGGCCAGAAGGTCTCCGCGAAAACCTCCACCTACGAGCTGCTCGTGGAGATCCCCGCAGCCATCGGCCAGGGTGTCAGCAAGGAGATCAACTATGGCGGCACGCGCGAGCCACAGGATGTCGCTGCCGGCCTGACGCTTGTCGACGGCCGCTCCATCGGCGTCAACTTCATCTACGAGTTCACCAACGGCACGCAGGCCGTGCTCACGCCGCACCACACGATCTTCGCCACGCGGCTGGTCAAGCCGGCCGACGCGCCCGATCGCCCGATCCTGCGGGCGCCGGCCCTGACCAACGACGCCGTGCCCGTCGTCGAGGTGCTCGGTGTGCGGCCGCTGACCAGGGTGCACGTGTTGACCGGGGGGACCAGCGGTGACGTCGTCGGCGCACGGGTCGGGCCGGGCGCGGTCCGGCTCGTGGAGCTGTCCGCCGACGGCACCTACGACCTCGTCGCGACGACCCCCGATGCCGCCAGTGAACCGGCGACCATCACGGTCGACCGCACGGCGCCGGCCCCGACGCTGACCGTAACGGGTGACAAGCTGCTCGCCCGCTGCGAGCCCCACGCGCAGTTCGAGCTCTGGTGGGGCGTCGATGGCTCACCCGTGGCGCCGATCGACGGCGCGCTCGCCGATGAAAGCGGCCGCGTCGAGCTGGATCTCAGCGGCGCGCACTTCACGGGCTGGACGGTGACCGCCTACCGCGACATGCATTTTCACGAGCAGGCGTACATCACGAGCTGGCCCAAGATCGATCAGTTCTTCCGCGGCGGCGCGCCCAACCCGCGGCTGCCGGCCGATGGCTTCGCGTTCCGCTGCGAAGGTCTGCTGCAGATCAGCCACGACGGTCGCTACACCTTCGAACTCAACACGGACGACGGCTCACGCCTGTTCATCGACAACGAGGTCGTGCTCGATCACTGGGGACACCACGGCATGTCGCCCAAGACCGCGACCGTGCACCTGGCCGAGGGCCTCCGCCGTGTCCGCATTGACTATTACGAGGAGAACGGCTGGGCCGGCTTCAAGTTCCGCGGCGGCGCAGCCGGCGGCGAGCTGACCTTTGACCTGCCCGTGGTGCGCGTGCCGCTGCCGGCGGACGAGGTCGAGCTCTACGGGGTGCAGTGCGATCGGCTCGGGAATCGTTCCGACTTCAGTGTCGGCCGGGCCGCGGTCGCCACCGACCGTTGAGCCTCGTCATGGGATCCACGCGACGCTTTCGAGGGTGACCTCGTATGGCGCCGCATCGGCCCGCAGCAACGCGAGGTCGACCGCGCGGTTGGCGGGGTTCGTGTGCGTTGCCAGCAACAGCGTGCCGAACCACGCACCGTCGTCGCCCAGCCCGTCCAGCCGCGTCTGGTTGACGCCGACGATGGTGTCGCCGGTCTGCACGCCCGCCGCCTCGGCCGGACCACCCGCGAGCACGCCCGTGATCACCGGCTGCCCGTCGAGCACCGTGTAGCGAAAGCCGAAGGTGCGCACGCCGTCGTCAGCCCCCGCGGCGCTTTGCGGCACGAGTTGCATCTGGCCGCTGGGCGTGTCGAACCGCACGATGTAGTCGCGCAGGAAACCCGCGCCGATGATCGGCTCGCTGATCTCGCCCAGCACGACCACCGGCGCCGGCAGCACCGCGGCGCCCACCTGCACCGGCGCCTGCAGCCGCGCGATCTCCGCCGTCGTCACACCGGACAGATCCGCCCCGTCGTACCACTGCCGCGGCCCGGCGCTGTAGCCGACGCCTTCGAGCTCACCCGGCAGGTGCAGCGCGAGGGTATTGCCCGTGTCGACCAGGGCCGACACCTGCTGCTGGCCGATGTGCATCGTCAGGTACGGCCGACTGTTCTTCTGTACGAAGGGCATGACGGTGCCCGCGCCCGGATCGAGCAGGCTGTCCGCCGAGAGCCGCAGCCGCGCAGCGCCGTAGTCGATCTCCATCGAAGCGTGCTCGAACAGCGGAAAGCCGAGGATGCCGTCCACCGGCGTCTGCAGCGCGGCGGACAGGTGCGACAGGTCCAGGATGCCGGCCTGCAGATCGGTGACTTCGGCCGGCCCGAGTTCCAGCGCACCGATGGCGAGCTCGAACCCCGCGCGGATGCGCGTGCCGTCGGTGTCAGCGATGGTGCGCTCGCTCTCGATGATCTGGCCGGGAAACTGCGTTGCGAGATGGTACGCCACGAACGTGTCGGACGCGCCCGTATCCAGCAGGAACGCGAACGGCCCGGCCCCGTCGATCCACACGTCCACGAAAGCCTGCGTGCCGACCATCTGCAGCGGCACGTCCACCTGCCGCGCGCTCAGCCGCAGCGTCGGCAGCTTGGTCTCCTCCGCCGGCGGCGTCACCGTCGGGCAGCCGCCTGGCAGCAGCAGCGCCACCGCGATCAGCCAGCCCACGGCCGGTGCGTACATTGGACCTCGTCTGGTCACCGCTTCTCTCCCACTGGTTGGCCCTGTGCGCGTCTCGCACCATTCTAGGCCCGGGACTTGCGGCGATTCCCTGTGATTCTGCTCGTTGCCGACCACCCCCGAATCAGTCCAGCGCGCCGGCGCATTCTGGGACGCCCGGCGAAACCCCCGCCAACGTCCGGTATGCCCGCGAAAGCGCCACGCCCCGGCCGATAGTAAGCGAAGCGCGCCGACTGAAGGTGGCGCACGGCAGCGCGCCGGTGGTTGCGCGCCCTACGCCATCCCGACGCACGCCGCGATCTGATCCGCGTCCGTCGGCAGATCGGCGCTGAAGATTTCCGGACCGCCGCGCTCACGCACGCACAGGGTGTGCTCGACGCGAAGCCCGCCAAACTGCGCGCGCAGCAGATCATCGACGCGCTCCCGGTGGACCACATCCGCCAGCGGCCCGGCCAGGTCCTCGCGCTGCCAGATCGCCGGCACGAAGTAGACCCCCGGCTCGACCGTGACGCACATCCCCGGCGCCAGGTCGCGATCGAGCCGCAGAAACTTGCCACCGAACTCGCTGCTGCGCGAGCGCCCGGGCGCATACCCCGCCAGGTCGCCGAAGTCCTCCATGTCGTGGGCGTCAAGCCCGATCAGGTGCCCCACGCCGTGCGTGAAGAACAGCGCGTGCGCATTGCGCGCCAGCAGTTCGTCGGCTTTGCCGCGCAGCAGGCCCACGTCGACCAAGCCTTCACAGATGACGCGGGCGGCGATCTCGTGCACGTCGCGATAGCGCCGGCCCGGGACGCACGCCGCCGTCGCTTCCTGGTTGGCCCGCTCGACAATGTCGTAGATCTGCCGCTGGATCGGCGTCCACCCGCCGCTGACCGGCACCGTACGCGTGATGTCACACGCGTAGCCGCCGGGCTCTTCAGCGCCCGCGTCCACCAGCAACAGCGCCTCCTTGGGCATCAGGTTCGTGTACCCCGCGCCGTGCAGCACCTCGCCGCGCACCGTAACGATCGGCGTGAACGACGGCCGGCAGTGATTCGCGACCAGCACCCGGTAGTACGCCGCGGCCGCATCGGCTTCGCGGCGTCCGGGCTTGACCGCGGCAAAGGCGGCCCGGTGCGCATCGATGCTGATACGCGCCGCGACGCGCATTGCGTTGAGCTCGTGCTCGTCCTTGTACAGCCGCAGGTCGATCACCGCGAGCTTCTCATCCTCGGTCGGCTGCTCGAGCCCTTCGCAGCACACCCAGGCCCGCGTGTCGGGACAGGACGGCGCGATGGCCGCCGCTTCCCGGCCGCCGAGCAGACGCTTCAGCTCGCCCACCGCCGCCGCGGGGCCCACCTGCAAGCCGGCCGCCGCTTTCAGTGTCGCGTCGTCCGGCGTTTCACCGACCCAGACCGCGTCATCCGGATCGGGGGCCGGCCGCAGCAGCGTACAGCCCTGGTCGCCGTCGCTGCCGGGCTCGATCAGCCAGGCGGCATGCTCGACGGGCGGGCCGCCGAAGTACGTGTACGTGCTGCCGGGGCGGAACGGGTATGTGTTGGCGGGGTAGTTTCGCGCGGGGGCGTGACCGGCACAAATCACGAGTGGCCGGTCGAGTGTGGCGGCCAGCTTCGCCCGCCGACCGCGATAGGCCTCTCCCGGCGCCGTCATGTTCAGGCATGTCGTGTCATTCATGGTCTCACCTGTCCAATAGCGACACACGCGCGCCGCGCTTGCCGATCACCACCTCGCCGAACCCGGTGTGCTTGAGCTTGTCGGCCAGGGCCGCGGCCTGCTCCGGCTCACCGTGGACGAGGCAGACGCGTTTGGCCTTCTTGGCGTGCGGGCGCAACATGTCGAGGAGGTCCGTCTGGTCGGCGTGGCCGCTGAAGCCGTGGATCTGCTCGACCTCGGCCCGCACCTGGTATTGCTCGTGGAAGATATTCACCTTCTTCACACCGTCGACCAGGCGCCGTCCGAGCGTGTGCTCCGCCTGCCAGCCAACGATCAGGATGGTCGCCTTCGGATCCTCGATGTTGTTCTTGATGTGATGGCGGATGCGACCCGCCTCGCACATGCCGCTGGCGGAGATGATCACGCACGGCTCGTCACGCGTGTTGAGCGCCTTGCTCTCGTCGACGCTGCGGATGTAGTGGCAGTTCCGCCCGCCCAGGATGTCGCCCGTGACCTGGTGAAACGCGCGGGCCTCGGCGTCGTAGCACTCGGGGTGCAGCTTGAACACGTCGGTCGCGTTGACGGCCAGCGGGCTGTCGATGTACACCCGGATCCGCGGCAGCCGACCCTCGACCATCGCCTCGTGCAGAAAGTAGACGATCGTCTGCGTGCGGCCCACCGCAAACGCCGGGATGATCACCTTGCCGCGCCGTGCGATGGTGCGTTCTACCACCTTGATAAGCTGTTCCTTGGAATCGGTCACCTGCTCATTCACGCGGCCGCCATAGGTGCTCTCACACAGAATGGTCTGCACCGGGGGAATCGCCGCCGGGTCGCGCAGGATCGGCTTGTCCGGGCGCCCGGCGTCGCCCGTATAGAACAGCGATGGGCTGTCGCCGTTGCGATTGGCGAAGTTGAGCCGAATGGCGGCCGAGCCCAGCATGTGGCCGGCCTCGACGAACTCGGCCAGCAGCCCCGGCACGACCTGGAACAGCCGGCGGTACGAAATGCTCTGCATCTGGCGGATGGCGCCGAGCGCGTCCTCGTAGCCGTACAGCGCTTCGACTGGGTCCAGCCCCTTGCGCGCCCGCTTCTTGTTGACGTAGGCGACATCCTCCTCCTGGATGTGCGCCGAGTCGGGCAGCATGATCGCGCACAGGTCGCGCGTCGCGGGCGTGCAGTAGATGTTGCCCTCGAATCCATCCTTCACCAGTCGCGGCAGCCGCCCCGAATGATCGATGTGCGCGTGCGACAACACCACGGCACTGATCTCCTCGGGCGGCACCGGCCATTCACGATTCTTCGCTTCCGCCTCCGCCCGCCGGCCATGGTACAGCCCACAGTCGAGCGCGACCCACTGATCGTCGACTCGCAGCATGTGCATCGACCCGGTGACTTCCCCGACCGCTCCGTGGAACAGAATCTCCGCCATGCGCAACCTCCGGCGTGGTGGCCGCGCTGGTCGGCGGCCAGGACAAGGATCAGGATCGCCCTGATTTGCATGGTACGCGATCGGCCGCAGGCCGCAAACCGCGCATGAATCACGCCAGCTGGCGGATTAGCTCCGCGACGTCCGCCACGCGCAGCCCCCAGTCTGCACGGTGTGGGGTACCTTGCAGTACACGACACGCAACGCCCAGCGGCCGCCACACCTGCGGCGACGTCGGGCCGAACAGCGTAACCGTTGGCGTACCGAGCAGGGCAGCGAGGTGGCTCGGGCCGGCGTCGTTGCCCAGCAGCACGCGCGCCCCGGCAAGCAACGCGACGAGATGATCCGCCGCCGGCATGTGCGCCAGCGCGAACTCCGTGAGCATCGCGCGTTGCCGCTCGTTCCAGCTTTCGGCTTCGACGGGACCGATCAGAAAGCACACGCGCTGGCCGTCGGCCACCAGTTGCCGCGCGACGTCGACAAAGCACGCCAGTGGCCAACACTTTGCAGTGCCGCCGCTGCCAGGGTGAAGCAGCACCGGCCGCGGGGCATCAGCTTCTGTCCCGCGCCACGCTGGCGGCACGCCCAATGTGCGGTGCTCCGGCTTCTGATGGATGCACTTGGGCACCAGCAGGCCCTGGTCCTCGAGCTGCGTGCGCCATTGTTCGGTGATGTGACGTTGCATGCCGGATCGTGCTTGTGGATCGACACTGTACAAGGCCGCCGGACGCAACTCGCGCAGCCGTTGATGCACGATGGTGTGCGGGCCGCCCAGGGCGCTCACCACGCGGGCACCGTGCAGCCGTTCGCGTAGGGATTCCGGCGGCGCTTCGTCGTGGTCGCCGAAGAGCCAGTGCAGCGGCAGCGTCTCGGCCGAGGTGCGGCGGATGGCAGGGCGGCATTGGCTGAGGTCGCCGGGGTCCACGCGCGAGATGACATCCAGCGTCCCGTTCCGGGCGACACTCGGCAGACGCAGCGCCAGTTGGATCGTCAGGACCAGATCGCCGAGCGCGCCGCCATGCAGGATGGTCCACGTCGCCCGGTTAATGTCATTCACCGCAACGCCTCTTCAATCCACCCGCCGCACAGCACGACCTCTCCATCGTATAGTACCGCCGCCTGGCCGGGTGTGACGGCCGGCTGCGGCTCGTCAAAGCGCACCTCGACGCGGCCGTTGTCGCTCCGCCGGAACGTACACGGCACCGCCTCGTGGTTGTAGCGGATCTTGACGCGCGCCGGCGTCGGCTGGTTGACACTGGGCGGGTCCGTCAACCAGTTCACCTCTGTCGCGCGCAGGCCGCTCGCCAGCAGGGCTTCGCGGGGCCCGACCGTCACGGTGTTCGCGGTCGCGTCGAGTTGCGTCACGTAGATCGGTTTGCCGGCCGCGATGCGCAGGCCGCGCCGCTGGCCGATCGTATAGTTGACGATGCCCTCATGCTGGCCGACGACATCGCCGGCGGCGTCGATGACCATGCCGGGCCGCTGCGTTTCCGGGCGGCGCTCGCGCACCAGGCGCTTGTAGTCGTTGTCCGGCACGAAGCAGATCTCCTGGCTCTCGGGCTTGTCGTGGACATCGAGCCCCAGCCCCGCCGCGATCCGGCGCACCGCCTGCTTGTCCGCAATCTCGCCAACCGGGAACAGACACCGCGCGAGGTTGGCCCGCCGAATCCCGAACAGGGCATAGGATTGATCCTTATTCAGGTCGCAGCCGCGCGCCAGGCGGCCCGCGTGGCCGTCGGCCCGCAGCACGCGCGCGTGATGACCGGTCGCGACGAACTCGGCGTCCGCCGCGTCCGCGTATGCCAGCAGCTTGCCGAACTTCACGTGCGTGTTGCACATGACGCACGGGTTCGGTGTGCGGGCGTTGGCGTACTCGGTGACGAAATACTCGATAATGCGGTCGAAATCCCCCGCGAAATTCAGCGTGTAGAACGGAATCCCGAGCTTGCCCGCCACCGCCCGCGCATCGCAACTGTCGCCCATCGAGCAGCAGCCCTGCTTGGCCTGCGGCACCTGCGCCGCGTGCGCGGCGAAACCCGCCGCGTCAGCGGTTGCCGTCGCCCCCGCGGTGTCACGCCCGATCCACATGAATACGCCCACCGGCGCGTAGCCCTGCTCCTTGAGCAGGCAGGCGGCGACGGAGGAGTCGACGCCGCCGGACATCGCGACAATGACCTTGCCGTTGCGGGACATGCCTTGATTGTAGAACAGCCGCCGCCAGAATGCCGCGCGTCAGCCCACGATGATCAATGCTGCCCCGATCACCATGATCAGGCTGCCGATCAGGCGCGTGGACAGCTCCTGCTCCTTGAAGAACAGCCAGCCAAACAGCACGCTGAACGTGCCTGACAGCCGCTTGATGGCGATCATGTACGCCACGGTTGGGGCGGTCTGCAGCGAGAGCATGTGGCCCAGCACCGAAGCGGCGAGCATCACTCCGGCCAGGACCAGCGGCACGCGCTGCGGCGGCGTCTTCCGCCGGGCGGTCTGGCGCAAAGCGAGCGGGGCGGTGATGAGGGTCATCAGGACGGCGTAGTGGACCGCGAAGTAGGTCGGGCTCGAATGGTCGATCAGGATGCGCCCGGCGAGCGACGTCAGGCTGTAGATCGCGGCCACCGCCAGCATCAGGCGTGTGCCCGGCTCGCGGGCCATCGCCTTGAACGGGCCCAGCGGGTCGTGGCGGGCATGCGTCAGGTTCACCGTGTAGGAGCCGACCACGACCAGCGCGATCCCTGCAAAGCCCAGCCCGCTCACACGCTCCCCCAACAGCAGCGCGCCAGTGAGCACCAGAAACAGCGGCGTGAACGCCAGAAACGGCACCGTCAACGAGAGCGGCGACACGCGGATGGCCCGCACGTACAGGTAGATCGCGGTCAGTTCCAGCGGCGGCCACCACAGGTGCGTCAGCCAGAACGTCCGGTCCAGACTGGGGATACCGTAGGCCAGCAGCGGCAGCAGCAACGGGATCGAGACGAGGTAGCGGACGAACAGGATCCGCGCGCCGCCCTCGCCCCGGTCCATGGCTTTCTTGACGAAGACGTCGCTGGCCGCCCAGCCGAAAGCCGCCAGTAGTGCCCACCAGGCCCACATGGCGGTGAACTCTAGCGGGAGATACGGGCGGCTGTCACGGTACGCGGACGGGGAGGGCGCGTATAATGGCGGCGACTGCTCGCGGGTAGCGGTCTGGCTGCGATGTGTGCGTGAGAGAGGGATATCGCGTGGGAAAGAGTTTCGATGTGGGCTTGCCGCGAAGCGCGCAGGAGATCGAGCGCTTCAACGAGATCAGTGCCGATGCATTCTCCTCCTCGGTGGAGCAAACGAGCCGGTACCTGGACATCGTCGGCAGCGACCGGCTGCGTGTGGTGCGTGCCGACGGGAACGTCCTGGGCGGCCTGGTCATCCTTCAGAACGGGCAGTTCTTTGGCGGCGTGTCCGTGCCGATGGGGGGCATCGCGGCGGTGGCCATCGCCCCGGAGCACCGGGGGACCGGCGCCGCCAGCGACCTCCTGCTGGCGGCGCTCTGCGAGTTGCGCGACGAGGGGCGACCGATATCGTCGCTCTATCCCGCGACGGTGAAGCTCTATCGGCGGGTCGGATACGAGTTGGCCGGGCATGATCCCGAGGTCGTGCTGCCGGCCCGGTCGATCGAGTTGCGAGACCGTGCGCTGACGATCCGACGCGTGCGCGACGCGGACGCGGCCGCCATCCGTGAGGTCTACCGCGCGTGGGCCAGCGGGACGGCGGGCAATCTTGATCGGAACGCGTTCAACTGGGAGCGCGTGCGGAAGGAAGGCGATCAGCAGGCCCAGGGCTTTGTGGTCTGCAACGGGGCGCAGATCGAGGGCTATGCCTATGTGCTGACCAAAGCGGATGCCCAGGGCCGCCACCACCTGTGGGTGCGCGACGTGGTGGCCATTACGCCGGCGGCGGTGCGGCGGCTCCTGACGTTCTTTGCCGACTATCGCACGACGCGTGGCGACATCATTCTGCGCGCCGGCTACGGCGATCCGCTGCTCATGCCGCTGCGCGAGGCGCAGTATACGCTGCGGCCACGCACGCGCTGGATGCTGCGGATCGTCGACGTGGCGGCGGCGCTGGAGAAACGGGGCTATCCGGCGGGCGTGGTGGGCGAACTGCACCTGCAGGTCGACGACGACGCGCTGGAGGAGAACGGCGGCAGTTACGTGCTGCGCGTGGCGGACGGCCGGGGGCGCGTCGAGCAAGGCGGCGACGGGCGGCTGCGGCTGGATATTCGCGGACTGGCGGCGCTGTACTCCGGGCACCTGAGCCCGGCCGACGTGGTGCTGGCGGGGCTGGGGGAGGGCCCGCGAGAGGATGTTGCGGCCGCGGCGACCGTGTTCGCGGGCCCCACGCCCTGGATGCGGGACGACTTCTGACCCGCGGCGGGGTCGGCCGGGGCGGCTGGTCGAAACGGGCCGGATGTCGTTATACTATAAGGCTCTGTGTTCCGTCCGGCCGAGCGGCGGGGCACGCCGAGACGTACGTGTCTCCGAGAGTAGTATGGAGGTAGCAGCGGAATGGCCGAGACGCCCCAAGACGTGCCCGTGGCGGAAGAGACGAAAGACGAGAAGAAGAAGCCCCTGCTGTACAAGTACTTCAAGACGGTCATCAAGATGCAGGTGTCGGACCTGCACCTGAAGGCCGGCAGCCCGCCCCACATCCGCATGAAGGGTGACCTGCGGCCGCTGCAGGGTGGACCGCTGACGGGGGAGCAGATTCGGGAGGGCATCTTCCAGTTGCTCAGCGAGAAGCAGCAGCAGATTTACGAGGAGAAGGGCGCGATCGACTTCGCCTACGACGTGGGTCCCCAGGGAGACGCCGACCGTTTCCGCGTGAACGCGTTTCAGCAGCGCGGCAAGATGTCGGTTGCGGCCCGGCGCGTCAACCGCGACATCAAGAACTTCGCCGAGTTGAACCTGCCCGAGTCGATGGACAAGATCGCGCAGTACAACCAGGGCATGGTGCTGCTGGCCGGCATCACGGGTTCGGGCAAGAGCACGACGATCGCGGCGCTGATCGACTACATCAACATGCACAACCCGGTGCACATCGTCACGGTCGAGGATCCCATCGAATACCTGTTCACCGACAAGAAGGCGGTGATCAACCAGCGCGAGGTGGGTATCGACGTCCTGAACTTCCACGATGCGCTGAAGTACCTCATGCGTGAAGACCCCGACGTCGTGCTGATCGGTGAGATGCGCGACGTGGAGACCTTCTCGGCGGCGGTGCACGCGGCCGAGACGGGTCACCTGGTCTTGGGCACGATCCACGCCTCGAGCTCGTCGCAGACGATCTCGCGTATTCTGGACCTGTTCCCGGTCGAGGAGCGGCGTTCGGTGCGACAGGCGCTGGAGTTCAATCTCAAGGCGATCATCTGCCAGAAGCTGATCCCGAGTATTCGCGAGGAATACCCGGTGGTGCCGACGGTCGAGATCATGATGACCAACGCCTCGGTGCGGAAGCTGATTCGTGAAGAGCGTGACAACGAGATCATTGACGTGGTCCGGGCTTCGTATGACGATGGCATGATCGACTTCACCGGCCACCTGCACCACCTGGTGGAGACGGGTTACATTGACCACGCCACCGCGTACGAGGCGGCGCCCAACGCCGACGAGCTGCGGATGGCGCTGAAAGGGATCAAGTCGGCGTCGGCCGGCATTCTGGGCTAGCCGAGCGCGTCGACGACGCAGCGTCAGGAGAAGCCATGGTGATCGCCAGTCTGGACCTGCTGGCTCAACTGCCCGACAGCTACCTTTACTTCAACCCGTTCAAGCTGGCCGCGTTCGTCTTCGTGTTCGCGATCTGGGCGCTGTATGCGCAGTGGGTCGACAAGGACACGGTGGTGGTGAACACGTACCGCACGCTGTGGAACGTGCTGACCCTGGCGGCCGGCGCGGTGGCAACGGTGCTGGCGCTGTTCGTGCCGCTGTTCTGGGTGGGGCTGCTGCTGATGGTCGTGATCAACGCCGTCCTGATGACGGTTTACGTCGTGCACCGCAACGGCCTGGTGCGCGAGGAAGACCGCGTGATGACCGCCGCCCACTTCCGCCGGCTGCGCGAGGAGGGCTTCTCGGGCAAGAAGAAGAAGGTCGAAGTCAAGGAGAAGGTGCGTCTGACCGGGGCCGACCGCAAGGTCGTCGAGATTCCCGAGGAGAACGAGGAGCGCGAACGCTACCGCCTGGTTCAGGAGCTGATGTGGGACGCCATGTGGCGGCGCGCCGCGAGTGTCGAGCTCATGCCGGCCAAGGAAGCCGTCAAGGTGACCTACCTCGTCGACGGCATGCCGATCGAGCGCGAGCCGATGGTGCGCGAGGAAGCCGAGCCGGTCGTGTCGTTTCTCAAGGAGATCGGGGGGCTGAACCTCGAGGAGCGGCGCAAGCCGCAGACTGGGCAGATCCTGGCGGCGATCGGCCAGAACAAGCACAAGGTGCTGGTGCGCACCGACGGCTCGACCGCGGGCGAGAAGCTTACGCTGCGAATCTTCCACGACGAGGAGACACTCAAGGTCGGCGACCTGGGCTTCAACCCCAAGCAGCTCGAGGCGGTGATGGCGCTGCGCGACGTTTCCCCCGGCCTGGTGCTGCTGAGCGCCCCGACGAACCAGGGGCTGACCACCTCGATCTACAGCTTCACCCGCACGCACGACCGGTTCCTGCAGAACGTGCAGACGATCGAGTTCGAGAAGGAAATGGACATCGATAATGTCACCCAGAAGACCTTCTCGACGGCCGAGGGCAAGACCTTCACCGAGGTGCTGCTCAAGCTGGTGCGCTCCGACCCGGATATCATCGTCCTGCCGGAGCTGCGCGACCGCGAGTCGGCCGCGGTGGCGTCGCAGGCCGCCGCGCAGAAGCAGAAGGTCTATGTCGGCCTGGTGGCCGAAGACGTGTTCGACGCGCTGCGCAAGTGGATCACGCTGGTGGGGGACAAGGCGCTGGTGGCCAAGAGCCTGCTGGCGCTGAGCAACCAGCGGCTGGTGCGGCTGCTGTGCACCGAGTGCAAGGAAGCCTACAAGCCCGATGCCCAGATGATGCGCAAGCTCAACCTGCCCGCGGACAAGGTGCTGTACCGGGCGCCCGAACAGCAGTTCGACAAGCATGGCCGCCCGATCGAGTGCCAGGCCTGCCAGGGAACGGGCTACGTCGGCCGCACCGGCGTGTTCGACTGGGTGACTGTCGACGACGGCCTGCGCGAGGTCATCCGCCGCAGCACGTCGCTCAACGACATTCAGAGCTACCTGCAGAAGCGGGGTGCGATGGGGCTGCAGGCCCAGGCGCTGCAGAAGGTGCTGGCAGGTACGACTAGTATGCAGGAAGTCGCCCGGGTGATCCGCGGTGGCAGCGGTCGCGGCGCCGCCGACACGTCGGCGCGTCCACGGCCGCAGCCGAAATCGCCGGCGGCCGGCCGGGCCAAGAAGACTGGGAGTTAGGCGATGGTACTGAACATCTTCGCATCGCTGTTCGTCATCGGCATCACGTTCATGCACTCGATGTTCGGCTTGTTCAGCGGCATCATCAACACGTTTTGCACCATCACGGCCCTGGTGGTCTCGCTGGGCTCGTTCGAGGTGGTGAACCGCTGGCTGACCGGCTCGTTCCACCTGCACCCCGGGTACACCGAGCCGTTCTCGCTGGTGCTGCTGTTCGTCATCACGCTCGGCATCCTCCGTTACCTGGCGGACAACTTCGTACGTGGCAACGTCCGCGTCCCGATGTACGCCGACTGGGGCGGCGGTGCCGTGTGCGGCTTCATCAACGCCCAGGTGATCGTCGGGGTCATGGTGCTCGGGTTCGCGATGCTGCCGTTCGGCGGGCGTGTCATGATGTTCCAGGGTTTCGAGCGGCCCGAGGACGGCGGGACCGACCGGGAAACCGGTCTGGCCACGATCGAGCGCAACCACCTGTTCTTCCGCTCGGACGAGTTCGCCGTCGGCCTGTTCGAGATTCTCAGTGCCGGCAGCCTCGAGGGACAGACCTCGTTCGCCCGCGTCTACCCCGATTTCTCACAGTGGGTCTGGTGGACCGGCAATCAGATTCAGCCGGAGGTCCTTACGGCCCCGATCCGCGACGAGGACCAGGACGGCTTCGAGAACGGCCTGCGTGTCGAGGAATGGTGGGTACGCCACGAGAACCTGCCGGACGAGTACACGCGGTACCGCAAGCTGAACGCGACCGAGGAGAAGCCCGATCCGCCCTTCGAGCCCTTCGAGTACAAGGTGCGGCGGGGCCGCAAGCTGGTCGGGGCGCGCTTGACGCTCAAGTCGGCGGCCGCGGACCATTTCAAGGAGTCCCGGGTGCACCGCTTCCGCCCGACGAACATTCGGCTTGTCGGGGATATCGAGCGGCCCGACGGCACCACGCGGGCCGAGCACTACTATCCGCGCGTCATCGGCGGGGCGGACCCGAGCCTCAACGACAACCTGCGCGTCGTGAATCCGGACGGGAACTTCTCGGTGGGCAACGTGGGGGACGTGCCCATCGACGTGTACTTCGACGTGCCCGAGGAATTCGAGCCACGGTTCATCGAGTATCGTCGCCACGCCCGCGCCCCGGTCATCGCCGCCGCCAAGACGGACACCGAACCGCTGCGGCTGGCCGCTGCCGGTGGCAAGGGAACCGGACGAGGCGGGCGGGCCACTGGCGTTTCGCGCTTCCTCGACACGATCGAGCGCAGCAAGAGTGGCGACATCGAGCGGTTGCCCTTCCCGATGGGCCGCAGCAGGATCGGCCGCAGCGGCGAGATCCGCGGCGAGCGACTGGCCAAGGTGGATGTCGGCCGGCGGATTGCGGGCACGCGCGAAGCGCTGAGCCCGCAGGACAGCGACGATATTGTCCGCGACCTGCACAAGCCGGAAGGTATGCGCATCTTCCAGATCGCGTTCAACACGCGAAAGATGGAGTCGCTGGCGGGGCAGGTGATGAACTTCGTCGGGTCAACGACCAATCAGTATCGGGCGGTCGACAAGTCCGGTACCCGTCACGAACTGGCCGGGTATTACGCGCTGGTGAAGAAGAACGGCCAGGACTACATCGAATTCTTCTTCACGCCGCGGCCGCAGGAAGTCGGCTTCCGGGGTATGGTGGAGTTGGATCCGGATACGCGGAAGCTGCTGCGGGACCAGGCCGACGCAGTTCTCGGACTGATCTACGTGGTGCCGCCGGGCACGTGCATTTATGCCATCGAGAGCCAGGGTGGCCGCAACGAGCTGGGCGTGGATTACTGCGTGCGGGACCGGTAGTGCGGCAGACGAGTTTGCTGGGCGCCCCGCAGCACGGCGGTCTATACGGGGTGCTCGCTGGCGGTCCGCGCACCGCCCGGGCAACGGGGCGCGCGGACCTGCCTTAATCGTTCCGAATGACGATCGGGTCGATATACGGGGCAGATGCGTTGTATACCTGACACCCGGTACCGATAATGCGAGCGGTCAGGGGCGGCTGAGGTTGTTTGATGAAAGCGGAATACATCAATCCGTTCATCTCGAGTGCCGACAGCGTCTTCAAGACGATGGTGAACCTTGCGCTGCGTCGGTTGCAGGCCCGCGCCGGCGCCGGCAATGTGGAGCGCAAGGGGGAGACGCTGACCGCCGTCGTGGGGATCAGCGGGGCGGCGACGGGCGTCGTGGCGCTGAGCTTCCCGCGCGAAGTGGGGCTGAAGGTCGCCGGCCGCTTCCTCGGCACCGAGGTGGCCGAGATGAGCGAAGCTGTCACCGACGCCCTGGCGGAACTGGCGAACATGGTCGCTGGCGGCGCCAAATCGAAGTTTGAACTCGATCCGCCGCCGGACCTGAGCATGCCGACGGTGGTGGAGGGGGCCGACTACCGGATGAAGTATCCGACGAAGTCGGTGTGGGTCGAGGTGCCGTTCACGTCGGAAGTGGGCGAATTCGTCATGGAAGTCTCGTTCAGCACGAACTGAGCAGGGGGCGCCCGGCCCCGGGATCGTGGTGCGGCGGCGGGCGCGTCGGGAAACACCGTTCGTTTCTGAAGCACGGGGTCATTTGGCGGGCGTCGCGCGGGCTGTGCGTGGCCTGCTCGCTGCGCGCTGGGCGATACACTCCATAACCTCCTCGGTGAACACGACTTGGGGGACACGTCGGCGGCGCTTGATTGAAACCGCTGCGCCAGTGCGTTAAGATCCACACAGAGACGGGGTTGTGTGGCATCCCGTTTACGGGTGGAGGTTCGGCGCGACGACGCCACCCACATGCTCGCGGAGGAACGTGCGCCAGGATGACCATTGGGCGGCTACGGCGGCTTCCGCTCCGAGCCGGACGACCCGGGCGGTCGCCGGGCTTGGTTCACGCCAACAGACCAAACGCCATCTTTACGCCGGACTTACCCGAGAGCGTCGTCGCGGACAAGCCGTTGCCGCGTGGCGAGTAGACGTCCTAACGGAGGTATCGTGGTGCGTTATGCCTGTTTGACCGCCTTGGCGGTGTTGCTGTTGGTGCCGGCGGGGGTGCTGGCCGATTTCCCGACGATTCTCTCGCGGCCGGAAGCGGTGTCTTATGCGCAACAGCGCGGCTGGCGCGTCGATGCGCGGCTGGCGGACGGCCGGTTGGTGGCGCTGCAAGCGATCGTGGCGGGCGTGCCGCAATACCGCACGACGTACAACCTCGACGCAGCCGACTCGATCAGCACGGATGAGGTGTGGCCGGGCGGCAGCGGTGGTTTCTCGCTGACGGGGGCCGGCGTCACGCTCGGCATCTGGGATGGCGGCGGCGTACGGACCTCGCATATCGAGTTCGAGGGGCGCGCCGCACAGTATGATACGCCGCTGTTCGGCGGGTCGGATCATGCCACGCACGTGGCCGGCACGATGATCGGGGCGGGGCGTTATCCCAACGGTGCGGAGATCTGGTCGCGCGGCGGTGCCTATGGGGCGACGTTGCGCTGCTACGACTGGTTCGATGACGTGGCCGAGATGCGCGGTGCGGCCCAGAGCGGCGTGCGGGTCTCGAACCACTCGTATGGTGCGATCACCGGGTGGGAATACGAGTACGACTGGTGGCTCGAGGACTGGTACTGGTTCTGGTACGGCAACGTCAACGTGTCGACGACGGAGGACTATCGCTACGGGTACTACGACGAGGAGGCCCGGGCCTGGGACCAGACCGTGCGGACGCGGCCGTACCTCTTGCCTGTCAAGTCGGCCGGCAACGACCGCGACGACTCCGGGCCGGCGTTCGGCGAGCCGCACTACTACTTCGATCCTGGCAGCGGCGTATGGAAACGCAGCTTTGTCACGCGCGAGCCGGACGGCCCGTATGACTGCATCAGTGACGCCGGTGTGGCGAAGAACGTGCTCACGGTGGGTGCCGTACGCGACGTGGTGGGCGGCTACAGCAGCCCCGGCAGCGTGCGGATGACGGATTTCTCCGGGTGGGGCCCGACGGATGACGGCCGCATCAAGCCGGATATCTGTGGCAACGGTTACGGCCTGCTGTCGTCGGTGTACTACGACCCGTTCGACGGCAGCGAGAGTGATGACTCGTACAGTTCTTACTCGGGGACGTCGATGTCGTCGCCGAACGTCAGCGGCGCACTCGGCATACTGATCCAGCACTGGCGCGCGGTGTACCCCAATGAGGACGACATGCGCGCGTCGACGCTCAAGGCGCTGGTGTTGCACACCGCCGACGAGTGCGGCGCCGCGCCGGGGCCGGACTACAGCTACGGCTGGGGTCTGATGAACACGCTCCGGGCGGTCCAGACAATCGACCAGGACCTGGAAATGCCGGAGACGATCGCGGAGTTCGATATCGGCGACGACGAGGAGATCTCGGTGGGCGTGCTCGTCGGGCCGCAGGTGCCCGCGCTGCGGGTCACCATCTGTTGGACCGACCCCGCCGCGAGCGTGTTCAACCCGCACCTCAACGACCCGACGCCGCGGCTGGTGAACGACCTCGACCTGCGCATCGTGGGGCCCGGCGGCACGGTCTACTACCCCTGGGTGCTGGATCGCGAGAACCCGAGCGCGCCGGCGACGACCGGCAACAACAGCGTCGACAATGTCGAGCAGGTCATGGTGCCGGACCCCGTCATCGGCAGCTACACGGTGACGGTGAATTCGGCCTCGATCACCGGCGGGGCGCAGACGTTCTCCATGATCGTGACGGGACAGGCACCGCCGGCGGACTGTAACGGCAACGGCGTGCCCGATATCGAGGACATCGCCAACGGGACCAGCAGCGACTGCAACATCAACGGCGTGCCGGACGAGTGTGACCTCGACGAGGGGACCAGCAGCGACTGCAACAACAACGGGATCCCGGACGAGTGCGATATCAGCGGCGGCACGAGCGACGACTGCAACGCCAACGGCCTGCCCGACGAGTGCGAGATCGCGGACGGCACGGCCGAGGACTGCAACGGCAACGGCGTGCTGGATGTTTGCGACGTCGCCGACGGGACCAGCCCGGACTGCAACGGCAACGGCGTGCCGGACGAGTGTGACGTCAGCAGCGGAACCAGCAATGACGTCAACGGGAACGGCATCCCGGACGAATGCGAGCCGGACTGCAACAGCAACGGCATTCCCGACGACTGGGACATCAGCACCGGGGCGAGCGAGGACTGCAACGCCAACGCGATTCCCGACGAGTGTGATGTCGCCGCGGGGACGAGCCCGGATTGCAACGGCAACGGCGTGCCGGACGAGTGTGACATCGCCGACGGCACCAGTGAGGACTGCAACAACAACGACGTGCCGGACGAGTGCGACATCGCCGCCGGCACGAGCCCCGACTGCAACGGCAACGGCGTGCCCGACGGCTGTGACGTGCGCGACGGCACCAGTGAGGACTGCAACTTCAACAACGTGCCCGACGAATGCGAGCCGGACGAGGACTGCAACAACAACGGCGTGAAGGACATCTGCGACATTGGTGCGGGCACCAGCCTCGACTGCAATGGCAACTGGGTGCCGGACGAGTGTGATCTCGCCAGCGGCACCAGCTTCGACTGCAACGGCAACGGCGTGCCCGACGAGTGCGACATCGCCGGGGGCCTCAGCGCGGACTGCAACAACAACGGCGTGCCGGACGAGTGCGACATCGCCGCCGGCGACAGCAATGACGTCAACGGCAACGGCATCCCGGACGAGTGCGAGCCGGACTGCAACAACAATGGCATCCCCGATGCGTGGGATATCAGCACCGGCAGCAGTGCCGACTGTAATGCCAACGCGATCCCGGACGAGTGTGACATCGCCGCCGGCACCAGCGCGGACTGCAACACCAACGGCGTGCCGGATGAGTGTGATCTCGCCGACGGGACCAGTCCGGACTGCAACGGCAACAGTGTGCCCGACGAATGCGACATCGCCGGCGGCACCAGTGCCGACTGCAACGGCAATGCCATCCCCGACGAATGCGACATCGCCAGCGGCCTCAGCGCGGACTGTAACGCCAACGGCGTGCCGGACGAGTGCGACCTCGCCAGTGGCAGCAGTCTCGACTGCAACGGCAACGGCGTCCCGGACGAGTGCGATATCGCCGGCGGGACGAGCCAGGACTGCAACCTCAACGGTGTCCCGGACGAATGCGACCTGGCCAGTGGCAGCAGCCTCGATTGCAACGGCAATGGCGTGCCGGACGAGTGTGATATTGCCGGCGGCTTCAGCGAGGACTGCAACGTCAACGGCGTCCCCGACGAGTGCGACATATCCAGTGGCCACAGCACCGACTTCAACAGCAACGGCATCCCCGACGATTGCGAGCCCGACTGCAACGGCAACGCGGTCCCCGACGACTGGGACATCGCCACCGGCACCAGCGAGGATTGCGACCAGAACGGTGTGCCGGACGAGTGCGAAACGCCGCCGCTGCCGCGCATTCTCTTCCCGCCGGACGACCTGACCGTCTGTGAAGGCGACGCGGTGACGCTGGAGGTACAGGCGACGTACCACCTGCCGTTGGCGTACCAGTGGCGCAAGGACGGGCAGGTGCTGAGCGGGCAGACGGGCACGACGCTCGAATTCGCCGCAGCCGCCGTGGACGACGCGGGGGCTTACGACGTGATCGTGACCTGCGACTGCGGCAGCGTGACCACGGCGGCGGGTACACTCGTGGTCGACACGGCGCCCGTGATTCACGAGCAGCCCGAGAGCGTCAGCGTACCGCGTGGCGGGGCGGTGACGTTCCACGTGCAGGCTTCCTCGTCGACGGCGCTGAACTACGAGTGGCAGAAGAACGGCACGCCGATCGCCGGGGCGACCAGCTCGGCGTACACCATTGCCGACGTGGCCTATGAGGACGCCGGCAACTACACCGTCCGCGTGATCAACGCCTGTGGCGACGTGCTGAGCGAAACGGCCGAGCTGATCGTGACGCTGCCGGCGGCGCAGGTGCCCCAGCCGGCGGACGGCGCGACGGGCGTGTCGATCAACGCCAACCTGAAGTGGCAGCTCGTCGAGGGCGCGACGGCGTACGACGTGCACTTCGGTACCGAGCCCGATCCGCCGCTGGTCGGCCAGACCGAGAACACCGGTTGGTACATCCCGACGCTCGAATACGAGACCACCTACTACTGGAAGATCACGCCGCGCAATCCGCAGACTGCGACCGAAGGGCCCGTCTGGTCGTTCACGACCGCGGACGAGCCGCAGCGCCCGCCGGAACCCGTGGCCGGGCCGTCGCCGGCGGACGGTGCGACGGACGTGCCGGTCGACGTGCGGCTGGTGTGGGGAGCGGCCGAGCGCGCCCTGACGTACAAGGTCCTGATCGGCACCGAGCCGACATTGCGCAGCCGCTTCCTGGACGGCTCGACGAAGTCGACCCGCTGGCGTGGCGTGGGCAATCTGATGCCGGGCACGACCTACTACTGGCAGGTTGTCGCCGAGAACGAGCTCGGCAGCACCTCCGGGCCGACGTGGCGCTTCACGACGGCGGACGATGACGCCGCCAGCGATGCGCCGCCGTCGCCCGGCAGCGAAACGCCGGCGGACGACCAGCCGGCGGCCGAGCAACCGAGTGATGGGCAACCCGACACCACCGGCGACAACGAGCAGACGCCGCCCGTGCTTCCCACGGCGGCGTGCCCGTCAGCGGGGCTGTTGAGCCTGGCGCTGACGCTCGTCGGCTTGTGGACCACGCGACCGCGGTCGTCTGGTCGGTGACGGGTTGTTTGGAGGGGACGGCCGGCACGGAGGCCGGCCAACTCCGCTGCGGTGCGTGCGCAGCGCCGGCAGGCGTGCCGCGCGTGGTCGGCACTGTTCGGCATTCTACTCCATGCGATCGAGGATCTGCGCGACGGGGGCCGTGGCGATGCTCGTGGCCGAGTCGGACATGGCGTAGGGCATGAACAGCGTTTCGTCGTGGATCAGCGCGCCGCAAGTATAGACCACGTTCGGCACATAGCCTTCGCGCTCGGTCTCGTTGGGCCGCAACAGCGGCTCGCGCAGCTGCCCGATCACGCGGCTCGGGTCCTCGCGGTCCAGCAGCATCGCCCCGATGCAGTATTCGCGCATCGGCCCCACGCCATGGGTCAGCAGCAACCAGCCCTGCTCCGTCTCCAGCGGCGAGCCGCAATTGCCGATTTGCACCAGTTCCCAGGGCTGCCGCGGCGTCTGCAGCAACTGCGCCTGATTCCAGAAGCGGATGTTGTCGGACTGCATGATGTACAGGTTCTCGCCGTCGACGCGTGAGATCATCGTGTACTGCCCGTCGATCCGGCGCGGGAAGAGGGCGGCGCCCTTGTTCTGCGCGAACTGGCCGTTGAGCGTGTTGATCCGGAAGTGGTGGAAATCGGGCGTTTCGAGGAGCACCGGCAGGATGTCGACGCCATTGTACGCGGTGTACGTCGCGTAGTTCATCACGCTGCCGTCGTCGTCGGTGAAGCGGACGAAGCGGGCGTCCTCGATGCCCCGGCTTTCGGCCTCGCTGACCGGAAAGATGACCACCTCCGACACCTCGCAGCCCTGCGGGAAGGTCAGGTGGTAGTTCGACCGGGCCAGCCAGCGCATCCGCTCGCCCGTGTGTGCCGCCAGTTCGAGGTCGATGCCGTCGGTGTCGGCCAGCGTGATGGCGTGCACCAGCTCGAAGTAGCGGAACTCGTCACCAAGCCGGTCCAGCACGCGGGCGCTGAAGTCGTTGTGCGCCCCCATCTCGGTGAGTTTCAACGTGAAGGTGGGTTTGTGGTAGAAGTGGTCACGGTCCTTCTTGGCCGCTTCCACATAACGCCCGACACGGTCGAAATTGATTCCGTTGCCGCCGTTGATGATGCCGGTGCGGAACGCGATCGACGACACGTGCCCCTCGCCGGTCGCGCGCAGGCTCATGATGAAGCGCAGGCCGCCGGGGGGCACGCCGCCCTGGTCCGGGTGCGGCACGATCGACGGGTTGAACAGGGCCGCCGCCTCGATCGAGTACTCCATCGTGAAGTATGCGCCGATCAGCAGTCGCCGCTCGCGTGACGTGGTGTCGGCCCGACCGAGGTACGAGGACGCCACTTCCTGGAAGTGATCCTCGAACACGGCCTCGATGTTCTTGTGGCGGCCGGCGAAGCGGTGCATGACGTCGCGCAGCCCCGCAGCAACCTGCTCGTCACCGAGACTCAGCACGCGATCCAGAATCTTCAGCACGCGCTGCTCGCCGCCGGGGGCGAACAGGCGCGTGATGACGCGGCGGTCGTCGGACAGCAGGTGCTCGGAATCCCGCGTCACCGCGATGGGCGCAGCCGTCGCCGCGGGATCAGACTTGTTCATGGTGACCACTCCACACACGCATTGCGGGGCGTCTTATCGGCCGCGGGGCACCGCACCGGCGGCATCCCGTGGAGGTTATCGGCGCGTGGCGGTTACTCCTTCAATTCCACCGGCCCGGCCGCGAGCTCGTGCACGAGAAAGGCGTATTCGTCGCTGATCTCCTCGATGATCTTCTGCGTCGGCTTGCCGCCACCGTGGCCGGCCTTGGTCTCGATGCGGATCAGCACCGGGTTGTCGCAGCCCTGGGCGTGCTGCATCTCGGAGATGAACTTGAAGCTGTGCGACGGGACCACGCGGTCGTCGTGGTCGGCGGTGGTGGCCATGACGGCGGGGTAGCAGGTGCCCGGCACGATGTTGTGCAGCGGGCTGTAGCTGAGCAGCACCTTGAAGTCCTCGGGGTCGTCCGGGTCGCCATAGTCGCTCTTCCATGCCCAGCCGATCGTGAACTTGTGGAAGCGCAGCATGTCCATCACGCCCACCGCCGGCAGGGCGGCGCCGAACAGGTCGGGCCGCTGGGTAATGCAGGCGCCGACCAGCAACCCGCCATTGCTGCCACCGGCGATCGCCAGCTTGCCGGAGCTCGTATAGCGATGGTGGATCAGCCACTCGCCCGCCGCAATGAAGTCGTCGAAGCAGTTCTGCTTGTTGTCGAGCCGGCCGGCGTCGTGCCAGGCCTTGCCGTACTCGCCGCCGCCGCGGATGTTCGCGATCGCATAGATTCCGCCCAGCTCGAGCCAGACGAGCCGATGCACGCGAAAGCTCGGCGTCAGCGCGGCGTTGAAGCCGCCGTAGCCGTACAGCAGCGTGGGGTTCTGGCCATCGAGCTTGATGCCCTTCTTGTGGTTGATGAACATCGGGACGCGCGTGCCGTCCTTGCTGCGATAGAACACCTGCCGCGTGACATAGTCATCCGGGTCGAAGTCGACCGCGGGCCGGCGAAAGACCGTGCTCCCGCCCGTCTGCATGTCGTACCGGTAGATCGTGGTGGGGCTGGTGAAGCTGGTGTAGGCATAGAACGTCTCGCGGTCGTCCGGATCGCCGCCAAAGCCGCCCACCGTGCCGAGCCCCGGTAGCTCGACGTTCCGCACGTGCTGGCCATCGGTGTCGTAGATCCGCACGACGGAATGCGCGTCCTTGAGGTACGACGCGACGAACATGTTGTTGACCAGGTTTACGTCGCGCAGCGTCTCGTCCGCCTGGGGGATGATCTCCTGCCAGTGCTGCGGCTGCGGCGTGCGGATGTTCACCTCGATCACGCGGCCGCGCGGGGCGTCCTTGTCGGTGAAGAACCAGAAGCGCTCACCGTCATTGCCGATGAAGGCGTACTGCGCGTCGAAGTCGGTGAGGAGGTCGACCGTGCGGCCGCCGCCCTGGGCCAGGTTCTGGTACGCGACGCGGTTCCTCCGCTCGGTCCCCTTGGAGATCGAGATGATCAGATAGTCGCCATCGTCGGTGACAAAGGCGTTGAAGCCCCAGTCCGGCTGGTCCGGCCGGTGGTAGATGAGCTCGTCGTCGGCCTGCGGCGTGCCGAGCTTGTGGTAGTAGACTTTGGGGAAGCGGTTGATCGCCGCCAGCTCGTCGCCCTCGGGCTCGTCGTAGCGGCTGTAGTAGAAGCCGGTGCCGTCCTTGGTCCATGAAGCGCCGGAGAACTTCACCCACTTGATGACGTCGGGCAGGTCCTCACCGGTGTCGACGTCGCGGACGCGGAACTCCTTCCAGTCGGAGCCGGCCGACGAGATCGCATAGGCCATCAGCCCGCCGCCGTCGCTGGCGTACGTTCCGGCCAGGGCCACCGTGCCGTCCTCGGACAGCGTGTTGGGGTTGATCAGGACGCGCGGCTCGGCGTCGAGCGAATCGGCCACGTAGAGCACGGGCTGGGGCTGGAGCCCGTCGTTCTTGCTGTAGAAGTAACGGCCACCTTCCTGGCGCGGGATGCCGTAGCGCTCATAATCCCACAGGGCGGTCATGCGCTCGCGGATCGCGTCGCGGGCGGGGATCTGCTGGAGGTAGCCGAACGTCACCTCGTTCTGGGCCGCGACCCAGGCCGCGGTCTCGGGCGCGTTCAGGTCCTCGAGCCAGCGGTAGGGGTCGGCCACCTTCACCCCGTGCAGCACGTCGACCTGGTCGCTGCGGTGGGTGTCGGGGTATTGAAACCGGCCGGTCTTGGGTGAACAGCCGACGGCGAGCGTGATGACGAGGGCGGCGGCAAAGGGCGCCAGCAGGCGAGCTCTCATGATTGATCTCCGATGCTCCACAATCCGGGGACTGACGTTGGTCGCCGGATAACGATAATCAAAATCCGCGCGGCCCGCACGGGGGCGATTCCGGTCGGCCTGGGCGGACCGCCCGGCCCCCGCGGGCGGTACGGATTCGTAGCGGATTCTAGCGACAACCGTTCATTTCTCCGGGCCGAACCGCTAGACTAACGAGTTTGTCTTATCGTTACCCGTGCTCAGGAGACACAGCCGTGCCTGTGCCTTACAACCAGCGAACGTGTTATTGTGGCGAAGTCACCAAGGCGTACGAGGGACAGTCCGTCATCGTCTGCGGCTGGGTCGATGTTCGCCGCGATCACGGCGGCATGGTCTTCATCGACCTGCGCGACCGCACCGGGCTCGTCCAGCTCAAGTGCAATCCCGACACCGACCCGGCTGCCCACAAGGTCGCCGGCCGCATTCGCAACGAGTTCTGCATCGCGGCCCGCGGCGATGTTGCCCCGCGGCCGGAGGGGCTGGTCAACCCCAACCTGGCGACGGGCGAGATCGAGATCAACGTCCGCGAGCTCGAGATCCTCAGCGAATCGGCCACGCCGCAGTTCGAGATCGTCGACAAGCTGGACACGAACGAGGAGACGCGGCTCAAGTACCGGGTGCTCGACCTGCGCCGCCGGCCGTTGCAGCGGGCTCTGATGATGCGGCATCGCATCAGCAAGGCGATGCGCGACTACTTCGACGAGCACGGCTTCCTGGAGATCGAGACGCCGTTCCTCACCAAGAGCACGCCCGAGGGCGCCCGCGATTTTCTCGTGCCGGCGCGCGTGAGTCGCGGCACGTTCTACGCCCTGCCGCAATCACCGCAGCTCTTCAAGCAGATGCTGATGATGGCGGGTTTCGATCGCTACGTGCAGATCGTGCGGTGTTTCCGCGACGAGGATCTACGGGCCGATCGCCAGCCGGAATTCACCCAGCTCGATATGGAAATGTCCTTTGTCCAGCCTGAGGATGTAATGGACATCATCGAAGGGTGTCTGGCGCGCGTGATGAAGGAGATTCACGGGATCGACATCCCCACACCATTCCCGCGCATGACGTACGAAGAGGCGATGCGCGATTATGGTATCGACCGGCCCGACACGCGCTACGACCTCAGGATCCGCGACGTGAGCGACGTCGCGCGGCAGATGGAGTTCAAGGTATTCACCTCGGCGCTCGATGCGGGCGGCGTGGTGCGCTGTATCCGCTACCCTGGCGGGGCCGAGATGACCCGCAAGGAAACCGATACGCTGACCGATGACCTCAAGGGGATCGGCGCGGGCGGACTGCCACTGGTCAAGGTCGCCGAAGAAAGCGGGGCAGTTGTCTTCCAGACCGGCATCGCGAAGTTCTTTGACGAGAAGGGCACGGCGGCCATGTGTGCCGCGACCGGGGCCGAGCCCGGTGACATCCTGTTCTTCGCGGCGGACAGCGAAGCAAACGTCTGCAAGTACCTGTCGTGGCTGCGCGAGACGGTGGCCAGGCGGCGCGGGCTGATTCCCAAGGACCAGTGGAACTTCCTGTGGGTGGTCGAGTTTCCCATGTTCGAGTATAGCGAGGAAGACGGCCGCTATTACGCGATGCACCATCCCTTCACCGCGCCGCGGGACGAGGACGTCGACAAGCTCGAGGCCGACCCCGCCGCGTGCCGGGCCAAGGCTTACGATGTCGTGCTCAACGGGATCGAATTGGGCGGCGGCAGCATCCGTATCCACCGCAGCGATGTGCAGCAGCGCGTCTTCGAGTTGCTGGAGCTCACGCCGCAAGAGCAGGAAATGAAGTTCGGCTTCCTGCTGCGGGCGTTGAAGTATGGCCCGCCGCCGCACGGTGGCATCGCGCTGGGGCTGGACCGCATGGTGATGCTGCTGGCGGGGTTGGACAACATCCGCGACACGATTGCGTTCCCCAAGACGGCGCGGGCCACCTGCCTGCTGACCGACGCACCGGGCACGGTCGCGGAAATGCAGCTCGGCGAGTTGGGGCTGAATATCGTGTCGCCGCAGAAAGAGAAGAAGTGAGGCGGCAGCCGGGCCGGCTTTGCGTGGAATCCGAGCCGCGACCGGAAGGGAGTGGGCAGCACGGTAGGGTGGGCTCCGCCCGCCGAGTATCCGGCGGGTGAAACCCACCCTGCATGGCTCGACTGATGACTGATAACTGACAACTGACGACTCCACCGGATGGAGGAATCATGGCCGCGAGCAGCAGGATTCGACGGGCGCTGATCAGCGTGTTCGACAAGGAGGGCATCGTCGACTTTGCGCGGGCGCTGCATGAGGAGTTCAGCATCGAGCTGATCTCCACCGGCGGCACGGCCCGCGCGCTGAAGGACGCCGGCCTGCCCGTGACCATGGTCGAAGAGGTCACGGGCTTCCCCGAGATGATGGACGGGCGGGTCAAGACGCTGCACCCGAAGATCCACGCCGCCATTCTGGCGGATCGTGACAATCCCGAGCACATGCGGCAGCTCGCGGCGCAGGGGATCGAGCCGATCGACATGGTGGTGGTGAACCTCTACCCGTTCGAGCAGACGATCGAGCGTCCCGACGTGACGTTCGAGGAAGCGATCGAGATGATCGACATCGGCGGCCCGTGCCTGCTGCGCGCTGCGGCGAAGAATCATCGGCATGTGTTGGTTGTAAGCGAGTCGAACTTTGATCTTGTACTGAAACAGTTGCGCGATTGGGAATCTGAGAAGACGCGTGCGGACGCCGTGGATTCGGGAGCATTTGGCGCCTTCTGGGCGACTTGCTCCTACGACAGGCAGATCGCCCAGTGGTTGAGCCAGAAGGACGAAGACGGCAGTCCAATCTTCGGAGTTCAAAGGACTTTCAGCTGGGGCTTGCTGCGGTACGGAGAGAATCCGCACCAGGGGGCGAAGCTACTTACGCTCTACGATGCCCCCGTCACCTTCGATCTTACGACGGCTGAGCAAGGCGTCGGCGACGGGGAGGGCGCGCAAACCGAGCTGTCCTTCAACAACTACGCCGACGCCAGTGCCGCGCTGGAGCTGTGTGCCGAACTGAGCCGGGCCGAGCAACAACCCTCAACCGCCTGCTTCATCAAACACACCAATGCCTGCGGGGCGGCGGTGGATGCCGATCCGGTGGAGGCCTATCGCAAGGCCTACCTCGGCGACCCCAACGCGGCCATGGGCGGCATCCTGGCGGTGAACTTCCCGGTCGACGCGGCCTTCGCCGAGGTCGTCATGGAGACCTACGCCCGCTTTGGAAAGCCGCTCAAGGAAGCCGGCCACCCCCAGCCGCCGGGGGCGTTCTTCGTCGAGGTCTGGCTGGCCCCGAGATTCGACGAGGACGCCGTCCGCCTCATCCGCGGCGAGGTCGACGCCAAGCCGCAGAAGGCCTGGGGCCAGCGCGTCCGCCTGCTCGCGGTGGGTGAGATGAACATTGCGCCCGATCCCGCCGAGATGGACCTCAAGCGGATCGCCGGCGGCGTGCTGATGCAGTCGCGTGACCTGGTCGGCCTGAACGAGGACCAGTGGCAGGTTGTCACCGAGCGCGCCCCGACCGCGACGGAGATGGATGACCTCCGCCTGGCGTGGCTGGTCTGCAAGCACACCAAGAGCAACGCGATCACTATCTGCAAGAATGGGATGTTGCTGGGCAGCGGGGCGGGGCAGATGAGCCGCGTGATGAGTTGCCGCATCGCGACCTGGCTGGCAAAGGAGAACGGTCACGACCCGCAGGGCGCCGTCGCGGCGTCCGACGCCTTCTTCCCCTTCCGCGACGGGCCGGACATCCTGGCCGACGCCGGCGTCACGGCCCTGATCCAGCCCGGCGGCAGCAAGCGCGACGCCGACACCATCGCGGCCTGCAACGAGCGCGGCGTGGCGATGGTCTTCACCGGCACGCGGCACTTCAGGCACTGACGGGCGCGATCGCCGCCGGCTTCCACAGCGCGTCAGCACGCGCCGCGTGCCGCGCCAACCTCCACAATGGCCTCATTCCGGCTTGTCTGGCGATGGTTCGAAGGAATCGGCCGCTTCCTCCGGCGACAGCTCGCGGTCGATCGTGTATTCGCCCTGGAGCCACTTGCCCAGGTCCACGTACTTGCAGCGCGGGCTACAGAATGGGTAAAGCGACGGCAGCCGGTCCGCGTACTCGACGGCCCGCTGGCAGATGGCACAGGTGTAGCTGGGCATCATTCAATCCTGCGAATCCAAGTCCGCACTCACCGTGATTATACGGCCTGATCACGCGTGAGGATCGCGACCGGGTAACGAGGTATCAGGTAACAACGTAGCACGCGGATTCGCAAGCGCGAATCCGGAATCCGAAGGGACTGCGTAAACGCGTGAGGGGTTCAAGCTGACAGCCGACGGCTGACAGCTCGCCTCAACTGACAACGGAGGACTGAGAATCGAGAGCCGATGACCGACGCTACGGGCACGTCGTGTTCATCAGGCTCACAAACGGATCGATGTCACGCCACGACACGTCGCCGTCGGCATTGACGTCATTGTTGAGGAACGCGCAAGTCGGCTCGTCCGGCGCGAACGCCGCCCGCCAGGCCGACTCGTTGTTGTTCTGCGCTGCCACGAAGAAGTCGATGTCGCGCCAGTTGATCACGCTGTCGCAATTGGCGTCGCCGGGGCACACCGGCGGAGCACTCGCCAAGCCCCAGATCTCGATGTCGTCGATATTCCAGCCGGGGTAGGTGATCGATGCGTTGCTCGAGCCCATCGCCCAGCGGATGTACACCGTGGGCTGGCCGTCGGCGACCGCCGAGATGTCATACACGCGCTCGACCCAGTTGCTCGGGATGATCGAGCCGCCGCCGTGCTCCCACACGGTCACCCAGTTCACGCCGTCGTTGGAGACCTCGATGCCGGCGTGGTCATACGCGTGCACGCCCAGCCAGCGCCAGAACCGCACCTCGGTCTGGGCCACGTTGCGGCAGTCCAGTGCGGTCGTCGTCAGGTGATAGCGGTCCATGTTGTTGGGATAGTCACCGGCCAGGTTGTACCCGTACACGTTGTCGCCGGTATAGCCCGCCTCGGGATCACCGCCGTGAGTGCCGCCGCCGATCGGCTGGCCGAACGCCCAATCGCCCTCGCAGGTCCAGCCCGGATCACTGTCGAGCGGGAAGTTGTAGACCTGCTCACGGGCGTAGGTGATCGTGAACACGTCATCGGAATCGTCGGTCGCGGTGTTGCCATCGGCATCGTGGGCCACCGCCCGCAGCACGCAGAACGCCGAATCGGCTGGCGGCACCGTCCAGGTGTACACCCCGTCGTCGACCTCGCCCAGGGCGATCTCGTGCGGGAAGGTACTGCCGTTGTCGGTCGAGTAGTACAGGTCGACCGCCGTGATACCGAGGTTGTCGCTCGCCTCCCAAGTGATGTCGATCGTGTCGCCGACGTTCAGCAACTCGCCGCCATTGGGCGCCAGCAGCTCGATGCTCGGGTTCGTGGCCTCGGGCACGTGCATGACGATGCAATGGATCGCGCCGGCCGCATGAATGATGCTGCCACAGTAGACCTGGATGCAGGTCTTGTTCGGAAACGCCGCCTGGAAGACGGCCAACGCCTGCGCGTCCTCCGCGCCATAGCTCCCACCGAAGCGCGGCACGAACACCTGGTCATTGAGAATGACCGCGTTGGTGTAGGTGTAGTGCGTGCCGCCGCTGTTCCACCCCGGCGTGCGATACACCGTGTAGCCGCGCGACTCGAGATCCGTGACGGCGTTCTCGGTAATGGTGTACGGCGAGCCGTCCGACGGACTGTACTGGCCGACGATGATCTTGTAGTCGTCGACCGGCAGCATCCACATGTCGATGTGCTGCGTGGAGTCGAAGTACGTCGGAAAGCCGGGGTAGATCGTCAGATCGACGTTCTGGTAATCGGCGTACAGGTCGATCACGGCCTGCTCGGTGAGCCCCGCGTTCTCGTCCAGGATCAGGTCGGTCATGAACGCGTCACCGTTCGCGAACAGATGGAAATTGCCGCCACCATGGGTCAGGGGAATCTGGTATTGCGGCTCGCCCCAGATCTGGGCGATGTAGTCGTTCAGCAGGTTGTCGTTCGGGCGCGGACGGTTGTACGTATGATCGACGATGGCGCGCTGCCCGTCCTCGAAGATGAACCGCGGGCCGTAGTCACGAATCCACACGGTGTCCGTCGAGCGCACGATGAACTCGACCTGGCTCATGTCCGCCCCGGCACTCTGTAGCGAGCTGTAGGCACTGCTCTGCTCGCTGGTGCTGTCCACGACGCAATATACCGTCGCGTCCGGATCGTTCGTCGTGATCGGCACCGCCATCGCCGTCAGCACGTCCGTATACCCGTCCCACGCGATGAACAGCCCGTCGCACGGCTCGTACTCCGCCGCACAATGCACCACACCCGTCGGCGGCACGCGCCCGTCGATCTCCAGTGGCAACGGCGGCAGGGCGGCCTCTGCGGGCGTGAGGTTCTTCGGCAGCGTGCCGAGCTCGAAGCCGGGCCGGCTGTCGGCAGCCTGCTCCGCGGCCAGGCACCACGACGAGAGAAGGACGACGGCAAAGACCGTGGCGGCGTGTCGCATCTTGAGCGCTCCTTGCATGACGAAATTGGCTCTTTCCCGCTCCGCGGCGGCGGTGGACGGGCGGGTCTTGTCTGCGGGGGTCTCCAAACTCCAGCGCACCTGCCATTGTAACGAGACGCCCGTATCCGGATAAGCACGTTTTTGCCCGGACGGCAACGAAACTGGCCGCGCGTCCGCCGCAATGCAGAGGTTTTCGTGGTTGAGGGCTTTGTTTATCGGGCCCTATAGGCCGCGTAGCCTTCGCGCGTCACGCCGAAGAGAATCGCGCCGGGCTCGTCGCCTTCGTCGAGGTAGGTCATCCCGAGCTTGCTGAGCACGCCGAGCGATGCCGCCACGTCGGGAAACGTCTGGGCCGTCACCAGCGCAGTCCGCGAATCCTGAAACGACCAGTCCAGCAGCGCCCGCACGCCCTCCGTCGCGTAGCCGCGCAACTGGAACGACGGCAGCACCGAGTAGCCGACCTGGACGGTGCCGTGCTCGTCCGGCGGCCCATTGAAGCCGGCACCGCCCAACAACACCCGGTCGGCGGCGTCGCCGGTTTCCCGCACGAAGAACCAGTTCCACCAGCCGACCTGCTCGGGGTGTTCGAGCAGCACCCGGGCCCAGTGCCCGCGGGCGTCGATCGTCAGCGGCGGGGGCCACTCGTCGGGGATGCGCGCATCGAGCAGGTCGTCGAGCGTCGCGAAGTCGTCGTCGGCGTCTGCCTGGGCCATGGCCTGCGTCGAGGCGATCAATTCCATGCGGTCCGTTTCGATTCGAAGCGGGCGTTCATCCATCGTCACAACCCTGCTGCCGGCTGGTAACCACGCCCCCCGCACACGTCATACAGGCGCGCAGTATACGCCGGCGTTGCGCGAATGCCATGGGCCTCTTGCGCGATCTTCACGCAATGCTGACAGTGGGGCGGTTGATCAGCCCCGCCGTGGTCCGTACAGTTCGCGACGGGCGAGAGAGACCCTCCGACCGAGGAGCGACCATGCGCATCACGACCATCCTCAGCGGCCTGCTGCTTGTGGCGGCGGGCGTCCCGGCCACGCCGGCCGACACCGCCACCGGCATCGTCTTCAGCGACCTCAACGATAACGCCGCCCACGATGCGGGCGAGCCGGGCATTCCCGACGTTTGCGTGTCGAACGGCTTCGACGTCGTCCGCACCGATGCCCACGGGCGATATCGACTGCCCGTGAACGACGACACGGTGCTGTTCGTCGTCAAGCCGCGCGGTTGGATGACCCCGGTGGACCAGACCAGCCTGCCGCGGTTCTACTATGTGCACAAACCCGCCGGCTCGCCGAAGCTGAAGTATGACGCAGTGCCGCCGACCGGGCCGCTGCCGGCGTCCATCGATTTCGCGCTGTACAAACGGCCGGAGCCCGACCGATTCAAGGTGATTCTGTTCGGCGATACGCAGCCGTACAGCATCGGCGAGATCGACTACCTCGCGCATGACATCATCGAGCCGCTCATCGGGACGGACGCGGTCTTCGGCATGACGCTGGGCGACATCGTCGGCGATTACCTCAACCTGCACGCGCCGCTGAACCGCACGGTCGCGCACGTCGGCATCCCGTGGTACAATGTCATCGGCAACCACGACATGGACTACGCGGCCGCGGACGATACCCACAGCGACGACCACTTCGAGCATGTCTACGGCCCACCGTACTACTCGTTTGATTATGGCAACGCGCACTTCGTCGTGCTCGACAGCATCATCTGGCACGGCAAGACCGAGGACCGCAAGGGCTACTACAAGGGCGGCCTGGGCGAGCGGCAGCTGGCCTGGCTGCGCAACGACCTGAAAGAGGTTCCGGAAGACCGCCTCGTCGTCGTGACGATGCACATTCCGATGATCGAGTTCGGCGAGCGGAAAGCGCTGTACGAGTTGCTCGCGAGCCAACCGCACTGCGTGTCGTTTTCGGCCCATTGGCACGTGCAGGAGCAGTGGTTCCTCGACGGCGCGGACGACTGGCCGGGCAAGAAGCCGCACCACCACACTACCCTGGTGACGACGAGCGGCAGCTGGTGGAAGGGCGCGCCGGACGAGGTCGGCATCCCGCATACCATGATGCGCGATGGAGCGCCCAACGGCTGGATGGAGCTCACCATCGATGGCACCGATTACCAGATGCACTACCAGGTCGCCCGGCGGCCGCGCGACTACCAGATGAACATCCACACGCCGGAGGTCGTGCCCGCTGGCAAAACGGCCGACGCGATGGTTCGAGTAAACGTGTTCAACGGCAACGAGCGGTCGGTGGTGGAAATGCGCGTGGCCGGGGATGCGTGGCGGCCAATGGCGAAGATCAGCGAAATCGACCCTTACTACCAGGCGCTCAAGGACGCCGAAGAAAGCGACAACCCGCCGCGCGGCAGCAAGCTGCCGGGCACGCGGGCCTCGGCGCACCTGTGGGCCGGGTCACTGCCGGCAGGACTCGAGGCGGGCTCGCACCTGATCGAGGTCCGCACGACCGATATGTTCGGGCAGACGTATACCGGCCGGCGGATCATTCGGGTCGAATAGCAAATGGTGGGCCGTGGCGGGCTGGCGAAGGGTAGGACACAACTCTGCTTGGTCCTGTGCCCCGGTTGGACACAGCTCCGCCTGGCCGGCAGTGCGCGACGCGTTCTGCAGGCCGCACTGGTCACTTCGCATCGCCGCCAGGGTCGCACACGCTACGCCGGGCGCCAGTCAATCACGCGCAAATCGACCTTGCGCCGGCCGTTCCACTCGTTGATGAGCGGCTCGAATGCCACCTGGATCTCCCGGTGCTGGCCGAGCGCGTCGGCCTGCGGCCCGCAGCCGAACGCAATCGCCTTGCGATATGTCCCCTGTTGCCGCACCGTGAACTGCAGGTGTGCCCCGTTGCGGCCGACCGTGCGTGGCGGCTCGACCAGCTCGACTGTCGGCGTCGCCAGCCGCGGCCGCGGATTGCCCTCGCCGAACGGCGCCAGCCGATCCAGCGCATCGACCATTTCGGTCGTCAGTTGCGGCAACGGCACCACGTCATCGAGCTGCAGTTTCGGACGCAGGTCCTGCGGCGTGAGGCGGCGCGCCGCCTCGGCCTGAAACGCCGCGGTGAACGCCTCGACCTGGTCCGCCCGCAGCCGAATGCCCGCCGCCATCGCGTGCCCGCCGTGATTGACGAGGTGAGCGGCGCAGCTCTCGAGCACCTCGTGCAGGGGGAAATGCCGCACGCTGCGGCCCGAGCCCTGGCTGATGTCGTCGTCAAGCGCGATCATGAACGTCGGCCGCCGAAAGCGATTCACCAGCCGTGACGCGACAATGCCGATCACGCCCGGGTGCCAGTCGCGACTCGCCAGCACGATCCCGCGGCAGCCGTCCCGGTCGAGGCCGCGCTCGACCACCAGCGCCTCGGCCTGTTTGACGATCTCGCGCTCGACGTCCTGCCGGCGGCGGTTCTCGCCGTCGAGTGTGGTGGCGATCTCGCGGGCGCGGTCCGCATCGGCCCGGGTAAAGAGCTCGACCGCGAGGCGCGCGTGCCCGAGCCGGCCGATGGCATTGAGCCGCGGCGCGAGACGGAAGCCGACGTCGAAGTCATCGTAGCGCTGCTTGTCGGTCAGGCCGGAGACGTTGATCAGCGCCTGCAGGCCGGGGTTGCTCGTGTGCCGCAGCTGTCGCAGGCCATAGCTCGTAATGATGCGGTTCTCGCCCAGCAGCGGCACCATGTCCGCGATGAGCCCGAGGGCGGCAAAACCCGTCGCCTCCAGCAGAAACGCGCGAAAACCGTCATTCACGCGCTCGGCGCCGCACAGCCGCTGCGCCAGCGCCCACGCGACCTTCAGCGCCACGCCCGCGCCCGAGAGATGCGGGTTGCCGCTGGCGCCGCCGGCGGTCGGATGGACAATCGCGTCGGCGTCCGGGAGGGCCGTCTGCGGCTGATGGTGGTCGGTGATGATGACATCAAGGCCGAGGTGCTTGGCGCGCGCGACCGGCTCGCACGCGGTGATGCCGCAGTCGACCGTGATCAGCACGCGGGCTCCTTCCTGGGCGATGGTGTCGATCGCGTCGGCGTTGACGCCGTAGCCTTCCTCGAGTCGGCTGGGGATATAGAAACGGACGTCGGCGCCGGCGATGCGCAGGGCATGCCACAGGATCGTCGTGGCGGTAATGCCATCGACGTCGTAGTCACCGTAAATCACGATGCGCTCGCCGCGCTGGACGGCGCCGGCCAGGCGGGCGGCGGCGGCGATGGTGCCGGGCATGGCATCGGGCGGCAGCAGGGCGCGAAAGTCCGGCGTCAGGAAGGCCTGTACGTCGGCTGGCGTGCAGATGTCACGCGCCAGCAGCAGCTGCGCCAGCAGCGGGGCGATGCGCGCCTCGCGCGCCAGGCGGTCGCGCTCCGGGTGTGGCGCAGCAATGATCCAGTCGTGTTCGCCGGCGGCTGTAGTAATGTCGGGTCTCCTCCGTGCCGTGTATTGCAAGGCCGCCTCCATGCGTGTCGGTCAATCCAGAATTCAGAATTCAGAATGCAAAACGGGCCGTGCGCTGTCGGGCATGGCAAAGCCATACCCGACCGATCCAGGGGCAAAGCAGAGTCATGCCTTACCATTCTTTTGGCGGGTGGTGCCCGCGCCGTCGTCGCTGCGTCGCTTCGTCGCTTTCCGCTCCATCTCCCGCTTTCCTCACTCTTGCTTCGCGAGGTACCGCTCCAGCAGCACGCCGTAGCGGTCACGGAATGCTGGCGTGATCCGGCCGGGGTCGGTCCACACGGCGAGGTCCAGCGCCGTCTGCACCGGCCCGGGTTCGAGCGGTCGCGCCGCGTAGGCTTCGATCGCCGCCCGGATCAGCGTCATCGCGTTCGCGGTGGCGATCTTGAGGTGGCCGATGATTTCGCCGAGCAGGGCGGCCCGGTCCTGGTTCGGGTCGTGCGGCCGCCAGCAATCGTAGTCCGTCCCCAACGCCACCAGCGCATACGAGATCTCGGCCTCGCGCGCCAGCTTCGCCTCGGGCATGGCGGTCATCCCGATGACGTCACCACCCCATTCCCGGTGCATGTTCGACTCGGCCACCGTGCTGAAGGCCGGTCCCTCCATGCACACGTACGTGCCGCGCGGGTGGACGTCGGTTTCGACCTTGTCCGTCACCGACAGCAGCAGCTCGCGCAGCCGCCGGCAGAAGGGCTCGGCCATCTCGACGTGCACGGCCAGGCCGTCATCGAAGAACGTGGGCGTCCGCCGCCAGGTCTTGTCGATTACCTGGTCGACGATTACGAGGTCACGCGGCCGGATGTGCTCGCGCAGTGAGCCGACCGCGCCGCTGGCAATGACGTGCGTCACGCCCAGCGACTTCAGCGCGAAGATGTTGGCGCGGTAGGGGACCTGCGAGGGGTTGAACACGTGCCCCTCGCCGTGCCGCGCGAGCAGCGCTACCTCGACTCCGTGCCATTCGACCACGCGAATGCGACCGCTCGGCCGGCCGAAGGGCGTGTCGATCGTGTGCTCCGTGCCGGCGGCCTCGCCGAACAGGGCCTCGCCGAGGCCGGTGCCGCCGATGATGCCGATCATGCGGTCCTCCGCTGGGTTGTGCCGTGAGACGTTCCACACTCGCTCGAGCGCGGATTGTAACCGATCGGCGGCGGTCGGGGGAACGCCGCCGCCGCGCATCTCGCCACGCCGGTCGCGCCGCCGTACGATGTACGCATGGCGAAGTCGCTCTACATCATCGACGGCCATTCGCAGATCTACCGCGCGTACTTCGCCCGCATGCCGGATTTCACCGCGCCCAGCGGCGAGCCGACACGGGCGACCTACGTGTTCTCGCAGATGCTGCTCAACCTGCTGCGCGATCGGCAGCCCGACTACCTCGCCGTCACCCTCGATGCCGACGAGCGCAAGCTGCACCGCAAGCAGCTATTCCCCGACTACAAGGCCCAGCGCGAGGCCCCGCCCGAAGACCTCCTGCCGCAGGAGCAGCGCATCATCGCGATCCTCGACGCGGCGGGCGTGCCGATGTTGCGGCTGGAGGGCTACGAGGCCGACGACATCGCCGCCACGCTCGTCCGGCAACTGGCCGGGCCCGACCTCGACGTCTTCCTCGTCAGCCGCGACAAGGACCTCGAGCAGTTGCTCGGCCCGCACGTCGCCCTGTACGACCCGATGAAGGACGAGCTCATCACCGGCGACAACCTGCCGGACAAGAAGGGCTGGACGCCCGCACAGGCCATCGACGCCCAGGTCCTCACCGGCGACACCGTCGACAACGTGCCGGGCGTGCCGGGCATCGGCCCCAAGACCGCAGCCAAGCTGCTGCAGAAGTACGGCTCGCTCGACGAAATCGTGGCCCACGTCGACGAGCTGACACCCAAACAGCGCGAGAACGTCAAGGCGTTCGCACCGCAGATCGAGCTCACACGCAAGCTGGTCACCCTCCAGGACGACGTGCCGGTCGAATTCCATCTCGACACGGCGGCAGTGGGGCGCTTCACCTGGGGCCGTGTACAGCCCATCTTCGCGGAGCTGGGCTTCCGGCGCCTGCCCGAGCAGCTCCCGAACGACGCTGGCGGCGACGGCACGGGCAGCCCGGCAAACACGCCCCCCGGCAACCCGTCCAGTAGCCCCGCTCCGGCCGCATCAGCCCCCGTTCCGCACGCCACCGGCGACGCCGGTCGCCTTGCCGCCGAACTCCGCGAGCCCGACGGCGGCGACTACCAGCTGATCAACACGGCGGAGACCCTCGTGCGTCTCGCCGGCGAGCTTGCGCAGCAGGATGCGTTCGCGCTCGATACCGAGACCACGGGGCTCAGCCCGATCGACAGCGAATTGGTGGGGCTGTGCTTCTCGTGGGAGGTAGGGCGCGGGTATTACGTGCCGGTCCGCAGCATGATGGGGCAGTCGCTGTCCCTGTCCGACGTGCAGCAACATATCGGGCCGATCCTGGCCGACGCAGGCAAGCGCAAGATTGGCCAGCACCTCAAGTACGACCTCAACGTCCTGCGCAATGCCGGCCTGCCGGTGGCCGGGCCACTGTTCGACACCATGATCGCGGCGTTCGTCGTCGAGCCAGGGCGGGGGGCGTATGGACTGGACCGGCTGGTCGAGGCGGCGTTCGGCCACCGCATGATCCCGATTACCGAGCTGATCGGCAAAGGCCGGCAGCAGATCCAGATCGACCAGGTGCCGCTCGACACCGTCGCCGAGTACGCCGCGGAAGACGCCGACTATACCTGGCGGCTGGCCCGCTACTACGAGCCGCAACTGGCAACGGCCGGGGTCGAGCGGCTGTTCCACGACGTCGAGATGCCGTTGGTTTCGGTGCTCACCGACATGGAGCACCACGGCATCGCGCTGGAAGCCGGCTTCCTGCAACAGCTCAGCGAGCAGATGGCCAAGCGGGTGGAGCGGATCGCGGACGAGATCCACGCCCTGGTCGGCGCTGCGTTCAACCTGGATTCGCCCAAGCAGCTTTCCGAGGTGCTGTTCGACAGAATGCAGTTCCGGGTCGTGCGCAAGACCAAGACGACGCGCTCGACCGACGCCGACACGTTGACCGTGCTCAAGGCCGAGACCGGCCACGCAATCTTCGACCTGCTGCTGGAGTATCGCGAGATCCAGAAGCTCCGCGGCACCTATGTCGACGCGCTGCCCAAGGTCCGCAGCCGCCGCACCGGCCGCATCCACACCAGCTACCACCAGACGGGCACCGTCACCGGCCGGCTGTCGAGCAGCGAGCCCAACCTGCAGAACATCCCCGTGCGGACCGAGGCCGGCCGGCAGATTCGCCGCGCCTTCGTGCCGCGCAGCGACGAACAGCGGCTGATCGTGGCGGACTATTCGCAGATCGAGTTGCGCATGCTGGCCCATTTCTGCGAGGACGAGGCGCTCACGCAGGCCTTCGTCGACGACCAGGACATTCATGCCTTCGTCGCGGCCCAGGTCAACGACGTGCCGCTGGACGAGGTCACGCGCGAGATGCGGAGCCGGGCCAAGGCTGTCAATTTCGGCATCATCTACGGCCAGACCGCGTTCGGCCTGTCGCAGGCCACCGGCATGAACCGCACCGAGGCCCAGGCGTTCATCGACGCCTACTTCGCCCGCTATCCCAGGATTCGCGGCTTCATCGACGCCTGCCTCGACGCCGCGCGCCGCGACGGCTTCGTCCGCACGATCCTCGGTCGACGCCGCCCGATCGAGCACATCAACTCGCGCAACGCGACCCGCCGCGCCCAGGCCGAACGCTTCGCGGTGAACACGGTCGTGCAGGGCTCGGCGGCCGACCTGATCAAGATCGCCATGATCCGGCTGCACGCGCGGATCACGCGCGAGGAGCTGCCGCTGCGCCTCCTGCTGCAGGTGCACGACGAGCTGGTTTGCGAGGCGCCGGCGGACGACGTGCCACGGCTGACGGACGCCATCCGGGAGGAGATGAGCGGGGCGATGGAGCTCCGTGTTCCGCTGAAGGTCGACGTCGCTGCCGGTCCGAACTGGCTCGATGCGAAAGTCTGAGGCGGACGCGTGGCGTGGAACCGTGGACCGGCGAGCGCGCGTGCCGCGGTTACAGTGACTCGTCGATGGCGGCGGGGCGCGTGAGGCGGATGGCCCGGCGGCCGCGGAGCTGGCCCGGTACGCCGGCGAACTTGTTGCGGCCCTCGATCTGGAGAATCATCTCGCCGGTGCTGGGCTTGTCGAGTTGCAGGATGTCGCCGGGGCGCAGGTTGCGCAGCTCGTCGAGCTTGATGCGGGTCTGGCCGAGGAACGCGGTGAGGTCGACCTTGGAGTTGACGAGGTTGCGGTGGATGCGCTGCCGCTCGACGTCGGTGGCGCCCTTGGCGCGGTAGCCGAACCACGACTGCGTGGTGAGCTTGCTGAGCACCGTCTCGATGGTATTGAACGGGATGCAGATGCTCATCGTGCCGGCGCACTGGCTCATCTTGATCTCGAACGTGATGAAGACCACCACCTCGGTCGGCGCGACGATGTGCACCAGCTGCGGGTTGCTCTCGGTCTCGACGATCTCGAACTTCGCCTCGACGAGGTTCCGCCAAACCTCGGACAGGTGCGTCAGCGCGCGGTCGATGAGCCGGCGCATCAGCCGCCACTCGATCGCCGTCAGCGGCCGTTGCGGGATGAACATGTCGGACTTGCTGCCGCCCAGCAGCCGGTCGATGATCGGATAGACGATCAGCGGACTGACCTCGATGCACATCTGGCCTTCGAGCGGCGGCGCCTGGACGATGACGAAGCAGGTCGGATTCGGCAGCGAGTGGATGAACTCGCTGTACGTCAGCTGCTCGACGCCCACGACACGCACCTCGATAATCGTGCGCAGAAAACCCGAAAGCGTCGCGCCGAAATTGCGGGCAAACCCGTCGTGGATGGAGCCCAGGGCGCGGATGTGATCCTTGCTGACGCGCTCCGGCCGCTTGAAGTCGTACGTGCTGACATCGCTGCGCGGCTGGTAGGTCGCCGGCTGCGGCTCGGCCACCGCCATGGTCGATTGCTGTGCCGCGGGACCTTCGTCCTCCTCGGTCTCACCGACCGACGCCAGCAACGCGTCAATTTCGCTCTGGTCGAGTACGTCGCCCATGCTCACCTGACCATACATCACACCCGCCCGCGCAGTGGTTGCGCGAGCGGATCAGGATCCATCTACCCCTGCTATCGGAACGACGGCGGGGCGGGTTTGAGAGCGGCCTCGGCCGGCCCGCTACCCTACCGACCGGCCACGTCCGGGCCGCGGCCCTACGTCCGAATATCGGCCCGCGCGGCGGCCGCCGGTAGCGGTTGCGCCGCCGGCCCGCTCGTCGGGTTTCCGGGCGCTTGACGCTCGGCTTGCCGAAATGGTAGGATAACTGTTCTGCGGAAAGGGCGTCCGCAGCCGTTGCCGGTCCATGGTGGATCGGCCGGGAGATTCGACAGGCAAGCCCCGGGGGTCGCCCGAGGGGCTGCGCGGCGGGTGTCGCGTACTGTATTGCAGGAGGTGCCGTTTGGCTGATTCCCTCGTTCGCGAGATGCTGGATGCCGGCATCCACTTCGGCCATCGCTGTGCGCGGTGGAACCCCAAGATGGAGCCGTACATCTACGGCAAACGTAATCAGATCCACATCATCGATATTCGCGAAACGCTGCGCGGGCTGCTGCGGGCGCAGAAGTACATCGCGCGCGTCGTGTCCAAAGGTGACGATGTCCTCTTCGTCGGCACCAAGCGCCAGGCGCGCGACATCGTCGAGCGCCACGCGACCGAATGCAAGATGCACTACGTGTCCGAGCGCTGGCTGGGTGGCACGCTCACGAACTTTCGCACGATCCGCTCACGGCTCCAGCGTCTCGAAGAACTCGAGGCGCTCGTCGACAGCCCCGAGTGGGAAACCGGCTATTCCAAGAAAATGAAGTCGATGCTCGCCCGCGAGCTGCAGAAGATCCGCCGCAACCTGGGCGGTATTCGCAACATGGCGCGCCTGCCCGGCGTGCTGGTCGCCATCGACGTGAGCAAGGAGTCGAACGCGCTGCGCGAGGCGCGGGCGCTGAAGATCCCGACCATCTGCCTGCTGGATACCGACGCCGATCCGGACATGGTCGACGTGCCGATCCCTGGCAACGACGACGCCATGCGCGGCATCGACCTGATCATGCGCGAACTGGCCCGTGCCGCACAGGAAGGGCTGAAGGGCCGACCCGTGACGCCGGACCGTGGCGAAGCCGGCGAAGCGCCGGGGACCGGCCCGCGGCGTCCGCGGCGCCGCATTCCGGAAGGGGAGGCGCCGCCTGCACCCGCGCCGCCGCCCGCCAGCGCGCCGGCCGAATCCGTCGCCCCGGAGAATCCGGCGCCGGAGACGGTCAGCGTGCCTGCCAGCGGCTCGGACGAGTCGAGCGGCGAGGAGCCGTCGTCGTAAGACCCGCGGGGCTGGGTGCTCGGGCGTCGTCGCGCGTGACGGCGCCCGTCGGACCGGGTTGTCGGTGAACCTTGTACAAAGTCCTGGGGGCGGCGCTGTGTCGGCGGTGAAGGTCGTCGGCGGGCCCACCGCCCGTCCTGTTCGAAGTCTGCATTCAACTGAGCCTGTTTAGCCTGAGGAGTCCAGCGATGGCGATTTCGGCCGCGATGGTCAAGGAGCTCCGCGAAAAGACCGGGTTGCCCATGATGGAGTGCAAGAACGCACTCGAAGAGAACAACGGTGACATGAACGCCGCGATCGATGCGCTGCGCAAGAAGGGCCTCGCCCAGGCCAGCAAGCGTGCCGGCCGCGCCACCGCCGAGGGACGCATCAACTTCTACCATGACCAGGCCAAGGGCCGGGCGGCCATGGTCGAGACCCTCTGCGAAACCGAGCCGGTCTCCGGCACCGAAGACTTCCTCAAGCTGGGGGAGGCGGCGGCTTACGCCGCCACGAGCCTGGACGAGCCAACCCCCGAAGCCATCCTCGACCAGCCGCTGCCGGACAGTCCGTCCACCAAGATCGGCGACTTCCTGGGCGAGGTCATCAACCGGATTCGCGAGAACATCAAGCTGGGGCGCATCGGCGTCGCCAGCGGCCACTTCGCCCGCTACCTGCACCACGACAACCGCAAGGGCGTGCTGGTCGAATTCAGTGGCGCCTGCCCCGAGGAGCTCGCCAACGACATCTGCATGCACGTCGTGGCCATGCGGCCGAGCTGCGCCCGCCGTGAGGAGGTCGACCCGCAGCTCGTCGAGGCCGAGCGCAAGATCGCGTCCGAGCAGGTACAGGGCAAGCCTGCCAACATCGTCGACAAGATCGTCGACGGCAAGATCAACAAGTGGTACTCCGAGATCGTCCTGCTCGAGCAGCCGTTCGTGAAGGACGACAAGAAGACCGTCGGCCAGGTCCTCAAGGAAGCCGACGCGAATCTTACGGTCAATCGCTTCGTCCGGCTCGAGGTCGGCGAGGCGTAGTTCCGACCGTCGCGACCAGCCAGAACCAGCCCCGGCGCCGCGCCTCTCCGCTGCGGCGCCGGGGCTTTCTGCAGCGCAGCATCCGCGCCTTCGTGGGCGCCCCTGTGTGTTGATTAAGGTCCTCCCGCGGCGCCGCCGATAACCCCAATGGCGTGCCAGGGAGGGCGCGTGCAACTTGACGACCGAGGGTGCGCGAGGCCCAGGCCTCACCACCGATTCACGGGACGGGACACGGACGTCCGACCGGCGAATCCGCCCCCTCGGCGTTGAGCCCGATATGGTGTTGGTCGGACAGGCGGCGCAGCCGTCGGGTTTGACCCCGGCGCTGCGCTGCCGGTGGGCAACACCGATTCGTACCGACACGACCGGTCCGGACGCGGGCAGCAGCCGTGGGCGTTCCGGGCCGTTTCTGTGTTGGCCGGGCCCGACTGGACACGGGCCCGCTTTCGGTGTAACTACAGTTTCACGCCGTTTGATGCGCCTTTCGTCGGTTGCCGCACGGCAAGCCGGTGTGCTGATCGCGAGCCCTGTCGACTCGAGTCGAGGATGAAGCAGCCGACCATCGTCCAGGATCAGGAGGCCCTCGACGCCCACTGCCAGGTGTGGCGCCAGGCTGGCTTCTTCGCGTTTGACACCGAATTCATCCGAGACGACACCTACGATGCCGCCCTCTGCCTGATCCAGGTCAACACCAACCAGGACGTGGTGCTGGTCGACCCGACCGCCGACCTCGACGTCAGCCCCTTCTGGGACCTGGTCGTCGATCCGCAGGTCGTCACCGTCGTCCACGCCGGCAAGGAGGACTTTGAAGTCTGCCTCCGCATGACGGGGGAGGTGCCGCGCAATATCTTCGACGTGCAGATCGCCGCCGGCTTCGTCGGCTACGGTTACCCGCTCAGCCTGGTTCGCCTCGCCGAGTGCATGGTGCACAAGCGCATCTCCAAGGGGCAGACGCTCACCGACTGGCTGCGCCGCCCGCTGACACCCGAGCAGATCCGCTACGCGACCGAGGATGTCCTCTATCTCCCCGCGATCTACCAGCGGCTGGTCAAGGAGATCGACAAGAGCGGCCGCAGCGGCTGGGCCCGCGAGGAGTTCGAGAAGTTCGAGGACCCGGTCTTTTACCACGCCCCGCCCGAGGAGCGCGCCCAGCGCCTCAAGGGCAGCAAGAAGCTCGACGGCCTCGGCCTGCTCGTGCTCGAACGCCTGGTCGAGTGGCGCGAGCAGTGGGCCGCCGAACGCAACCGACCCATCCGCGCCATGATGCGCGACGATGTCCTTGTCGAGATCGCGCGCCGCCGGCCGACCAAGCCGCGCGAGCTGGAGGTGCTGCGCGGCTTTCCCCAGGCCAAGAATCGCCGCGTCGTCAACGAGCTGGTCAAGATCATCGCCGAAACCAGCAAGATCCCCAAGGAACAGTGGCCGGCCCCGACGATTCGCCGCGACGACTCGCCGATGACCAAATCGCTGCTCGATCTGCTCTCGGCGGTGCTGCAGGCCATCTGCTGTGATGAACGCCTGAGCTGGAACCTGCTCGGCAGCGCACAACGTGTCCGCGAGCTGCTCGATTACCATGCCGGCCGCCTCGAGGAACAGCCGGCACTGCTCACGGGCTGGCGCGCCGAGTTCGTCGGCCACCGGCTGATCGACCTGCTCGAGGGTCGCAGCAAGCTGCACCTCACCGGCTGGCCCGACAACCCGCGCCTGCATCTCGATTCGCATCGCGGTCAGAAACGCGCCGCGCCGCGTGCCAAGTGACCCTCGCATCCGCGCCCCGCTCGGCGTATAGTCTCTACAGGATCTCCCGGGCAGCCGCTTGAGCGTGTCGAAGGGGTATACGTGGCAGTGCGCAACCAACGACCAGGCAACAATGGTGACGGCGCCTCCCACCCGCACGTCGCCGACCTGGACTTCCATCACTGGCTCGAGGACTGGCTCGACCGTGACGTCGTCCGCCGCCTGCTGCGCTGGCTCGCCCGCCCGCGCCGTCACGGCGGCACGATCATCGAAGACGTGCTGGCGAGCTACGGCAACCCGCGCGCATCGCTCGGCCGGCGCATGGCGCACTGGCCGGTCCACAAGCTGATTGACCGCTTGCGCGGCCAGACGCCGCGCGAAGTCTTCCGCCAGCGCGTCAGCGAGCACCGCAGCACCGTCCGCGGCCTGGTCGCCACGGCCCGCAGCGTCGGCGAATTCGGCCTGCGCGTACCGCAGCGCTTCTCTGCGCCGCTGTTCGCCGTGTGGAACTTCACCAACCGCTGCAATCTGCGCTGCGCGCACTGCTACCAGAGCAGCGGGGCCCACGCCGCCCGGGACGAGCTCACGCGGGACGAGAAATTCGACCTCGTCGACCAGATGGCCGCCGAGTACGTCGCCATGGTGGCCTTCGCCGGCGGGGAACCGACCATCAGCCGCGACCTGCTCCCGGTGGCCCGGCGCTGCCGCGACCACGGTATGCACATGAGCGTCGCCACCAACGGCACGACGATGACGCCGCGCCTGGCGGCCGACCTCGCCGATGCGGGCGTGCGCTATGTCGAGATTTCGCTCGACTCGATCCAGCCTGCCAGGCACGACGCCTTTCGCGGGCAGCCCGGCATGTGGCAGCGCACCGTCGCGGGCATGAAGACCGTTGTCGCCCAGGAGGGCCTGCGCCTCGGCATCGCCATGTGCGTCCATCGCGGCAACATCGACGAAGTCACCGACATGCTCCAGTTTGCCGTCGACATCGGTGCCGGCTGCTTCGCGCATTTCAACTTCATCCCCGTCGGCCGCGGCACCGACATGGTCGCGGGCGACATCACCCCGCGCCAGCGCCAGTGGCTGCTCGAGACGCTCAACGAGTGGATGCAGTCGGGCAGGATCGGCGTGCTGTCGACCGCGCCGCAGCTCGGCCGTGTCTGTCTGTCACACGCCGGCGTCGACGGGCGCCAGGCCTGCTCCCATGCCGGCTCCGGCGCGGGGTGGAAGGCACGTGTCGTCGCGAAGTACCTCGGTGGCTGCGGCGCCGGGCGCACCTATGTATGTATCGAGCCCGCCGGCGACATCACCCCCTGCGTCTACATGCCGCAGCGCGTGCTCGGCAACATTCGCGAGCGGCGCTTCCGCGACATCTTCCGCGACAATCCGTTCTGGGATGTCTTCTGCGATCGTGAGGGACTGACCCACCATTGCGGTGTGTGTCGTTTCCGCCACTATTGCGGCGGCTGCCGTGCCCGCGCCGACAGCTATTTCGGCGCGGTGCACGCCGGCGACCCCGGCTGCATCTTCAACGAAGCGCACTGGGACGCGCTCGTTGCCGCACGCGACGTGGCCGCAGACGCCCCGCACGAACCGCCCCCGGCCGCCGTCCGCACCTATGACGGCTGCGCCACGACCTGGAGCGGCGGGCAGCGGTAGGGGAGCCGTCCCGCGGACCTTCGCCCGGGCGTGACACCTGCGACCCTTGAAGACAAGTATAGTGTCTTCGTTACGGATACTCTTCTCTTGTTTCTTGCGCCCAGAAAACGAGAGCCGCGCTGTCAAGAAACACTACCGAACGTCTATTGCTTGTCGTGTCACGCTACGGTAGTGTGACCCTGCAACGTCTCGGGGAGAGGATCGAATCAAGAGGAGGAGTGTCCATGATCCATCACACGCAAAGAGCACGCATGCGCGCAGCGGGCGTCCTGGCGGCGCTGTCACTGGCAGCGGCCGCGACTGCGGCACCATTGACCGGCGCCGGCCCCAATCTCGCGATCCCGGCGCCGAATCCCGGCGCGCCCGCGCGACAGGCAGCGAACCTGTCGAACATCACGCCGGCGGGCTTTGACGGCACCTGGACGGCGCCGGCCCTGGCGCCCTGGCACGGCACCTTCACCGCGCAGGGCCCCGTGCCCTCGGGAAACAGCTCGGCGGCCGGCCTGACCGAGTACGATTTCACGCCGCTGGCCGCGGGCCTGCTGCCTGCGGGGACGTACTTCTACTTCGGTGATGTCGACGGCGGCTCGACCCAGAACGAAACGTTCGTGCTCAACGCCTACGACGCCGCCGGCGGGCTGATCACGACGCCGTGGCTCGATGAGCCCTTCGCCGTGACGGGCACCGGCACTGGCGCCGGCGGCACCATTCTGCTGAACAACATGCCGGGTTGGGAATGGAACGGCACCCTGGGCCAGTACACGATTGACGGCAATTCGGTCTCGGGTGGCAACCCGAACGTCGGCGTGTGGCTCGAAAGCAACACCGACCTCGCCTACCTGAGTGTCAACCGCACGTCGAACTTCGCCAACTTCGGCCTCAGCGCCCCGGTCCCCGAGCCGGCCTCGCTGGCGCTGCTGCTTGGTGGCCTGGCCATGGGTGCGATGCGCCGCCGCAGTTGACAGGCCTTCCGCAACGCAGACGCACGACCGGGAGCGGGTGGCGGTGCGTGACCGCGCACCCGTTCCCCGCGTGCTGCGCACCGCCCGCCGCGCTGCCGCCACGCGAGACATCGCCGGCTACGTGAAGTACCCCACCGCCCGCCGAAACAGCGCCAGCCCGTCTCCCGCCGCACGTGCCGGCAGCGAGGTCCAGCACGGGTGCTGCTGCCAGCGTACGAACCGCTCCGGATGCGGCATCAGGCCCAGGATCCGCCCCGATTCATCGCACAACCCCGCGATATCCGCCGCACTGCCGTTCGGGTTGTACGGCGCGCCGTGCAGGTTCCCCTCGCCATTCCGCCCGGCCGCATAGGTCAACGCCTGCTGCCGCTGTTGCAGGACTTTGTCCAGGTCGGCCGGCTCGGTGAACGCGACACGCCCCTCGCCGTGCGCGATCGGCATCTCGTAGATCTCACCCGCTCTCAGAAAAACGCACTGGTCCGTCTCTGCCCGCAGATACACCCAACGGTCCTGAAACCCCGGCGGTTCGTTCGCCGCGATGGTGCACCGCCGCGGCTCGGGCGCATGCAGTCGCCACGGCAACAGCCCGGCCTGCACCAGCACCTGGAAGCCGTTGCAAATCCCCAGCGCCAGCTTCTCCGCTTCGACGAATCGTCGCACCTGCTCCAGCAGGTGCCGCCGGACCTGCGCCGCCAGAATCCGCCCGGCGGCAATGTCGTCGCCATAGCTGAAGCCCCCGGGGATCGTCAGGATCTGGAACTCGTCGAGCGCCGCGGGCGCTTCGATCAGGCGGCGGATGTGCACGCGCTCGACCGCCGCCCCCGCGAGCTCCCACGCATGCTGCGTCTCCAGGTCGCAATTCGTCCCCGCCGAGCGAACAATCAAGACTTTCACCTGCGCCACGTCTCGCCTCACCTGCGCGGGCCTGCACGATCCAGCAGCCAGAACGACAATGTAGCGGAAGCCGCGCCGCCTGACCAACGCGCGGCGCCTTGCCGCGCGTCCACCGGTCACTCCACGTCGTCGTGGATCTCGAGCAGCTCGAACAGGTTGCCGTCCGGGTCGGCCAGCGTCACCGAGCGCAGCCCCTCGTACGTCTCGATCTCGCTAAGCTGCTGCCCGCCATTGTCCATCAGCCGCAGCAGCGCAGTGTCGAAATCGGTCGTCGTGATGTCGAACAGCACCGTGGGATAGACGCCGATCGGTGGGCGCATCTCCGGATCCCACGGCTCGACCGGCCCCATCAGGCGGATCGACGACCCGCCCTCGGCGAAGTCCAGCCGGGCGTAGGCCGAATTCGCGCTGACTTCCTTCTCGCTGACCTTGAGCTGCAGGCCCTCCGCCCAGAAGCGCAGCGCATCGTCAAAGTCACTGACGTAGATGTGGATATCGCCGACAAAATGCATGCGCACACCCGCTTTCCGACGCCTGGCGTCAATCGCGGCCCGGCGACCGCGACAGCCCCAGGTCCGTACGATACTGCGCCCCCGCAAACTCGATCCGCTGCACGATATCGTACGCCCGCGTTCGCGCGTCGGCGAGCGTCGCCCCCAAGGCCGTCACCCCCAGCACGCGGCCGCCCGCCGTCACGACCTGCCCGGCCGCGCGCGTGGTGCCCGCGTGGAACACGATCGCATCGTCGGCCGGCGCGGGGATGCCATGGATCGGCCGGCCCTTGGGGTACGCTTCCGGGTAGCCCTCCGACGCCATCACGACGCACAACGCGTGCCGCGGGTCCCAGGCCACCTCTGCTTCCTCCAGCCGGCCGGCCGCAGTCGCATCGAGCAGTTCCAGCAGATCGCTTCGCAGCCGCGGCAGGATCACCTGCGCCTCCGGATCGCCGAACCGGCAGTTGAACTCCAGCACCTTCGGCCCCGCGGTCGTCAGCATCAGGCCGATGTACAGCACGCCGCGGTAGTGAATGCCCTCGTGCACCAGGGCATCGAGCGTCGGCACCAGGATCTGCGACTCGACCAGTTTGATCACCTGCTCGTCGACCAGTGGCGACGGCGAGAACGCCCCCATGCCGCCGGTGTTCGGCCCCTGGTCGTCATTCCGCAGCCGCTTGTGATCCTGCGCCGCCTCGAGCAGGTAGGACGTGTGCCCGTCGACGATCGCCAGCAGCGACGCCTCCGGTCCGAGCAGGCGCTCCTCGACCACGATCGCGCGCCCCGCCGCGCCGAAGGCATCTTTGACGAGCATCTTCTCGGCGGCGAGGATCGCGTCGGCTGGGTCATCGCACACGATGGCACCCTTGCCGCGGGCCAGGCCCGCCGCCTTCACCACCACGGGCTCATCGCGGGTCGCGATGTACTCGCGTGCCGACTTGAAGTCCGTGAACGTGCGTGAATCCGCCGTCGGTACCGCGTATTGCCGCATGAGCTGCTTGGCGAAGGCCTTGTCCGCCTCGAGTTGGGCCGCCGCCTTGTTCGGCCCGAACACGCGGCACCCGGCCGCCGTCAGTGCATCGGCCAGGCCCGCGGCAAGGGGATCCTCCGGCCCGATGACGGTCAGCTCGATCGATTCCTGGCGCACCACCGAGACCACGTGGTCGATGTCACACGGATCGCCCGGCACGTTCGTCGCCAGCGCCTCGGTCCCGGGGTTGCCGGGCAATGCGAACAATCGAGTGAGTCGTGACGATTGCGCAATCGCGTGACACAGGGCGTGCTCGCGGCCACCGGAACCGATCACCAGTACATTCATCAGCCGTCCTCACTTATCAGAGCCTTGTCGTTCGCGAGTTGTGCCAGGCGATGGCGCGCCCAGTTGGCCGGCCACGTGTCCGCCGACAGGTCGATGCAGCGCTGGTATTGCAGCGCGGCCTGCTCGTGATCCCCCCGCAACAGCGCCAGCTCGCCCGCGAAGAACTGCCCATCATCCAGGTACAGCACGCGCCGCTCGACGTTGATTCCGGTGAGCAGGTTGCTGACCGCGACCTCCGAAACGCTCTCGTCCTCGAGCCCCGTCAGCACCCGCGAGATCAGGTCCGCGCTGACCATCGCCACCACGTCGCCGCTCCGCGCCAGCATCTCCGGCCGCACCACCTCGCGCGCCGCGGCGCGGGCTTCCTCGGCACGGCCGTCCATCACCAGTGCCGCCACGTACTGCAGCACGACCGTCGGCGTCGCCGTCGGGCTCAGGTCCGGCGCATCCAGCACCCGTGAGAAGATCGCCGCGGCCTCCGTGTACTCGCCGGCCAGGTACTCACACGCGCCGAGCCGCTGCAACGTGATCGGGTCCAGCGGCACTTCGAGCATCGTCCGGCCACGCCGGAACCAGCGGTGCGCCAGGTCGAAGCGCTCGCCGTCATAGGCCGCGTGGGCCAACTGGATCAGCGTGAGCGGCGCGACGTCTTCCCGCAGCGTCGCCTCGATCCAGCCCGCCGGCACGTCGACCGCCGGCTCGCGCAGGGTTGCATCCAGCAGGTCGATTCGCACACTCTGCGCCGCCTGGGCATCCGCTTGCGCCAGGTCGGCCACCAGGTCCCAGGCCGCCGGCCGCTCGCCCAGCGCGGCGTGCTTGGCAATCTGGCGTGCGATCGCGTACGCGCGATCCTGCTGAATCAGCGCGTCGGCCCGCTCATAGCGATGCTCGTACACCATGCCGTCGTACTCGAGCAGCATGGCATCGCGCTCGCCGACCCACGTCGCCATCGGCCGCGGCGCACTCGTGCCCAGCGGCCACTCCGTGATGTGCTCACCAGTTGCCGGATCGCACAGGCGCAACAACCCGTCGGTCGTGCGGATCATCAATACATCGTCGCGCGGGTTGAACGCCAGGGCCGAGACCTGCGGCCGTCGCGGCCGCCGCAGCCGTGGCCCCGGCGGCTGCCGCGCCGGCTCGTCGCGCACGATGCCGACGGGGATCCGATGGCGCACTTCCCCCCGCGGCAGGAAGACCAGCCGCACGACGTTGTCCTCGCACGCAACCGCCACATACTCGCCGGTGCGATTGCATGCGAGCCGTGTCGGTGGCGAATCCAGCACCAGCACGGGTTCCAGCGTCCCCTCTGCCGGACGACCCGTCGCCACCGCCGGCGGTCGGACCGCTTCATCGGGGGCCAGCACGAATAGCTGCCCGTTCGACCGCGCCACGAGCAACTCGCGCGTGCGCGGCACGAACAGCATGTCGCGCAGCCGCGCGCCGACGAAGTCGAACGGCGGCGGCGCATCGTCCGCACTTGCCCCCGCGGTCTCCGTGTCGAGCGGCCAATGGACGAAGGAGATCTGTTGCTTCTCGGCCATCGGCGTCCGGGACAGCACCGCGAGCAGCGTCCCGTCACCGCATAACGCGATCTGCCCGGGGATCTCCGCCGACGCTCGTCGCCACGGCAAGACGAAGTTGCGCTGGTTCTTCATGTCGAAGAAACGCAGTACCTGTCGGTCACGCACGACCGCGCGGCTGCCGTCGTCATTGATCGCGAGGGACGTCCCCTCCTCGTCGCCAAAGCCCGCCAGTCCGGTGAATAGACGTTGCGGCAGGATCGTTCGCGGCCGCGCCGACCGCTCGGGCTCGTACACCGCCACCTGCCCGCGCGGCATGGCGAACAGCACGCTCGACCCGTCGGCCGCCGTCGCCCAGGTCGCCGGCGACATGCGTACCAGTGCCCGTCGCTGCTCCACGCGCGCCGGATGCACCCAGCGCATCACCGTTCCGTGCGGCCCGACTGTCACGATCGCCCGCTGCTCGATCGAGAGAAAGGCCTCCGCCAATGGGGCCCCCTGGAACGACCACGTGCCGCGCTCCTGCCCGCCGCCGACAATGCCGATCCGCCCCTCGTGCGACGCGAACACCGCCGCATCATGCGTCAGGTCCACGTCGAGCACGTGCCACGTCGTGGCGGCCTCACCGTCCGGCGGCGTCGCGAACTGCGCCCACGCGCCGCTGCCGATGTCTTCACACACGTAGACCGCATCTGCCAGCGCGGCCAGCGCATTGCCCGAGAAATCGACCGCCCGCACCGCCGCGTCGCCGGAGCGCCAGGCGACCTCGTGCTGCAGCCCAGCCGCGCCCACGCGCACCAGCTCGACCCCGACCGTCGTCGGCATGGCCAGGATTCCGAGCCGCTCGTCATAGCGCCCGCGCCCGGTCGGCCGGCCCTCGAGCCGCACCACCTCGCGCGTCGCATATGCCTCGCCGAACGCGTGTACGATCGTGCCCACGCGCATCAGCAGGCCCTGCCCGTTGTCTATCGGCCACACCGCCACCGCCGCCGACGGCACCGGCAGCGGGGCGCTCGCGGCGGCCTGCAGCGCTCCGGCCGGCCAGGCCCGCGCCCACCCCTCGCCCGCCGCCGCCACGGCACCTGCGTCGCTCACTGCGAGCGTCGCCACCGGCCCTGGCGCGGGAATCCACCATTCGTTGCCCCCCGCGGGCAGGCTGCGCAGCCAGATGCTCTCCGGCGTCGGACACACCGCGACCAGGCGCCCGTTGGGCGACACCGCGGCCTGCCCCTGGGCCGAGATGGTCAGCAGCATGGCCCCGCTGTTCGCGGTCTGCAGGTAGAACCGCCGCAGGGCCCACACCGGTGCCGGCCCGGTCGACACCATCTGGGCTTCCCAGTAGCTGTCGAGCGCGTCGGCCAGTTCGTCGCGTTGCAGGGCCAGGTCGCCGCGCTGGATGTGTTCACGCCCCAGCGCCCGGCGCAGGCGGTACTGCGCCTGGATCGCATCGGCGGTGCGGTCGCGCGCCTGCTGCAGCGCCTCCTCCTGCTTCTCCATCGCAACGCGCGCTTCCTCGTTTTTCTCGCTGGCGCGGCGCCGCGCTTCGCGTTCACTCGTGAACAGCACCACGAACGTGACCAGGAAGCCCACAAGCATGACCAGGATCATGCCCGCCGTGATCGTCTGAAAACGGTAGCGCCGCAGCGTCTTGCGCAGCACGTACAGGCCGCTGGCCCGCTTGGCTTCCACCGGCTCGCCGTTGAGGTGATGCCGGATGTCGCGCGCCAGCTCGCCGGCGCTCTGGTACCGCCGCTCGGGCTCCTTGGCGAGCGCCTTGAGCAGGATCGTCGCCAGCTCGTCGTCGATGCGATACCCCGTCGCGGCGACGTCCCGCCGCGTGCACGGGTTCAAAGGCTCGTCGTTGGCGATGCGCGTCAGCGTTTCGCCCAATGGTCCTTCCACCGGGTAGGGCGACTGCCCCGTCAGAACCTCGTAGAAGATCACCCCCAGCGAGTACACGTCACTGCGCACGTCAACGTCCTGCGACCCGGCCGCCTGCTCCGGCGACATGTACGCCACGGTGCCAATGAGCTGACCGCTGGTCGACAGCACGCGAATCGTCGTATCCCCGCGCGCGGTCTGCGGCACCGGCTTGGCCAGACCGAAATCGAGAACGTGCGGCTCCCCCTCCTCGTCGATCAGGATGTTCGCCGGCTTGAGGTCACGGTGAATGACGCCGCGCTGGTGTGCGAAGTTCACCGCGTTGCAGACCTTCTCGAGCAGCGCCAGTGTGGTCTCGAGGGGCGGCCGGTGCCGCGCGAGATAGCGGTCGAGCCGGACACCCTCGATGAACTCCATCGCGAAGTAGTAGCGGCCGAGCGTCAGCCCGGAATCGAGGATCGTCACGATGTTGGGATGCCGCAGCGCTGCCGCCAGTTCGATCTCGCGTTCGAAGCGCTGCCGCGTGCTTTCGGACGCAAACGGCCCCTCGATGAGAACCTTCAACGCCACCTGGCGCTTGGTGCCGAGTTGCACCGCGCGATAGACGATGCCCTGACCGCCGCGGTGGACCTCTTCCTTGAGCGCATAGCCTTCGATGCCCGGCCCCAGCGGCACCGCGTCGCCCGGCGGCACCCCCGAGCCGCTGCCGGGGACCAGCGTCGGCTCGTCGCCGGTGCTCGAGCCGCTGCGCCGGCCGTTGCCCGAGGCCTCGCCCGCTGCGGCGCGCGGATTCTGCGGCGACTCCGGCGGGAAGTGATCGTCGGGGATGTTCGCGTTTGACATTCCGTTCGGCCCGGTGACACGCAGCCAGCAGTGCCCTCCAACTCCTTTTACCGAGCGGCGACCATCGCGCCGCAGCGGCCGAAGCTCGATCTTACTCGAACCGGCCGGCACGCGCCAGCGGGCACGGCGCTTTCCGGGGGCCGCCGGGCGGATTTGGTGCGGCGCGCCCCTTGCAAACGCCGCCGTGGCGCAGACAATGATATCCTAGAATTTGTCGATATCCTTGAAGGGAGACGCCATGGCCAAGCGACGGCCCCAGATCAACTTCCAGGTCGATGAACCCATGAAGGTGCTGTACGAAGAGGCCAAGAACGCCGGCCAGTGGGTCACCAAGCTCTGCGCCGCGGGGCTGCTGCTCATGGTGGAAAACCCGCGCCTGCGTCTCGAGGCCCTGAACCGTCTCCGCGAGTGGGAGGCCGATTACGCCGACGCCGACCCCGAGCGGATTCGTCGCTTTGTTCAGGGGGCCCAAGCCGCGATGCAAGCTCGTTCTCCAGGTAGTCCGCCAGCGCCGAAAGCTCGACGGGCGAAAAAAGCGGCAAGACGCGGTAGAGGCGAATAAGCTGCGGCTCCAGCATTCGCTCCCGGCAACGGGTGGGGCGGGCCATGACGGTCATCCTCCATCAGGTACCTGACGCCCCGCGGCCAATCGGGCACAGCATGACCGCGGGTCGTGACGCACGCGGGCCTCACGCCGTCCCTGGCGTCCAATTCCCTGGCCTGCAGGCCCCGCCGGTCCCAGTTGCGGGTGGCATTCGCATTCGCGAATCAACCACCATTGTACGGGTTTTGTTTGGCATTGCAAGCCCCATGTCGGCCCGGCCCGGTTTTTTGCCGGCCAGCGTCGCGCGCCAGGCCCTCGGCGCAGGTCGCGACGACCTGGGTCGCGTATGATCCCCCTGTAGCAAGCCGCAGCCCCCGCTGCTGTCCGCTTCTCAACCGGAGGAGTCGCCTCGTCCGATGAGCCGCACGCGCACCACCGCCTGGCATCGCGTCCATCAGTGGCCCCGGCGTTACCGCTGGCCACTGAAAGCCGCCTTGTTCGCGCTCGTCTGCGTGCTGGTGCTGTTCCCGCGCTTCTGGCTGATCCCCGAGTGGCTGCAGCGTCTCTCGAATCTTAACGCGCTCCTCGACCCGACACACCCGCGCCTGGCCCCGCTCGAAACCGAAGTCCGCGCGCAGCTCGGCCCGGGCGCTGACGATGACGCCGTGCAATCGGCCGCCGAGGCCATCGTCTATGCACAGGTCCCCTATGCCTTCGACTGGGAAACGTGGGGTGTCATGGACTACGTGCCCACCGTGGACGAGGTCTTCGCGCAGGGACGCGAGGACTGCGACGGCCGGGCTATCGTGGCGGCCTCGCTATTGCGCCGCCTCGGACATGATGCCTGGGTTGTATCGGACCTGAAGCACGTCTGGGTCGTCACCCAGACGCCACGGCAGAGAGAGCCCAAGGAGATCATGGGGCCCGGCACGGGCGCCAAGACGCTGGTCAGCGACGAGACGGGCACGCGCACCGTCATCGACTGGGGGGTGCTGGCCAACGTTGGACGCAGCCTCACGTTCGGCATCGCCGCTTTCCCGCTGTCGCGCGAGATGATCGTCGTGGGCGCGCTGGTGCTGCTCACGCTTCATCCGCGGCTGCCTTTGTGGCGGATCGTGCTTGGGTCGGCGGCGCTGTTCGGCGCGCTGGCGCTGTTCCGCAGCGCGGGCTTGGCCGTCACGGGGCTCGCCGCCAGCCCCTGGCTCGTGTGGGTGGCGCTGGTGGTCGCGGTAGGGGGGTGGCTGATTCTGGCATTGCGGGGCCTATCCCGGCGATCGAGCGACGCTGCACCGGTCAACAGTCGTCACTGAACGCCTACAGCGGCCGACTGCCGTTATCGCGCAGCGCCTGCCCGATCTCATCGATCCGGCGCACCGTGCCCTGATTGATCCCCGGACAGCCCCGGGCGGCCGCCTCCCAGGCCCGCGCGCTGCGCAGGTTGGACTTCCAGAACGGCCAGGTGCGGCACTGCACGGGCCGAACAGTATGGATCCGGCAGCCGGTGGTGCCGTCGTCGTAGCGCTCGAGAAACTCGCAATCCCCGTTGGGCCACTCGAGCAGGCTCTTGCCCCGGCCCGCCCGGCGTACGTGGCGTTCTTCGAACTCCGCCGGCGTCATGTCGAGGCGGGCGGCAATCCGGGCGATTTCCTCATCGCTCACCCAGACATAGCCCGGCGCTCCGCTACAGCAGTTGCCGCAGCGCGTGCAGGCGAAACGCAGTCCGTCGGCGTACCAGGGGGGTTTATGACCGGAATCGCTCACGATGCCTTGCCGCAACACTTCTTGAACTTCTTCCCTGACCCGCAGGGGCACGGATCGTTGCGGCCGGCGGTCCGTCCGGACTCTGCCTGTTCGACCGGCGCATCGGGAATCGGCGGCGCATCGGGGTCGACGACCTCGGCCTCACGGCGTTTCTTTTCCTGCCGACGCTCGAATCGCTTGGAGAACCGATCAAAAATCGCCATGGGACTTCCTTTAGTGGTTTCACCCGCTGCAATTATACGCGATGACCAGCAGCCAATTAACCGCCGCGGGGCGACACAATTCAAGAATCCTGCTTGGGATCCGAAATCGCTCTTGACGGATGGGCCGGCGAGGTTTATTTAGCCGCGCGTTGGTTGCAGAATCAGCAGAACAAGGAGCTCGCTGATGTGTGATAGTCGAGGGCAAAGCGTGGCCGAAAGGCCGGATTTCGCCGGGCTCGAGCGCGAACTGGCGCCGGAATGGTCCCCCAACCTCGCCACCCTGCTGGACGATCCGGAGGAGGTCGCGTCGTCCGCAGACGAGGACTCCGAACTCGAGCAGGACTTGTTCGGACCCCTGGCGGACGGTCGCCGGCGTTACGATGACGACGACGAGGACGAGGACGATCTCGATTTCGAGGACGATGACGACGACGATCTCGATGACGATTTCGACGACGACTTCGACGACGACTTCGACGACGACGACGACGACGACGACTTTGTCGACGAGGAAGAGGACGAAGTCTGAGCTCCGGGGGCTGCCCGCTGAATCAAGCGGTGTCGTCGGTCGGGCGGAACAGGCCGCCAGCGTGGCCGGCGCCGCCTGCAAGTGCTGCGCTGTGATGGTCACCAGCCCGTCGCCCACTTCAGCCTGACGGCTCGGCGCGACGATAGTCGGGGATATGAAGAACGACGATACGCCCGACGTACGCCGCCCACCCGACGGCGCCGATGAAGCGGCCCTTACCGAGGAAGACCGCCGCGAAACGCACGACCGGCGCGCCGGCATCGACCGGCGCTCGGGGATGGACCGGCGTTCGAACTTCGATCGTCGCCGGGGCCCTGGCCGCCGCCGCACGGACTATCGCCGGGCGGCCGAAGAAGGGCACATGAATGAGGAGCAGCTGGACTTCCTCAAGGCGGTCGACGAGTACAAGCGCGTCAACGACAAGCCTTTCCCGACCCTGACCGAGGTGCTCGACATCATCCTCTACCTGGGCTATCGCAAGGTCGCGCCGGTAGGGGAGTTCAAGCTCTGCAAAGGCCGCGAAACACCCCTGCCGCGCAAGAAGGGGCGCCCGCCCCCCGACGACGACGCGGACGGCTAAGCGCCCAATCGAGTGAACCTTACGGCAACAGCGGCCGACCCGCCCGGTCGGCCGTTCTCGCGCGCTGCCCGCCCGCGGATCGCTGTCGTGACACGGCCCGGCGCGCATGCGCCGATAATGGCCGGGCCTGCGCCCCGGCGCCCCCGCGCCGCCGCCAGCGGAGCCGAATCGCGCTCCCGGTTTGCTCCTTGACAGCCGGAGGCTGACCGCGTAGCTTCAACAAATCTCGGAGGGGCTGGAGTTGGACGACAGGCGCAGCGTCGCCTTGGGGGTGGACGCTGGGCCTGCGCTATTTGTGTCGCCATTGGGTGACGGGAGTAACGATGTTACCAGTCCACAAAAAGAGCAAGATGCGTAAGCGCACACGCCGCGCTCACCTCGCTCTCCGACCGGCTCACGTGATCGCCTGCCCGCAGTGCGGCCAGGCCAAGCTGCCCCACGCGGCTTGCGGGAACTGTGGGTATGTCAACGCACACACCCAGTTGCGGATCGGTGAAGAGGAGTCATAGGAGACAGCTCCGTGCGAATCGGCATGGATGCGATGGGCGGCGATTACGCGCCCCGAGAGATCATTCTCGGCGCCAAGGAGGGTCTGCGCCTCCTCAGCGAACAGGATGAGATTTTGCTGTTCGGCCCCGAGGACGTCGTTCGTCAGGAATGCCGCAACGCTGAGCTCGACGACCCGCGCGTCAACGTCGTCAACTGCCCCGACGTCATCGGCATGCAGGAATCCCCGGTCGAGGCGCTGCGCCATAAACGCAAGTCCAGCATCGTCCAACTCGCCGTTCACGCCGCCAAGGGCGAGGTCGACGCCTGCATTTCCGCCGGCAACACCGGCGCCTTCGCCGCGGCCTGCCAACTCAAGATCGGTCCGGTGGCGGGCGTCTCGCGCCCCGGCATCGCCGTCGTCATGCCGACGTTTCACGGACCGGTGCTGATCTGTGACGTCGGCGCCAACCCCACGCCCAAACCGCACCATCTGTACGAGTACGCCCGCATTTGCGTTTGCTACTCGCGCATGATCCTCGGCAAGGACGCCCCACGCGTCGGCCTCGTCTCCATCGGCGAGGAAGAGGGCAAGGGCAGCCCACTTGTCCGCGAAGCCGGCGCCCTGCTCCGCAATGATCCCGGTATCCAGTTTGCCGGCAACGTCGAAGGACGGGACATCTTCGGCGGCGCCTGCGAGATCGCCGTCTGTGACGGCTTCGTCGGCAACGTCATCCTGAAGCTCACCGAGGGCCTCGCCGAAGGGCTCTTCAAGACGATCATGCAGGAGATCAAGGAGGAGAGCCAGGAGTTGCTCCCGCGCTTCGAGCCCATCACCGACCGCATCTGGAAGCGGCACGACTTCGCCGAGTACGGCGGCGCACCGCTCCTCGGCATCAACGGCACCGTCATCATCTGCCACGGTCGCAGCGACCGCCGGGCGATTCACAACGCCATCCGCGTGGCCAGCGAGCAGATCCGCCAGGACCTGACCGCGGTCATCACGCGCGAGCTCCACCATGAGCCCGAGGGCGCGGTATGAAGCTCGATTGGCCCGTTGAAATCGCCGGCACGGGCATGATCGTGCCGGACAAGGTGCTCTCCAACGCAGACCTGACCAACCTCGTCGACACTTCGGACGAGTGGATCACCCAGCGCACCGGCATTCACGAGCGGCGCCTGGCTGCGGAGGGGGAAACCACCCTGACGCTGGCCACGGCCGCCAGTCGTGCCGCCCTCGCCGACGCCGGCCTGACCGCCGAAGACGTCGACCTCATCATCTGCGCCACCATCACGCCGGAACATCCGCTGCCCGCCACCGCGTGCCTGCTCCAGGCCGCGCTGGGCTGCCGCTGGGTGCCGTCGTACGACGTGGCCGCGGCCTGCAGTGGTTTCGTCTGGGCTGCGATTCAGGGCGCCATGTACGTCAGCAACAACATGGCGCGCAATGTCCTCGTCGTCGGTGCCGAACGACTCTCGAGCATCGTTGACATGCAGGACCGCGCCACCTGCATCCTCTTCGGCGACGCTGCCGGTGCGGCCATCATTCGCCGCAGTGCGGATGCGCAGCGTGGCATTCTCGCGTCGCGGTGGGGGGCCGACGGCTACCGCGGCATGCTCATCAATGTTCCCGCGGGCGGTGCCAAGCTTCCCGCGTCGCAGCGCACACTCGACGAACGGCTGCACTACATGCGCATGGAAGGGCGTGAGGTCTACAAGTTCGCCGTCACGCAGATGTACACCATCATTCACGAGACCTGCGAAGACGCCGGCGTCAAGGCCGAAGACCTCAAGCTCATCATTCCGCACCAGTCCAACTTGCGGATTATCGAGTCGGCCGCCCGGAAGGCCGGCGTGCCAATGGACAAGGTTGCGGTCAATATCGATCGCTACGGCAATACGTCGGCGGCGTCGGTGCCGGTCGCACTGCACGAATCACGCGCTTCGGGGCGAATCGAAAGCGGGGATCTGGTCATGCTCGTCGCCTTTGGCGCCGGGCTGACCTGGGGTTCGATCTTGCTGAGGATCTGAGGGTGGCGAAGAAAGCAGCGATTTTCCCGGGACAGGGGGCTCAACTCGTCGGCATGGGCAAGGACGTCGCGGACGCGCATCCCGTTGCCGCCGACGTCTTCAGGCGAGCGGACGAGATCCTCGGGTTCGGCCTGTCGGCGCTCTGCTTCGATGGCCCCGAGGATCGCCTCGGTGCCACCGACATCCAGCAGCCCGCGATCTTCACCACCAGTGTCGCGCTCTTCCGTGCCGCGTCCGAGACTGGCCGCATTCGCCCGGACGACTTCGGCGCGATGGGGGGGCTGAGCCTCGGCGAATACACCGCGCTCCACCTCGCCGGCGCCTTGTCGTTCGAGGATGCGCTGCGCCTCGTCGCCCGCCGTGGCCAGCTCATGCAGCAGGCCGCCGAAAACAGCGCCGGCGGCATGGTCTCTTTCATCGGAATCGATGAGGAGAAGGCGCTCGCCCTTTGTGAACGCGTCGCCGAGCACGGCAATGTTCGCCCGGCCAACTTCAACTGTCCCGGCCAGATCGTGATCTCCGGCGACCAGGCTGCCTGCACCGCCGCCGCCGCCCTCGCCGACGAGTTCGGCTGTCGGGCGGTCGTGCTGCCGGTGGCCGGCGCGTTCCACAGCGAGCTCATGCGCCCCGCGGCTGACGGACTGCGCCCGGTGCTGGCCGCGTGCCCGATGAACCAACCTGCCATCCCCGTGGTCGCGAATGTTGACGCAACGTATCACGTCGGCCCTGACGAGATTCGCGACTCGCTCTATCGACAGGTGGTCAACCCCGTCCGCTGGCAGGCCTGTGTCGAACAGATGATCACCGACGGCTGCGGCGAATTCTACGAGATCGGCCCCAATCGCCACTTGACCGGCATGATGCGAAAGATTAATCGCAGAATGCCGACGGTGAATATCAGCACGGTCGGCGATCTGACACCCGCAGAGAGCTAGACGGGAGCGCACGCCATGACCATGTGCCTCGAAGAACAAGTTGCCATCGTCACCGGCGGCTCACGTGGCATCGGCCAGGCCATCTGTCTCGAGCTGGCCCGGCAGGGGGCCACCGTCCTCGCCGCCGCCCGCGGCGTCGACCGCACCGAAGCCTGGGTCCGCGACGCCGGCGACGTCGCGCAGCGCATTGTCCCGGTCGCACTCGACGTGACAAATCGCGACGCCATCAACAAGCTCATCGAAGACACCGCCGAGCAGCGTGGCCGCCTGGACATCCTCGTCAACAACGCCGGCATCACCCGCGACGGCCTCCTGATGAGCATGGAAGACGACCAGTTCGACGCCGTGATCGACACCAATCTGCGCGCCGTCTTTCACGCCATGCGCGCCGTCAGCCGGCACATGGTCCGCGCCCGCCGCGGCCGCATCATCAACGTTGGCAGCGTCTCCGGCCTCATGGGAAACCCGGGCCAGGCGAATTACTCCGCCGCCAAGGCCGGCCTCCTCGGCCTGACCAAAGCCTCCGCCAAGGAGCTCGCCAAGCGTGGCATTACGTGCAATGTCGTCGCCCCCGGCTTCATCGAAACCGAGATGACCGATGACCTGCCCGAAAAGGCGCGCGAGCAGGTCAAGCCCCTGATCCCCATGCAGCGCTTCGGCAAGCCTGCCGAGGTCGCCGGCCTCGTCGCGTTTCTCGCTGGCCCGCAGGCCAGCTACATCACTGGCCAGGTCTTCGTCGTCGACGGCGGGTTGCACACGTAGCGGGGTACCAACCACGTAGCAAGGGAACAAGCTTGCGCCCTGCGCGCGCCGGCTCGGCCTGCGGCGCCGCTTCCATCGTTGCCGCATTTCGCTACACTGCGCCCGAAACGCCCGCACAGGAGAAAACGCCTTGGCCCGCAAGATATCCCGCATTGGTGTCCTCACCGGCGGCGGCGACTGCCCTGGTCTCAACGCCGTCATCCGCGTCGTCACCAAGGCCGCCATCAACGAGCTCGACCTCGAAGTCGTCGGCATCGAGGACGGCTACCTCGGCCTCATCATGAACAACATGCACCCGCTGACGATCGACGATGTCTCCAATATCCTCAATCGCGGCGGGACAATCCTCGGGACGTCCAACAAGGCCAACCCCGCCCACTTCATGACCGGCAAGGACGCCGACGGTAAACCCGTCTTCGAAGACGTCACGCCACGCGTGCTCGATCACATTGCCGAGCACGAGCTCGACGCCCTGGTCTGCATCGGCGGCGACGGCACCATGAGCGGGGCGGCCAACCTCATCCGCAACGGCGTGCCCTGTGTCGGCGTGCCCAAGACCATCGACAACGATCTGATGCACACCGACATCACGTTCGGCTTCACGACCGCCGTCGAAACCGCCACCGAATGCCTCGACCGCATCCACTCGACCGCGTCGAGCCACCACCGTGTCATGGTCGTCGAGCTCATGGGCCGCAACGCCGGCTGGCTTACGCTGCACGCCGGCATCGCCAGCGGATCCGACGTCATCCTGATCCCCGAGATTCCCTACGATCTCGATTCCATCGCCCGCACTTGCGTCACGCGCAGCAAGAAGGGCAAGCGGTTCACGCTCGTCGCGGTCTCTGAGGGGGCCGCGCCGCGCGGCGGGACGCAGGTGATCGACCAGATCGTGCACGACAGCCCCGATCCGGTGCGTCTCGGCGGCGTCAGCACCGTGCTGGCCAAGCAAATCGCCGACCTGACACACCTCGAGACGCGCGCGAACATCCTGGGCCACGTGCAGCGCGGGGGCATCCCGTGCGCGTTCGATCGCGTGCTGGCGACGCGGCTGGGCTTCAAGGCGATCGAGCTCATCGCGGCAAATGAGTGGAACCAGATGGCGGTGGTCGACGATGGGGCGGTCGGGTCCGTGCCGATCGAGAGTGTCGCCGATCGGCAGCGGACCGTGCCGCCGGATCATGCGTTCATCGCCATGGCCCGCGCCGTCGGCACCTGCATGGGCGACTGACGGTGGGGAGGTAACACCATGCGAACGGCGACGGATGACGGTCAGCGAATGACTGACCACGGATGCCCGACAACTGACGACGGACGCCTGACAACGACCTGCAACTGATCGTTGATTCTTGATCACTGATCATTGGTCATTGATCCTGGAGCTTCCCGTGACCGCCAACCTCTGCGAACAATGCACCGCCGCCTGTTGCCACTACGTGGCGCTGCCGATCGACGAGCCCAAGACGGCGAGTGATTTCGACGACATCCGCTGGTACCTCATCCACGACCGCATCGCCGTGTTCGTTGAGGACGGCGAGTGGTTCATCTCGTTCTTCACGGCGTGCCGCCACTTGCAGGACGACTATCGCTGCGGCATCTATGAGACGCGGCCGACGATCTGCCGCAAGTACTCGTTCGACAACTGCGACTACCACTCCGGCGATTATGGCTGGGAGGAGCACTTCACGGCGCCGGAGCACCTGGACGCCTACCTGCGGCGGCGCCGCCGTCGCCTGCCGACCGCGGCACCCGCGTCGCAGCGGAAGCGCCAGCCGCAGGTCGACCGCGCCGGCACGCCGTTGCCGCCCCTGCCGCGGAGCTGACCGACCGGCGGGACATCGCACCGATTCGTCTGGCGCGGAACACTACGGGGCGGCATGGACAGGCCTCGACGAAGTGGCGGTTTCCCCGTGTGACCCGCGCCAGTCCCGCGCCGGCGGCGCATCGGCTGAGTGGGGTGGAGCAATGTCTTTTCGCCCACGGCTCATCAGTGGCACTTCCAGACTGCGGCGCGTGTCACATGTAACGTCCTATAACATATATTATGTTGCGTTCTGGCCAGCCCACCCGGAACGCCCAGAAACCCCGGTCACGAGCCCCCCCAAGCACGGATCCGCCGGCCCGTCACGTTGGCATCCCGCATGACATCCCGCCGCGTGCGCCCCGTCCGGCGGGCGGTCGGACGCTGCTCGGCGGCCTCGCCACCCACCCCTGTCGAGCCGTCGGACGCTACGGCCGGCGGCGCTGACGGCCGCCCTGGTTTTCGGGCACCTGGTCCGCAGGCGGCTTGGGCATCTGGTCCAGCGGAATGCCGGTGACGATCTCCAGCCGCTTGTTGGTGAAGTCGAATTCGTACGCAATGGCGCGCTTGGCCGCGGCGTCCACGACCACCAGCAGTTCGGTCGTGCGCGTCACCTGCTGGGTCAGCATCTTGTAGTCGCCGCCGGCGTCGAGTTGGGCGTAGCCGTGCGCCGGCCGCTGCACAAGCAGCATGAACCCGACAAACAGCACGCACGCCGTGACGCTCAGGATGCCGACCGCGAAAGTCTGGCCGTCGAATCGGTTTTCGTGGCTGTTCATGGCGAGTCACCTGTTATGGCGGAAATCCTGCTCCAGCAGCCGATAGCCGCCATACTGCAGGTCACGTGTGCCGCGGCGGAAGAAAAACGCGTGGAGGGTGCGTTCCTGCATGTCAATCATGTACAGGGCGTCGCGATCGTCCTGAATCTCGCCGGCGACGACGAGGTACTTGTCGGCGAGGCCGGTATCGGCCGCAGCCGCGGGCCGGGGGCTCGTGCCGACAAAGATGAGTGCCGTGAGCAGGATCAGGTTTACGCAGATCAGCAATGTGAGCCAAGCGGTCTTGTTCATGATCTCCCCTACTAGCGGAACCGGTTCCGGCCAGGCCGGTTGCCGGTGGTTCCGTGCGGGTCGCTAATCCAGATGGGATCGGTGCGGGTTCTTGAACGCAATCAGCAGGCAGGCAACCACGATCAGCGTGCCCGCCAGCCACTCGATGTAGGGCTTGTGGTGCTCTTTGTAGTCGATCCCCGGCTCGTGGAAGGGCTGGTCGTCGTCCTTGTCCTGCTGGGCCTGGGCCGGGCTCGCGACGAGGGCACAAAGCAGCAGTGTCGCACACAGAACACGCAGAATTCGCCAGTGACTCGGATTCATCGGCAATACTCCCTGCTCAAACCGCCCCACCGTTTGTTTCATCCTACGTCGCTCCGGTCCGACCGGCAAGCCGCCGGTGCCGATCCGACCGGGGCGGCTTGAGCCGGACCGGCCAAGTGGCTATGTTGGAGGCAATCCGCAGGGTGGCCACCCTGGTCGCCCGTCTGCCCCCACCCGTCGGCAGTGCAGACACCTCAGAGTCATGATTGGTAGGATCGGAACGCATCTATGAGCCAAGGAACCCGCCGAGTCATCATCCTGGGCGCCGCCGGGCGCGATTTCCACGATTTCAACAGCTACTGGCGCGATAACGAGGCGTACGAGGTCGTCGCCTTCACCGCGACGCAGATCCCCGACATCGACGGGCGGGTGTACCCCCCTGTCCTGTCCGGCCCGCGCTACCCGGACGGGATTCCGATCCACGACGAGAGCGAGCTGCCGGAGCTGATTCGCAAGCACGACGTCGACCTGTGCACGATCGCGTATTCCGACCTGCCGCACGAGGTCGTCATGCACAAAGCGGCGCTGGTCAACGCCTGCGGCGCCGATTTCGTCATTCTCGGCCACCGTCACACCATGCTGAAGAGTAACAAGCCGGTCATCGCGGTCTGTGCCGTGCGCACCGGCTGTGGCAAGAGCCAGACGTCGCGGGCCGTTGTCGACATCCTCAAGAAGGTCGGCAAGAAGGTCGCTGCCGTGCGCCACCCAATGCCCTACGGGGATCTGAGCAAACAGATCTGCCAGCGCTTTGCGGAGCTGGCTGACCTCGACAAGCACGACTGCACGATCGAAGAGCGCGAAGAATACGAACCGCACATCGCGGCGGGCAACGTCATCTACGCCGGCGTCGACTATGCCAAAATCCTCGCCGAGGCCGAGAAGGAGGCGGACGTGGTCCTGTGGGACGGCGGCAACAACGACATGCCGTTCTACAAGCCCGATCTGTTCATCACCGTGGTCGACCCGCACCGTCCGGGGCACGAGCGGCGGTACTACCCCGGCGAGACGAACCTGTACATGGCGGATGCGATTGTCGTGAACAAGATGGACACCGCCGAGCAGGCGGGCATTGACGAGGTGTTGCGGAACGTTGCCGCCTGCAACCCCGACGCGGTCGTCATCGAGGCGGATTCGCCGGTGACGGTGGAGAACCCCGACATCGTGAAGGGCAGGAAGGTGCTCGTGGTCGAGGACGGCCCGACGCTGACCCACGGCGAGATGAAGTACGGCGCCGGCCACGTTGCCGCGACCAACCTCGGCGCCGAGATCGTCGAGCCGCGGCCGTACGCGGTCGGCTCGATAAAGGACACGTTCGCCAAGTATACGCACGTGCACGAGGTGCTGCCGGCGATGGGGTACGGCGAGAAGCAGATGAAGGAACTCGAGGACACGATCAACGCCGTGCCGTGCGATGCCGTCATCATCGGTACGCCGATTGACCTCGGGCGCATGCTGAACATCAACAAGCCCAGCACGCGCGTGCTGTATGACCTGAAGGAGCGTAAGCCGGGGCAGCTCGAGGCGGCCATCAAGAAGATCCTGTAGAGCGAGACGCGCCCGGCGGATGCTCCTGGTCCCCGCTTCGCGGCAGGGGTTCCGACTCAATCAGCGCTGCGCAAGCTGCTCTAGCGGAGCAGGAGGTCGTCCGCTGCCGGCTCGGTCGCGACCGGATCGGCGAACCGCAACGCATGCACGACGCGTCCGATCTTGTCCTGCAGTCGCCGCACGTACGAGTCGTGATCGCGAATCGAGCTGTCGGCCAGCTCCACCAGGAACTCGGTCGCGGCGTCGACCTCGGGGGCCTCGCTCGGCAGCTCGATTACGTACGGACCATCGAGCAGGATCAGTCCCGGTCCGAAGTGTGCGTAGCCGCCGCCACGCAGCCGGGGGATGCCGTCGTCGCTGCCGATCAGGCGCAGCAGCGGCACATCGCCGAGCACGGCCGCCCCCGCGGCGTCGGTGACCATCGGCTGTCCGAGGGTCACGACCTCGCGCAGCGCAACGCCGTCGCGCGCCAGATAATGCGCCGTGATCACGGCCGTCGCCCCGCCCAGGGAGTAGCCCACCAACGTCACACTGTGCCCGACCTGCAGGCGCGACTCCAGGTCGGCGCGCAGCGCCCGCGCGAGTTCCTGGTAGCCTTCGTGCAGCCACACCCCGAGCTCTTCGTCGTGGATGCGCTTCGAACGTGTTGCCCGCTGCAGATTGTCCGCATTTGATGTTCCCGGCAACACAACCGTGTGCTCGCGCTGCGCGGGCGACGTGATCAGGAGGTACTGGAACGCGAAGCCATCGAGGGAAATCAGCGTCACGTCCTGGTCGTCGCAGCCATACTTGGCGCAGAGCATCTGGCGCGGCAGCAACCCCCAGCCGTAGTCCGTGACGTCCATGGCCGTCTCGGCCAGCGACGCGAGGTGGGAGAAGTCGTAGCCGGTCACTGGTTCGGTCACCACTTCGCCGGGCCACACCGGACAGCCCCCGCAGGCCGCCGCCGTCAAGATGACGAGCGTCAAGCAAGCGACCCGCCTCGGCTGTCGGCACACCATGCCCATGTTCCGGCTCACGTTGCTGTTGGGGCCCACCGACACCAGTGTGGGGGCCCGGCAACGTTACATCGTCCAGACCTTACTGGCTTCTCCTGTCTGTTCTGTCACACCCGGCGCCGCGCACCTCAACGGCGCCCATGAACGTCCCGTAAGCTTAGCGTTTGTGCCGTCCGCCGCATCCCCCGACGCGTCCCGGAGCCCTTGCGCCGCGTCGGGCCGGGCCGCTATGATCCGAATATGTCCTCCGGGCTGACAAGGCGGCGGCTGGCTTCGTGGGTGGGGACGCTCGCGCTGTTGGCCATGCTGGGGCTGGCGTGGATGTACGTGCCCGGTGCCGGCGGGGTGGTGGATGAGGTGCGCTGGCTCTGGGGGCGGGACCACGTGACCGGGCCGCTGGCGAACCGCGGCATGCTGCTGATCGATGCCAGCGGCGGGCCGGCGCGGCAGGCCGTGATCGCGCGGCAGCTCCTGGCCGGCGATGACGAGCGCGTAGTGCACCAGACGCTGGTCTTCCTGGTCGACCGGACGCGCTACCTGTCACCCGGGCACGAGCCGCTGGCGCGCGAGCTCATCCACTGGGTGCGCGGGGCGTCGGTCCGGCAGCGGCTCGACCTGCTGCCGGCGCGCTTTGACGACGACTACGCCAGGCTCGACCAGTTCTTTCCCCAGCCCGAGACAGCACCGCCGGACGAGGGACTGGCGGAACGCGCCGGTCAGGGCCCCAACCTTGCGTCGGAGGGGCGCGGGGCGGGTCCGTCGGGCACCTCCCCCCCCTACCGGCACCCCCCTGCCACAGCACCAGCCGCCGACACCGACACGCGTTGGCGCCTCGCCACGCTTGCGATTCGCACGGGCCCGCGACGCACGCCCGCGTTGTGGTGGCTTGATACCTTTGACCCCAACGCCGCGCTGCACGAGCGGGCGCATTTCCTCGAAGGCGCATACGCGGCGGACAAGCTTGCCCCCGCCGGCGAGGCGCCCTTTGCACCCCTTGCGACCGACCGTACGCCGGTGTCGCGTCTGCTGCGCGCCGTTCCACTGGGGGCGCTGCTGGCCGATCCCGAGCCGGAGGTGCGCTGGGGAGCGGGGCTGCTGCTGGCGATCATCGGCGATGCCCGCGGGCTACCCGCCTTCTGCGACTGGACCCGGCACGTGCCGCACGGCCCGGAGCACGTCGACCGCATGATGACCGATCTATTCGGCCCAGACTGGAGGGAGCATTGTGAGAGCCGTAATACAACGCGTCAGCCAGGCGAAGGTGATGCTGACGGATGACGTCGCCGGGCAGATCGGCCCCGGGCTGCTCGTCTATGTCGGGGCGGCGCCGGACGACACCGAAGAGGATGTCCGCTACATCGCCGAGAAGATCGCGCACCTGCGCGTGTTCCCCGACAAAGCCGGCAAGATGAACCTCTCGGTGATCGACATTGACGGCGGTGTGCTGATCGTCAGCGCCTTCACAGCCCACGCCGACGCCCGCAAGGGCCGCCGGCCGTCGTTCGACAGCTCGGCATCGGGCGACGTCGCCGAGCCGCTGATCGAGCACCTGGTCGCCGAGGTCGGGCACTATGGCCTGCCGGTGCAGACCGGGCGTTTTGCGGCGTACATGCTGGTCGAATCGGTGAATGACGGGCCGATCTGTTTGCTGCTCGACTCGCGCCGGTTGTTCTGAGCACGCCACGGGGCGTCGCCGCAGCGCTGCCCGGCCTACTGCACCGGGGGCAGCGAAATGCGGCCTTCGATCGTGGTGTGGCACAGGCCGCCGATCTTGGGGCGATGACCGGCGTCGGTCGATTCGACGAGGGCCCGCACCAGGCCGCCGCGATCCCCCGGGCGCCCCTGCTGGCACATCAAGCCAGCCCGTCCGAGCGCCCGCCCCACCAGTTCGTTGACCACGAGCAGCGTTGCGAGCGGGCCGTGGACACTGCCGGTGACGGGATCTTCGTTCACGCCGACCGCCGGGGCGAAGAAGCGGGATGCGACATCGACCGATTCACTGAGCGTCTCGGTGGTGGCGACGCAGATGCCGCGAATCTGGCAGCGCTGGCACCACGCCGCCAGTTCACCGAACCGCGGCTGCAGGCTGTTGAGGGTCTGCCAGCTCTTGACGAAGCAGATCATGTCCTCGTCGCGGGTGCGCATCGTTGGCAGGGACGGATCGAGATCGTCAATGTGCATGCCGAGCAGTTCGCAGGTGCGGATCGGGTTGGTGTTGTCGGGCTTGAGTCCCGGCGCCGGCATGGCCAACCACCAGAGCGTGGCGCCGTCGGGCTCGGGCAGCACTTCCGGCACCAAGCGCAATTCGCCCGCAGCGCTGTCGAACACCAAAGCCGGATCGGGTCGGGCGAGCAGCCCCTTGAGGTAGCCGGCCTGCTGCAGGGCGTGAGCCGCGGCGAGGGTCGCATGGCCGCAGAAGCCGACCTCGACGGTGGGCGTGAACCAGCGCAACCGCGTGGGCCGATGCAGGTCGTTGAGGCGCGAGATGAAGGCCGTCTCGCTGGCGCCGACCTCGGCGGCGATGCGCTGCATCTGGGCATCGGTCAGGCCGTCGGCCTCCAGCACCACGCCGGCCGGGTTGCCGCGATAGGGCCGCTCGGCGAATGCGTCCACCAGTTGGAATGCCAGCGTTGCCGCCATGCGCTAGGGCTTCTCCGCCGGCGCTTGGGCCGCGGGCGCCTCCGCCTGGTCGGCGGGCGTCGCCACAACCGCGATGGTCCGCGACGGCGTGTAGTACCTCGCGAAAGTGTCGCGGACGCGGTCGACCGAAATCACCTGGTATGACTGCACAATATCGCGCAGCATGTCGAGCGACATGTCGTGCAGGTTCATCGTCTGCATCGTGCTCAGCCAGAAGCCGGGATCCTCGAGCTGCCGCTCGAGCCCGTTGGCGATTTGCCGCTTGGCCGCCGCGAGCTCCTCGGCGGTGGGACCGGACTCGGCAAACTCGCTGTAAATGCGCTTCATCTCCGCGAGCACCTGTTCGCCCTGGCCCGGCTGCTGGGTCGGGGCGGCGGCGAAGAAGTAGCCCATGTTCTCGTAGGCCTGGGCCGGGAGGCTGCGCACACCGATATCGCGGACCAGCTGCTGCTTCTCGCCGAGGGCCGCGCCGAGCCGGTTTCGCAGGATGACGGACGCCAGGTTCAGTGCGCGGACGTCCGCGACGTCACGCGCGTGGCAACCGACGAAACCGTAGATCACCACGTCCAGCGGCTGGGCCATCCTGGCCTCGACGGTGCGCTCGTACGGGCCGGCGCTGCGCTTGACCTGCCGCAAGGCGTCGAGCTGCTTGGCCTGGCGCGGCCGCTCCGGCAGCGACGCGACGTACTTCTCGAGCAGCGGCTCGAGGGCGTCCCACTCGACGTCCCCCACGACCGCGACCTCGAGCGGTGCCGAGCCGGTCAGGTGCTCGAACCAGGCCTGTGACCGCGCGATGGATTGCTGCTCGATGATCTCCGGCGTCATCATGACCAGGTGCCGCGGATCGCCACCGCTGAGCAGGTCGACGAACGCGCCGAAGGCGGCGTATTGCGGCTGGTCCTTCATCTGTTCGAACTGGTCGAGCGCGGCCTGCTTCCAGTCGGCGAACATGCGCTCCTCGAGCTTGCCCGCGGCGAGCACGGCGTGGGCGAGCTTGAACGCGGCCTCGAGATCGCCCTGACGAGCACGCAGCGAGAGCGTCAGGGCGTCATCCTGGCTCTGCCCGGTGGCCTGCACGGCCTTGTTCGCCATGAGCTCGCGGATATCCGCCGAGCGCAGGCGCTTCGTCGCCGGCTGCAGCAGAATCAGCGAGGCGACCGCGGTCTGTCCGGCGGTCTTGGGTGTTTCCTCGATCTGGCCGCCGGCCAGCGACATGGCGATGAGCACGAGGTCCTGTTCGCTGGGCATCATGCGGTGGTGAACGCGGACGCCGTTGCTGAGCCACGCGCTGGTGACTTTCAGTTCCTCATCGTACGTCTTCTCGGCGATCGCGCCGGGCGTGGGCTCTTCTGCGAGCAGGGTCTCGGGGCGTTCGACCCAGGCGGGCGGCTCGACCTGCATGTCGAGCATCGGCTTGGCCTTGGCCAGCAGCGTCTCGGCCGTGGGCGTTTCGATGCCGGGCTGCTCCGGCATGGTCAGCACGAACGCGAGCGCGTCCAGCTTGAACCGGTCCTGGAAGGTCTGGGTGACTTGGTCGACGGTGATCTCCGCCAGCAGGCGCTGGAACAGATCGAGCTCCTGCCGGGGCGACATGTACGGCTCGCCACTGCTCAGGGCCGTCACCATCTGGTCGGCGAGCTGCGCCGACGTGCGCTGATCCGCCTCGTCGACCAGCTTCTGGCGCGCCTCGAGGAACTCGGTCTTCACGGCTTCGTACTCCTCGGGCAGGAAGCCGTGCTGGCGGGCACGATTCAGTTCCTCCATGAGATCTTCGGCGTAGGCCTGCCACTTGTCGGGTGGGCCCGCGGCGCCGGCCGTGGCCAGGCCCGCAACATTGAGGAACCGCATCGCGTTGGCAAAGCCCGACACGAAAGCGGTGTCGCCGTCCTTGATCCGTTCGCGGAAGCGCCGGCCCATGATCCAACTGCCGAGCTGCTCGAGCAGCTCCGTGCCGGCGAGCGCGACGCTGGTGGTCGGCGGCCGCGGCCCCAGCACACGGTAAATCGCGAGGTTCGACTGCGGATACTCGGGGTCGGTCAGGACGTGCGCCTGGTGCTCCGCGAACGGGCGCAGGCCGAGGTCCGGCTCTTCCGGCGCGGGCGTCTCGGCGCGGTACTGCCCGAACCACCGCTCGACCAGCGGCTGGTACGGCGCCAGCTCGGCATCGCCGGCGACGACGAGCGCGACACGCTCCGGCCGGAACCACTTGCGGTAATAGTCGCGCAGCCCTGTTGCGTCCGCCTGCTTCACCGTCTCCTCGGTACCCAGCGGCGTGCGCTTGCCCGCGTAGGTGTCGCCAAAGACCTCCTCGAAGAAGGCGTCGCGCACGCGCTGCTGGGCGCTGACGCCGTCATAGAGTCGCGAAAGCATCGTGCCGCGCACGCGGTCGACCTGCTCCTGCTCGATGGTCATGCGAAACGCGATGTCACTCAGCAGCTTGAGCGCCTGCTCGACGGTTTCTTCGTTGATCTCCTGGAGCTGCACCGCGAAGCTCGTGTTCAGGAAGCCGGAGTTGGCGTTCTTGCCGGGGCCGAACTCGATCTCGTGCTCGCGGAAAAAAGCCTCCATCTGCATGGCGGTGAAGTTCTCGGTGCCGCGGAACGCGAGGTGCTCGAGGAACACGGGGTAGCCGCGCTGATCGAGCGCCGTGTGCACCGACCCGACGTCGATATACAACAGCAGGGTGAGCTTGCCTTCCGGATTGTCGTGCGGCCGCCACATCCAGCGCACGCCGTTGTCGAGCGTGCCCTGCTTCACCGCGGGGCTGGTGGGGAGCTCCTCGGCGGCCAGCGGCGCGGCCAGGAGCGCGAGTGTGGCGACCACAATCAGCGGCTTGAACGAGCGTAGCATCTTCAGATTCCTGCAACGGATGGTTGAATGGGCGTTGACCTCACGTTCCCGAATGGGGCAGTATAACCGCCGGCGTCGTTCCTGCGAACCGGGCTAACCAAACGCTCACACAGGGGCGATCTCGTGCGGCTTCGTCGCCGGTAGGAGGTCACATGGCTGCCGTCACCGTTCGCAATGGAGCGCTGTGGGTGGACGAAATGCGCGTTCCGCTGTTTGCCGGCGAATGCCATTACTGGCGCGTGAACCCGGCCCGCTGGGGCGCCATTCTCGACAGTATGCGGCAGCTCGGCCTGAACGTGGTCGCCACCTATGTCGCGTGGGAGTACCACGAAGTCGAGCCCGGCCGCTTCGACTTCACCGGGCAGACCGAGCCGCCACGGAATCTGGTCGGCTTTCTCGACCTGCTGCAGCAGCGCGACTTCTGGATTTTCATCCGTCCTGGGCCGTACATCTATGCCGAGTGGACCCACGCCGGCGTGCCGCGCCGCGTCGTGACGTTGCCCCGGCTCGGCGCGGAGTACCGGCGGGCGGCCCGCGTCTGGATGCAGGCCGTCACCGAAGTGCTGCGGCCCTACTTCGCGACCAACGGCGGGCGCATCGTGCTGTTTCAGCCCGACAACGAGATGGACCTCTTCTCGCACTGGTTCGAGCGGGACTGCGGACTCGACGGCTCCGCCCCGGGCTTCTTCCAGCAGTTCACTCGCGAGGCGTACGGCGATGTGGCCACGCTCAATGCCGCCTGGGGCACGGACTTCGCGTCGCTTGATGATGCCACGCCACACGCGACGCGCCTCAACCAGCACGATCCCGGCGGCCTGACGCGGCACAAGGACTACTGGCGCTTCCAGCACTGGGCAACGGCGACGGCCGTGCGCTGGCACGTCGACACCTATCGCGAGCTCGGCGTCGACCTGCCCCAGGTCGCGAACTACTACCCCGGCGGCGACGTGCAGAACTGGCGCGAGGTCGCCAGACAGGTCGATCTCTGCGGCATCGACTGGTATCCGCGGCAGTCCTTTGGCCATAACCCGTCCGAGCACCAGCGTTTCCTCGATACCTGCCGCTATCAGCGCGCGTTTTCGCCGCTGGCGTTCATCGCGGAGTTCGAATGCGGCGTGTGGCACGGCTTTCACGATTACGTCGGGGCGCTGGGACCACAGCACTATCGCCTGCTGGCCTGTTCGGCCCTATTGGCGGGGATTCAGGGATTCAACTGGTACATGTTCGTCGGGCGCGACAACTGGCTGTATTCGCCGGTCAACGAGCGCGGTGAAGCGCGGCCGGACCTGGCGGACGTTTTCCACGGAATCCACCGTGTCGTCGCCGAAATCGACCCGCCGGCGCTGGAGAAGCTCACACCTTGCTGTGTGCTGCTCGAACCCGTGCATATCGGCACCGATCGCATCCTGCACGACAATCCGGTGCTCAGCGCCATGTACGCGTCGGATGTCGATTTCGAGGTCTTCGATCCCGAGATCGGCGCGGTCGAAAAGCCGCTGATGATCTACGCCGCCGCCGAGTGGCTGTCGCGCGAATCGCAGCAACGTCTGGTGGCGTACATGGAAGCAGGCGGGACGCTCGTGCTCTTCCAGCGGTATCCGCAGCGCGACGAGCGCTTTCAGCCGCACAACGGTCTGGACGTACGGCCGCCGGACCGCGTCCTCTCGCCGCTGGGGAAGAAGCTCGCGCTCGATCTCGGCGCGCGCCAGGCGGTGGTCGAAGGGCCCGTGTGGTGCTGGGATGCGCCGCCGGGGGAGCCGCTGGTCGGCACGCAGACCGCCGGGCAGCAGCAGGCGGTCGAAAACGCGGACGAGTGGATGAAGCAGTATGTCGGCAAGCAATGGACGTGCGGGTATCGCGAGCCGCGTGGTGCCGGGGCGCTGGTGGTCATCGGGTTGCCGCCGAATGCGGCCCTGGTGCGGGCGGTGCACCAGTGGTGCGGGTTCCCGATTGCAGTGCAGGCGGACCTGCCGGGTGTACAGACGGCGCTGTTCACCCGCGCCGGCGCCTACTACCTCGTCGCGACGAGTCTCCAGCGGACGGATCTCCAGACGCGTGTCGTGCTCGACGGCGTGGACCTGCCGCCGCGGGTGCACCTGCACGATCTCTGGACCGACGCCGCTTGGGAAGCCGACCGCGACGCGCTGTATATCTCGTTGCCCGCGGCCGCCGGCGGCGTATGGCGCATCACGGGCGCGAGGCGGGCATAGGTACCGGTTGCGGTCGAGCGCGCCACGCGATCCGCCGCGTGACCTTTCCCTCGGCCGCCGGATGCAGTAAAACCGCGTCCACAAGAGCAATGGCGTCGCAAGGCGGCCGCGGAACGCACAGCGCAGAACGCGGTGGCCGTGACGGGCCAGCGGGCCGCCCGTCGCGCGATCGGCGCCGACCGTGCAGCAATGACCAACGAACTACCCAGCATTACCGACGCAGCGCCGGCCAGCCTGCCGTACGCCACGCGCGACGCCGGCGATCTCAAGCGCGGCGCCGCCGACCTGCTCACCATCGGTTTCGGCACCACCGTCGCGATGTGGGGCGCGGGCTACCTGGCCCGGCTGTTTGGGCCGGTCGTGCCGGCGCCGGTCATTTTCGCCCTGCTGCTTCTGTTGCAATTGCTCGGCGGTTTCACCGCCGGGCGCTATTCTGATCGAGGGGCGCGCGGCGGTGCGCTGGCCGGGCTCATCACCGGCGCGCTCAACCTGCTCATCGTCGGCAGCCTCCTCACCGGCGACACGCCCAACGAAATCAAGCGCGGCGCACTGCTGTATGTCCCCGGCACGCTCGCGATCAGCGCGGTGCTCGGTGCGATCGGCGCCGCCATCGGCCGGGCGTGCGGCCCGCGACCGGCATCCACCCGCACCTGGCATGCCGGCCTGCCGACCGTCGCGGTGGCCGCCGCGTTCCTGCTACTGGGGGCGGGCGGCGTGGTCACGGGCTTTGATGAAGGGCTGGCGGTGGTCGACTGGCCCAACACCGAGGGCTACAACATGTTCCTCTACCCGCTGGCCCGCATGACCGGCGGGGTCTACCTGGAGCACTCGCATCGGCTGCTCGGCTCGCTTGTCGGGCTGACCACCCTCGTCCTGACCATTCACATTCTCCGGACCGACCCGCGCCGCTATGCGCGCCGCACCGCGTGGGGCGCCCTGGCGATGGTGATCGTGCAAGGCATCCTCGGCGGGCTGCGGGTGACGGGCGTCTTCACGCTCAGCGCCGACCCGGCCGACACCGACCCGAGCGTCGTGCTGGCGATCGTTCACGGCATCTTCGGCCAGCTCGTCTTCTGCGCCCTGGTCGTGCTCGCGGTAATGCGCTGGCCGACCTGGCACACGGCGGGACCGCCCGCCGCGGCGCCGGCCGCCAGCACCGATCGCTTCTTCGGGGTCCTGCTGTTGCTGCTGCTGTTTGTGCAACTGGTGCTCGGCACGCTGGTGCGGCATTTCACCTGGGCCCTGCGGATCCTGCCTTACGGCCTCGAAACCGAGGCTGAGAAGCTCGAAACCTACGGCCAGTGGGCCCTGCACCTGCATATTACCGTCGCCGTGCTGATCGCCCTGCTCGCCGTCGCCGTCGGTATCCGTGCCTGGGGACTCTACCGCGATCGCCCCGCCCTGCCGCTACTCGGCAGCAGCCTGCTCGTACTGGCCGCGGTGCAACTGGTGCTCGGCATCGGTGCCCTCATCGTTACGGGCGATGACAGCCCCACCCGGCGGGCGGCGGCCATCGACGTCGCGGTCACGACGGTGCACCAGGTGGTCGGCGCGGCGATCCTGGGTGTGGCGGCGGCGCTGTTGATTTGGAATTATCGCCTGTTGACCACGACGGCGGCGCCGGAGACGGCCGCGACGGGCCGCCGATAACGCGCAAACGTCATCTTTGCGCGAAACTCGGCAAAAGGCCAACAAACCTGACGCCGCGCCGGGCTGCAGACCTTGACTGATCATGCTATGATGCCGCTCTTGCACTCGACGGACTGGTGCAGCACACCGTCCCGCCGAACGGGTGCAGCATCCGTCTTGCCGGCACGGGGACGGTGGTTGGACTTGCCAGAAGATGACGCGCGATTGATTGGTCGACGTTCCTCCGCGCGTCCGGATTCCCGCAGGAGTTGCCCGAGATGACGCAGATTGGCCCGCCTGAACAATTGTACAAAGCCGAGGGGACCGACCTCGAACCGCTCTTTGCACCGCGCTCGATCGCGGTGGTCGGCGCGTCGCGCACGCCCGGCTCGGTCGGTAACGCGATCGTGTCGAACCTGATCTATGGCGGTTACACCGGTGTGGTCTACCCGGTGAACCCGAAGGCAAAGAGCATCCTCGGCAACCGCTGCGTCAAGACGGTCGACGCGATCGACGACGAGCTGGACCTGGCGGTACTCGTCATCCCCGCCCCGTACATCCAGGGCGTGGTCGAGGCCTGTGCCAACAAGGGTACCCGCCACTTCGTCGTGATCTCGGCCGGCTTCAAAGAGGTGGGCGGCGAAGGCGTCAAGCGGGAGAACGACCTCAAGGCATTCGCCGCTGAGCGTGGGCTGACCATCGTCGGCCCCAACTGCCTCGGTATCATCAACACGGCCCCGACGGTCAACATGAACGCGACCTTCGGCCGCGGCATGCCGCGCTCGGGGCCGTTCGGGCTGATCTCGCAGAGCGGTGCGTTGTGCACGGCCCTGCTGGACTACGCGAAGGGCGTGGGCATCGGCTTCTCGCGGTTCGTCAGCTTCGGCAACAAGGCCGCCGTCAGCGAGAACGACCTGCTGCTCGCGCTGGCCGCGGACCCGTTCACCAAGGCCATTCTGATGTACGTCGAGGAGCTGTCGCACGGCCAGGCGTTCATCGACACCTGCCACAAGATCACCCACGGCGCCAACCCCAAGCCCATTATCGCGATCAAGACCGGTCGCACGGAGGCCGGCGCCGCGGCCGCCGCCTCGCACACCGGCTCGCTGGCCGGGTCGGACGAGGTGTACGACGCGGTGCTGGCGCAGGCCGGCGTGCTGCGGGTGGATTCGGTCAAGGAGCTGTTCGACAGTGCCGAGGTGTTCGTCGACCCGAGCCTGCCGGCCGGGCGGCGCACGGCGGTCGTGACCAACGCGGGCGGGCCCGGGATCATGGCGACGGATGCCTGCATCCGCAATGGGATGAACCTGCCCAAGTTCCAGGAGTACACGCTCAAGTCGCTGCGTTACCAGCTTCCGCCCACGGCCAGTGTCAAGAACCCGGTCGACGTGATCGGGGATGCCAAGCACGATCGTTATCGCGCGGCGCTGGATGCCGTGTCGTCCGACGAGAATGTCGACCAGGTCATGGTCATCGTGACGCCACAGACCATGACCGACGTCACCGAGATTGCCAACGTCATCCGCGAGACCAAGAGCTTCTGCGGCAAGCCGATTGTCGGCTGCCTGATGGGCCTGGTCGATGTCGGGCCGGGTGTCGAGCTGCTCCGCAAGGGCGGCGTGCCATCGTACGCCTTTCCCGAGGATGCGATGCACGCGATGGCGGCCAAGTGCCGCTTCGCCGAGTGGGCGCGCCAGCCCACCCTCGAGTACAAGCAGTTTGACGTCGACAAGGAGGCGACCGCCAAGATCTTCGACGAGGAGCTCGCCGCCGGCCGCACGCAACTTGTCGAGCTCAAGGCGCTCGACGCGTTCCGCCACTACGGCTTCCCGATCGTGCCGTACGAGCTCGGCACCAGTGCCGACCACGCCGCCGAGGCGGCCGCCAAGATCGGCTTTCCGGTGGTGATGAAGATTTCGGGGCCGAAGATCCTGCACAAGACCGACGTGGGCGGCGTCAAGCTGAACCTGGAAAACGAGGACCAGGTGCGCAGCGCCTACAAAGAGATGATCGCCTCCGTCCGTGACAAGATGGGCGACGACGTCGAGGTCTGGGGCGTCCTTGTGCAGAAGATGCTGCCCAAGGGCAAGGAGATCATCCTCGGCATGACCCGCCAGCCGCAGATGGGCCCGCTGCTCATGTTCGGCCTCGGCGGCATCTACACCGAGGCGCTCAAGGACGTGTCCTTCCGCCTCGCGCCGATCCGCGAGAACGTCGCCAAGGAGATGCTGCGCGACATCCGCTCGTACAAGCTGCTCACCGGCGTTCGCGGCGAAGCGCCGTCCGACCAGGACGCCATCGCCGAGTGCCTGCTGCGTCTTTCGCAGCTGGTGACCGACCACCCGCGCATCAAGGAGCTGGATATCAACCCGCTGATCGTCTATGCCAAGGGCGAGGGGGCGATGGTCGCCGACGCCCGCGTCATCCTCAGCGAATGACCATTGCCGCTCGTGCGCCGATTCGAAATTGAAGCCGCCCGAAACCACGCGGTTGTGTTTGGAGACTCTGATTATGCCTGACAAATGGCGCGAACGTTTTTCGGACAAGCTCGTCAGCACCGCCGAGGCGGTCAAGCGCATTCGCCCCGGCGACCGCGTATTCGTGGGATCAGCCTGTGGTGAGCCGCAGGAACTCGTCCGCGGCATGGCCGAGTTCAGCGACAACTTCACCGACACCGAGGTGGTGCACGTGCTCACGCTCGGCGTGGCGCCGTATACCCAGCCACGCGTACGGCACAACTTCCGCCCCAACGCGTTCTTCATCGGCAACGCGGTGCGCGATGCGGTGAACAAGGCCGAGGCCGACTACACCCCGATCTTCCTGTCGCAGGTGCCCTCGCTGTTCAAGACGCGCCGCCTGGCCATCGACGTTGCGCTGGTGATGGTCAGCCCGCCCGACGACCACGGCAACTGCAGCCTGGGCGTGTCGGTCGACATCACCAAGTCCGCCGTCGAGTCCGCCAAGACCGTCATTGCCCAGGTCAATCACAACATGCCGCGGGCGCACGGCGATTGCTTCATCAACGTCGACCGCGTCACCTGCCTGGTCGAGCACGACGAGCCGCTGCTCGAGTGGCCGGGGGCCGGCGAGCACGACGAGGTGTCCGAGCGCATCGCCGATCATCTCGAGCGACTTATCCCCGACGGCGCCACGCTCCAACTCGGCATCGGCCGCATCCCCGACGCCGTCCTATCGCACCTCACGGAGAAGAACGACCTCGGCATCCATACCGAGATGTTCTCGGATGGCGTGCTCAAGCTCGCCGAGATGGGCATCATCACCGGCAAGACCAAGACCATCAATCCCGGCAAGATCGTCGGCAGCTTCGCCGCCGGCAGCCAGCGGCTGTTCGACTTCATGAACGACAACCCGCAGGTCGAGATGCACCCGTCGGAGTATACGAACCACCCGCAGGTCATCAGCGCCCACGACAACATGGTCGCGATCAATGCCGGCCTCGAGGTCGATCTCACCGGCCAGGTTGTCGCCGACTCTCTCGGGCAGTTTCTCTATTCCGGTATCGGCGGCCATGCCGACTTCATCCGCGGGGCGGCCCTGGCGCGCAACGGCAAGCCCATCATCGCCATCCCTGCGACTGCCGAAACCGCCGACGGCCTGCGCTCGCGCATCGTGGCCACGTTGCAGGAAGGTGCCGGCGTCATCACGACCCGCGGCGACACGCACTACATCGTCACCGAGTACGGCGTTGCGTACCTGCACGGCAAGACGATGCGCGAACGGGCGATGTCGCTCATCAGCATCGCGCACCCGGACTTCCGTGCCGACCTGCTGCACGCCGCCAAGCGCCGCCGCATCGTGTATCCGAACCAGATCATGCCGCCGGCGCAGGTGCCGTACCCGGCCGAGTATGAGCAGACGGTCCAGCTGCGCCATGACCAGGAAGTGTTCGTGCGGCCCATTCGGCCCGACGACGAGCCGCTGATGCGCGACATGTTCTACGACTTCAGTGAGCAGACGAAGTACCTGCGCTATCACGCCGCGCTGAAGTCCATGCCACACACCAAGCTCCAGGTGTTCTGCACCGTCGACTACCGCACCGAGATGGCGCTGGTGGCACTGCACGGCCCGCCGGGCGAAGAGCAGGTCGTCGGCGTCGGCCGCTACATGACCGATGCCGAGGGCGAGTCGGCCGAGGTTGCCTTCACCGTCCGGGACGACTGGCAGCGGCACGGGCTCGGCACGTACCTGTTCCAGCGGCTGGTGGAGATCGGTCGCGAGAAGGGCGTGCGGATGTTCACCGCGTATGTCCTGGTGGAGAACAGCGGCATGCTGAAGATCTTCCACCGCTCCGGACTCGTGGTCGAGACTGCCAACGAAGGCGAGGTCGTGCGCGTCATGATGCGGCTGCCCGAGGCTGTCGAGGCGAAATAGCCGCCCGGCGCCGGCACACGTCGAGACAACCGGACGCCATGCGACCGCTGGGACCCCGCCGGCGCTGCGCTAGCCGTCCGCCGTGCCCCCCGCTGACGACCGATCCATGACCACGGACGACTTCCCTCACGGGCACGTCGTGTTCTGCACCGCCACGAACGGGTCGATGTCGCGCCAGTTGACCGTGCCATCGTCGTTGACGTCGTTGTTCGCGAACGGACAGCCCGGCGGCTGGCCGTAGGACGCCAGGTGCAGCGCGTGCCACCCGGATTCGTTGTCGTTCTGGGCCGCGACGAAGAAATCGATGTCACGCCAGTTAATGGTGCCGTCGCAATTGCTGTCTCCCGGGCAGGCCGGCGGCGCGATCGGCCGCAACGAATACACCCAGTAGTAGTACTCGGTCCAAGCCGCGGTCGGCGACGCGTTGGCCAGCGCGATCGTGATACTGCTCTTGCCCGCCGTGAGCGCCGGCGGAATCATCAGCTCGGCATCACGGAACCGATCGGTCGCATTGGTGCCGGGCGTATACCACGTCCCGACCGGCTGGCCGTCAGCGGTCACCGTCGCCTGCTGGTGGGCCGTGCCGTAGTCCAGCCGGCGCCGCAGCAGCACACCCGCATTGTCGGGCTCGATCGCGACGGTGAAGGTGCTGCCGGCGCCAGGATTGGCGGCGAAATGGCGCCCATCGTCGGTCAGATTGGTGTCGTCCTCGTCGCCCTCGTAGCTGTCCGTGAGATTGCCGGTCCACGTCTGGCTGCTGTAGCTGTACGCGTGGGCCTCCTCGTCGCCGAGGTCGCCCACGTCCAGCTCGTCGGTCAGCGTGGCCAGCGGCTCATCCTGCATGTAATAGAGCGCGACGCTCCAGATGTCCGTGGTGGTCGTGTCGTTGTCGCCACCGTGCTCAATGCCTACCTCCAGCGACGTGGTGAACGGAATCAGGTCGCTGACGAAGTAGCGGTACATGTCGGTCGCGATCGGCGAGCCGCCCATGGTCGGGTTGCCGTGGGTTGGCAGCGTGAAGCGGCCACGGTTGAAATACCAGCCGCCGTTGTAGAAGTCCTCGGTGCCGGTGCCGTAGAGTTGCGGCGTGCGGCTTCCGTCGACGTAGATGCGCTCGTCACCCTCGAGGTAGTACAGCCCGTCGCCGGCGCTGCACTGCACGACGCCCACCAGGTGCCCCGCGCCGGTCACGTCGAGGATGGTGTAGTCCTCGCCGAGGGTGCAGGGGTACTCGCCGTTGAACGTGCCGTGCAGCCGGCCGAGCCCGGCCATGGCGCCGGCGCTGCCCGGGGTATAGCGCACGGCGTATTCCAGGCCTTCCAGCGCCAGGGCGCTGTTGTTGACCAGTTGCAGTTCGGCGCCCGCAGCGAAAGGCATCGGCAGCCAGCAGTACATGCGATCCTCGACCAGGCCGACCGGGAAGGCCTTGACGGTCGACGGGCCGATGTTGGACCCGAAGAAGCCGCCGATGGGAACGTCAATCGCCGGTGTGGCGTTGCCGTCCCAGCGTGCGACGAGACGCAGGTTCTCGATGACGTCTAGGTAGGCGTCGTCGTCTTCTTCCTCGTAATACTCGAAGGTGCGTTCACCCTCCCACAGCGGGTTCTGAATCGTGTAGCTGTGGGCGCTCTCCGACGCCGTGTCGCGCACGTCGAGCTCGTCGGTCAGGACCTCTTCGCCATCGACGATGCTGTGGGCCCAGTAGTAGAATTCGTTCCAGTCGTTCGATGAACTGATGAAGGTCACGCGAACGTTGATGCTGGACAGGCCGGCCGTGTGGGCCGCGGGGATCTCGAACGTGCTGTCCAGCCAGTTGTTCGGCGAGTACCCTTCGGTGAGCCACTCCCCGACATCCGTCCCGTTGACGCTGACCGTCGCGCGCTGGTCGGCAATGGTGTAGTCAAGCCGGCGCGTGAGGTTCACGCCGGTGTTGTTCGGATCGATCGCCAGCGTGAATTGCGTCCAGTCGCGCGTGGCGCGCCCGTCGTCGGTGACCGTGGGCGTGTTGGGGTCGTAGTATGCACGAGCGCCGCTGCCCTCCCACGTCTGCGAATCGATAACGTAGTTGTGCGCGGCCTCGTCATCCTCTTCACCCACGTCGAGCGTGTCGGTCCGCACGTCCTCGCCGGCGACAACACTGTCGATCCAGTAGGTGAACTCGTTCCAGTCCAGGGCCGAACTCGCGAACGAGACCTTCACCCGGATCGAAGACTTGCCTGCGGTGAGGTTCGCGGGAATCTCGACGGTGGAATCGAGCCAGCGGTTCGCTGCACTGCCCGGCGTGTGCCACATGACCGCGGGCGATCCGTCGACGAACACGTGCGCCCGCTGGTCCGCGATGCCGTAGTCCAGCCGGCGGGTGATCTTGACGCCTTCGTTGTCCGGATCGATCGCGGCGTCGAACTCGCTGTAGCCGTTGTGCGCCCGGCCGTCGTCCCAGATCGGCATGTCGATGCTCGCGTCCATCCCCGGAATCCACAGCTCCAGCCCCTGGATGGTGCCTGCGCCGGCGATGTCGGCGATGGTCGCTGCCTGCCCGGTGCCGAGATCGATCATGTTGCTGAGTAACGTGCTGCCGGTGTCGGTCTTCGGATCGGTCTCCACGTCATCCCACGCTGCGCGGATTGCCGTGGTCTCGGCCGTGCCGTTGAACGTCGTAATCCCGTCGGCGTCGTCGTACCGGTGGTAGGTGACGTTGTAGTAGTCGTTGCTGCTGCCTGTGGTGACCTTGCAGCCCTCACGGAACGGCATCGGCAGGTAGCAGATGAAGCCGCCGGAGGACACGTCATCATTGACGACCAGCGGCGCGAGGAACGGATCGACCGTGCCGGAGAAGAAGTCGCTCAGCGGCAGATCGACCGTGGGCGTGATCTCGTTGTCGAAGTAGATGCGAATGTGCTGATCGAGGTCCATGCCGGTCATCCAGATGCGGTAGATGCAACCCGGGCCTTGGACGTCGAGCATGACCCGCTCGCCCCCCTCGGCATAGAGAAACTGGCCGCGGTCGTAATTGCCGCCGTTTCGCTCGTAGCTCGAGGCCTGGCAGGCCCGCACACCTTGGCGCAGTTGGGCAATATCGTCGAGCCACAGGGCGTCGACGCCCACGGGGGCTTGCGCGAGGGCGGTCGCGGTGAGCATGGAAGCCAGGGTCAGGCAGATGAAACCGTTCAGTCCAATGCGTGTCATTGCGTTCTCTCCGATGTGCGGTCGTCGTAGCGAACCAGGAACCTCCGGTCGACGTCCCCCGACGGCCAAGGCTGGGCCGTGTCAACGCTCTCCCCATGTTAGTCGGCCCGAGACCCGACGCAAACGAAAAAACGGACTTGATCATATCTTGATCACTAAGCCGCCTGCGGTGCATCAACGGCCCCGGGCCCGGTAATCACTGGTCGTCTCGCAGCGGCCCGGGCTTTGGCAGCAGACCTCTGAACCGGTTTATCCTTGACCTGGGACGCAGCCTCGGCCTATCCTGGAACCGTTGAGGAGATTGAGGAGGCACCATTTCAACACAAGTAGCTTCTCGGGAGGCTCACTTCAACAGGAGAAAGGGGAAGTAACGTGAGACGTTTCATTCTGGTCGTGGCATGCGCGGCCATCGCTTCGGGGGCTTTCGCCCAGGACATCACGACCGTCGACACGCCGACCGGACGCTACCTGTCCGTGCTCGGAAAACCTGCCGGCGAGACCATCGTCTTCAACCAAGTGCCCGCCAGCGGCATCACCGGCATCTACGACATCGCCAGTGCGGGCGGCAATGCTGGCCGTGGCTGGGAAATGGCCGACGGCGTCGTGGATCCGAGCAACGCGGCGAACACCTTCGGCGATCCAGCCGCCACCCATTTCCAGGGCTACATGTTCAAGCACGCCGCAACCATCACCAGCATCGATTGGTCGAACTTCGTCTATGGCGACGGCGGCACCTTCGATGCCACGCCCGAAGTCCAGGTCTATGACCGGGGGACGGACACCTGGTCGCCCGTGGGCGTCACGTGGGACCAGCCCTACGTCCGCGACTTCACGCTCAATCGACTGACCCGTATGTACAACGTCTCGCTGGACGCCCCCGTGGTCGCCGATGGTATCCGCCTGATCGGCGCGCCAAATGCGGACGGTGGCGTCGGCGGCAGCCCCAACGGCTGGGTCGCCACCGCCGAACTGACCGTCAACGGCGCAGTTGATTTCGGCGTCGAGCTTGGCGCCGACCTCACTGACCTGCCCGGGACGACCGCGATTGTCAACAACTCGCAGTTCAATCCGGCAAACCTGATCGACAACGACCTCAATACGCTTGAGACCAACGTCTTTGCGCCGGCCGGCGACACCGACTACATGGGCGTCCTCTTCGAGCAGCCCCAGGACAGCGTCGCCGGTTTCGGCCTGACGCAGAAGTTCTTCCCCGATGGCGGCTGGTACGACAGCTTCACCATCGAAACGTACGATGCGGACAGCGATACCTGGACAGCGGTGACAGGGCTCGATACCGGCCGCTACTACGATGATCAGCCGTATCTCGTTGACCGGGCGTCCAGCCCGGACTGGGCGGTTCAGGTCGAGACCGGCTACCTCCTCACCTTCGATCCCGTCAACGACGTCGATGGCATCCGGATCATCGGCGACGGAGGCGGCACGGCCTTTGGGGACGGTTTCTCCGCCGCCAGCGAGATCGAGGTCTTCCAACTGCCCGAGCCGGCGACACTGAGCCTCTTGCTGGTCACCGGCCTGCTGCGCCGCCGCCGCTAGCGGCCGGCCGCGTCTATCCTGTGTTTGAACCCCAGCGGGTCGCTCGACGCCTTGCGGCGGGCGACCCGCGTGTGTGCGCCGACGCGCAGAATTTGCGTTGTCAGAAAGTGTGGGCGGCGCTTGCGACCCGGGGGCTCCGTTTGTTAGTCTCTTCCTGTGTTTGGCTGCGACGGGAGGCAGATGCCCCGCACGTCACAGCGCTGTGGCGCGCGGCCGCGAGACCTTATGTTTCGTAGTGCGACGGGCGCGAGAGCGTGCGTACGCATGGAGACCGCAGCCTGATGAGTACTGTCGAATCCCGCGTTTTTCATCTTCCGGACGACGGCTATCCCACAGTGACCGACGATCTGCTCGCGCAGTGGCAGGCGATTGTCGAGATCATGGCACGCATGGCCCGGGTGCCGTCAGCCATCATCACGCACGTCGCGCTGCCCGAGATCGAAGTGCTGCGCGCCAGCACGAACGCGGACAATCCCTACAAGACCGGCGACTGCGTGCTGATCTCGCAGCATTTCTGCGAAGAGGTCGTCAACACGCGCGGGCCGGTCAAGGTGGTGAACGCGACGACCACCGAGCGCTGGCGCAACGCTCCGGAAATCGCCCACGGCATCGTGTCGTACCTGGGATATCCGATCAGTTGGCCGAACGGCGAGGTTTTCGGCACGATTTGCCTGCTGGACAGCAAGGACAACGCCTACGGCGAGGACTACGAGCAGATGCTCGCGTTGTTCCGCGGCACGGTCGAGTCACACCTCAGGCTCCTTGTTTCCCAGCAGCAGATGGAGCGCCAAAACGCCGAGTTGCAGCAGCGACTCGACGAGATCACGACGTTGCGCGGCATCATTCCGATCTGTTGCGGCTGCAAGCGCGTGCGCGACGACGAGGGGTACTGGGAACAGGTCGAGTCGTACGTGCGGCGCCATTCGGACGCCGAATTCTCGCACGGCCTGTGTCCGGAGTGTCGCGTGCGGCTGTATCCGGACGAGTGCTGAGTCCCCGTCAGAATCCATGAACCCGCCGCCGGCCCGTGGCCCGGGTCGCGGCGCACCGGCTGAATTCCTCCCATGCAAGGACAGGGAGTGCGCATAACGGCGGCGCTCGCCTTGGCCGGAATCCCCCGTCGCCGACCCGGTGCTGGTCAGCGGGCCCCCGAGGCGGCAGCATGCGTCCGCCGCCACGCGCGCCCCGCTACGCCGAGGCGACCTTCACCCAGCGCGCGACACTTTCGAGGTCGCGGATCACGTCGAGCGTCGCCCGCACGGAGTAGCGGCTGCCCGGCTTGATGCTCACGCCGGGGTACTTCTTCATCTGGTGATGCCACGGGCGGCCACCACGGCGCCAGGTCTGCCACGAGGGACGGTTGCGGTCAACCCAGCGCAGCTTACGCGTGACCTCGGGGTCCTTGCGACAGACGCGCGTGAGCGTCTTGCAGGCGGCGGCATTGCGCGGCTCGGCGGTGATCTCGACAGTGACTCGGCTGCCGGGCTTGATATCCATGTTCGTGCTCCAAAGCGACGGTCCACAAACGAGCCGTGCAGTTTAACTCGACAGCCCGTCGGAGGCAAGTCGCCGGTGCGGCAACCGCGTGCAAATGGTCCTGATCGGGTTGACATCGAAAAACCGCGACGCGACAATGACGGGTCTCGGTGGGCACAGCAGATGAGCGCTACGATCATAAACGCCGGTAACGCAAACACTTACGCCTCTGGCTTGGCTGAAGCCGCCAAGGCGCTCCGTGAAGGTGCGCTGGTCATCTTCCCGACCGAGACGGTCTACGGCATCGCGGCCAACGCGGCGGATCCGGCGGCGCTGCAGCGGCTGCGCCTGGCCAAGGGGCGCGACAATCAGCAGCCGTTCACGGTCCACCTCGGACAGCGGCGGCACGCGCGGCAGTATCTCAGCGCCCCTTCGCCGCTGGTACGGCGTTTGGCACGCAAGGCTTGGCCGGGACCGCTAACGCTGGTGTGTGAAGAGCCTGCGCCGGAGAACGCGGAAATCGCGCAACTTTGTTCTGAAGAGCAGCTTGCGGAAATCTATCATCAGAACATGGTGGGCTTGCGTTGCCCCGATCACGCCGCCGCCACCCGGCTGCTGAGCGAAGCCCGGGTTCCGGTCGTGGCGAGCAGCGCCAACCGCCGTGGTGAACCGCCGCCACTTGATGTGCAGGCCGCCCTGGCAGCCCTGGGCACGTCGGCCGCGTACGCTATCGACGCGGGGCGGACGCGTCACGACGCGGCGTCCACCATTGTCGAGATTCGCGGAAACCGGTGGGAACTGCGCCGGGTCGGGGCCATCGACGAGCGCACCGTGCGCCGCCTGGCCCGCACCGAGATTCTGTTCGTCTGTACCGGGAATTCCTGTCGGTCGCCGATGGCCGAGTACGTCTTCCGGCAGAAGCTGGCCGGACGGCTGGGCTGCTCGGTGGCGTATCTCGACGAGCTCGGGTTCGGCGTACAATCGGCGGGCATTGCCGCCGGCGTCGGCGTGCCGGGTTCGTCCGGCGCGGTGGAGGAGATGGGCCGGCGGGGCATCGATCTGACGCCGCATCGTTCGCAGCCGGTGACGGTCGAGCTCGTGCACCGTGCTGAGCGGATCTTCGTGATGTCGCCCGAGCACAAGCAGGCGGTGCTGGACCTGGTGCCGGCGGCGGCGGCGCGGGTCGAGCTGCTGGACCCGAACGGCGCGATCGCCGACCCGATTGGCGGCGACGCGGCGACGTATCGGCAATGTGCCGACCAGATTGAACGTGCCATCGACCAACGGCTGGAGGAAGTACTCGATGAAGATCGCGATTGGCAGTGACCATCGCGGGTATGAAGCGAAGGAGCGCATCAAGGCGCTGCTGCTCGATATGGGCCTGGAGATCGAGGACTTCGGCGTCCACGCGAAGCAGGCGGCCGACTACCCCGACACCGGATTCGCCGTCGCGAACGAGGTTCGTACCTGTCAGGCCGACCGCGGTATCCTGCTGTGCGGCAGCGGCATCGGCATGTCCATTACCGCCAACAAGGTGGTCGGCGTGCGGGCAGCCCTGTGCCATGACGAGCTGACCGCCCAGATGTCTCGCCGACACAACGATGCGAATGTCCTCTGCCTGCCGGCGGATCTGGTCGGCGACGCGCTGATGCAGGGTATCGTGCGGAGCTGGCTGACGACGGAATTCGAGGGCGGGCGACACGCGCGGCGCGTCGAGAAGATCCGCCAGTGGGAACAGAACCACCAGGACAGCGGCCAGATCGAGCGCGTGCCGCGCTGTCCGGCGGACATGCCCAAGGAGACGCCCCTGGGGGACGTCCCTCCGAGTTGAGCGACCGCGCCAACTGCAATCCGGAGAAAAGCCGCGGGCGGCCGACAGCGTGTCGGTCGCCCGCATTATTTGAACACGAATCGCTTTGTTCGTCGCTGTCGTCCGCGCCGGCCCGATCCATGACCGGCAGCGAGCGCGATTGGCGTCTGGTCAGCGACCCATCTGGTCGTCGATCGGCTTGCGACCCGCGAAACCGTCATGCAGCTCGTGCCAGTGGCACACCTCGGCCTCGCCCAGGCGCCAGCAGAGCCAGACCCGCCGGCCGTCGCGCAGCGCCGGGAAATCGACCAGCCCGGTTCGCCAGTCCTTCAGCACGCAGCCGACATCGAGCAACTCGCGATGCAGCAGGGCGAGCACCTCGGTGCACTGGTCGATCTGCTGCTGCAGCTCGACATCTTCCCAGTCACTGCCGGTCACGGTGGCGCCTTCGGCTGTGACGGAGGCCAGTGCCCGCTGGCGGGCCCGCAAGCCCGATAGCTCGCGGTAACGCGCTACGATGTCGGCTACGATGCGGCGGACGAGCACAAGGGCCTGGTTGGCCCGCGCGACATCGAAGACAGGGGGCGTCGTGTTTCTCAGCTGGCCGGTGGCAAGCGTCTTGTTGGATGACATCGCCACACCTCCAATCACAACTTCCTGGCTCGGCAATTGAGAGTATGCAGCAGTCAAGTGCGAATCAACGTGACGGACGCGGGGGCGACGGTTTTCGGCGCGGTAACTCGCGTTGGTCATGGCGGTTGCGGAATTGTCGCGGATTGTGGCCCCGCTGACGCGCATTTCAGCTGAAACGCTTTAAGCACGGATCGGGATCGGGGGCCCCCACCGGCGCAATCTTCGCGCCAACGCCAGGGCTCACATGCCAAAGCCCATGAGGCGACCGACGACCTCTGCGCTGCAGAAACAGACCACGATGGCGCCGCAGAAAGCCATCGCCACGATCGCGCGCCAGTTGTTGGCCCTGTGGTGCACCAGGCTGGCGATGCTCAACGCGACGCCCGTCAGCGACAGCAGGAAGAATCCCATCATCAGGATCCCCACCCAGCTGTCAGCCGCCAGCCGGCGCTGCATTTCCTGCATCTGCTCCGAACTGGGCTGCGGACCGATCGCCATCTGCCCGTCGCCGTACATCAGGACCGCCGCGCGGATCATGGCGGCCCCGAACGCCAGCACCGCCAGGACAGCGCAAACGAGCGCGTAGTTGCCGAACGTCACCGCGAGCCGCTGGCGATCGCTCAGCACCGGCGTGACGGGCGCGGACGAAGGGCCACCCTGATCTGACGGCCACCCACCCGGCGCGGTGCCATGGCCTTCGGCCGGTCGCGCCACGACAGCCTGCGTTGGCTGATAGGTCGACTCGGTCGGCACCGTCACGAGATGCCGGCAGTAGGGGCAGGACGCCGTCTGATTGGCGTGTTCGTCGTCAACCTCGATCGGCTCGCCGCACTGGCTGCAACGGAACTGTATGGGCATGGCCGTTCCTGTACGCGCTCTTCTGAAACCAACGGGCCCGGCATCTTACCCGCTCTCGCCGCGCCGGGCCATGCGTCCCCGCTGTGGCGCTTGAGGGCGCGCCGGGGCGGTCGTACGATGCCCGCTGGCACGGTCCTGCGGGGGGACTGACAGGAGGCCCGCATGTCCGACGCGCAGCCGCTCCGTTACCCCATCTGGTGCCGCGGCGACCTGGACGGTTTTTTCGGCCTGATGGTCGACAACCTCGTGCAGGTGCTGGTGATCGTAGCGATGAGCACGCAGCTGGCCGGGCTGCCGCCCGAGATGATCTACCAGCGAATCCTGCCAGGCGTGGCGATCAGCCTGCTGATCGGCAACCTGTTCTACGGGATCCAGGCCCGCATGGTTGCCCGCCGAACCGGCAACGCGGACACCACCGCCCTGCCCTACGGCATCAACACCCCGTCGGTGATCGCGTTCGCCGTCTTCGTGATGGGGCCGGTGTACCGGCAGCAGATCGATGCGGGGGTCGACGCGCTGCAGGCCGCGGAGATCGCCTGGCTGGCGGGTGTCGCCGCGTGCCTGGTCAGCGGGCTGGTCGAGTTCTTCGGTGCGTTTGTCGCCGAGCCGTTGCGGCAGGCCACGCCGCGGGCGGCACTGCTCGGTGTGCTGGCGGCCGTCGGGATCACCTTCATCGCGTCCGACTTCGCGTTTCAGCTCTACGCAAAGCCGGCGATCGGCGTGCTGCCAATGGGGATTCTGCTGCTGGCGTACTTCGCGCGTTTTCGCTTTCCGTTCCGGTTGCCGGGCGGATTCATCGCGGTCGCGGTCGGCACGTTGATCGCGTGGGGCATGACGTTCGGCGGCGTGGCGGCGTTCGGCGGCAGCGAGACTCTCGCCTGGGGCAACGTGACCGCCGCCGCGGGCGAGATCGGGTGGATCACGCCGCAGTTCTATGGCGGCGCGCTTATGGACCTGCTGGGCAACCAGACGCTCGTGCTGCAGTTCCTGGCCGTGTCGATTCCGATGGGGCTGCTGAACCTGCTCGGGGCGCTGCAGAACATCGAGTCGGCCGAGGCCGGCGGCGACCGCTTCGCCACCGCCCCGTCGCTCGCGGTCAACGGGGTGGGCAGTATCGCGGCGGGGCTGTTCGGCTCGTGTTTCCCCACGACGATCTACATCGGGCACCCAGGCTGGAAGGCGTTGGGCGCGCGGTCGGGCTATTCGATTCTCAACGGGCTGTTCTTCACGGTGTGTTTCCTGTTCGGGTTGGGGCCGTTGCTGGCGGCGCTGGTGCCGATCGAAGCCGGTGCGGCGATCGTCATGTACATCGGCATCATCATCACCGCGCAGGCCTTCCAGGCGACGCCGCGCGACCACGCGCCGGCCGTCGCGGTCTCGCTCTTCCCCGCACTGGCCGCGCTGATCGTCTACAAGATGATGACTTTCCTGCGCGAAGCCGGCGCGTCGCTGACGTTCGCCGACCTGCTGCGGAACCCCGGGCCCGAGACGGGCATCCTCGCCGGCCTGCTCACGCTGACCAGCGCGAACTCGGGGTGGATCCTCATCACACTGCTCGTGACCGCCATGGCGGCGGCGCTGATCGATCGACGCTACCTGGCAGCCGCGGTGTGGAGCGGCGTGGCGGCCGTGCTGACGGCAGTCGGCCTGATCCACGCCTACGCGCTCGACGCCTTCAATGCGCTGCACGAGCTCTTCGTCTGGCAGGCGGCGGGCGAGCACATCACCTATGCCTACCGCCCGTGGCCGATCGCGATCGGCTACGGGTTGATTACGCTCGTACTGCTCGGGGCCGCGTGGCGGGAGCCCCAGGCGCAGCGCCCCGCGACGGCGGCCTCCTCCTCCCCGGGCGGCACGGCCGCCGCCCCAGAGGCGTGAGCGCACAGCTTCCGACATTTGGCGGCCGCCGCGGGTTTGTCGCCCGCGCCGGCCCGGCCTACATTGGCGCAGCCGGGGGCGAGCAAGTCACAGGGGCGTGCCGGTGCCGCTTCCCGGCGCGACCGGATGCCAGAAAGGCGGTGCGGCGTGTCACAGTATGATTCGATCGAACAGCGCTTGACCGATGGCCGCGTTTCCCGGCGCGCTGTCCTGCGGGCGGGAGCGATCGGTGCCGGGGCCGTGCTGGGGGCGCCGCCGGTCTGGTCGCAGGAGAAGAAGGAGAAGCGGCGCACACCACCGGACCGTCCCAAGACCAACATCGAGGACGCGCTGCAGGTGCCGCGGACGAAGTTGTCGCTGCCGGGCTTGTGTCCCGGACGCGTTGTGCACGTGCAGGACAAGCGGTCGGTCCGCGACGGCCAGTTTGACGGTGAGGTGATCGCGAAGATGTACCAGCGCGGCCTGCGCGAGCTGATGCGGTGTGAGCCGGCCGAGAGCTTCAGCAAGCTCTTCGACAAGGACGACGTCGTCGGCATCAAGGTGAACCCGGTCGGACCGGGGCTGATCAACACGCGGCTGGAGGTGGTCGACGCGATCATCGACTGGCTCACCGCCCAGGGCCTGCCGCGCAAGAACATCGTGATCTGGGACCGGTTCGATTACATGCTGGCCGACGCCGGGTACACCGCGGAGCGCTTTCCCGGCGTGCAGATCGAGGGGCTCCAGACAATGGTCATGACGGCGGACGAGAAGGCGCTGGCGGAGGATACGAAATGGCGCGACGCCGAGGGCAACCACGTCAGCGCACCGAACTTCGACCGCGACGTGTACTACTACGCCGACGTCGAGGGCCCCAAGGACCTGCCCTATCTGAACCAGCACGTGTTCAACGGAAAGTACTCGTACTTCGGCAAGCTGCTCACGCAGCGCCTGACCAAGATCATCAACGTGCCGGTCTTCAAGAACGCCGGCAACGGCATTTCAATGGCGACCAAGAACCTCGGCTACGGCGCCGTCTGCAACACGAACCGGCTGCACCGGCCGTTGTTCTTTGACGTGTGCGTCGAGGTGCTGGCTTTCCCGGCGATTCGGGACAAGCTGGTGCTCAACGTGATCGACGGGCTGCGGGCCCAGTACGACGGCGGCCCGATGCCCGCCCCGCAGTTTGCGTATGACTACCATTCGTTGTTCTTCGCGACCGACCCGTTCGCCGTGGACGTGGTTGGCCACAAGCGGATGGTGGACAAGCGCAAGGACATGGGTGTCAAGGTAAGCGAACACCCCCGCTACACGGAGTACTTCCGCTATGCCGACAAGCTGCGGCTGGGCGTGACCGATCCGGCCCGGATGAAGGTGCTCGAGATCCATGGTGTCGACAACGCGTGATCCTGTGACGAGCTGCCGGGTCCCCATACTCCAGCGCGTTCTCGGCGCAGCCTTGGCGCTCGCGTGGCTCGCCGGCTGTCAGGCGCCGCCGGCGGACCAGCCGGCGACGCAGCCGGGGCACGACAGTAAGACTGCGGACGTCAGCCTGCCCGCCTCGTTCGGTGACGGCTGGCAGCGAACCGGCAAGCCGCGCGTCTTCGCGGGTGGCGATCTGTTCAACCACATCAACGGCGGCGCCGAGCTGTTCATGGAGCTCGGCTTCGCGCGCGTGCAGGTGGCCCGGTACGCGCGTGACGACGCGGAGCTCGGCCTCGAAATCTACGAGATGAAGACCCCTGCGGCGGCGCGGGCCCTGTTCTACCACTTCCGCGGCCGCGGCAAGCCGGCCGCGAACGTCCCCGGGCGCACCGTCGGCAACGATTACCAGGTCATCCTGCAGAAGGGCCGCTTCTTCGTGCAGGTCAGCAACTTCAGCGGACGCCCCGCCTACACCGAGGCGCTGGCGGCGCTGGCGAGCGCGGTCTGGCCGTCTCTGCCGCCGGATGAGCCGGTCGCGCTACTCGACGGACTGCCGCTGGCGAATCGCGTGGCCCGCAGCGCGCGGATCATCCGCGGGCCAGTCGGCCTCCAGGCGCTGTATCCATTGGGCGAGGGCGATGTCCTGCAGCTAAAGGGGGAACATTTCGGCGTGGCGGCCGATTACGACGACCCCGCCGGCGGCACGACGACCCTGCTCGTTGTCACCTACGACGATGTCGCAACAGCGCGGGCGGCATTTGCGCACCTCTGTACCAACCTCGATCCGTACATGGAACTCGTCACCCAGACCGACCGCCTGTTGACGTTTCGCGATTATGAAGGGCGCCTCGCTACGGTGACGCAGCGTGGGCGCATGTGCGAGCTCCGCGTCCAGCAGCCGTAGGCATCGCGCCCGGCGCCTTGCGCCCGCTGCTGCATTCCCCGCCGCTCAATCCTGTCCCAACCGGCGGCGCTCGAAGGCCGCATTGCCCGCGATGAAGTCGTCGAACTGCAGCGGCTCGACCACCAGCACCTGGTGCTTGTCCGCGATGACCAGGCGGCCTTCATTCGCGGCGATCGTGGCGACGCCGCCTTCGGTCTGGTACAGCGGGCAGACCTCGGTCTGCGCGGCGGCGTCCCACAGCCGGACCGTGCCGTCATCCGACGAACTCGCCAGCAGCGGCCCATGTACCGCGACACATATCCGGATCGAATCGCGATGCCCGTAGAGCCGCCCCACCGCGGCCCCCGTCCGCCCGTGCCACAGCCGGATATCCTTCTCGAGGTACGTGCCGGCGGTGGCGATGACCGGTGCCGCACCGCCGGTGTCGAGCAAAGCCATCGCCCATACCTCGGGCGGGACTTCGAAGCGGCTGACTTCCCGGTAAATGTCGGCAAAGTCGCCGCCGGTCGCTCCGGGGACGCGCTGCCACAGAACCACCTCGCCCGGCGTGCCTGCGCCGCGCGCGCCGCTGGAGCACGCCGCCACCCACCGTGCGTCCGGTGTGACCGCCGCCCCCCCCGCCATTCCCGTACGAAGCTGGGTCACAAGTTCGGGGGCCCCCAACTCATGGGATGACGGAACGCCGTAGCAGTAGAGCGCGCCATCCCGAAGGCCCAGCAACAGACGCCGTGGCTCGCCCGACAGCCACACCGGCGGCGATACCGGTGGACTCGGCAGTCGCACCGAAGCCGTGACGCGATCCGGCGCCGCGAGCGGCACGAGGCCCAGCTCACTTCGCGGCTGGCCTTTTCTGCGGACCTCCACCCGCGCGACGACGTCCTCATGCAGGGCGATCTGCAGGTGACCGGATGCCACCGGCGCGGTCGCAATGCACTGCCACGTCCGCGGCCCGCGCTGCCATGTCTGAAGGGTGTACGTACTCGGCTTGGTCTCTTCGTCGGCAACATGTTCGTGTGCCGCTGTCACGATCCACCGACCGTCGCGCGACAGGACCGCATCGGTGCCACGTCGTATGGAACCGCGCTTTGGTGGCGCGAGGTCGATGTGCGTAGCCGCCCGCGTCCGCCAGACGCGCAACCCGTCGCTGCCAGCCGACGCGAGCAGCCGCCCGTCGGGCGAAAACCGCACGCGGATATCGCTCGCGACCGGGTTGACGTGGTAGCCGCGCTCGGCGCAGGTTGCCCCCGTGTCTTCGTTCCATAGCCACACCGAACCGTCGCCAAAAGCGCCGGCCAGTCGCGCGCCCTGCGCCGGGGCGGAGCGATCAAGGGAGCGGACACCCCAGCCGCCAGCCTCAAACGCCGCACTCGGCGTGTCGTCGTCCAGGTTGTAGCGAAAAAGGCCCTCGCGGAAGTGGCGCTCAACGTACAGGCCGTGCCCATCGGGTGTGAAGAGCGACGTGTGGATCGCCGCCTGGTCGTACGGTTGGGTCTCGCCGGTGTGCAAGTCCCACACGCAGCACATCGGAACGCCCTGGGACGCGCCGTCCCGCGCCGCACAGAGCAGCCGCCGATTGTCCGCCGCGAAGCGCAGGGTCTTGACTTGAGAACGGGCCCGCCTGTCGAAGTCGAGTGGCACGAACCGGTGCGCAGCCCGCTGCCAGACCCGTACGTCGCCGGCATACGTGCCGGCGGCCAGGTACGTGCCGTTGTGCGCGACGGCCAGCGCCGTCACCGGGCTGTCGCCCACGGGCAGCGCTGCGGCCGCGGCGTCGCGGGTCAACTGTCCGTCGGGCGCGACGCGCCACACTTCGACATCGCCTGACACGTTACCGACAAACAGGCGATTCCCATGCGGATCGAAAACAACACGACTGGCTTGGGCCAGGGCCCCCTTCACGACGCACGCCTCTTGCCCGGTCTCGGCCGCGTAAACCACGAGCTTGCCGGGGGCATGCAGCGCACCGGCGGCCACGGAGACCAGCCACCGGCCGTCCGGGCTGAACGCAACATCGATGTGCCGCCCGTGCCGGTTGTCCGCGTACCGGCAGGGGTACCTCCAGAAGAACTCCCACAAAGCGTAGCGCGTCTGGCGGCTGTTGTGACGCAAGTGCTCCGCCCAGAGCGTATTCGCGGCCAGCACTGGATCGCCCAGTCGTGCATGCAACCGCCCGGTCAGCACGGCCAGGTCGTGCCGCCCCTGCTCGCGCTCGCGCAGCACCAGGTAACCCGACGTAACGAGCCCCGCCAGCACCATGATGCACGCGGCGCCGGCAATCGCGACGCGGTGCCGATGCCGGCGAATCCACTTGGAAGTGAGGTAGCCGAACGTCGGGGCGACCGCCGCCACCGGCCGGCCATCAAGTACGGCGCGCAGGTCGTCGGCCAGCGCGGCGGCCGTGGCGTAGCGCCGCGCCGGATCCTTGTCGAGGGCGCGGCGCAGGATCGCGTCGAGTTCCGGTCCGACCGCCGGCACGACCGCCGCCGCCCGCTCCGCAGGCACTTCGCGAATGCGCCGCAACATCGAGTCGACGTCCTTGACCGGCTCGATCGGCCAGCGGCGTGTCAGCAGCCGAAAGAGCACGGCCCCCAGCGCGTACACATCGGTGCATGCATCGCCGCGGAAACCGGCCGCCTGTTCCGGGGCCATCGTCACCGGCGTTCCCTGCGCCATGCCGTGGTCGTGATCGAGAGCCGGATCCGCCTGCGCGCGGCAGCCCAGCCCGAAGTCCAGCAGTTGCGGTTCGCCGTCTTCGTCCACGAGGATGTTGTTCGGCTTGAGGTCGCGGTGCAGCACGCCGTGCTGATGGGCATGTATGACCGCCTCGCATACCCGCAGCATCAGCGCGACGCGGCTGCGCTGATCGAGTCCTCGCTGCTCGCAGTAGGTCTCCAGATCCTGCCCCTCGATGAAGGGCATCGTGTAGTACAGCGGCGGCTCGGTCACGTGGGTCGCCAGGATCGGCACGATGTTCGGATGGCTCAACTGCGAGACGAGTTGCACCTCCTGCCGAAAACGCTGCACGGCCCCGTCGTCGACCAGCAGATGCGCCAGGGGTTGCTTGATCACCACGTACACCTGGCGCTCGTGGTCAAAAGCCTTCCACGTACACGACAGTCGCGTTCGCGCCAGCGCTGCAACGATCTCGTAATGCGCCGGGAACTCCGCCGCCAAACGCCCGGCCTGCCGTCGCGGTTGTGACGCGTGGCCATTTGCCGCCGGGCGCTGGTGGACGCTCAGCGTCGCCACCAGGCTCGGACGGATGCGGATGGCCTCGCGAAACGGGTCGAGCGAATCTTCGACGCCCAGCATCCTAGAAGATCTCCTCGATCACGGGGCGAATATCGCGCAAGTAGCCGCGCACGCGGCTGGTCGCAATGTCCACCGCGTTGGCCGTGGTGCCCAGGGTCGCAGCGACATCGGCCGACGCCCGGCCCTTGAGCCCGTGCATGACGAACGCGCGGAACGTCTCGGGCTGGAAGCGGGCGCGGGCCTCGGTAAGGCACTGCGCGGTGACGTGCTGGTGCCACTCGGCGTCCCAGATCGCCTCCAGCGCGTCGTCGTCTGGCCACCGCTGGAAGAACTGCGAATCCTCGGGCTGGGTCGCAACGCGCCGCTGGCGCGCTTCGCGCTGGTGGATGTCACAGATCTTGTAACGTGCGATGCCGAACAGGAAGCTGCGCAGTCGTCCGCGCGCACGATCGAACCGGCCGTCCTCCAACCCCTTGGCGAACGCAGCCAGGGCCTCTTGCCGCGCCTCTTCCGCGAGGTCGGCCGTCAGGCCCGCCGTACGCGCAAAGGCCTGTAACAGCGGGCCGTAGCGCTCGTTCGCCAAGCGCCACGCATCAGCATCGCGCTTGCGTAGCCGGCTGACGAGCGTGTCACTATCAATTGTGGTCAGAGCCCAATCGTCAGATGTGCGCATCACTCTCCCCCTTCCCGTCTGCGGAAGCGGCTCCGATCGAACGCCGTTAACCTACCGCCTCCCGTGGCCCCGTTCAAGCGGCTTGTGCAGCGATCCCGCGGGCCGGCACGGCCGCTGACGCCCGCCGGTCGCCCGGGCCGCAAGATTTCCGCGAAATTCCGCCCGCGGCGTGAAAGATCGCGGCGGGATGGGCAGTACTTGTGAGTGAGGGTAGTGATGAGCCAGCAGAGCCAGGTGCGCCATGTCGCCAACGACGGACATCCCGGGTTTCACCGAGAAGCCCATGAGTCGCCTCGCTCGCTTCTTTCCCACGCAAGGGCCCATCCGCCTGACAATGCTTCCGGTGCGCCACGAGCAGGAGTGCATTACGTCCGTGGGCACTGTGTGGGGGGGCGGTGCCCACGGCGTCTTTCTTACCAATGACGGCATCGGCCACCAGCGACTGCTGCGCATCGCACGCACCGTCGCGACCGCCATGCCTGCCTTTTTCGTCGGTGTCCACTGCCGCGATCTTCGCCCACAGGACCTGCTTTGCCGCGTGCCGGCGGAGATTCGTGGCGTCTGGGCCGCGATCGACCACCTAGCGGACGATCTGGTGACCCTGCGTGCGGCGCGGAAGGCGGCCGACTGGGACGGGCTGGTCGTCGGCGTGCTCGACAAGCCGGCGGCGGCCGCGTTGTCACTACCGCGCTGGGCCGCCGAGGCGGTGGACTGCATCGCAGTCCGCGGGGACGATTCCCTGAAGCCAGGTGGCGTCGGTCTGGACAAGGTGCACGCGGCCCTGCGGCACGGCCCGGTAGCCCTGCCCGTTGGTGTTGTGCAGCCCGCCCGAACCGCCCCGCCGGCGCAACCCGCCGAACCACCCGCGTGGGGACCGGCCATTACGCCAGAGCCACATTTGATCATCACAGAATCAACACACCATACGGGCGACGGACCCGCCGGCCGCACGACGCAACCCCGCTAGAATCCTCCCGTGAGGGACCTCGTTCACACGGAGGCCGAGGATGAAGGTACGCTCACACCACGACGGTCGCATGATCCTGTCGGGGCCGCCGGGCGGGGTCGGGACGGTGGCCCTGCTCTTTGCGGTCGGCATCGCGATGAGCGCCGGCGGTGTGCTCTTCTGCTGGGCGGCCTGGGACGAGGGACTGAGCGGGCCGCTCGTGATGGGCGGGCTCTGCGGTCTCATCGGGGTGGCGATCTTCCTTGGTGGCGCGGGCGCGGCCCTCACGCGCGACCGGCTCGAACTGGACGAATTCGGCCGCACCGGACGCTGGACCCGCCGACTGCTGGGCCGGCCGATCAAGGCCCCGATCGACTTCGCGTTCGACCACGCCAAACACGTGACGGTGGAGGAATTCACCGAGTCCGCGCCTGATCAGGATCGCGCCGCGGAGACGGCCGTCCGCAAAGTGCGGGCGCGTCTGCTGGTGGCCAAGCCACGCCGGGCCATCGTCCTCGACGAAGCCGAGCTGCAGCGCGTCGGTCGCGTCCGGAGCGTCGCGCAGGCCGTCGCTGATGTTCTCGGACGCGAACTCGAAGACGCGACGATCGAGACGACCGCGACGTCGTGAAGAAGCAGCGTGCGCGGCACACCGCCCGGGGGGGCCCTCCTTATCAGTCCCTGCCCGCGATTGCGGACACGGATATCAGGAAACTGGGCCGCGGATGTAGCCGATGGTTCCCAGGGGCACTGATTCGGTCGTTCGTTCGCGCCGGCGGCTGTAGCGCGCAGCCGGTCGCCGGCGATTGGTTACACGTGCGGAACCGCGGTCCTTTGATGACGCGACCAGACACTTCATCGCGAAGCCTCGAGCGCGTGGCACTGCGGCGTTACTGCGGCGCGCTGCTGGCCGGCTGGACGCTGCTGGTTATCGTGCTGCTGGCCTGCAATATGTTCCAGGTGCGCGCCGCCACGCAGGAGCTGGCCCGCCAGGCGGCTGCGTCCAGTTTCGACAAGGACGTGCTCTATCGGCGCTGGGCGGCCGGTCATGGCGGCCTCTACGCGCCGGTCAGCCCGGAGAGCCCGCCGAATCCGCACCTGGCCGACGTGCCCGAGCGCGACATCACCACGCCCAGCGGCCGCGAGCTCACCCTGATCAACCCCGCGTACATGACGCGGCAGGTCCACGCGCTGGGGCCGGGACGCACGGGCCACCGGGGTCATATCACCAGCCTGGACGCGCTGCGGCCGGGCAACGAACCCGACGACTGGGAGGCCGCCGCGCTGCGGTCCTTCGCGGCCGGAGCCGAGGAGGCTGTCGAAGTCACTTCCATCGACGGTGTCCCGCACCTGCGCTTCATGCGGCCCCTGTACACCGAAGCCGGCTGCCTGAAGTGCCATGCGCAGCAGGGCTACGCGTTGGGCGATGTTCGTGGCGGCATCAGCGTTGCCGTGCCGCTGGCGCCCTACCTGGCGCGTCAGCAGCAGCAGGCCATAATGCTCTGGATCACCGCCGCCGCCTTATGGACGCTCGGCGTCGCCGCGGGCCTGCTGGGCGTGCGGCACATCGGCCGGCGGATTCGTGCTCACGAAGAAGCCGATGAGCAACGCCGCCAAAGCGAGGAACAGCTCCGGGCCGAGCAACAGCGCCTGCGCGAGAGTGAAGAGCGCTACCACCAGCTCGCCGAGCAGAGCCGCACGTTCGCGTGGGAGGTGGACGCAGAAGGGTTGTACACGTACGTCAGCGACGTCGTAACGACGGTACTGGGGTACCAGCCGGAAGAAATCGTCGGGCACAGACACTTCTTTGACCTGCACCCCGCGGCGGGACGGGAGGAATTCAAGCAGAGCGTGCTCGCCGGCATGGCGCGGCGCGAGGAATACGTCGGCCTCGAGAATCCGATTGTCGCGGCCGATGGCCGCCTGCTCTGGGTCGCGACGAACGCCATCCCGGTCGTGGCCGCAGATGGCAGCCTCCGCGGCTACCGCGGCAGTGACACGGATGTCAGTGAGCGCAAGAAAACGGACCGGGCGCTCGCCGCCTTCGCCACGGTCGTCGAGAACAGCGAAGACATCATCGTCGTCAAGGATCTCGACCTGCGCGTCGTCGCGACCAACATGGCCTTTGCCCGCGCCGCCGGCCACGATACGGTTGACGAGCTGATCGGCAAGACGGACGCCGAGATTTTCGGCGTCTCCGAAGACACGGAGCCGATTCGGTCCTACATGGCGGACGAGCGGGAGGCCCAGAAGCTGCCGCGCGGCTTGTGCATCGCGCGTGAGGAGCCGGTCATGTCGCCGGACGGCACGATGCGCTACGTGCTGACGCGCAAGTACCCGGTGTACGACCAGCAGGACCGCCTGGTCGGCACGGGCAACATCTCGATCGACATCACCGGGCGGAAGCGCGCCGAACAGCGACTGCGCGAGAGCGAAGAGCGGCTGGCGCTGGCCACCCGCGGCACGGGCATCGGCATCTGGGAGTATCGCGTCGAGGACGACCGGCTCGAATGGGACAGCCAGATGTTCGAGCTGTATGGGGCCGATCGGCAGGACTTCGGCCATCGCTTTGCGGACTGGCGCGACAGCGTCGTGCCGGCCGACCTGCCACGCGCGCTCGCCAATTTCGAGAAGGCGCTCACGGGTGAGGACGAATTCCGCATCGAATTCCCCATTCGCCGCCGCGATGGCAAAGTGCGCTGGCTGGCCGGGGCCGCAACGGTTACGCGCGACGCCGATGGCCAGCCCGTACGCGTGGTCGGCGTCAACTACGACATCACCGACCGCAAGAACATCGAGCAGCAGCTCAAGTCGGCGCTGGACGAGCAGGAAGCGATCCTCGACAGCAGTCTCGTCGGGATCATGGTGCTGCGCAACCGTGTGCTGCGCAAGGTCAACCGGCGGATGGCCGAGATGCTGGGATACACGCCCGAGGAGATCGTCGGCCGCAGCCCGCGCCAGCTTCATCTTTCCCAGCAGAACTTCGTGGAGTTCGGGCAGAACTACTATTGGCGGCTGGCCGAGCAGGAAATGGTGCAGATCGAGTATCCGTTGCGTCACAAGGACGGCCGCACCGTGTGGTGCCTGTTCAACGGGAAGGCCATCGCACCACCCGACCTGGCCAAGGGCGCGGTCTGGGTCATCGAGGATATCACCGAGCGCAAGCGCAACGAGGCGGAGCTGATCGAGACGCGTGAGGAGGCGCTGCGGCTGCTCAAGGCATCCGAAACCGCCAAGGCCGAGCTGGAGCGGCTCAACCGCCAGCTCGAGGCGCAACGGGCCCATGCCACCGAGATGGCCGAACAGGCCGCCCAGGCCAGCGCCGCCAAGAGCGAGTTCCTGGCCAACATGAGCCACGAAATCCGCACGCCGATGACGGCGATCATGGGGTTTGCCGAAGTGCTGCTCGAATCCGACGCCGCCCAGCAGGCTTCGCAGGAGGTCAGCGAGGCCGTCGCCGCGATCACGCGCAATGGGGACTACCTGCTGCGACTGGTCAACGACATTCTCGACCTGTCCAAGATCGAAGCCGGCAAGCTGGCCATCGAGCAATTGCCGTGCGCGCCCTGCGAGATCGTGGCCGAGGTCGCGTCCCTGATGCGGGTGCGCAGCACTGCGAAGGGCCTGGCGCTCTCGGTCGACTACGAGAGTGCGATCCCCGCCACCATCCAGACCGACCCCGTCCGCCTGCGACAGATGCTCATCAATCTCGTCGGCAACGCCATCAAGTTCACCGAGGTGGGTTTCGTGCAGCTCGTCGTGCGGATGGTCACGCGGGATGCCGGTGACACCGCGCTCGAGTTCGACATCGTCGACTCCGGCATCGGCGTGCGGCCAGACCAGGCCGCAAACCTCTTTCAGCCCTTCTCGCAGGCCGACGCCTCCACCACGCGCCGCTTCGGCGGCACCGGGCTGGGCCTGGTCATCACCAAACGCCTCGCCGAAGCCCTCGACGGCGACGTGAGGTTGGTCGAGACGCGCCCGGGCGCCGGAAGCCGCTTTCGGGTAACGATCGCCACCGGCCCGTTGGACGGCGTGCCCTTGCTCAGCGATCCGGTCGAGTCGGGCCGAAAAGCGCCGCCGGCCGCTGCACCGGACACGACGGCGGATTTGCATCTCGACTGCCGGATTCTGCTGGCCGAGGACGGCCCGGACAATCAGCGGCTGCTCATGCACATGCTGAGGAAGGCCGGCGCCGATGTCACGATCGTCGAGAACGGCAAGCTCGCGGTCGAGGCGGCGCTGGCAGCACGCGACGCCGGCGCGGTATTCGACGTAATCCTGATGGACATGCAGATGCCGGTGCTGGACGGCTACGACGCGACGCGTCAACTGCGGGCGGCCGGGTACGCCGGGCCGATTATCGCGCTGACCGCGCACGCGATGGCCGACGACCGCGCGAGGTGCCTGGCGGCAGGCTGTGATGACTACGCCAGCAAGCCAATCGACCGCGGCGACCTGATTGCGGTGATTCACCGCCACGCACACGGGGCGGGTACGGCGGACCGCGCGGGCGATCTCGTGCCGCAGGCGGAACAATGTGGCTCGGACGGCAGCGCCTGATGACTCCTCAGCCCGGGCAACTAAGGGGATTCGGGTATCGGGCCGGCGGTCGGTCCGCCAGCCGATCGCGGTTGGCATGGCCGGGTCAGCCGGACGCGGTACCAGGCCGATAGAGTAATTACGCGCGGGGTCCGGGTGCCGGCCTGCCTCCGGCCGGCCCGGCCCGCCAGGTGATGACGCATGCACGAGTTGCCGGAAGATTACGTCGACGTCGAGCTGTACGGTGATATTGATCCTGCCGTGCCGCAAGCCCAGCGGCGCGTACTCGTGGTCGACGACGACCGGATGACGCGTGAGCTGCTCTCCCGCTACCTGAACAACGCGGGCTACGAGGTCACGGTCGTCGACAACGCCGAATCGGCCTGGCACGTGCTGTGTCACGAGGGGACGGACCTGGTGATTACCGACTGGATGATGCCCGGGACGGACGGGTTGGAGCTGTGCCGGCGGGTCCGGGCACACAAGGAGCTCGGCTTCTTCTATATCATCATGCTCACGGCACAGGACGAGTCGGACAAGGTCGTGGTCGCGCTGGACGTGGGGGCGGATGACTACGTCGTCAAGCCGTTCAAACGCGACGAGCTGCTGGCCCGCGTCCGCGTCGGCATGCGCTTCGTCAACATGCGCTCGGAACTGACGCGCCGCACCGGCGACGCGTATCGTTCCAACGCCCAGATCGCGAACCTCAACATCCAGCTCTCGCGGCAGGCCTTCACCGACGAGCTCACCGGCCTGCTCAACCGCCGCGAGACGCTCAAGCGCTTCGGCGAGCACTGGGCCCACGCCGTCAATACGCGCGGCACGCTCAGCTGCATCATGATGGACATCGACCACTTCAAACGCGTCAACGACACGCACGGCCATGACGCAGGCGACCAGGTGCTGGTCTCGACCGCGCGGCTGCTGCAACAGTCCTGCCGCACGTCGGACATCCTGGGGCGCCTCGGCGGCGAGGAGTTCGTGCTGGTGTGCCCGCAGACGAATCTCGAGCAGGCCACCGGACTCGCGGAACGTATTCGGACCAGCGCCGAGCAGGCCGCAATCCCGGTACGCTCGGCCACGCTGCACATCACCATGAGCCTGGGGGTGGCCGAGCGCGGCCCGAACATGCGCAGCTGGGAGGACCTGTTACGCGTCGCCGACCAGACGCTGTACGAGGCGAAGGCATCCGGACGTAATCGCGTCTGCACCGCCGCCGCCCAGCAGTCCGTCACGGTCGTCGAAGACAGCGCCGGCATCGAAGTCGACGAGTAGCTTCCGGAAACAGGGCCGCTGCCGGCCAGCCCGCCGCGCCCGCTGCGTTTTCGGCCATTCGGGGTGGTTTTCGCCGAAATCGCGCCCGGTTTTCTCGCCAAACGGCCCAAACACTTCTGACAATACAGGATAGGCCGAAGTGCCGTCGCGACCGGGCGGCCTGCTGAGGGGAAGAAGATGTCGGAAGACAACGCGCACAACAATGGTGGCGCCGATAATCCGGTGCCGAACGACGAGCCCACCACGCCGACGCGGGCGGACCTGAGCTTCGAGCCGCTCGAATCACGGATTCTGCGCTCGGCGACCTGGTACGACGTCGCGAGCGGCAACCCGATCGCCGCCGCCACCGCGGACGCCGACCAGTACGTCGGCACCGACGGCGCGGACGTCGCCGACGGGTTGGACGGCGACGACATTCTCGAGGGACTGGAAGGTGACGACACGCTGACCGGCGGTGCGGGCGACGACCTGCTGCGCGGCGGCGCGGGTCGCGACACCGCGAGCTATGTCGATGCGCCCGCCGGCGTGCAGGTCGACCTCACCCTCGGCACGGCCACGGGCGGGGCCGGCACCGACACTCTCGAAGGTATCGAGGCCGCGGTGGGCTCGAGCCATGACGACGTGTTCGCTTTCGCCGCGCCGGCTGACGGGGCCACGTATCGCGTGGACGGCAACGGCGGCGACAACACCGTGGACCTCAGCAACTTCTCGCTGGCCAACACCACGTTCGCCGACAGCAAGCTCACGATCGACCTCGGTGGCGGACAGTCGTTCGCGGTCGAATACACGAATATCGGTACGCTGCGTTTCGCCGACGGCGACGCCACCGTGCTCGCCGGCGACCACAGCGACGCGGCCTTCGCCGGCAGCGGTGTATATGTCGACGGCGCCCAGGCGTTCCGAATCGAACTGCTCGGCGGCGGTTCGATGCAGTGGAGCTACACGGCCGCCAGCGACAGCCTCGACATCGCAAGCACCGCCGGCACCGCCGCGGGGACCACGCTGCGCATCGAGGATCTGGACGGACAGGACCTGCATGTCGGCCAGTTGACCCTGCGCGACGATCTCGGGGCCATCGAAAGCAATGTCGACATCGATACGCTCAGGCTCGACAACGGGGTGAGCCTGCGCGAACTCAACATCGGTGCGGGCAGCGGCCGCGTCGAGCACCTGAGCATCACGGGTGACCTGGCCGGCAGCGCGCTCGACATCGCCGCCGACATCGGCACCCTCGACATCGGCGACGACGTCGAAGCCGCGCTCACGATCGACGGCACGGTCGACACGCTCGCGGTCGGCGACGACATCAAGGGCGCCACCGTCCACGTCACCGGCGACGTCGGCACCTTCACCGTTGGTGATCGCATCTGGCAGGACGCGGGGGCAACCGCGTCGCGCGTTCAGATCGACGGCAACGTCGGCACGTTCAGCGTCACGAATGATATCGCCGAGAAGACCACGGTCGACATCGGTGGCCGCATCGACACGTTCAGCCTCAGCGGCATGCTCAGCAGCGACAGCGAAATGACGGTTGCCGGCGACGCGGGCAGCGTGACGATCGACGACCTCGCCGGGACGCTCACGGTCGACGGCTCCGCCGGTTCGGTCACCATCACCAACGACCTGGCCGGCGCGCTGACCGTGCATGGCGACCTGGACACGCTTTCTGCGGGGAGCGTCAGCGGGAGCCTCACCGTCGAGCAGTTGACCGGCAAGCTGACGATCAATGACAGCGGCACGGAGATCACGCCGGACTACGATGGCGTCACGCACCTGGTGTATGACGGTGCGACGAAACAGGTCACCGTGGTCGACACGAATGCCGTGCCGGTGGGTAAGGACGGCGCGGCGACCATCGATGCCGGGACGGATGCGAAGATTGTCCTCCAGGCCACCGATGCGGACGCCGACGCGGATATCATTGAGTATCGCATCGACAAGCTGCCCGTCGGGGGTACGCTGACCCTGAGCGGTGTCCCCGTCGGCGCCGGCGCGATCATCGACGCCGCCGACATTTCGGCCGGCCGGCTCGGCTACGCAGCCGACACCAACTGGTCGGGGACCACGGTGATCGAATTCAGCGCGTCGGACGGCAAGGACTGGTCGAGTGTTCCGGCCACGTACACGCTGACGGTCACGGCGCCGGCGACCGAAGCCCAGGCGCCGGACACCAAGGCCACCGCGCCGGCCACGCCGACCGCCACCCCGCCGGCCCCGGCTCCGGTCGCACCGCCGCCGAAGAGCATTGGTGCGCCGGAAGAGGCCGTGCCAGTGACGCCGGACAAGACGGGCGGCCCGACGCCGACGCCGGTCGACAAGGATCCTGGTGACACGACGCCGGCCGATCCGGGCAACAAACCTCCATCGGAAGTGACGCCCACGCCGGTCGACCCCGACCCGAATCCTGAAGAAGGCGGCACGCCATCCATCACGCCGGGCGCCCCCATCGACACGGGGGTGCCGTCGGCCGGCCCGAGCATCAAGCCGACGGATCCGCAGGATGCGGACGACAAGAACGACAAGGTCGATCGCGACGAGCGTGACACCGACGACAAGCTCACGGCCGAGCGCGATGACGACACCAACGAGGCGGTGCGGGCCGACAGCAAGGAGCGCGAGGATCGCGGCGAGGAGACCGACGAACGCGACGGCCGCGACGTCTTCGAGACGCCCTCGGTGATCGCGCAGCCGCGCGGTATCGGCGCGGACCGGTCTGGCAGCACGACCGGCCCCGAGGCGGAGACGGCCGATCGCGCCGACGAGCGCGCCACGGATGACTTCGACGCGATCGACGGTGTTCCGCGCACCGACACGGAGCGCGGCGGGCAGGGCCTGGACGCGGACACGCTGATTCCGGAGCCGGTACAAGTGGTGTCGGGACCGGGTGCGAGCCGCACGATTGACTGGAGCACGCCGGAGACCGCCGTCGCTGATGTCGACGCGACCGAGTCGGCCGACGCCCACCGCCGCGCGACCGCGACGGACCAGGCGCACGACGAGCAGGCGGCGGCGGACCTCAGCGACGAAGCGGCGGTCACGGATGCGCCGGCCATCGCGGGCGGCAGTCCCGGCGGCGAAGCCACGGGCGCCGTGGTGGCGTCCGGCTTCATCGCGGATACCCCCGGCCGCCAGGTGACCCCACGGCGGATCGCGCCGGCCGCGCAGGGTACCCGGACGTTCGACGGCGACGATCACGCGGTGCTGGCGGACCTCGCCGGCGAAGGCGCAGATCTCATGGCCGCCGATACGGCCGAGTCGTCCAGCCCGATCTCGGCGAAGCCGGAAACGCAACCCATCACGGCCGGGCGGCCCGGCCAGCAACTCCACGAGCTCTTCGCGACGAGCGACATGGAGCAGAGCGACCTGCTGGTGACCACGGCGCCGTCCGATCACGATGCCGCCCCTTCCCCGGCTGCCGAGGACGGGTTGGCGGAGCTGCGTGACCGGGACGACCGTGAGCTCGAGGAACTGCGGCAGCTGTCTTTAGCGGACGAAAGCAACCAGAAGGGGCTGGTCACCGGGCTGTGGGGCATGCTCTGGGGCTGGTTGCGCAGTTTCGACCGGGACGACCGTGGCTCGGCGAACGACACCGCCCCGCCGCGCTAAACCGATTGCGATATCTGGTTTTCATGCCGGCTCACCATCGGGCCGATGCCAACAGTGGGACGGAGGTGCATTTAGCTGTAACTGGGGTTGTTGACCGGGTGCGAAGAGCGATGCGCATGGGGACGCGGCAACGAGGCGCTGCGGGACGGATCGGCGGGGGGCTCCCCTGGCTGGGGCTGCTTTTCGTGGCCACCTTCTGGTTCTTGCCCGCGATCGCCCAGTCGCCGCCGGCCGCCGAAACGTTCGACCTCGAGCGTGCGCTGCACCTGCCGGAAGCGGTCGGCTTCACGACCCCGTTCCGTACCGCGATACTGGCCGGCCTCCAGCAGGGACAGATCCTGCGTTTTCTCAGCGATGAGGGGGCACCGGTACGCCGCGGCGACGTGCTGGTTGAGCTCGACGCGACCGTGCAGGAGCGTCGCGCAGAGATTGCGCGCCTGGAGGCCGAGTCGACGTTGCGTGTCGACCTGGCGCGGGTGCGCGTGTCACTGGCCGAAAAGGACATGCGCCGCGTGCTGCAATTGCGGAACGACGCCACGGTATCGTCGCAGGAACGTGATGAGACCGTTGCCGAGCTCGAGGCCGCCCGGCTGTCGCTTGCGCTGGCCACCCTGGAACAGCAGCAGGCGGTCGAGCGCTACCGGCTCCAGCGCGAGCTGCTCGACCAGATGAAAGTGCGCGCGCCGTTCGACGGCTACGTCACGGAGCACTTGAAGGAGCTCGGCGAGACCGTCGAGGAGCGCGAGGGGCTGGTCAAGCTCGTGCAGCTCGATCCGCTCGTCGTGCTCGTGGACTGCCCGCTCAGCAGGCTGCCCGCGCTGCAGGTCGGCGCGCAGTGCCCCGTCCGGCCGCAGGATCCGGCCTGGTCGCCGCGCACCGGCACCATCGTCGTGGTCAACCCCGTGGCCGACCCGGCCAGCCAGACGTTTCGTGTGAAGCTCCAGGTGCCGAACCCGGGCCGGGACTGGGTCTCCGGCATGCGGGTGGTGGTGGACTTCGATGCCGTCACCGCGGCGCCGCCGACCGAACCGGCCACCGCGACGGTGCGCGGTGCCGGCGCGCCCCGCGCCACGGACAGCAAGACAGGGCCGCCCAGCGCGCGCTCGACAATGCAAGGGCCTCAGGATGTTCGACAACGACGACAATCTCGAAACGACGTTCAGTAGTTTCAACAGCGACGACGGGTTCGACCTGCTGCAGGAGCTCGAGCGGAATACGTCCGCGGAACTCCGTGCGCAGCGCGCCCACTTCCGGGTCGCCGTCAAGTCCCGCATCGTGGCCCGTCCCGGCAACGCGAGTGAACGCGGCACGCTGCAGCACGAGGGCGTCACCGGTGACGTGTCGGAGGGCGGCTGCCGGGCGCTGTTCCCCGAGCCCATCGGTGTCGGCGACATCTATCAGCTGCAGTTCGACGCCGACGCGCTGGGCATCCCACTGACCTATGCGCGCTGCGTGCGCTGCAGCGTTGTTCGCGAGGATGCGTTCGAGGCAGGCTTCCAGTTCTTCAAGCCGGTCATGCTGCCGGATGACAAGCTCGCCCGGCTCGCAGGGTCGGCGCCCGGGTCTCTGGAACAGTAGTCAGCAGGTAGGTCCGTGCCGACCACAGGCTCCGCACATCCCGGCTCCCCCGCCACCGCCCGCGCCGAGCGCGACCGGGTCTCGAGCGCCTACGTCAACATCGTGCGGCTGGCCACCACCGCCCCGTCCAAGCCCGCCTTCTACTCGCAGGCCCTGGCCCACGCCGCCGGCGCCTTCGAGAGCCCCTTCGCGGTGCTTTACCTGCGCTCGTCCGCCGAAGTGATCGAAGACGAGTACCACGACGGGCCGAGCGACCCGGGCTTCTGGCGGCCGCCAGTGCAGGACTTCATGACCGAGGCGATCGCCTCGGGACACTCGCGCGCCCGCCTGCTCAGCGCCAAGGACTCGTCGGTGCAGCTCGGCCTGATCGCCACGCCGATGTTCGACGCCAGCGGTGAGATCATCGGCGGCGTGGCGCTGGTCGCGCGCATGACCGAGCAGGACGTGCGACAACGCGTTGCCACGTTCGAATCGCTCGTCGCCCTGCTCTCGCACGTCGGCATCGCCTCCGATGCCGCGCGCCAGGAAGCCACTGAAACTCGCCGCAGCGAGGACCAGTCGCGCGTCGAGAGCCAGGCGCTGGCGCGCAGCGCCGTCTTCGAGTCGGCCGAAGAGCTCGCCTACTCCCTCACGAACAGCCTGCGCAACCGGCTGGGCTGCGAACATGTCGCACTCGGCCTGGTCGCCCGGCAGCACGTGCGGCTGCTGTCGATCTCCGGCCTGGATGACCTGCGCCGCCAGAGCCCGGGCATGGTGCAGATTCGCCTGGCGATGGAAGAGTGCCTCGACGCCCGCCGCCCGGTCGTCTGCCAGCAGAGCCCCGAAATCCTGCCCGACCAGGTCGCCAGCGAGCACCGCCTGCACAAGCAATGGCACAACGCCGCACGCGGCGCGGCCGTCGCGTCGATTCCGTTGCGCGTCGGCAAGACGATCGTGGCCGTACTCAGCACGCGCCTGAAATACGGCGCCTCGTTCACTGCCGAGGACCTGCAGCAGATCCGCGAGGCCGTCGAGCCGTTCGCGCCCGCCCTGCTGCTGATCCGCCGGGCGCAGCGAGGCCTCGCCTCGCACACGATGGACGCGCTGCGCGAGGCCGCCGCGGCCCTGCTCGGGCCGCGCAGCTACGGCTGGAAGCTCACGGTCGCGGCATGCGTGCTGCTGGCCGGCTGGTTCGCGTTCGGCACGCTCACCTACGAGATCACCGTCCCTTCCAGCCTGCAGCCGGCGCAGCGCCGCCACGTCGCCATGCCCTACGACGGCATCGTCAGCGAAGTACACGCCGGCGCCGGCGACACCGTGACCGCCGGCCAGGTGCTGTGCGAGCTGGACCACCGCGACCTCGACCTGCGCCGCGCGGAGCTGCGCGCCGAGCTGGCCGCCGTCGAACAGGAGATGCAGCGCTGCCTGGCGGCGGATTCGCCCGTCGACGTGCAGTTGTGCCAGGCCAATGCCCGCCTGCTGCGCACGCGCATCGCCCTGATCGAACGCCGCATCGAACACGCCCGCATCCGCAGCCCGCTCGACGGTGTGGTCCTTCGCGGCGATCTCGATGACAAGGCCGGCGCCACCTTCGCCCAGGGCGCGCCGCTGTACCAGATCGCGCCGACCGATGCGTGGGAGCTCGAGCTGGCCGTGCCCGAGTGGGCCGCCTCGCATGTCAAGCCCGGCCTCCCTGGCCGCTTCGCCACGCGCGCCCGGCCGGACATCGTCGAGGTCTTTCGCGTCGGACCGCTGCGCCCGCAGGCTGAACTGCGCAAGAACCGCAATGTCTTCGTGGCGACGGCGGACATCGACGTCGCCGCCGGCTGGCTGCGCCCCGGCATGGAAGGCGTGGCCCGCATCCGCATCGGCCCACGGCCGGTCTGGTGGGTCACGTTTCACCGGCTCATCGATTACCTGCGGCTGAACGTGTGGCTATGAGCGCGGGCACCACCACCCCCGTCAAGCTCGCCGAGCGCCTCGGTCGCGTGCACGTCGGCCTGCGCGAGGATCTCGACACGACGCGGCACGTGTTCCGCGGCGAGCCGTCCTATATCGTCCGCGATCCACTGACCTTCCGCACTCACCGCTTCGACGTTGCCAACTACGAGATTCTCGTGAGCATCGACGCGTCCCGTCCGCTGTGCGACGTCTTCGACGACCTCGTGCGCCGCGGCAAGCTCACGCCCGATGACGAGGAGTCGTTCTACGAGTTCGTCCTGTCGCTGCACCGGGCCGGCTGCCTCAATCTGCCGATCGCCGACGGCAAGCTGCTCTACCGGCGCTACCAGGCACGCAACAGCGCCCGCCGCCGCCAGAAGGCCTTCAGCTTCGTCTACGTCCAGATCCCGCTGTGGAACCCCGATGCGTTCCTCGACAAGACCGTACACCTGGTCCGCCCGCTCTTCAGCGGCTGGTTCGCCGTTCTCTGGGTCGCACTCATGGTCCTCGGCGGCTACGTGGTCGTGCAGCGCTGGACCGACCTGGTCGCTCCGCTCGGCGGCGTACTGGCCGAGGCGAATCTGCCGCTCATGTGGCTTACGCTCGTCGCCCTCAAGATCGCCCACGAGTTCGGCCACGCCTACGCCTGCAAACACTACGGCGTCCATGTCCCCGAGATGGGCATGTACCTGGTCGTCGGCACGCCCTGCGCCTACATCGACGCCAGCGCCGCCTGGAGCCTCGCCAAGCGCCGCCAGCGCCTCGTCGTCGGGCTCGCCGGCATGTATGTCGAGTCGCTGATTGCGCTGGCCGCCCTGTTCGTCTGGGCCGCCACCGGGCCTTCGACCCTCAACGCCGTCGCCTATAACGTCATGCTGCTGGCCAGCGTCGTGACCATCCTGTTCAACATGAACCCGTTGATGCGCTACGACGGCTACTACGTGCTCAGTGACCTGCTCGAGGTTCCCAACCTCGGCCAGCGCGCCGCGCACTACCTGTCCTACCTCGCCAAGCGCTTCCTGCTCGGCCTGAACCACCACCCGCGCGGCATGCAGACCCGGCCCCGTGCGCTCCTGCTCGCCTACGGCATCGCGGCGCCGCTGTACAAGATCTTCATCCTGCTGCTCATCGCCGCCCTGCTCGCCTCGAAGCTCTTCGTGGTCGGGCTGCTGCTGGGCGTGGTGTACCTGCTCTTCGTGGTCGGCGGAGCCCTGGTCAAGCTCGTCCGCTACCTCTGGTTCGCCGCCGAGACGGCACCGGTGCGCGGCCGGGCGGTGGCCTGGAGCGGCGCGGCGCTGCTCGGCATTCCCATCCTGCTCGCGGCTGTGCCCGTACGCAGCGGGGTTCGCGCGCCCGGTGCGGTTCGCGCTGCCCAGGAGACGGTGGTCCGCGCCGAGACCCCCGGGTTTCTGCAGGCGGTCCGGGTCCAGCCCGGCGAGCATGTCGCGGCCGATGCGCTGCTGGCCGAGCTCGACAACGACGTGCTGCGCGGCGCCTTGACCGAAGCCCTGGTCCGCCTGCAGGGCGCGACCGTCCGCCGCGACGCCTACCAGATCGACCAGCCCGCCAAGGCGCGCGAAGAGCACGAACACGTCCTGGCCGTCGGCGAAGAAGTCAGCCGCCGCCGCGAGCAGGTCGCCGCCCTGACCATCCGCACCCCCGCCGGCGGCCGCGTGGTCGAGTGTGTCGACCCGCGGGAGACCGGCCGTTTCGTCGCCGCCGGCACCGCCCTCGCCCGCGTCGTCGCCGGCGCATGGCGGGTCGAGGTGCTGCTGAGTGAAGACGACATGTCGGCGGCCCAGCCCGAGATCGGCCAGGCCGTCGAGTTCCGGGCCGCCACCACCCCCGGCGTGGTGCGCCCCGGCACGATCCAGTCGATTGCCCCCGCCGGCGACCGCCGCGTGTCGCACCTGTCCCTCACGCATGCCGCCGGTGGCGCGATTGTCGTCGCACCGGAGAGCGGCGAGGCCCGGCAGCCATACTTCGTCGTGACCATCGCGCTCGACGCGCCGCAGAATCAGGGCCTGCGCTCGGGGACGACCGGGTTCGTTCGCCTGCGGGCCATCCACGAGCCGCTGGGCCGGCATCTGTACCGCCGCGTGACGCGTTTCATGGACGGCCTGCGCCAGGGCTGAGCCGCGGTGCGCGCGGGCTGCGGGAAGCGGCGCCGCCAAGAAAGCACCGGCTGGCCGCCGAGTCAATGCTCGCCGGCCAACCGGTCGTATGCACAGTCCACGACGGCGCGTCTCGGTTACCGGGTCACGGGTGCGGCGCGCCACCGCCAGGGGGAGATTGTCGTTTCGCGGCTTCTATCGTCTCCGGATGAGCCCGAGGGCGCCCCAGGCCAGCAGCAAGGCACTGGTCGGCTCCGGCGTCACGACGACCTTCGTGAAGCTGTAGCTCGCGTCCGTGAAGCGCCCGTCCCCACGGCCCAGCACTTCGGACACGAGGTACAGATCCGTCAGCGCATCCCCCGGGTTGGCCGCCATCCACTCTTCGTGCTGCAGCAGTGTCCAGTTGCGCTCGTCGACGTATTGGTAGAACTCGGCGTACAGCATCGCGTCTGCGGTCCGGCCAAACTGCGCCGCATAGCGACCACCATCGGCGGGATGCCCGTTGTAGGTCTCTTGGTAGTGCTCCTCGGCATCCGCCTTCGATCCCCAGCCCAGCGTGTTCCCACGCAGCAGCGTCGAACCGAACAGCGTCATCGCGTAGTCGACGTCGCCGGCGTTCGGGTCGAGATAGTCGAAGCCGGGCTCTGCCAGGTAGATCCCCAGCGCCATGCCCGTGTTGATATTCTCGAACTCGACCCGGACGTCGAACGCCCCGTCGTACGACCCGACCGAAGACTGCCACGCCGCGACTTCCAGCGCCTCGAACGAGTCGTGCTCGATGTCGAAGCCGGCCGGCGAGCCGTCGTCCCAATAGGCGTAGTTCGGATCGCTGACGCTGAACATCGGATCACCGTCCACAAACGCATTCCACGCCCAGTCGGCCGGCGCCGGTGACGCCATCGCGATCATCGTCGCGAGCGCCATTACCACCACAGGGGCTTTCGTTCTCATCGTGGTTCTCCTTCGCATCAAAGTGCGTTCTGGTCACGATGCTCGTCGCCGCCCTCGACCGGGCGAACGCCAGGCGCGAACCCCAACACATCGTGTTGCGAGCATCCGAAAACCGAATGTCTACTGATTTGCGTGCCGGCTGCCGTAGTGCTGCGGGGCATCCGGTTGGCTCACGTGTCGCCATGATTGGCGCCACAACCCCATTTCAGCCGGCTCGCCAGTCGCAATCACCGCGAACGCGGCCGCTGAGGTCTCTTGCCCGACCCATTAGTTCTTTCCCCGTCGAACCCCGAAAGTCAAGCGGCATCAGTGCTTTTTATCGGCGGTATGATGGCCCCCCGGTTCGATCGCCGCCACGCCGGGTCCGCGCCGCCCAATCAGCGAAGCGCCGGAATCTCCGGGCGCGGGTCGCCTACTTCGCCCCCGTATCCGCCTGTCCGAGTTCGCCCCAGGCCACGCCGCGACGCTCCGTGTCCAGCGTCATCGAGCCGCGCTCGAAGCTGCTGGCCGCCACGGCATGCCCGTCCGCGAACAGCACGTTGTTGTTACGCCCCAGGTGCTGCGGCTCGATCCACGGGACCTCTAGGCTCACCGGCGGCCCCTCGGTCTCCTCCTGCACCGCCACGTTCAGGCAGGGCTGCGTCGCGTTGTCCATGTCCGCGTCATCGATCATGAGGTCGTGGTTGGTACCGTACGGCGGTGCGTAGAACATCGGGTTCGTGCAATCCCCGCTCAGGACGAACTCGGCGGCATAGCGCACCTGGGCCCGCCGGGTGAACTGCTTCTCGTGCCGCTGCCACTGGGCATACGCCGTCATGAAGTAGCTGATCGGCACGTGCGGCGGGTAGTCGGGGCAGTGATAGATGTCCGGGCTGGGCAGCAGGTTCTCCAATCGCAGCATTTCCGACCATGCCGGCCCCGGCCCGTCCCCCGCGGTCCCGTCGCGCTCGGTGCCATACCAGCCCCACACGTGCCATTGCGACCAGCCGGGGTAGTGATCGCGCTGTCCGTCGGCATACATCTCCAGCGCCAGCGCGAGCTGCCGCAGGTTCGAGCCGCACACCGCCTGCTTCGACTGCGCCCGCGCCCGCTGCAGCGACGGCAACAGGATTGACAGCAGCAGCGCAATAATGGCCACAACGACCAGCAATTCGATCAGCGTGAAGGCATCTCGGCGGCGCATCCTCGACCTCCTTGTGATGACGGCCTGCATGTTCTTCCATCCGCACGCCGACCCGCAACCACCGGCCGGCGCGCGCCAAACTACGCATACACCTATCGGCGTCAAGCACCCGGTCGTTGCCCCCGACACGATCTGACATCTCAGCCCACTTCGCTTTTGCACCGCCCCGGGCAGCGCGGCTAGGATAACCGCCGCTGACGGCCGCAATTGCAGGATGCGCTGCGGCGAGCCGCGTACCGCGAGCATCGGAGTTTTCAGATGATTCAGGCAAATCAACGACTCGTCCGCCGTGGTGTGCTGCCGCTGCTGGTGGCCCTGCTGCCGTCTGCCGCCGCCGCCGCGGCCACCGTCATCGTCCACCCGCCGACACCGGCCCGCTGTGAGCTTATGGCCGCGCGCGAGGTGCAGCGCTACGTCTACCTGCGCACCGGGGTCTGCCTGCCGCTGCGGGCCGCCGACGCCGGCGACGACGCGGACGCCATCGTGATCGCCACCGACGACAACACGCTGGCGCCGCAGCAATACCGCCTCCGCACCACGACCGGCAGTGAGCAGCGTACCTTGCACCTGACGGGCGGCAGCCCCGTCGCCACCTTGTATGCCGCGTATCACTTCGCCCGGCACCTCGGCGTGCGCTTCTATGTGCATGGCGACGTCATCCCGGACGAGCGGCTCGCCGACTGGCGCGTCCCCGCACTGGACGAAAACCACACGCCGCTGTTCAACCTGCGCGGCATCCAGCCGTTCCACGATTTTCCCGAGGGCCCCGACTGGTGGAACGCCGACGACTATCGCGCGCACCTGTCGCAGCTCGTCAAGCTGCGCATGAACTTCATCGGACTGCACTGCTACCCGGAGAGCCACGCCGGCCCCGAGCCCACCGTCTGGCTCGGCCTGGCCGAGGACATCCAACCCGACGGCCGGGTGACCTTCAGCTATCCCAGCCGCTACGCCAGCACCCGCGGCGGGGCCTGGGGCTACGCCGCCGTAGACACGAGTGACTTCACAGCCGGCGCCGCGCTGGCGTTTCCCACCGACAGCTACGGGCCGGATGTCACGCGCGGGCATCGGCCCATGCCCACCGAGCTCGCTGGCTGCAACGAGGTCTTCAACCGCACCGCCACCATGCTCCGCACGGCGTTCAACCACGCGCGGCAGCGCGGCATCCAGGTCTGCGTCGGCACCGAGACGCCGCTCACGATTCCGACGCGCTTGCAGGAGCGCCTGCGCTCGGCCGGCCGCGACCCCGCCGACCCCGACGTCGTACGTGACATCTATCGCGGCACGTTCACGCGCATCGCGCGCGCCTACCCCATCGACTACTACTGGCTCTGGACGCCCGAAGGGTGGACCTGGAACAGCGTGCCCGACGAAAGCATGGCCGCCACCATGCGCGACCTCGAGCTGGCCTATGGTGCCTTGCAGGACATCGGGACCCCCTTCGGCTTCGCGACCTGCGGCTGGGTGCTCGGTCCGCCCAAGGACCGCACCGCGTTCGCCCAGCGCCTCCCACGCGACGTTGCCGTGAGCTGCATCAACCGCCAGGTCGGCTTCACGCCGGTCGATCCGGCGTTCGCCGAAATCGACGACCGCCCGCAGTGGGCCATCCCCTGGCTCGAAGACGACCCCGCCATGATCACGCCGCAACTCTGGGTCGGTCGCCTGCGGCGCGATGCGGCGGACGCCCTGGCCTACGGCTGCACCGGCCTGCTGGGCATCCATTGGCGCACGCGCATCCTCGGCCCCAACATCGCCGCCCTGGCGCAGGCTGGCTGGGAGCAGCGGCCCTGGAACGACGAGCTCGGCCAGCCGGTGCAGGTGCCGACGGTGCTCACGAACGACGTGCACGTCGGCGGAACCACGGCGCACGACGCGAGCCACCCGATCGCCGGCACCGAGGACGACGTCATCTACCAGACCTGCCGCTACAACGTCGACGGCTATCGGCTCGCGGTCCCGAACGGCACCTACGACGTCACGCTGCAGTTCGCCGAGTTCCATTACGAGGCGGCCGGCCGGCGCGTGTTCGGCGTCCGCGTCCAGGGGCGCGAGCTGGCGGAGAAGCTCGACGTCTTCGCGCGGGTCGGGCCCAATGTCGCCCTCGATCTCACCGCCGACGTTGTCTGCGTCGACGACGGGATGCTGCGCATCGACTTCGACCGGGTGGTCGAGTTGCCGTTCATCGCGGGCATCACCGTCACCGGCCGCACGGCCCCGGTCAACCAACTGCCGGCGCGGGCATTCACGCGCAAGATCAACTGCGGCGGCGGCGCTGTGGGCGAATATGAGGCGGACCTGCCGCCGATCAACACCACGCCGACACTCGATGAACGTCCGCGCGACCTCCCCGCGCGCGACTTTTACGCCGACTGGGCGGCGACGCAGTTCGGCCCCGCCGTCGCCACGCCGCTGGCCCGGCTCTTCACCGAGCTTGACGGCGGGCCGCGCAGCCACGGGCACGAGCGGCTGGCGAATCTGCCGCGGCCGGCTGGCTGGTACCATGGCCCCGGCGGGATCTTCCCCAACCGCACGCCCTGGTCGCAGGAGCGCGAGCGCTACGCGTTCGTCGAGCGCATGGCGGCATTGCGGCCGCAGGTCCGCGGCCCCGGCAACCGCGCCCGCTTCGACTACTGGCTGAGCGCGTTTCGCTATCTGCGCAGCATGGGCGAGCTCAGTTGCGCGCGCGGGCAACTCGACCTCGTGATCGAACGGCTCGATGCCGAACAGGACGCCGCCCGCAAGACCGCGATCGCGCGCGAGGATGCCCTGCCGCTGCGCCGCCGCATGGCCCGCCTGTGGCAAGAGATGATGACACACCGCCTCGCGAGCTGCACCACGCCCGGCGGCCTCGGCACGATCGCCAACCTCGAGCAGCACGTGCGGCAGAACAACGCGTTCCTGACGGCGCATGACGAGAAGCTGACCGCCGTCCTTGCCACACCGTTGCCCAACGACACCCAGCCCGGCCGCGAATACACCGGCACTCCGCTGATCTTTGTCCCCACGGTGCGGCCGGATGTGAGCCCGCGCGAGGCCCTGGACCTGCGCGTCGTGGTACTGTCCTCGAAGCGGCCGCGGCGCGTCACGCTGCACTGGCGCTGCCTCGGCGACGAGCCGTACGCCGCGATCCCGTGCGACCACGTCAACCGCGGCGTCTACACGGCCACCTTGCCGCCCGCGGAAGCCGAGGAGTCACGCGAGTACTACTTCTCGGCGACCCTTGCCCGCGACGATGAACTCACCTGGCCGGCAACGGCCCCCGCCATCGGCCAGACTATTGTCGTCGCGCCGTGGACCGATCTCGAATAAGCGCCGGCTTCGCCGGCGGACCCCAGCGATCACACCGGCATGGCCTTCAGCCAGCCGACCTCCAGCACGCCCCACAGGCCGATGAGGATCGCCTCCGCCGCATCGTGCCGCAGCGACGTCGGCCGTGGCGCGTCGGACCACTCGATGACGCGCCGGGCCAGCGTCGCCGCGCTGCGCTTGGCCTGCGCGCCATGCCGCTGCTCCCGCGGCAGCAACAGCCGGGCCCGCCACTGTTCGGCGTGCGTGTGGCGGACATCGACGTGATACCGCCCGGCTGCCCGCTCCCAGATCTCGCCCAGCTCTCCGCCCCCTTCCAGCACCAGGCACGCCAGGTCGTCCATGTCCGCCAGAACCCCCGGCACGCCCCGCCGCAGCCGCGCCGCGTTGCCGAAATTCTGCGATCGATACCACCGCAGGCGGCCGTCATCGCCAAACGCCGCCAGCCCGGTCTTCACCCCAAGATCCACCGCCAGCAGCGCGCTCATGCCAGCCCCCGTGGCAGCAATCGCGCCGCCAGGTAGTGGCCGTTATTGATCACACTAATATCGCACATGAACACTCCGCTTGTTGATCGCCTTTCGCAAACCGCGGCCGCGCGTATGCTACCCCAAGGATGCCCCGCGGGGCATCGTCCCTGGTGAGCCCTCGTACGCGAGACACGTCATGCGCAGAGATACGCTCAACTACATCGTCGACGCCCTGGCCCTCATCGCGATGCTCGGCCTCATCGCCACCGGCGTCCTGGTCAAATACGTGCTGCCGCCGGGCAGTCGCGGCGGCCATGGCCTGACGCTGTGGGGGCTCGACCGTCACGAATTCGGCGACATCCACTTCTGGACGGCGGTGGCGCTGGTCGTGCTGCTGGTGCTGCACGTCCTGCTGCACTGGACGTGGGTGTGCGTCACCACGCGCCGCCTCGCGCAGCCCGCCGCCGTCCGCGCCGCGGTGCCCGGCCCCGGCGTGCGGTGGGGCAGCGGGCTGATCTTCCTGGCGGGCGTGGTCGTGCTGATCGCGGCTTTCGTCTGGGTGGGCAGTGCCAACGTTACGCGTGACGATGAGGCCGGCGACAGCCACGAAACCCGCGATCGTGCTCGACGCGGACAGCAGGTCCGGATTGAGGAGACACCCGCCGAGACCGTGCGTGATCATCCCGATCATCCCAGCCGCGGCGCCGACCACATTCGCGGCTCGCTGACGCTCAGAGAGCTGCACGAACAGACCGGCGTCGACCTGGCGTGGCTCAAGGAGGAGCTCGGCATCCCGGCGGACACCGACGACGACACGCAACTCGGACGGCTGCGGCAGCGCTTCGGCTTCGAGATGAGCACCCTCCGCGACCTGGTCGCGGAATACGAGTTGCGGGTGTTGCCGGCGTTGCCCTGACGGATGGTCCGATTCGTGTGCCGCGGCGTCGCCAGCGACGTTTCCCGACAACCGACGGTTGTGTCTGTTGCTTGCTGCGCTATGATGGTAGTCTGGTGATCCGCGATACGCCCGGGCCCCGCCCGCGAGACATGCCGATGACGACCGCCGATCGGGATCGTTTCACGCCCAGTGAGCTTGCCGTCGTGCTCAGTCATTACGACGTCGGCGTGATCCAGAGCGCGAAGGAGTATCCGCGCGGTTCGCGGCGGGCACCAAAGCTGCTGCTCAAGACGCCGCGCGGGCTGTACCTGCTCAAGCGGCGGGCCAGCGGCCGTGATGATCCGTTCAAGGTCGCGTTTTCGCACGCCCTGATCGGCCACCTGCGGGAGCGCGATTTTCCGGTGCCGGCGCTGATCGGCACACGCGAGGATCAGAACTCGATGCTGCAGCTCGGCGGCCGGGTCTATGAGTTGTTCGAATACGTGCAGGGAGAGCGCTACGACAATTCGCTCGAGCAGACCACCAGCTCCGGCCACACGCTGGCGGCATATCATCGGGCGGTCGAGGACTTCGCGACCGAATGGACCCCGCCGGTCGGCAGCTATCACGACGCCGACGCGGTCCGCACCGGCCTCAACGCGATTCCGACGACCACGTCGGCGCACGATTCGGTGGTCGGGCACGAGGCGGAGCTGCTGCAACTGACCCAGGAGATGTTCGAGCGCTACGATGCGGCGGCCGATCGGGTGAACAAATCCGGCTTTCCGGACTGGTCGGTGACGATTATTCACGGCGATTGGCACCCGGGCAACATGCTCTTCAACGACGCAGAAGTCTGTGCCGTGCTGGATTTCGACGCCGCCCGCCACCAGCCGCGCATCATCGACACGGCCTACGGCATGTTGCAGTTCTCGATCCTGCGCGGTCCGGCCGGCCCGGACGACTGGCCGGATTTTGGCGACGAATCACGGACGCGACGCTTCATGGCGGGCTACCTGGACCGCTGCGACACGCCGCCGGAGCAGCGCCAGGCGATTCCGGACCTCATGATCGAGGCCCTCATCGCCGAGGTGGTGCTGCCGATCGCGATGACCGGCTCGTTCGGTCGGCTGCCCGGGTTCAACGTCTTGCAGATGGTAAACCGAAAAGTGCAGTGGCTGCTGAACAACAGTGCGCGTTTGCGCCAATGGTTGCTGGAATGATCGGACCGAGGCGGCGGCCCCTGCTATACTCTCGGGTGGGATGGATGAGGATGTTGTTTGATGAGTGATATCGCCAAGACCCCGACCACCGCGGTCGCCGAAGCTTCCTATGCACCTGCACCGTCGGCCACCACGCGCCCCCGCCGTCGCTGGCTGCGCGTCGGCGGCGTGACGTTTGCCTTGATCCTGGCGGGGCTGCTGATTGCCTATCCGGCAGGCGTGCTGGACCGCGTTTTCGCGGCACCGACCCGACAGGGCGACGTTTTCGTCGTCGAGCCGACGACGCTCAACGTCACCCTGCAGGAGGAGGGCGAGCTGCGGCCGGTGAACTCGGTGGACGTCAAGTGCGAAATCCAGGGCCAGAGCGTCACGATCCAGTGGATCGTCGACGAAAGCACGCGCGTCAGGAAAGGCGACCTGCTCGTCAAGCTCGCCTCCGACGACATGGAGGATCGGCTGAGCACCGAGGAAATCCAGCTCGACTCGGCGCGCTCGGCGCTGGAGGAAGCCGAATCCGCCCTCGAGATCACCAAGCGTGACAACGCCAGCCAGCTCAAGAAGGCCGAGATCGACCTCGAGGTCGCCCGCCTCGAGCTCAAGCGCTATCTCGAAGGCGACTACAAGAACGCCAAGAAGTCGATCGAGATCAATATCGCCCAGACCGAGATGGACATCGTCCGCAAGGAAGACGAGCTGCGCAAGAGCGAGGTCCTGCAGAAAAAGCAGTTCGTCTCCGAAGTAGAGATCGAGGAAATCAAGGCTGCCCTCAAGAAGGCCCGCATGACCCTCGAGAAATACCAGCTCGAGTTCGAGATCCTCGACAAGTACGAACTGCCCAAGAACCGCATGCAGAAGACCGCCGCCGTCGAGCGCGCCCAGGAAGAGCTCGAGCAGGAACGCGCCCGCGCCGCGTCGCGGCTGCGCCAGGCCGAGACCAAGGTCGAGACCTGCCGCAACCAGCTCAAGACCCGCGAAGAGAAGTTCGAGCGACTCCAGGAGCAACTCGCCAACTGCGAGATTCACGCCCCCATCGATGGCGTCGTGCAGTATGGTGGCGCCAACAGCGGCCGGCGCCGCTGGAATTCCCATCGCATCGCCGTCGGCGAGCGCGTCTACAGCGGGCAGACGCTGATCACCCTGCCCGATACCAGCGAGATGCTGGTGTCCACCCGCATCCACGAAGCCGATCGCCACAAGGTCAGCGAAGGCCTGCCGTGCATCGTGCGGGTGCCCGCCGTACCGGGCCAGGCCTTCAAGGGCACGCTTTCCAAGATCGCCAAGTTCGCCGATTCCGAGGGCAGCTGGTGGAACCCCGACCTGAAAGAGCACGCCACCGAGGTCCTGCTCGACCAGACCGACGCGCCCATGTCACCCGGCGACACCGCCGTCGTCGAGATCCTCATCGAGGAGGTGCCGGATGTGTTGGCGGTACCCATCCAGTGTGTCTTCGCCCGCGGCTCGCAGCACTTCGTCTTCGTGCGTGAAGCCGGCGCCGTCAAACCCGTCGAGGTCGACCTCGGCCGTTCGAGCACGACCTCCGTCGAGGTCGCCGCGGGCCTTGCCGCCGGCGACCGCGTCGTGATGGCCCCCGACGACGAAGCCCTGGCCCAGTTGCCGACGCCTGGTGCCACTCCCGGCGGACTCGCCGAAGCTCCAGAGGAAGGCTAGCCCCGCGCGTCCCGCCGCCGCAACGGCTCGACCTCAGTCCACCCCGTACGTGGCCGACCACTGCCACTGGTACCGCGCGGGTGCCTGCCCGAACGAAAACGCGCTGGCCGCGTTCCGCGAGTTGTGGCTGTCACCCGCGGCCAGCCCCCACAGCACCGGCCCGTAACGTCCCGTGCCAAAGCAGTGCAGCACCCCCGCCTGGTCCGCGACCAGCACCTCCAGCCGGTGATCGGCATCGACGTCCGCCACCACCGGTGAACATTCGATCGCCGCGGGCAGCGCCGTCCGCCACAGCAGGTGTCCCTCGTGTGACACGACGCTCACCGTCCCGCGGACCGTGCCGTCGCGCCCCGGCTCGATCGTCGCCACGACTACCTCCGGCACACGATCGCCACTGATGTCGGCCAGTGCCGGCGTCCCCCAGATCGCACCGCCCGCCCCCCAGCGCCAGCGCAGTCCGGTGGCCGTCAATGCGCACACGCTCCCCAGGGCATCGCCGTACGTCCCCGTCGGGCACGCCAGCACCACGGGTGGCTCGTTCGGCTCGCGGTGCAGCGCGCGCAGCCCCGCCACCAGTGTCTCGCCGCCGCGCATCCCGAGCGCGCTCCACAGGACCGGCACGACCCCGTCCTCACCCGTCGTCAGCGCCCAAACGCCCGCCGCCCGATCCCCGACGTGCGCCGGCACGCCGTGCGCGGCCCCATTGCCGCAGACCACGCCCGCCACCGTGCCGAGGCCGAGGCTGTGGCGGCTGCGCGTCCGCCCCGTCCGCGCATCGAGCACGTCGACAACGCCCGACGGCACCGTCACCACGATCTCCAAGCCCCCGTCGCCCAGTACGTCTCCCACCGCCAGCGTCGCACCCAACACGTCCTCCGCCGGTGCCGGCTCGAAGACATCGTGCACCCATGCCGTCTTGCCGGTTTCACCGCTGGCCGCCACGGCCTTGCCCGCTTCGGTGACGACGACGACGTCCGTCCGGTCATCGCCGTTGAAGTCGAGCGCCAGCGGCGGCGCGACGATCGGTGCCCCTGCGTGCAGCCGCCACACCGTGCCGCCGTCAGGATCGATGCAGTACACGTAGCCGTTGTAGCACGCCACGAACAGGCACGCGTCGCCTGCCGCCAGCCCCACCACGTCCCGCGGCCCGGACCCGTCGCGCGCCGGCGGCACGAAGAGCATCGCAGACGCGCCGGTACGACCATCCACGCGCACGACGCCGTCGGCCTGATCGTCGTCGCGGTCGAACGCCGTCCCCAGCGATGCGACGTAGATCTGCCCCTCGAGCGGGATGATCGTCGAGAACCACGCCGTCAGGCCCACCGGTGCCTCCCAGCGCGGCTCCAGGTTGACGCGTTCGGCACGCGGCGGGCGCGGCTGCTGGCCGTCCGCCACCCGTTCGCGGGTCGCAAGCCAGCGCTGCCAGGCCTCGACCCGCGCGCCATAATCGGCGTTCGTCAGATACACCAGCAGCAGCCGGCGATGCGGATCGGCGAGCGACGCTTCGGTGCACAGCAGGCGGAGCAACTGCGTCTCGCGCGCGCCGAGCGCCGCCCGCATATCCGACGCCCAGGCCGCCAGTGCGGCGCGCGTCTCCGCCACCGTGCCGGCCCGCTCGAGCAGCGCGACCCCCTTGCGCACCTGAACCTCCACGCCGCGCCCGATCATGACCTGCCAGATCAACACCCCGGCGGCCACGACCCCCACCACCGCGAGCAGCGCATAGGCCAGCCGCCGTGGGCTGCGCCGCGGCGTCGCACTGGCGGCGGTCGAGTGTGACTTCTTGCTGGTCGCTGACATCGGATCCTCAGATCGGCCATGGTAGTGTCGCTGGCACGCTGCGCCGAGTTTCACCGCGGCGCCGGCGCGGCGTGCAGGCGGGTGCGGGCCGCTTCGCGCACGCTATTATCGCTCCTTGAATGGCCGGCGCGCAAGGACTATGCTCAGGTGTTGCTGGCGCTTGGGGCGCTTTATGGGTCGGGCGGAGGCCGGAAGAAGCATGGCGACATTCTCGCGGCGCAATTGGCAGCTTTGTTTCGCCTGCGCGAGTCTCTGCGCGCTGGGCGCCGTTGCCTTGGCCGGCGACATTCCCGTAGTGCGCATTCCCGCACCCGACGTGCAGGCCATCCAGCGCGAAGACGACGCGCGCTCGCTGCAGGGCCGGCCGCCGCGCTACGCGCTGCCGAACGAGCTATACCTTTCGCCCGATGTCGCCGGCGCGTGGGATCAGCCCGACGAAACGACGCGCCGCTGGCGCGTGCGGATTGTCTCGGCCGGGGCGCGCTCGTTGAACTTCGGTTTCGACAGCTACCTCATGCCCGCCGGCGGCCGGCTTCGCATCTACGCCACCGACGGCAGCGCCGTGCTGCGGCCCTTCACCGCCGCCGACAACGACATGCACGGCGAACTGTGGACCCCCATCGTCCCCAGCGACGACGTCACGCTCGAGGTCACCCTGCCGGCCGCCGCCGTGCCCGAACTCGCGTTGCAACTGGCGACCGTGAACGTCGGCTATCGCACGCTGGGCGAAGCGGCCCGTCCCCGTGCGCAATGGTGCGAAATCGATGTGATCTGCCCCGAGGGCGACGAGTGGCGCGACGAGATCCCCAGTGTCGGCCTGGTGTCGATCGGCGGTTCGATCGTCTGTTCCGGCTTCATGGTCAACAACACGGCCGAGGACCAGACACCGTACTTCATGACGGCCCACCACTGTGACCTTGATATCAACAACGCCAGCTCGCTCGTGGTCTATTGGAATTTCGAAAGCCCCACCTGCGGCCAGCAGGACGGCGGCTCGCTCGGTCAGTGGCAAAGCGGGTCCGTCTGGCGCGCCGCCTACGCCTTCAGCGACTTCACGCTGGTCGAACTCGACGACGATCCCGACCCCGACTGGCACATCAGCTTCGCCGGCTGGGACCGCAGCGACGTCGCCCCGCAGACCGGCGTCTGCATCCACCATCCGGACAGCGACGAGAAGAGTATCAGTTTCGAACACCACCCCTGCGCCATCAGCAGCTACTACGGTTACTCCAGTCCTGGCAACGGCTCGCACATCCGCGTCAACGACTGGGATCTCGGCAGCACCGAAAGCGGCTCCTCCGGCAGCCCGCTGTTCAACGCCAACCACCGCGTTGTCGGCCAACTGCACGGCGGTGTCGCCAGCTGCAACAACAACGAGCCCGATTGGTACGGCCGCTTCGCCGTCTCGTGGGACGGCGGCGGCACGCCGACGAGCCGTCTGCGCGACTGGCTCGATCCGCTCGGCACCGGGCAGATGACCCTCGACACGCTCGCGACCGGCCCGACGCGCATGCGGGTCAGCCCTGCCATCGATCTCGAGGGAGCCGGCTACGTCGGCGGCCCGTTCGAACCGAACAGCATCGTGTACACCGTCACCAACCTGGGTGACGAGCCGATCAGCTTCAACGTCGCTGCCAACAGGTCCTGGGTCTCTGTCAGCGAAACCGTGGGGCTGCTCGCGCCCGGCGGCACCGCCCCCATCACGGCCTCGATCAACGGCAACGCCGCTGCCCTGCCGCTCGGCACCCATTCCGCCACCGTGACCTTCACCAACGCGACGTCCGGTTCAGGGAACACCTCCCGCGGTGTCGTGCTCACCGTCGGCCTGTCCGACGTGCGTTACCGTTTTCCGATGGACGTCGACCCGGCGTGGACCACCGAGGGCCTGTGGCAGTTCGGCCAGCCGGCCGGCGCGTACGCCGAACTCGGCCCGCCCGACCCCACCAGCGGCTACACCGGCCCCAACGTCTACGGTTACAACCTGGCGGGCCCCTACGAGAATGACCTGCCCGAAACACACCTGACCAGCACGGCGCTGGACTGCACTGATTTGAGCGACGTGCGGCTCGGGTTCTGGCGCTGGCTCGGCGTCGAACAGTCGATCTATGACCACGCGTACCTGCGCGTCAGCACCGACGGGACCAGCTTCGCCAACATCTGGCAAAACTCGCTGCAGGTGTTCGACCCCGGCTGGACCTACGTGGAATACGATCTGTCCGCCTACGCCGACGGTGCGCCGACGCTCTATCTGCGCTGGACGATGGGTACCACCGACTACGGCTACCGCGCCTGCGGCTGGAACATCGACGACGTCGCGCTCATCGCCACCGGGCCGAACCCGCCCAGCGGCGCCTGCTGCCTGCCCGATGGCGCCTGCACCATGACGCGCGCGGCGGACTGCACTGGCGTGTATCACGGCGACGGCACCCTCTGCGACCCCAGCCCCTGCCCCGGCGGGGCGGTGCCCTGCTATGGCGACTGCAACTGCAGTGGCTACGTCGACTGGCGCGACATCGACTTCTTCGTCGCCGCCCAGAACAGCAACGAATCCGCGTGGCGCAGCCTGTTCGCACCCGCCGACCCCACCTGCCCGTTCGTCAACAACGACGTCAACGGAGACGGCAACGTCGACTGGCGCGACATCGATCCCTTCGTCGCCGTTCAGAATCTCGCTTGTCCGGTCGGCGCCTGCTGCTACGACACGGACCAGTGCCGCCTCACCGACGAGCCCGGCTGCAACGACCTTGCGGGCGTCTTCTATCCCGGGCAATACTGCAGCGATATCGCCTGCCCCTGATCGCTTCATTACAGGGCCGTAAACGTCCGATCCCGTCGGTCGTCCGGCGCCACCCCACCTCAACCGCCGCGAAAAGTCACTGATTCTCAGCCCCGTGACATTACAGCGCAACATGTGCCGTCGACTTTTGCGCGTTGCGCTTTTCTTTGCGGCATGGTGCGGTTTCGCCCCGGACCCCGATCACGGAAGTGTCGATAGGATGCACGAGCGCGTCCCCCACGATCGCCGCACGTGTGAGCCAGGCAGTAAGATCAGCGCCGCGTGTGCCGGCGTTTGCGTGATCCGAGCGACCCATGCATCATCGGTTTGGAGGTGTGACATGACCGCCGATCACCGTATCCTGATCGTCGAAGACAACCCGGAAATCATGACCGAGCTCCACGAGATCCTGTCCCGCGAGGGCTACCGCTGCAACAGTTGCACCGACGGCGAGCAGGCCCTCCAGGCGATTCGGCGGCGCCAACCCGATCTCGTGCTGCTCGATCGCATGCTGCCGCGCCTTTCCGGCGACGAGGTCGCCCGCGAGCTGCGCTCGTCCGCCGACACCAGGTTGATTCCGATCATCATGCTCACCGGCAAGGCGGACGAAGACGACCAGCTCGTCGGCTTCGCCCTGGGCGCCGACGACTACATCCAGAAGCCGTTCTCCGCCAAGATCCTGCTTGCGCGCATCGCCGCACAACTCCGGTCCCGCAAGACACGCAAGGGCGCCAGCCCGGACGAGTATGCCGCCAACTCGATCCAACTCGACCGCAGCCAGCCCCGCGTCTTCGTCGACCACACCGCCGTGCCCCTCACCAGCACCGAGTACAAGCTCCTGGCCAGCCTCATGGCCGCCGGCGGCACCGTCCTCCGCGCCGGGCAGCTCGCCACGCTCGTCTTCGGCGGCGACAGCGACGCCGATCCCGATGCGCTCGAGAGCGAGATCGACTTGCTGCGGCACAAGATGGGGCCGGCCGCCGGCTGCATTCAGCACGTCGGCGCGGGCGACTACGCGTTCTGCCCGCCGCCGGCCTTTGGCCCGATCGCCTGAACCGGAGCGTCCCCCCGCCGCGTCCCCAAGGCAACTCGGCCCGAGCCGCGCGAGCTCTCACACTCGCACGACACGGGCCGCTGGGGGGAAGTCTCGTCTATTCGATCCTGGCAGCTCGCTGGCGCGTGCGCGAACACGCCCCTTGGCGAACGGCGCCAACCCGCGCCGCCGAACACAGGCTGGCAATCAGTTCGTCACGGGGCCCGCCAGACCGCGCGCCGCCAGCGTCTTCATGCTGCGCCGCGACCGCCTGCGCAAGCCAGTCCCGTCTGGTGCTCGCCGCCAGGATGCGGGTCCTGTCTAACCCACTCTCGACCACGAACACGCGTTTCTAATTACCCATAGTTTCGAAAACGCGCACGAGAATGGCAAACCAGGGAATCTTCGCAGCCAAACACCTTCGCGATGTGCAGATCCGGAGGTCTGTTGCATCCTGTTTTCCTTCGCGGTCTGAGCCTGTTCACGCCCTGCCAGTGCCCCTCCGCCTGCAAACGAAGCCCAATCGAGAGACCGGGAACTCGCCGCGCATGTCTCGGTACGGCAATTACCTAGGCCTTTTCCCTAGGCCCGCATAGTCAAGACCTCATTTGCTCGGGCCGATGCCTCCTGCGCGCCGGGCTCTCAATTCGCGGTCACGAGGGACCACCTGAGAGCCCGCCGGCGAGCCAACGTCAGACGACGTCGTGTCAGGGGCTGGCGCGGTGCACCGGACAGCGGGCACCCGCCTACGACGCGAACGCCGGCACGGGGCGGCCCCCCGCGGCGGCGGCCGCCGACCGCGATCAGGAAGCGTCCTGGGGCAATGGGCTTACAGGCTTAACGGGCCGGGAGAAATGTCATGTCGTTACGCGCGAAGCTGCTCACGTCGAAACTGTTGTTGGCGATCGTACCGGTCGCCGTCCTGTCGTCGGTCATCCTCTGGCAGACCAACCGGGCGTTTGTCGAAAACGCGGCCCAGGCCGAGTCCGGCCTGACGGAAGCGTCCAATCTCGCCCATGAGGCGCTGGTCGATGCCGGCGGCACCGACCTGACGCACATCACCGAGAACGTCTACGCCATGTGCCAGGCGCAGCAGACCCTGCTGCAGCAGAAGGTCTCGTACGATCTCAACGTTGCGCGGCACGTTCTCGGCGGCGTGGGCCCGGTTTCCTTTGCTGACGAGACGGTCGACTGGACCGCGATCAACCAGTACACCAAGAACCGCCAGACCGTCGCGCTGCCCAAGATGCGCGCCGGTGACGTCTGGTTCGGCCAGAACGCCGACATGGACAGCGCGTCGCCGGTGGTCGATCGCGTGCAGGAACTTGTCGGCGGCACCTGCACCATCTTCCAGCGCATGAACGACGCCGGCGACATGCTGCGTGTCTGCACCAACGTCAAGAAGGCCGACGGCACCCGCGCCATTGGCACCTACATCCCCGCCACGAATCCCGACGGCTCGCCGAACCCGGTCGTCAGCACCGTGCTTCGCGGCGAGACCTTCCGCGGCCGCGCGTACGTCGTCAACGCCTGGTACGTCACGGCCTACGAGCCCATCTTTGACGATGCCGGCAAGGTCGTCGGCGTGCTCTACGTCGGCGTGCCCGAGCAGAGCAGCGACGCGCTGCGCCAGGCCATCATGGCCATCGAGGTCGGCAAGACCGGCTACGTCTACGTGCTCAATGCCAAGGGCGCGTCGCGCGGCCACTATGTCATCTCCCACGGCGGCCAGCGCGACGGCGAGGACATCAGCGGCGCAACCGATGCCGACGGTCGGAAGTTCATCCAGGAAATCTGCGACCAGGCGCTCACCCTCGGGCCCGGCGAGATCGGCGAGGCCCGCTACAAGTGGCAAAACCCCGGCGAGCCCGCTCCGCGCGAGAAGGTCGTGAAGATCGCCTATTTCGAACCGTGGGACTGGGTCATCGGCACGGGCTCCTACGAGGACGAGTTCCTCGAGGCCGCCACCACCATTGCCCAGCGCGCTGACGAGATCCTCGCCGCCACGCGCCAGACCCAGGAGGACGCCATGGGCTCGGTCTGGACCTGGGGCACGATCGTCGGCGGTGTCCTGCTGGTGCTCTCCGTGGCGATGGCGCTGTTTGTCACGCGCAGCGTGGCGCAGCCCATCATGCGCATCGCAGCCGGCCTCTCCGAGAGCGCCGACCAGACGCGTGACGCCGCTGGGCAAGTGTCCAGCGCCTCGTCCGAGATGGCCAGCGCCGCCAGTGAGCAGGCCTCCTCGCTCGAGGAGAGCAGCGCTTCACTCGAAGAGATGGCCGCCATGACGCGCACCAGCGCCGACAACGCCCAGAAAGCCAACGACCTCGCCCACACCGCCCGCACCAGCGCCAGCGAAGGCGAGCAGACCATGGGGCAGCTCGACGAGGCCATGTCCGCCATCAACCAGTCCTCGGCCGAGATCAGCAAGATTATCAAGGTCATCGAGGAGATCGCCTTTCAGACCAATCTCCTCGCGCTGAACGCCGCCGTCGAAGCAGCCCGCGCCGGCGAGCACGGCAAGGGCTTCGCCGTCGTCGCCGAGGAGGTGCGCAGCCTCGCGATTCGCGCTGCCGAAGCCGCACGCGAGACGACGTCGCTGATCGACCGCGCCGTCAGTCACGCCAAGGATGGCTCGGGTGTGGCCGAGACGGCAGCCGCGGCGCTGCGCGGTATCACCGGCAACGTCACCGAGGTCGCCGAGCTGCTCAACGGCATTACCAAGGCCACCACCGAAAACGCCCAGGGGGTTGAGCAGATCAACACGGCGGTCAGCCAGATGGACAAGACCACGCAGCAGAACGCGGCCAACGCCGAGCAGAGCGCCGCCGCGTCCGAGGAACTGGCCGCCCAGGCCGAGTCGCTGCGCGGCATGGTCAGTGAGCTCGAGGGCCTCGTCACCGGCAAGCGGGTGGCCGCCATGGCGTCCGCCGAGCGCCCCGCCGATTCGCCGCCGGCTGCGACGCGTCCGACCGCGCAAGCCGCCGGCGCGCGACCGGGACGCCGGACCCCGCCCAACCACGACTACGGGCAGGACCTCGACCGCTTCTGAGACCGACCCCCTTGTCTTCGCACGGCGCGGGGCGGGACGATCATGGCCGTATGATCGCCCCGCCCCGCCTTTGCCTTTCGGCTAGGCCGTCGCCTGCGGCGCCTTCGGCGGCTTGAGCATCAGCCCGATCACCGCCGCCACCAGGCACGCGATGCCGGCGACGATGAACGCCGGGAACCAGGCATCCACACCCTTGGCCGCGCCGGCGTCCTTGAACATGCCGGCCATGATCGGACCGACGATGCCGCCCACGCCGTAGGCCGTGAACATCCAGCCGTAGTTCTTGCCGACGTTCTTGTTTCCGAAGTAATCGGCCGTCGCTGCCGGGAACAGCGCGAAGTTGCCGCCGAAGTTGAAGCCGATCAGCGCCGCGCCGAGGTACAGCAGCGCCGCCGTGCTGCCCATGTAGAAGAAGCCGAGCATCACGACGCCCTGGACCGCCATCATCAGCGTCAGCGAGGTCTTGCGGCCGAGCTTGTCCGACGCCATGCCCCAGATGATGCGTCCCAGTCCGTTCGCCAGCGCGTAGAACAGCGCCATCGCCGTCCCCGCCGTCGCCGACGCCTGCGCCGCATCCATCCCCGCGGCCTTCAACGCGTCAATGCCGAACAGCTTGATGATGCCGATGACCATCAGCCCGGCCAGTGCCCCGAAGATGAACATCACCCACAGCATGTAGAACTGCGGCGTACGCAGCATCTGCCCGGATTCGAACTGCACCCCGGCCCCGGTCGCCGCCGCCTGGGCCCCGGTCGCCGCGGGTGGCGTCCAGCCCGCCGGCTGCCAGCCTTCGGGCGGGTTCTTCATCCAGATCGAGCCGATCAGAACCAGCACGAGAAACGCGATACCGTATACCAGGAACGTATTCGCCACCCCCATCGCCTTGATCAGGCCGCTGGTCTGGACCTGCGTCCATGCCGGCAGGCCCTGTCCCAGGTAAATCCAGATCAACGCCCCGAAACCGAAACCCGCCACCGCCAGCCCGGTGATCATCCCCTTCTTGTCGGGGAACCACTTTACGCCGACGGCAATTGGCACCACATACGCCAGGCCGATGCCGGCACCGCCGATCAGACCGATCGTCACGAGCAGCGTCCAGAACGCTGCGTCGCCCACCAGCGCCCGGCTCGCCAGGCCGCCGAGGATGTAGCCGATCCCCAGCACGATGCCCCCCAGCCGCGCAACCAGGGTGGGACCGGCCGACGCCTGCCAGCGCCCCGCGACGATCATCACCAGGGCGAAGGTCGCCAGCCCCACGGCGAAGATGATCTGCGTCTGGGTCGCACTGAAGCCGAACCGCCCCTTGCGCAATACGTTCAGCTTCACGTCCGCCCCGGCGCCGTCCTCCGGGCGCTGGACGAGGAACGTCTCGGTGCCGTCCACCAGGTGCCAGCGGTTGCCCGCCTCGACCACCTGCACTTCGGCCTCGGCCGACAGCGTGCCGATCTTGACGTTTTCGCCCAGCACGACGAAGTCCCTGATCTTGGTGTCGAACGTCTGGCGCAGCAGCGGCGGAATCGTCCCCGCATTCAGTTCGTTGACGACCGACTGGTCGATCTCGAAGACCTTCTGCGGACGCAACGGCGGCGTGAAGACACTCCACGCGTAGATCGCCCCCAGGCATAGCTGGATCAGGATCGCCCCGACAACGACCAGGTTGCGATTCATCACCGCCGGCGGCTGGGGTGCATGTTCGGTAGAGGGTGCATCGCTCACGGTTTTACCTCCCGTGCAAGGCTTCCACTCGGATTTGAGAGACGAACGGCCGGCCAGGTCCGCCGGCCTCATGAAAACGGCCGCGGGAACGGAGTGCTCCATTTCCCGCGGCCGCTGAATTCAGATCATCAGTCGCCCGCTGCTACTTCTTCTCCAGCAGGTTCTCCACCACGCTCGGATCCGCCAGGGTCGACGTGTCGCCGATCTGGTCGGGCTGGCCCTCGGCGATCTTGCGCAGAATGCGGCGCATGATCTTGCCCGAGCGCGTCTTCGGCAGGCCCGGCGCCCAGTGAATGACGTCCGGCGTCGCGATCGGGCCGATCTCCTTGCGGACGTGCTTCTTGAGCTCGTTCTTCAGCTCCTCGGTGTATTCCTGGCCCGCGATCAACGTGACGTAGGCGTAAATGCCCTGCCCCTTGATCTCGTGCGGGTAGCCGACGACCGCCGCCTCGGCCACGGCCGTGTGCGACACCAGGGCGCTCTCGACCTCGGCCGTGCCCATGCGGTGCCCCGACACGTTGATGACGTCGTCGATGCGGCCCGTGATCCAGTAGTAGCCGTCCTCGTCACGCCGGCAGCCATCACCCGTGAAGTAGTAGCCCGGGCAGCGGCTGAAATACGTCTCCTTGAAACGCTCGTGCTGGCCGTACACCGTCCGCATGATGCCCGGCCACGGCTCGCTGATGAACAGCGCCCCATCCGTCGCGCCGGTCTTCTCGTTGCCCTGCTCGTCCAGGATGATCGGCTTCACGCCAAAGAACGGCAGCGTCGCCGAGCCCGGCTTGGCCGCGATCGCCCCAGGCAATGGCGTGATGAGAATCCCGCCGGTCTCGGTCTGCCACCAGGTGTCGACGATCGGACACTTCTCGTGGCCGACGTGCTTGTGGTACCACATCCAGGCCTCGGGGTTGATCGGCTCGCCCACCGTCCCCAGCAGGCGCAGGCTCGACAGGTCGCGCGCTTGCGGGAACTTCTCGCCTTCGCGCATCAACGCGCGAATCGCCGTCGGCGCCGTGTAGAACTGGTTGACCTTGTACTTGTCGCAGATGTCCCAGAAGCGACCGGCATCCGGATACGTCGGCACGCCCTCGAACATGATCGTCGTCGCGCCGTTGGCCAGCGGGCCGTACACGATGTACGAGTGACCGGTCACCCAGCCAATGTCCGCCGTGCACCAGTAGACGTCGCCGTCGTGATAGTCGAACACGTACTTGTGCGTGACGGCCGTGTACACCATGTACCCGCCGGTCGTGTGCAGCACGCCCTTCGGCTTGCCGGTCGAGCCCGACGTGTACAGGATGAACAGAGGATCCTCGCTGTCCATCCACTCCGGCTCGCATTGCGGCGACGCATCGGCCATGACGTCGTGCCACCACTTGTCGCGGCCGCTCTTCATGTCGATGCTGATCTTGTCGCCCAGGCGCTGGTACACGATGCAGGTCCTGACATTCACGCCCTGCTTGGCGGCCAGGTCCATCGCCTGGTCCGCGTTCGTCTTCAGCGGCACCGGCTTCGGCCCGCGCATCACACCGTCCGTCGTGACCAGAAACTCGCAGGTCGAGTCCACGATGCGGTCGGCCAGCGAATCCGGCGAGAAGCCGCCGAACACGATCGAGTGGATCGCCCCGATACGGGCACAGCCCAGCATCGCGATCGCCAGTTCCTTGACCATCGGCATATAGATGCTGACGCGGTCGCCCTTCTTGACGCCATTGCTCTTCAGCACATTCGCGAACTTGCAGACCTCGGCGTGCAGTTCCTTGAAGGTGAGCTTGGCGTCTTCGCCCGGCTCGTTGCCTTCCCAGATGATCGCGACCTGGTCGCCGCGCTGCTCGAGGTGACGATCCAGGCAGTTGTAGGTGATGTTGGTCTTGGCGCCGAGGAACCACTTGATCGAGATCTTGTCCTTGAAGTCGTACTCACGGACCTTCGTCCACGGCTCCTTCCAGTAGAACCCATTCGCGATCTCGCCCCAGAAACCCTCCGGGTCGTCGACGGACCGCTGGTACATCTGCTGGTACTCGTCCATCGATTTGATGTGCGCCTGCTTCGAAACCTCGGCGGGTGGCGGGAATCGGTCCTGTGGCATATTTCGTCTCCTCAATGTGGCTTGCCTGGCGATACCCAAGCACAACGGTTGTTCCGGTACTCGCCACCCGCGAGTGCGCCCTCATCCCGGGCAATTGCGGATGCGAAATCGGACGAAAACACGTACATGTCCGCGACCGCCGCGCGACGCTGCCACGCAAACCGGCCGCTGCTCTCCCCTCGGTCAGCCGCACACGCGAAGCCCGCGACGGCGGGGCCTCCCCCGCCGGCTGCGGAACCCTCCGCCAGCCGGCACCGATGAGGGTGCCACCCGCAAGTACAAGCTGGATGCGACGCTTCGGGCTGCTGCCCGAGAAAACCCGCGGGTTGGCGGCCCGATCGGCCGCTCCGACCCCCGCTGGGTCGAGAAAGAGGCTTTATAACACCTGCCCACGCGCGTCGCAAGAGCACAGCCCCTTATTGCGACCGGGTTTATCAGTGACCCGGCGGCGACGCGACAACCGCGCCCGCCAGGGGTAAACTCCGACAACCAATGGACTTCGCCGGACTCGCTGAGGTGTGGGCATGCTGACAATCGACGGCGTCCAGGTCGAGCCGATCATCGGCCTCGAGATTCACGTGCAGCTCCAGACGCGCACCAAGATGTGGTGCGCCTGCCCGCTCGAATTCGGTGCCGAGCCGAATACCCACGTGTGCCCGGTCTGTCTCGGCCTGCCGGGCGCGCTGCCGGTGATGAATCGTCAGGCCATCGAGTACGCCGTCCGCACGGCCATCGCGCTCAACTGTGAAATCGCCGCCTTCACCAAGTGGGATCGCAAGAGCTACTACTACCCGGACCTGCCCAAGAACTACCAGATCTCGCAATACGACCTGCCGATTTCGTGCAACGGCCTGTTCGAATTCCCCTACGAAGAGCGCATCGCCAAGGTGCGCATCCGCCGCGCGCACCTCGAAGAAGACGCCGGCAAGAACGTACATGATCTCCCGGGCTGCACGGGCGTCGATCTCAACCGCGCCGGCACCCCGCTGCTCGAGATCGTCACCGAACCTGATCTCCAGGCGGCCGACGAGGCCCGCGAATTCGCCGTCCAGTTGCAGCGGCTGGTCCGTTACCTCGGCGTCAGCGAAGCCAACATGCAGATGGGACACATGCGCTTCGAGCCCAATATCAACCTGCGCATCCACGACGGCGACGAGGTGCACGTCACGCCCATCGTCGAGGTCAAGAACCTCAACTCGTTCCGCTCCCTGCATGGCGCCATTGCCTATGAAATCACGCGTCAGCTCGCTGCGTGGCGCGACAGCGGCGTCACGGCCGCCAGCGGCAACAAGGCCAACCGCGGCTGGGACGATGTCCGCGAGGTCACCGTACCGCAGCGCGAGAAGGAAGAGGCCCACGACTACCGCTATTTCCCCGACCCCGACCTCGTCCCGCTGACCATTGCCGCCGACTGGGTCGCCCGGCTGCACGACGAGATGCCCGAGCTGCCCACCTGCCGCACCGAGCGCTTCATCAGCGAATACAAGCTCACGCCGGCCGATGCGCCCGTGTTGGTCGAAGACCGCGCTACCGCCGACCTGCTCGATCATGCGGCCGAAGCCGGCGCTGACAAGCAGATCCTCGCCAAGCACTTCCTCAGTTTCTGGGCCCGCTATGCCAACGAGCGCGACGTGCCCATCGGCGGTCTCGGGGTGCAGCCGGCGGCCATGGCTGAGCTGTCCTGCCTCCAGGCCGACGGCAAACTCAGCGCCACCGCCGCTGCCCAGGTCGCCGAGGCCTTGATCGGCAGTGATGCCTCGCCGGCCGCCATCGCTGAGAAGCTCGGCGTCGTGCAGAGCCGGGACGAAGGCCAGATCGAAGCGTGGGTCGCGGAGGCCTTCGCCACCAACGAGAAGGCCGTCCAGGACGCGCTCGGCAACCCGAAGAAAGCCAAGGCCTCGCGCGGCTTCCTCACCGGCCAGGTCATGCGGCTCTCCGGCGGCAAGGCCGACCCGAAGCTCGTCGGCGCCCTCATCGACCAGAAGCTCCAATCCCTCCGCCCCCGGTAGGACATTGCTCCGCCTTGTCCCCGCCAGGGCGTCGCATTGCTTCTCACCGCAGCACCCCACAGCCCGTGTGGCGCAGTCACACGCGCAGCACACATCGCCCAGATCCGTTAAGATGCCGCCACACACCGGGGAGGGCAGAAACGCGTACCGCCAGAAAGGAACACACCATGGACGAGAACGGCTGCCGGCTGCCACTGATTGGCGAAAAGGCCCCCGACTTCCAGGCCGAGACCACCCAGGGCACCATCCACTTTCCCAAGGACTACGAGGGCAAATGGGTGGTCTTCTTCTCGCACCCAGCCGACTTCACCCCTGTCTGCACGACCGAGTTCATGACCTTCGCCAGCATGGCCGACGAATTCAAGCAGCTCAACTGCGAGCTGCTTGGTCTCTCGATCGACAGCACCTTCAGCCACATTGCCTGGCTGCGCACCATCCAGGAGAAGATCGCGTACAAGGGCATGCAAGGCGTGGAGGTCCGGTTCCCCGTCATCAGCGACCTGACGATGGAAGTCTCCAAGAAATTCGGCATGCTCCAGCCCGCGGCCAGCACCACCCAGGCCGTCCGCGCCGTCTTCATCATCGACCCCCAGGCCATCGTCCGCGCCATCCTCTACTATCCCCTTTCCAACGGGCGCAACATGGACGAGGTCAAGCGCCTGCTCGTCGCTATGCAGCACTCCGACGAGCACAAGGTCGCCACGCCCGCCAACTGGAACCTCGGCGACGATGTCATCATCCCGCCGCCCGGCTCCTGCGGCTCGGCAGCCGAACGCGTCGCCCAGGCCGGCTCGGACTACGAATGCCTCGACTGGTTCCTGTGCCTGAAGAAGTGCCCGCACGGGAAATAGGCGACGACTCACGCATCCGCGGCGCAGCGGCGCATGACAACGGCGCAACCCGACCGGCGCGGCGGTTGTGCGCGCCGCGCCGCCGTGTTAAGCTGCCCGGTCTGTCAGGCTGGGCCAGGCGCGGTGTACTGCATGATGGCTGGTTGGGCGAGTGGCTGACTGTGCCTTCGCCAAGGTCCGCCTTCCTGAGGAAGCACTACCCCCGAGACCCGAGGAGAGCTGATTAATGGCGAAGAAAAAACACGACGTTACCGACCTCAAGCTGGCCCCGGAGGGCAAGAAGAAGATCCTCTGGGCCGATCGCGATATGCCGGTCCTTACTCTCATCCGCGATCGCTTCACCAAGGAAAAACCCCTGCGTAACATGCGCATTGGCTGCTGCATGCACGTTACCAGCGAAACCGCCAACCTCATGCGCACTCTCAAGGCCGGTGGTGCCCAGGTCGCCCTCTGCGCCTCCAACCCCTTGAGCACGCAGGATCCCACCGCGGCCAGCCTCGTCAAGGACTTCGGCATCGCCGTCTACGCCCGGCGCGCCGAAAGCGTCCCGGTGTTCTACAAGCACCTCAACGCCGTCATCGACATCAAGCCGCAGATCACCATGGACGACGGCGCCGACCTCGTGAACACCCTCCATACCAAACGCAAGAAAGAGGCCGCCAGCCTCCTCGGCAGCATGGAGGAAACCACCACCGGCGTCATCCGGCTGCGCGCCATGGCCAAGAATGGTGACCTCATGTTCCCCGTCGTCGCCGTCAACGACGCCGACACCAAGCACCTGTTCGACAACCGCTACGGCACCGGCCAGAGTACACTCGACGGTGTCCTGCGCGCCACCGACATCCTGCTCGCCGGCAAGCATGTCGTCGTCGTCGGCTACGGCTGGTGCGGCCGTGGCGTGGCGATGCGCGCCCGCGGTGCCGGTGCGATCGTGCACGTGACCGAGATCGATCCACTGCGTGCGCTCGAGGCTGTCATGGACGGCTTCAACGTCACGCCAATGAGCGAGGCGGCTGCGATCGGCGAGGTCTTCGTCACCGTCACCGGCAACAAGCACGTGCTGCGTGCCGAGCACTTCCGCAAGATGCGCGACGGCGCCATCGTCTGTAACAGTGGCCACTTCGATGTCGAGATCGACATCCCGGCCCTGCGCAAGCTGTCGAAGAAGGTCATCAAGGACGTTCGACCGATGGTCGACGAATACCAGATTACCAGCAAGCGCAGCATCTACCTGCTGGCCGACGGCCGCCTCGTCAACCTCAGCGCCGCCACCGGCCACCCCGCCAGCGTCATGGACATGAGCTTCGCCACCCAGGCCCTCACCGCCGAGTGGATCGCCAAGAGCCGCAAGAAACTCGAGGTCGACGTCCACGACGTCCCCCTCAAGATCGAGCAGCAGGTCGCCAAGCTCAAGCTCCACGCCATGGGCGTCAACATCGACCGCCTCACCCGCGAGCAGGTCACTTACCTGGCGTCCTCCGGCGAAGGCACCTAAAGGCGACCCGATTCCACGGAACACCGCCCTGCCATCACCCCTCCCGCACCGGGGAGGGGTGGCGGCCGGTGCGATGCGCGTGCCGCGGGTCGACCTCGCACCTGACCGCCGGCCATCCGCACCACCCGGCTTGCACCTTGCACGCCGCATTTTGCGTTTCGCATTCTCGCCCCAGCGTGTATCCTCCAGCCGCTGGGTTTCGGCGTGGTTGACGCCCCGCGTGGGGGCAAGTAGCGTAGCCTTCGTACTCATCTGTATCCGGTTATTCGGTTCTCGGTTCTGGCGGCACGGAAGCGTACGTCCATGCATCGACGTCGATTCGCTGACATCGCTGCAACCTATGCCCGGTGCGCCCCCGACATGCTCGGCGGCGCGCTCCAGGCGCAGGTCGACGACGACCCGCATTGCCCGGTCACCCGCTACCTGCTCGGCTGCTGGCACTTCGACCGCGGCCGTCCCGCGATCGCCGTCCAGCAGATGATGATCGCCCACCGCATCGAGCCGGCCCTCCAGTCAGCGGCCCTGCTGGCCTTCGCCGGCCTCAACTGGGGCCACTGTCGCCAGCGCCAGCTCCTGCCGGTGCTGCTCGAGACCTGGGAGGAGTTCCGCCGACCCGAGTTCGACCGCTTCGCCAAGGAGCGGCGGCTGTTGGACGCTTTCGCCCGCCCCGATCCCGGGCTCGACGCCCTGCCGCCGCTGGCCCGGCGTCTGTGGCGTCTGCCGCTGCGGACGCTGCGGGCCCAGATCGAAGAGGCGGTCGTGTCGCGCGACGCCGCGCTATATCCGCAACTCGCCACGCCTGCCTGACCGTCCGCGGGCAACGTACCGACAGGAGCCTGATTCGATATGCTGCTTACCGTGATCATGCCGGTCTACAACGAGAAGGACACCCTTTTCGAGATCATCCGCCGCGTGCTCGATTCACCGGTGGATCTGGATCGCGAGCTCGTGCTGATCGACGACTGCTCGGTCGACGGCACGCTCGATCTCTATCCCCAGATCGAGAGCAAGTTCCCCAACGCCAACATTCGCGTGGTCAAGCACACCGTCAACCAGGGCAAGGGCGCCGCCGTGCGCACCGGCTTCGCCGAGGCCCGCGGTGACATCGTCGTGATCCAGGACGCCGACCTCGAATACGACCCTCAGGAGTACCCCAAGCTGCTCAAGCCGATCCTCGACGGCCGCGCCGACGTCGTCTATGGCTCGCGCTTCGTCGGCAGCGAAGAGCACCGCGTGCTGTACTACTGGCACTACGTCGGCAACCGCTTCCTCACGACCCTCTCCAACATGTGCACCAACCTCAACCTCACCGACATGGAAACCTGCTACAAGGTCTTCCGCGCCGAGGTCGTCAAGAGCATGCGCCTCCGCTCCAATCGCTTCGGCATCGAGCCCGAGATGACGGCCAAGATCGCCCGTGGCGGCTGGCGCGTCTACGAGGTCGGCATCAGCTACTCCGGCCGCTCCTACGAGGAAGGCAAGAAGATCACCTGGAAGGACGGGGTCAAGGCCCTCTACTGCATCTTCCGCTATGCGATCGCCGACTGAGCCCGACGGCGGCCCGACGGGCATTCATCGCGACTGGCTCCTCCTGACGGCATTCGGCCTGGTCGTCACGCTGATCGTCCTCGTGATGGTCGCTTTTCGCGCCGAAAGCACCACCGACTTTCGCGATTTCTGGGAAAACGCCGTCCATTTCCGCCAGACCGGCGAAATCGCCAACGATCTCGGCGTCCACAACTACCTGCCGTTCTTCACGATCTTCATGCTGCCGTGGGCCTTCCTGCCACTGCCCGTCGCGGCCGTCCTGTTCGTCGCCATCTCGCTCGGCCTGTTTGCCCTGACGGCTCTGCTCGTCGAGCACCTGCTGAACGACGGCCAGCTTCACCGGCCGCGCCGCGCCCTGCTCGTCGCCCTCGGCCTCATGCTGCCCTACGTCTATGCCTGCGCGGTGCTCGGCAATCTCGGCCTGCTGCTGCTGTTCCTCATCGTCGCCGCCTGGGTGCTCGTCGAACGCCAGCAGGAATGGCATGCCGGTGTCGCGCTCGGCCTCGCGACGCTCATCAAGCTGCTGCCCGCTGTCCTGATCGTCTTCTTCCTGGTGAAGAAACGCTGGCGCGTGGCCGGCGCGGCCCTGGCGACCACGATCGTGCTCGGCCTCGGGTTGCCGCTCGTGACCATCGGTCCGCAGCGCACCGTCACCGAGCACCAGGAGTTCTACCGCACCGCCATTCGCGGTCATTCCGCCCAGACCGTGCTGACGGAAACCCAGCCCATCAAGTCCAACTACAGCAACAACGCCATCCCCATCGTGTTGCGCCGCCTGCTCTCGCCGGTCGTCGCCGGCTACACCAGCGACGATCAGCCGCTGCGCGTCAACTTCATCGATCTGCCCCGGCGTTGGATCCTCGTGCTGTACTTCGCGCTGATGACGCTGATCCTCGCGAGCACCCTCGCAGCGTCCGCCGGCGATCCGCCGCGCTGGCCGCCGGACAACCTCGACGAGCTCCATGCGCTGCGCCGCCAGTTCGGCCTGTGGTGCTGCCTGATGCTGCTGGCCTCGCCCCTGGTGTGGACCCACTACCTGCCGCTGGCCTACTGGCCGCTGGCGTGGCTCGCCGACCGGGCCGAACGCACCGACCGCGCCCACGGTCGCCCCGACCCCTGGTGCATGAGCGCCCTGCTCGTCTGGCTGATCGCCGCCCTGCTGCTCGCCTGGCCCGCGGCCCGCGCTGCCGGTGCGCAGATCGCCGGCGTCCTGGTGCTCTGGCTGGTCCTGGTCATCCCCGCGGTGCGCCGCCGCGTCGCGCCCGCCTGACGTCGCGCCGCTCGCGTCCCGGACGCTCGGCTACCCGGTCCCACCAGCGCCCGGCCGGTCCGTCGACTCGTCCGACGGCGCCGCACCACCACGCCCGGCGGCCGCCAACGCCTCCATCGGAAAGACAAGTTGCTCGTAACCCCGCTCGACCGCCAGTTTCTGCACCGTCTCACGCAGTTCGGCCGGGGCCCCCGTGTGCGGCAGCACCATCCCGTACGTCCGCGGCCCGTGCTGATCGAGTGCCACCGTCGCCAGCCCCACCAGCCGCTCGCCCTGAAATGCCCCGAACAGCACGCACATTTCCTTGTCGACGTGCTCCAGCAGGTCGTGCGCAAACACCTCCGCCGTCACCGCCGATTCCGCCAGCGGCACCCGCGGATCCGGCCCTTCGCGGTACATGAGCAAGGTCACCATCCGCGGCCAGTCCGCCCGCGAGAGCGCCCGCACCGTCACCGGCCCCCTCGCCCCGTCCAGCGGATGGCCCTGCACGCCGCCGCTGCGCCGTACCATCACGAGCCGGTCGTGCGGCGCCCATACGGCACGGTGCAGCAGGGCAAAGCCGAACTTGGCGAACAGCGCCTCGTCCTGCTCGGACGTCGCCGACAGGTGCAGCCACTTGCCGCCGGTCATCTCGAACCAGGCCAGCAACGTCTCGGTCACGCCCCGCGCATAGCCGCGCCGCCGCTGCCCGGGCTGTGTGTAGATCCGCCCGACCACCCCCACCTCGCCCTGTTTCGACAACAAACCCGCCGCCACGCACTGTCCCCCCGCGTGCACGATCGCGCACGCATCTTGCGCCCCCGGCACCCCCTCGACGATTCGCCGCTTCGCGTCCGCCAGCCAGCGCGCACCGGTGGGTGTCCAGAGCGCATCCAGCGCAGCCCAGCGGGCTGGTGCCGGCGGCATGATCAGCAGCGGTTTGGACATCGCCAGTGAACGAACCTGAAGAGAAGTGTTCGGTGTACCTCGCAGCGTTGCCGGAACATCCTACGCGCGGCGCGCGCCGTGTCCAGCCCCGCGCGGCGGCGCCTCACCACGTACTGCGCGGCGCCTGCAGGCCCGACTGCGGATGAAACCGCTGCAGGCTGCCGCCCTCAGCGTCGTCGAACACGCGCCAGAACTTCGTGACGTCGCTGCGCAGATCGAGCGTCGCCACACTGTGCACCCGTGCCCGGTGCAAGGCCCCCGGGTTGATCACGTGCCAGTGTCCGATCACCCGATCCACCGGCACGTGCGTATGACCGTGCAACAGATACTCGCAGTCCCCGTACGCCGCCTTCGCCGGGTGATTGTGCGCGGTTTCGGCGATCAGTTGGCCGAACTCCGGCTCGTGCCCATGACAGACCACCATCTTCCGCCCGCCGATTTCCACCCGCCGCGGGCTGGGCAGCCCGATCTGCAGCCCCAGCGATGCGGCATACTCCACCAGCTCCGAATTCGGACAATCGGTGTTGCCGCAGACGATGTGGATCTTCAGCCCCGCCAACTGGTCCAGCACTGGCGCCCCGCCGATGTCGCCACAGTGGACGAATTCCTCGGCCCCGGCCTGCTGCAACATCCGGATCGCCGTTGCCGTTCGCCGTGCCTGCCCATGCGTATCGGAGAGGATGCCGACAATCACGCTACTGCTCCGTTATCGGATGCCGGACGACCATGGCGGGCGTTGCGCGACCGCCTCGTGCTCAGCTGCTGCGCCGCGCACATCCGCGGCGTCACCCCCAGCGACGTTATCGGCCGCCGCCACGACGTCGTACGCGCCCCCATCTGTTCTTCGACCCGATCGCCCGCGCCATCCAACTGCAATCAGCTCCGCAGCCCCGCCAGGAACGACCCCAGCGACTTGTGCTTCTCCATGCCCTGCAGCAGCGTCGTCATCGCCTTGGCTGGCGGCAAATCGCCCAGCTGCCGCCGCAGCAGGTACGACTTCTTCAGCACGTCCTCGGGCAGCAGCTTCTCCTCCTTGCGCGTGCCCGACTGCTGAATCTCCATCGCTGGCCAGATTCGCAGGTTGGCCATGTCACGGTTCAGTGCCAGCTCCATGTTGCCCGTGCCCTTGAATTCCTGAAAGATGAACTCGTCGGCCCGGCTGCCGGTGTCCACCAGTGCCGAGGCGATGATCGTCAGCGAGCCGCCCCCCTCCACGTTTCGCGCTGCACCGAAGATCTGCTTGGGCTCCTGCAGCGCGCGGATGTCGAGCCCGCCGGTCATCGTCCGCCCGCTGGTCCCGACGTGGGCGTTGAACGCCCGCGCCAGCCGCGTGATCGAGTCCAGCAGAATCACGATGTGCTCGCCCCCTTCCACCAGCCGCCGCGCCCGCTCGATCACCAGCCGCGCCACCCGCACGTGCGACGCGATGTCCTCGTCATTGCTCGACGCGATCACCTCGCCCCGCACGTTGCGCCGCATGTCGGTGACTTCTTCCGGCCGCTCGTCGATGAGCAGCACGATCATGTACACCTCGGGGTGGTTCGTCGCGATGCCGTGCGCCATCTGCTGCAGCAGCACCGTCTTGCCCGTCCGCGGTGGCGCCACGATCAGCCCGCGCTGCCCGCGCCCGATCGGCGTGAACAGGTCCACCACCCACATCGTGTGGGGGCCACCCTCGGTGCTGAAACGCAGCGCCTCGGTCGGATCGATCGCCGTCGTTTCATTCAGCGGCGTCGGCGGCACCCAGTCCGCCGGCGCGACGCCATTGATCGCCTCGATCCGCCCCAGCTTGTGCCGCCGCTGCCCCTTCCCGTTTACCGAAACGACCGGCCCGCGCAGCGTCTCCCCGCCGCGCAGCGCAAACTTGCGAATCGCCTCGGGCGACACCAACGGGTCGTCCGGCCGCGCGACGAGATGTCGCTTCGGCGACCGCAGGTAGCCGGTCTTCTGCTCGTCGAGTTCCAGCACGCCTTCGGCCTCGCCGACCGGCTGCTCGACGGGAGCACTCGTCTGTTTCCGCGACTTCGCTGACCTTTTGGACATCCGTGTTCTTCTTGATCCAGGGCCTGAGTAAACCTGACGCGACCTCTCGCCGCACACCGCGCGCGGCAACGGAGGCACCATGGTCCAACCGTGAACCACTGTACTGAAACACCCGACCCCCGCGACCCGCACCGGCCCGCAGGCCGCTTCGGGTCCCCTCTCAGGGTGCCATAGTCTATGCGACCAGGCCGACGCCGGCAACGTCACCCGGCGATTCCGCGCGAACCACGTTCGTCAGCCGGCCGATCCCCGCCACCTCGACCGCAACCCGGTCGCCCGCTTTCAGAAACACCGGCGGCGTCCGCGCCATGCCGACGCCCGCCGGCGTCCCCGTCAGAATCAGCGTGCCCGGCAGCAGCGTGAACTGGTGCGACACGTAGCTCACCAGCGCCCGACAGGAACGCATCATCTCCGAGGTGCGCCCGTCCTGCATCAATTCGCCGTTGACCCAGCTCCGCACGATACGGTCATCCGGATCGATCTCGTCCGCCGTCACCAGCCACGGCCCCAGCGGACAGAACGTGTCAAAGCCCTTTGCCCGCGCCCACTGCTTGTCGTTCCGCTGGCAATCCCGCGCCGACACGTCATTGGCGCACGTGTAACCCAGCACGTGCTCCAGCGCCGCCGCTTCTGAAACCGCCTTGGCCTTGCGCCCGATGACGATCGCCAGCTCCGCCTCGAAATCGACCTCGTTCGGGGCGCTCCGCGGCAGCACGATCTCGTCCCCGTCCCCGATCACCGACGTCGTCGCCTTGATGAAGATCAGCGGCTGCTCCGGCACGCGCGAGCCCGTCTCGGCCGCGTGCGCCCGATAGTTGCGCCCGATCGCGAAGATGTTCGGCGGCTCCACCGGCGGCAGGAAGCGCTGCACCTCTATCGCGTCCTCCGCGAACGTCAGCTCACCGAACAACGACCCCGCCAGCGGCCGCGCGCGCCGCTCCGCGACCAATTGGCCCACCAGCGTGCGACCGTCGTCTGCCACGAATCGCGCAATCTTCATCGCAGTTCACCCGTCGTCCGGTCGCCCGGCGCACATCAATAGAAGACCGTAACGATCAGGTGCGGGTCAGCGTGCTTGCCCTCCACCACGCCGATGCAGCTGGTCGCGAACTTGATCTCGATGTCGTCGCGATGATCGGCCCACTCGTTGATCTGCTGGTTCATGTAGGCCATCGCCGCGTCCGCCAGCTTGCTGTGAAACGTCCGGCAGCGCGTCGCGTTCGGCGAGCCCGTCAGCAGGGGCCGCACCAGCTTGTCCTCCGCCGCACTCTGCCCTTCACCCATGCCGCCCGGCCCGCCGCCGAAGGAACGAATCGCCGTCGGCTTCCTGTCATAGGCCACCCCGCCGTCCGCCCCGAGCACCGCGGACGACACCTCGTCCTCGCCCGCCAACGCGATGGGCGGCGGCTCCTCTTCCACTTCCACCGCCGCCTTGCGGTCCTTGAGGCAGTGCACGCAGAGCAGCCGCCCCTCGAATTCGTCCGCCTTCCCCGATTCGATATGCTCGGGGTAGACCGTCGCCCCACACGCCTCGCACGATCTCAGCAGTTTGTCGTCTTGTTCGGCCATCGTCGACGCTCCTTCTCTCTTGCCCGAACAGTGCCGCACGCCTCGCCCGTCCCGCGTACCGCCGGCCTGGCCCGCTGACGAGCCGCGTCAGCTTCGAGATGCACTCAACTGATACTAAATCCCCGACCGGCGCCCTGCAACTGCACCACGGCCCGCGAACCCGCTCGCAGCGACCCGCTGCCTGCATTATCGGACAACCAGCCGCCGTTTACTCGATTACTCCTAATACAAACATTGCGTTTTCAACCGACACTACGCTATCATCGAAAGCGTGCTGGATGGACTTCGGACCCATCTCATGACCACTGGTCCCATTTAGGAGGCGCCCAAGATGCGCGACCGCACCCCCCTCGTATGCGTTCTCATCCTTACCGCTTCTGCCGCCTTCGCGGCCAATCCGGACCAGGCCCGCTTGCGCCTGGAACAGACGTATCCCACTGTGCAGACGCTCGCCCAGGACGGTCGCCTGGCCACCGTCTACGGCACGACTCTCAGCACCGGCGCCTCCCCCAGCGACGCCGCCCAGTATTTCGTCGACGTCTTCAGTGACGCCTTCGGCGCCAACCCCGACGAACTCGTCCCCGGCAATACCTTCAACGGCCAGCTCACCCAGCCGGTCATGTACGACGCCGAAAGCGACAGTTACAAGTTCACCCTGGTCTACTATCACCAGGTCCGCGACGGTATCCCCGTCTTCCGCTCCGACCTGCGCCTCCTGGTCCGCAACGAGCCGGGCTACCCCCTCGTCCTGGCTGTGGCGAACCTCGCCCCGCTGGGCCAGTTCGCGGTCGACCCCGCCGCCACGCGCAGCCCCAATCGCGCCGCCGCAATCGACGCCGCCCGCCAGCATGTCCCCGGCCTCGTCGATTTCACGCCCGAAGAGACGGTGATCTACGCCGCCCCGAGCAAGCATCGCAGCGCCCCGGCCGTCGCGATCACATTCGTCGCCGACAACGGCCTGCCCGCGACCAGCGACTACGAGAAGTGGCTGTTCGTCGCGGACGCCGCCACCGGCGCGATTCTCTACCAGGAGAACATGATCCTCAACGCGACCATCAGCGGCCAGGTCAACGGCAAGGTCTCCCCCGACCACCGCGCCGACGCCTGCAGCACCGAGCAATACCGCGGCCTCCCCTACGCCCGGGTCGTTGTCGGCGGCACCGCTGTCTATGCCAACAGGAGCGGCTTCTACTCACGCGACGGCGTCAACGGTACGGTCAGCGTCAGCTCCGAAGTCCGCGGCCTCTACTTCGACGTCAACAACGAGGGCGGCAGCGATGCCATCATCTCGCAGAACGTCACTGCCCCCGCCACGTACGACATCTTCCACAATGCCGGCAACGCCGAGTTCACCACCGCCGAGGTCAACGCCTACCTCGAGGCCAATCTCGTGCGCGACATGGCTTTGGCGGCGAACCCGACCTACCCCACCATCCACAACCAGACCAACTGGCCGGTTAACGTCAACCTCAACGACACCTGCAACGCCTACTACGACTATTCGTCCATCAACTTCTTCCGGGCCGGCGGCGGCTGCAACAACACCGGCTTCGGCGACGTCGTCCATCACGAGTATGGCCACCACCTCGTGGCTTCCGGCGGCAGCGGCCAGGGCGCCTACGGCGAAGGCATGTCCGACACCGTCGCCTTTCTCGTTACCGGCCGCAGCCAGCTCGGCATCGGCTTCCGGGACTGCTCCGAAGGTATTCGCAACGCCGACAACAACTTCCAGTACCCCTGCACCGGCCAGATCCACTACTGCGGCCAGCTCCTCTCCGGCTGCTTCTGGTCGCTGCGAGCCGAGCTGCAGGCCACCGAACCGAGCGACTGGTACAGCATCACGCGCGACCTCGCGATCAACAGCATCCTGCTGCACGACGGCGATGACATCACCCCCGCCATCTACACGCATGTGCTCACCCTCGACGACGACAACGGTGACCTCAGCGATGGCACGCCCCACTACACCGAGATCACCAACGCGTTCGCCGCACACAACATGATCCCCCTGCCCCCGCCCGAGAACGACGCCTGCGCCGATGCCATCGTCGCCTGCCCCGGCGTCTACACCGGCAGCACCACCGACGCCACCAACGACGGCTCGGCCGACTGCGGCACATCGGGCAGCTCACCCGACGTCTGGTACAGCTACACCCCGATCAGCAACGGCACCCTCACGGCCAGCCTCTGCGACGGCACCGACTACGACACCGTCATGTCCATTCACACCGGCTGCCCCGGCACGTCGGCCAATGACATCGCCTGTGATGACGACGGCTGCAGCCCCGGCGGCCCCTCCATCATCGAGACCGCCGTCACCGCCGGCCAGACCTACCTCATTCGCGTCACCGGCTGGAGCGGCTCGTCCGGCCCGTTCACGCTGTCGCTCACCGGCCCCAACTGCGGCACCGCCGCCCTCGACCTCAGCTTCCCCAACGGTCTGCCGGAGACCCTGGTCCCCAACACGGCGACCACGATCACCGTCCAGATCGAAAACCTCGAGGAGAACTACGTCCCCGGCACCGGCAAGCTCCACTTCCGCCTCGCCGGCGGCGGGTCATTCGCGCAGCGTTCGCTGACGCACATCAGTGGCGACCTGTATGAGGTCAATCTCTCGCCCTATCCGTGCGGCGTCAGTGTCGAGTACTACTTCAGCGCCCAGGGCGACGGCGGCACCACCGTCACCGCACCGGCCGGCGCCCCCACGAACTTCTACAGCGCCGTCTCCGGCGACGTGGCGGTCGTGTTCGAGGACAACTTCGAAACGAATCAGGGCTGGGTTGCCGAAAACCTCGGCGCCAGCAGCGGCGACTGGCAGCGCGGCGTTCCCGTCAACGACGGCGGCTGGGACTACGACCCCGTGTCCGACGGCGACGGCAGCGGCAGCGCCTTCCTCACCGAAAACCAGTACGGCAACACCGACGTCGATGACGGCGCCGTCCGCCTGACTTCGCCGGCGATGGACCTTACCGGCGGCGAAGTCACCATCGCCTACGAGTACTTCCTGCGACTCACGCGGGAGCAGGACAACACCGACCACCTCATCTGCCAGATCAGCACCAACGGCAGCGCCGGGCCCTGGATCGAGATCGCCCGCCACAGCACCGACGGCGGCCTCCTCTGGCGCCACCACGAAATCTCGCAGGGCACGCTCGATGACGCCGGCGTAACGCTCTCTGACAACGTCAAGTTCCGGTTCATCGCCAACGACGCCACCGAGCAGAGCATCGTCGAGGCCGGCATCGACGGCTTCATCGTGACCTCGCTCCAGTGCGGCGAGCCGGGCGCCTGCTGCTACGAAGACGGCCTGTGCTTCGAGCTCATCGAGAGCGCCTGCGGCGGCAACTGGCTCGGCGCCGGCACGACCTGCGACCCGAACCCCTGTCCGCAGCCCACCGGCGCCTGCTGCTACGCCGACGGTACCTGCGCCGTCACCGAGGAAGGCGACTGCAGCGGCACCTGGGAAGGCGCCGCCACTGATTGCACGCCCAACCCCTGCCCGCAACCGGCGGGTGCGTGCTGCTATGCGGATGGGTCCTGTGACCTCACGACCGAGCTGACCTGCTCCGGCACGTGGCAAGGCGCCGGCACCGACTGTGACCCGAATCCCTGCCCGCAGCCCACCGGCGCCTGCTGCCAGCCGAACGGCGCGTGCACCGTGGTCACCGAGGCCGACTGCCTCGCGGCCGGCGGCGTGTTCCAGGGCATGGGCACGACGTGTCAGGCGGAAACCTGCGGCTGTGCGGGTGACGCCAGCTGCGACGGCATCATTAACTGGCGCGACATCGACTTCCTCGTCGCTGGCATGAACAACAACGTCGCGAACTGGGAAGCCCAGTTCGACGGCGCGCCGACCTGCTCCTTCGAGAACCTCGACATCAACGGCGATGGCCTCGTCAACTGGCGTGACATCGACCCGTTCGTCGACATCATGAACACCAGCTGCACCTTCGGCGGCTAACGCAATCTGTCTGACGGCAGTTGCACGGGCAGGCCCTGATGAACTCGGGGCCTGCCCGTTAGCGAATCAGGTCCCCTCGTGCCACGGCCCTGTGAGCCGCGGAACGAGCGCGGGCGCCGCCCGGTCGAAGCGCGGCGCGAGCTCCCCGCCCGACGCAGCCCGCGCCAGCCCCGCGGAGTCCGGATCCCGGCCTTCCCCCGCCGTCGTTACTCTCCGCCCTCTTCCGCCGGCTGCGTTTCGCTGGTCGCGTCTTCTGCCGCCTCCTGCAACGCCTGGAGCGCCGCGTTCATCCGCCTGCGCGCCTCCTCGTACGCCTCCCCGCTGCTCTCCTTCAGCGACTCGAGCTGCTCGCGTGCCTCCTCCGCCCGGCGGGCCAGCTCGTCCAGCCGCTCCTGCACCGCCGGCTCGATCTTCTCCCGCGTCTCGGCCAGCTGCTCGCGCATCCGCTCGATGCGCTGCTCGACCTTCTCGAGCTGCGGCTGAATCGCCTCGACGTAGTCGTCCTTCTTCTGCTGCGCGAACTCCAGCGCCTTGCCGAACGCTTCCTCGCTCGTCCGCAGCACGTCCTGCCAGCTCACGCGCTCCTGCACCGTCGGCTGCGTCGTCGCCGCGGCGCCGCCGCCCGGCTCTTCTGCCGGCGGCGCGGCCTGCTCGCACCCCGCGACCAACAGCAACCCCAGCACGCCGATCATCGTTGCGTTCCGTAGCATCACCCACGTCCTCCTTGCCTTGCTTCCGGCTTCTCGGCCCGGTACAGCACCACGCCCCCGAAGTTCATTCGCTCGCACGTCACCGCCACGAGACCCGCGTCCCGCAACCGCGCCATCATCACCGCCGGCGTCTCGAACGTGCGGATCGACCGCGCCAGGTACTGGTACGCCCCGACCCGATCGCCGCTCAGCCACGCCGCCACCCGCGGCAACACCTGCTCACAATACAACCGATACGCCGCGCGCAACAGCGGGTTTTGCGGCGTCGCGAACTCCAGGATCACCACCCGCCCGCCGGGCCGCGCCACCCGCGCCATCTCGTTCAGCCCCGCCTGCAGCTCGCGGAAATTCCGCACACCGAACGCACAACTGATCACGTCCACCGCCGCATCGCGCAGCGGCAGCGCCAGCCCGTCCGCCCGCACCAGCCGCACCCGCGCGCCGACGCCGTCGTAGTGCCCGCGGGCCAGCATCTCCGCCGAGAAATCCACCCCGATCAGTTGCCTGGCCTGGGTCTGCCGGGCGAAGCATCGCAGCATATCCCCCGTGCCGCAGCATACGTCCAGCACGACGTCTCCCGGCTGCACGTCGGCTGCCGCCACCGTCCGCCGCCGCCACCCCGCATCCTGTCCGAAGCTCGTGACCGTGTTGACCCGCTCGTAGGTGCCGGCGATGGCATCGAACATGCCCTCGACGCGCTGGGCTTTGTCGTGCTGGCGGTGTGGATCGCGCAAGGTGCGCCGATCCCAGCCCAGGCGTTCGGTCGGTGATCTGCTCGTGTCGCTCATGGCAAGCCCGCCCCGTATTCTCCGCCGGCCGGGCAGGCGTGTCGAGCCCGGCCTGCCCGCGGCGCAGTAAAAACGACGGGACGCCGACACCCTGAGGTCGCCGGCGCCCGTCGTATGTTCGGATACAACCTCCGCCGATGCCGGTGGAAGAGGTTTGCTGGAACCCGTATTTCAACGTGGGTGGCCTGGACTGCCCCGACCTAACGCTCAGTGGCGCCTCCGACGGGGGAAAGCCGCCTTGGCCTCCCTGGGTTCAGCATAACGGTTCGCGCAAACGGATTCTTCCGTATCGCACAACGCAGGGGTTGTTCCGTTATGTCACTGCATCCAAGTATACCCCATGAATCGGCGAATTCCGTCGAGAAAATTCAAAACTTGTCCGGCAGCAAACTGCGTGCCACGCCCGCCGTCGGCAACCGCTTTCAAACACCCCGGCCTGTAAAACATCGCCCCCGCCCGAACTGAACAACGCCCACGCCTGTCGGCCCAATCCCGCAGCCCACCGGCGCCTGCACTTGGTCACTCCGCCACTTCGTCAGGCCGTCACGCGGTCCTCCCCCGCTGTCGCTGCGTCGCTTGCCGGTCACCGAAAGTCCCGCGATCGGTGCCTCAAGCTCACCAACTTCTGCGACAGATCCACCAGCCTGCGCACCTGCACGTGAATCACCTGCGCCTGCCGTTCGACCGTCCCCTCGGCGATAACGGCAATCTTCGTTCGCCCGATCCCCTTGCAGCGTTCCCACACACCGGGGCGAATGATCAGGTTCGCCGACGCGGTCTCGTCCTCGAGCGTCATGAACACGATGCCCTTGGCAGTGCTCGGATGCTGGCGATTGATGACCAGGCCCGCGACGCGGATGCGCTGCCCTTGTCGCGCATTGTGCAGCTTTTCGTTGGCCTGTACGCGCAGCCGATCCAGCTCTTCCCGCACCAACCCGATCGGATGCGCATTCAGCGACAAGCCCAGTGCGTCATAATCGTGCACGACGACCTCGTCCAACGGCATTGGCGGCAACTGCGCCGGCGGCGCGTCGGCCTCGAGATCGGCAAAAAGCGGCAATTCTTCGCGCTCCAGCGACAGAATCTGCCACAGCGCTTGACGCCGACTCAACCCCAGCGAGCGAAACGCGTCCGCCGCCGCCAGCCGCAACAGCACTTCACGTGAAACGTCGCCGCGCCGCGCAAGCTGTTCGACCGAGCGGATCGGCCCCGTACGCCGTGCCGCCACCACCCCGCACACCTTTTCTTCGCTCAACCCGCGCACGAGGCGGTAACCAAGGCGCAAAGAGGGGGCGGGATGGGACTGAGGAGCTGAGCGATTGAGGGATTGAGAACAGAGCGTCGCTTCGCCGCTTTCCAAGTGACAATCCCACCCACTGCAATTCACGTCCACCGGCAGGACACGAACGCCATGACGCTGCGCATCGCGGACAAGCTGCGCCGGCGCGTAGAAGCCCATCGGCTGGCTGTTGAGCACCGCCCCGCAGAACGCCGCCGGGTGGTAACGCTTCAACCACGCCGACGCATACACCAGCAGCGCAAACGAGGCGGCGTGACTCTCGGGAAAGCCATACTCGCCAAAGCCACGAATCTGCTTGAAGATCTGCTCGGCAAACTCCGGCGTATAGCCGTTGGCGAGCATGCCCTTGATCAGGCGTGTCTGAAACCGCTCGAGCTTTCCGCCACGGCCCCAGGCGGCCATCGAGCGGCGCAACTGGTCCGCTTCGCCGGGGCTGAACCCAGCCGCCACCACCGCCAACCGCATGACCTGCTCTTGAAACAGCGGCACGCCGAGCGTCTTCGCAAGCACGCGGCGCACGGCATCGCTGGGGTAGTTGACCGGCTCGAGCCCCTGTCGGCGACGCAAGTACGGGTGCACCATGCCGCCCTGGATCGGTCCCGGGCGCACAATCGCGACCTCAATGACCAGGTCATAGAAACACCGCGGTTTCAGACGTGGCAGCATCGACATCTGCGCCCGGCTCTCGATCTGGAACACGCCGACCGTATCCGCCTTACAGATCAGGTCATATACGGCGGGGTCTTCGCGGGGGATAGCGTGGAGGGACTGAGGCAGCGGGATCCGAGATCCGGCATCGAGAATCCCGGCCAGCATTCCAAAGCACTTCCGAATCGCCGTGAGCATGCCAAGGGCCAGGCAGTCGACCTTGAGGATGCCGAGGGCGTCGATGTCGTCCTTGTCCCATTGGATGAAGGTGCGGTCGGGCATGCCGCCGTTTTCGAGCGGAACGATCTCGCACAGCGGGGAATCGGTGATGACGAAGCCGCCAACGTGCTGCGACAAGTGCCGTGGAAACCCGAGCAGTTGCTTCACCAGCCTCACCAGCATTTGGATGGTGCGGTCGCGCGGGTCGAGGCCGGTGGTGCAGATCGCCTCCTCGGGCAAGGCTTCGTGGCTCCACCAGTCCAGCGCCTTGGCGAGTTGGTCGACGCGATCCAGCGATAACCCAAGTACCTTGCCCACATCGCGCACCGCCGACCGCGGCCGATACGTAATCACCTCCGCAGTGATGGCAGCCCGCTCGCGGCCGTATTTTTCATAGATGTACTGGAAGACCTCCTCGCGGCGTTCGTGCTCGAAATCGACGTCAATGTCGGGGGGCTCGTTGCGCTCCCTACTGACGAAGCGTTCGAACAACAGGTCAATGCGGGCGGGGTCGACCGCGGTGACGCCGAGGCAGTAGCAGACCGCCGAGTTTGCCGCCGACCCCCGTCCCTGGCACAGGATGCCACGGCTGCGCGCAAAGCGGACGAGATCCCAGACAGTCAGGAAGTAATGTTCGTACTTGAGCTCCCGGATAAGCTGGAGCTCGCGTTGAAGAAGCAACGGAAGGCAAGGCCGGGATCCGGCATGCGGGATCCGGGATCGGCTGCGTGGAAACGTGCGAAAGCGGGAAGCTGGGAACGGGTAACGGTCGCGTGCCGGCTGGGGACTAAGGGCTGATGGCTGCGTGCCTTCCGTCGCTTCGTCGCTCATTCGTTCCGCCCCCTGCCACGTCAGGTGCTCGAGATAGTCCATCGCGGTCCAGCCGGCGGGGACAAGCTCGTGCGGGTATTCGTAGCGCAGCTCGTCGAGGCTGAACGTGCAGCGGCGGGCAATTTCGATCGTGCGGGCAACGAGGTCCGGCGTCGTCGCGTAACGTCGGGCGATTTCGTCACGTGACCGTAGGTGGCGCTCGGCGTTGGCAAAGAGGCGCGCGCCGGCCGTCGCGAGCGTACACTTTTCGCGGATGCAGGTGAGCACGTCGTGCAGGTAGCGCCGCTCCGGAACGTGATAGTGCACGGCGTTGGTCGCAACGAGCGGGATGCCGGTCTGCCGTGACAGCACCGTTAGCCGCGCCAGGCGCGCACCGTCGGGCTCGTCAGCGGTCAGGTTGGCAGCAAGATAGAGGTCGCCGGCGGGGAAGAGGCAGCGGTAGGCCCGAAGGGATTGAGAACAGAGCGACGGAGCGACCCACTCCGTCGCCTCGTCACTGCGTCGCTCCGTCGCTCCTGCAACAATGCCAATCCAACCCGCACCCGGCAGCAGTTCCGCAATGTCGGCCAGGTGAATCTCGCAATCGCCTTTCTTGCAGCGGCGACGACCGCGCGTGATCAGCCGGGCAAGACCGGCGTAAGCCCGGCGGTCGGGCGCGAGCAGGATGATCGGCGGGGCATCGATCGGCGTGATCTCGGCACCGATGATCAGATGAAGGTCATGCTCTCTGGCGGCAACGTGGGCGCGGACCACGCCGGCCAGCGAATTACGGTCCGTGATGGCAAGGGCATCGTAGCCCAGGTCGGCGGCGCGGGCGACGACCTCGCCGGGATGCGAGGCGCCACGAAGAAAGGAGAAGTTGGACAGGCAATGGAGTTCGGCGTACGGGAGCAGCGACGCAGAACCTCCCCCGGCTCCCTCCCTCGCAGGGAGCGCGATTCGCGGCTCTTCGGCTGAGAACTGATGACTGAGAGCTGATGGCTCCTGCTCATTTCGGGGCATGGCGGCGTACACCTCGCCAGTCCCCCGTGAATTCGTGCGAAAAACGGGCTTGACGCCCGGTCCGTTCCCCGAGCAGAGTATACCTAACAGACCCCGAACGGACAAGCAGCAGGTCGGAGCACGGCACGGGCTGGTGCTGACGTCGCCGTTGCCTCCCCATGCCACCGCCGCTTCGCGAATGCACGGCTCACAGCGCCGTGGCACACGGCCGTCGGCGGTATTCGGACGTTGCCCCGGATGCCGGTCGCCACTTGAGTCAGACGACGCGGATCGCCATAATGGCGGTGGCCGGAGGTCCAGCGGATTCACGCTTTCGGATGACGGGTCACGGGTTGTATGCGCGAGGGTCAAACCAAGCCACCGACGGATTCGCTTGCGGCACAGCCACGCGGCGCCGACACGGCGCCGGTCGCCACGCACGGCTCGTCATGGTTCACCGGGGAGGCCGGGTCGTCGCTAAGTGACGTCCTGCCAGACCTTTACACCGAGTTGCGCCGCATCGCCGCCGGCTACATGCGGCAGGAACGGGCTGATCACACGCTCCAGACGACCGCCCTGGTCCACGAGGCCTACCTACGTCTTTCCTCCCGCGACGTGCAGAGCTTCCCGAGCCGCGCGGACTTCTTCGCCGCCGCGGCCCAGGCGATCCGCCGGGTGCTGATTGACCATGCCCGCGCCCGCAACGCGATCAAACGCGGCGGCGCCCAGCCGCAACGGCTCCAGGTGGCGGCCGACGAGTTGGCCGCGGGGGACGCCGGCATCGATCTGCTGGACCTCGACACGGCGTTGAACCAGTTGGCGGACCTGTCACCGCGGCAGGCCCGCGTGGTCGAGCTGCGGTTTTTCGGTGGCATGTCAGAAGAAGAAATCGCGCAGACGCTGGGGATTTCGCGCCGAACCACACAGGAGGATTGGCGCGGCGCGCGGGCCTGGTTGCAACGCGCGCTCAGAGGCTGACGGCCGTTGGGACGGCTGGTGGGGACCGATGGGATGACACCCGAGCGACACGAAGCGGTGATGCGTGTGTTCAACACCGCGGCCGCACTGTCTCCGGAGGAGCAGGCTGCGTATCTGCAGCGGACCTGCGCGGACGATGCGCCGCTGCGGCAGGAGGTGGAATCACTGCTGGAGCACGACCGGCAGGTGACGTGCGTGGTGGACCAGCCACTGCTGGGCCCCGGGTTCAACCTGTCGCAGTTTGTCGAGGCGGACCCGGCGCTGGCCGAGAACATGCCCGCAACGGTCGGCCCCTACCGCATTCTCGACGTGTTGGGCATGGGCAATATGGGCGTGGTGTATCGCGCGCAGCAGCAGCAGCCGGAGCGCGAGGTCGCAGTAAAGGTCATCCGCCCGGACAAGGCGTCGCCGGCGTTGTTTCATCGCTTCGCGGGCGAGATCGAATCGCTGGGCCGGTTGCGGCATCCGGGGATCGCGCATATCCACGATGCGGGCACCGTCGACACGCCGCAGGGCCCCCACCCGTATATCGCGATGGAACTGGTGGACGGGCCGCGGCTGGCGGACTTCGTGCGCGAGCGGGCGCTCGACGAGCGTGGCCGGCTCGAGCTTCTGGCGCAGGTGTGCGACGCCGTCGAGCACGCCCACGAGCAGGGCATCATCCACCGCGACCTGAAGCCGGCGCACATCCTGGTCGAAGGCCGCAACGGCCGGGTGCAGCCGCGCGTGCTCGACTTCGGGGTGGCGCGCTGGATGAACACGCCGGCGCGCGACGCCACCTACGCGACGATGCCGGGCCAACTGATCGGCACGCTGGCGTACATGAGCCCGGAGCAGGTCGCCGGCGATCCGGCCGAGATCGATCGCCGGGCCGACGTGTACGCCCTCGGCGCGCTGGGGTATGAGCTGCTGGCGGGGCGATTGCCGATCGACGTGCGTGGCAAGTCGCTGGTGGCCGCGCTGGACGCGATTCGCCATGAGGCCCCGCCCCCGCTGGCCGCGCACGAGCGTCGCTTCCGCGGGGATCTGAGTGTGATCTTCGGCAAGGCGCTGGCCAAGGAGAAGTCGCAGCGCTACGCGTCGGCGGCAGCGCTGGCGAGCGACATTCGGCGTTATCTCGGCAACCGGCCGATCCTGGCGCGCGAGCCGAGCCTGCCATACGTCGTGTGGAAATTCGTGCGGCGCCATCGGACGGTCGCGACGGTGGCGCTGCTGGGCGCGCTGCTGGCCGCGCATGGTCTTGTGCGGGCCCACCTGTCGGCGCGGGCCGAACGGTTCCACCTGCACCAGACGCGCAGTATTGCCGGGTACCTGGCCCGCGATTTCGCGGCGAGCCTGGACCGCCTGTCGGGCAGCCGGGAGGTGCGGGCGGCGCTGCTGGAACGGCTGCGCTCGCACGTCGAGCAACTGCGCGCCGAGAATCCTGGCGACATCGAGCTCATGACGGCCCATGCCGACATTCTGACGCACCTGTCCGACATGGCGGCGGAGGTGGATCGCCACGACGAGGCGATGGGGTTGCGCAAGCGCGCGCTCGCCCTGCGCGAGACGCTTGTTGCCGCCGAGCCGGACAATGGCGAGCGGCGCGCCGCCCTGTCGATCATCAAGGTCAAGATCGGCGACCTGCACAACGGCCGTCTGGATCGCGAGACAGCGGGTCGCTGGTACTACGAAGCGCTGGCGATCGACGAGACACTGGCCGCGGCGGTGCCCGACGACGTTCACTACCTGAGCAATCTGGCGTTTTCGTACCTGCGGCTGGGCGCGCTGGTGCTCAATAATGGTGACCATGCACGGGCGCGTGAGCGGCTCGGCCAGGCCATCGAGACGTTTCGGCAGCTTCTCATCCTGCAGCCTGGGCGCGTGACGGCCCTGCACGGGCGCTGCGACGCCGAGGGACTGCTGGCCGCGTTGGCGAGCATCGAGGGGCGCGATGTGGACGCCGGCGCGCACAAGGCGATGTCGCTGCGCTGCGCGGAGCAGGCGTTGCAGCTGGAGCCCGACAATCGGCGCTGCCAGCAGATGCTGGCCAGCGCCCAGCTCGGCTACGCGGCGCACCTGCTGCGTGACGGGGATCATGATGGGTCGTTAGCGTTGATCGACGCCGCCGCGCGGATGGGGCGCGGGCTGCACCTGGTGCATCCGCACGACCCGGCCCACACACACCTCATGTGTCGGGCGCTGATGCAGCGGGCGGAGGTCTGCATGCATCGGGGCGATCCGGCCGCCGCCGTCCCCCACGCAGAGGAGGCGGTGGCGCTGGCGCAGGCCCTGGTCGCGCGCGACGGCGCGAATGTGCGGCATCTGCGCCGCCTGGCGCAGGCCTGTTCCGCGGCGTACCAGTGCTGCCACCGCGCGGGGGACGAGGGCGCCGCCGGTTCGCACTGGCGCAGCATGCTGTCGGCGCGGTGCCAGATCGCCGATCACCCGCAGGCGACGCCCGGGGATTTGCACGTCGCGGCCGGCTCGTTACTGGGCGGGCCGTATCCGCAGCACCGCGACGCGCGTCGGGCGTTGCAGTATGCAGAGCGGGCGGTCGAGCTGACGGAGGGGGCCGTGGCCGTGTACTGGTACCGGCTGGGGCTGGCACACGAAGCGCTGGGCGCGCCGGCGGAGGCGGTGCAGTGCCTGGAGCAGGCCCGCGCGCAGGCGGCGGCGGAGGACGAGCTGCTGTCGCGGATTGACGCCCGGCTGGCGCGGTTGCGGGACGCGGAGCCGGCCGCCGCGACGCCGTGAGGGACGGTGGGGCACGTGGTGACGGGGATGCGGGTCGGCGTGCCGCTCATTCATCACGCCGGGTCGTCGCAAAGACGTTGACCGTGACCGCCGGCAGCTCGGCGATGCCCGTGTCCAATCGTAGTTTGGCGCGGTGCATTCCCGGGCGCAGTGGCGGCTGCGTTGTCACCGTCAGCCGGTAGCGGAAGCCGGGGTCGAGCGGCTCGAGTTGGACGGCGAACGGGGCCGCGGCGTCGCTGAGCAGCCGCAGGTCGAACGGCCGGTCATATGTGTTGCGCAGCTCGACGGACGCAGATTGCGGTACATCGCATGGGATGTCGTCCATGTGGATGCCATGCCGGCGCGGCGCGGGCGTGACCTCGTCGGCGCCTTCAGGCACGGTCCGTCGAAAGCACGCGCCCGTCGCGGCGGCGCGAACATAGCCGGACGCGAGCGTGTAGCGCCGCGTCTCATCCGCACCCGCAAAGCTGCGCGCGGCGCGCAGACTGGCAAGCGACGTCGTCTGCGCCGGGTGGTGACGGCTGGCGGTGCAGGAAAGGATGAGGACCGTTGCGGCGAGCACGATCACAAATGGCCACGGCTTGTAGCGCCGATTGATGTGAACCATGTCCCGTTCCCCGTATTGGTCTTGGCATCACCACAAGCTGTCCCCGCTGATCAGGATAGCGGGGTCGGCCGTGGGCGGCCAACGTACTCTGGTCGCAGACAGGCGCGGGGCTGCACGGCGCAGGCACCGGGGACCTCGTCCGGCACAGTCAAGCCCGCTGCCTCGCGGCCGGGGTCCGGCTGCAGCGCGTCGCCGGCACCATGAACGGATCATTGATCATTGCACATGGCCGGCGGCTCATTGCTCATTGATCTCGTCGACCAACTCGACCGCGCGCCGCAGGTGTGGGATGACGATGGAGCCGCCGACGATCAGCGCCACATTGAACGCTTCGAGCAGTTGCTCGTCACTGACGCCGAGCTCCTTGCAGCGGATCACGTGATACGCGATGCAGTCGTCACAGCGCAGCACCAGCGACCCGATCAGCCCGCCGATCTCTTTGGTGCGGGCGTCGAGCGCCCCGTCGGCGTACGCCTTGGTGTCGAGCGTGAAGAACCGGTTGATCCCCAGGTTCCCCGCCGCCAGGATCCGCTCATTCATCTTCTCGCGGTATGTGCGAAAATGCTCCAGTCGCGTAGCCATGCTCGTCTCCTGCGCTCGGCGTGCCATCCCGTCCGGCGGGGGCCATTAGAACCGCCCCACCGTCGCTTGTCGCCCCCCGGCTTGTTGACGGTCCCCGGCGGCGGGTTGACAATCCGTCGTGACAACCGGCTCCCGCGTGGATGGAGCCACCGCGGCCCGAGCGACGGACGTTCATGAAGCGACAATCCAAGCCCAAGAAGAGCCGACGCGAGCCGCCGACCGGTCCGCCGCTGCGACCGTTTCTCGCGGATTTGGGTCAGGTGCTGCTGCTGTATGCGCTCAGTGCGCTGCTGCTGTGCTGGATCTTCCCGCCGAACGGCCTGTGGCCGCTGGTGTTCGTGGCGCTGGTGCCGTGGACCTTCGGCACGTGTCGGGCGCACCGGGCGTGGCTGGTGCATTGGCTGAGCTACTTCGCGGGCTTCGCTTTTTTCCTGGTGGCGCTGCGCTGGCTGCGGCCGGTGACCGCCGAGGGCTGGGTTGCGCTGGCGGCGTACCTCGCGATCTACTGGACGCTGGCGGCATGGGCCATCCGCACGGCCCGGCGACACAACATCTCGCCGATCTGGAGCCTGCCAGTGGTGTGGGTCGGGTGCGAGTTCCTGCGGGCGATCGTCATGACCGGGTTTCCGTGGCTGTTCCTGGCCCACAGCCTATATGAGCAACTGTCCCTGATCCAGATCAGCGATATCACCGGGGCCTATGGCGTGTCGTTTCTCGCGGCGCTGGTCAACGGCGTGCTCGTCGAGTTCGCGCTGCGCCGCTGGCGGCCGCCGGCCCCCCACACGAGTCGCCGGCAGGTCATCGCCGGCGTCGTAGCGGCCTTGCTGCTGCTGGCAGCGACGCTGGGCTACGGGCACTTCCGCCTGAATCAGGTCGATTTTGAGCAGGCGCCGGCCGCCCGCGGGCCGCGCGTGGCGGTGATTCAGGAGGACTTTCCGCTGCGGTCGACGTTCCCGTATGGGGCCCCGGCGCAGCTCGTGCTGGCGCGTTACCTGCGGCTCGCCGCCGAAGCCGCGCAGGAGAACCCGGACCTGATCGTCTTCCCAGAGACGGTGTGGAGCTCGGTGCAGAATCTCGAGTTCGTCCAGAGCGAGCGGGCCACGGTCGAGGACGACTACGCCGACACGTGGATCTGGGGCAACGCGTGTCACGAGGCGCTGTCCGCGTTCGCGCGCGGGGACTACCCGGCGGTCAACGTGGTGCTCAGCCGTCACGAGCGCGGCAATCTGCGGCTGCCGCGGCTACCGGCGACGGGCGGCCCGCCGTGCACGGTCGTGGTCGGATCGGTTTCGTTCGAGCTCTTCCCCAAGGCGACGTACCCCAAGGTCAAGCGCTACAACTCGGCGCTGGTCTATGATCCGGACGGCCAGCAACGGCTGGTCCGCTACGACAAGCAGCACCTGGTGCCGTTCGGGGAAGTCGTCCCGTTCCGCTACGGCCGGCTGCACTTCCTGTACCGCGAGCTGAACAAGCTCAGTCCGTTCAGCCGCGGCGGCACGATCGAATACTCGCTGACGCCGGGCGTCGAGGCGACGATCTTCGACCTGGCGACCGACGAGGGCACGTATCGCTTCGCCGTCCCGATCTGCTACGAGGACGTGACGCCGTACATCATCCGCGAAGCGGTTTGGGAGGGGGCGCGTCGGCGGACGGACTTCCTGGTCAGCATCAGCAACGACGCCTGGTTCCTCTACAGCAACGAGCTGCCGCAGCACCTGGCGATTTGCGCATTTCGCGCTGTCGAGAACCGCGTCGGCATCGCCCGGGCGGTCAACACCGGCATCAGCGGTTTCATCGACCCCAACGGCCGGATCTACTCGCGCGTCGCCGACAGCCGCGGGCGGACGTACTATCCGCACGAGGGCGGCGTGGTCGACTACGACCTCGAACGCGTGATCCTCGGCACGCGCGGCAGCCTGTACGGCCGCTTCGGCGACTGGTTCGCCGGCCTGTGCCTGCTGGCGTCGGTACTGCTGTGGATCGGCGGCGTGTTCGAGCGCTGGGTCATGGCCCTCAAGCACCGGATCGAGTTGATGTTCCCCCGCATGCAGAAGGGAGACTGACGCGTGTACCTGGCTCGCAGACGACCAATCGCAACATCGGCGCGACGGGGTCTCATGCTGCTGGTGCTGGGCGGCGGGCTGCTCGGTGCCGGCGGCTGCACGGCCCCCGAGGCGGAAAGCCGCATGACGTTGAGCCGCCCGGAGCAGATGGCGCTGTACAACCGGGCGCTGGACCTGCTCGTGACGGCGGCCAGCAGTGAGCGGGACGCGGTGACCTGCAACGCGATCGAGGCGCTGGTGCGCGTGTCGCCCGCGGACGGCAAGGAAGCGTTTCGCGACGCGCTCGACTCCGACTCGCCGCGCGTGCGCTACGCAGGCCTGGTCGCGCTGGGGCAGACGCGGCAGTGCGCGCCGATCGAAGCCATCCGCGCCGCGATCCGTGACCCGCATCCCCTCGTGCGGCTGGCTGCGGCGTACGCAGCGGTGCGTTGTGGGTACGAGGGGCCGGCGCGGATCCTCGTGCAGACGCTGAACGACGCGCCCGAGGAACGGCTGCGGGCGGATGCCGCCACGCTGATCGGCCGGCTCGAGGAATCGCGGGCGGCCAAGCGGCTGGAAGCGGCGCTGCGCAGTCCGGCCAACGAGCGCTCCAGCCGGGTCACGATCGCGATCTACGGTGCGCTGGCGCGGCTGGGTGACGAAGAGGGAGTGCGGAAACTGGTCTTCTATTCGTGTGGTGGCGCGGCCGATCGGACCGAAGCGCTGCTGATCCTCGCCGACCTCGACAACCTCGCTTTCCGGGACGACCTGCTCTACGCCCTGGCCGGTCCCGAAGAGGAGTACCTCGAAGCACGGCTGATCGCGGCCCGCGGCCTGGGCCGGTTGGGCTTCGACGACGGTTACGTGCTGGCACTGGACATGATCGACTACACCGACCCGGATTCGAGCCCGACGGATCCCGATCGTACGTTTGCCGTGCGTTCGCTGGCGATCCACGCGCTGGCGGAAATTGGTGATCCGCGCGCGCTCGAGCCGCTGCGCGCCATCGCCGCGGACCAGAGTGACCCGCGCCTGCAGGTCGCGGCCTCGTACGCCATCTGCCGGATCATCCAGAAGCACGGAACGGTGCCCGGGGCCGGTTGACGCAGCCACCGGCCGGCATGAGCATGTCTTTTCACTGGGGGCTGTCATTCGCGAAGGCACGCGGCGATGCTGAGAACGGGAGAAATCGAGCAGATCGCCGAAGCACGACTCGCCGACGCGCAGTTGCTGCTCGACGCGGACCGCTACGACGGTGCGGTATACCTTTGCGGCGATGCCGTGGAGTTGGGGTTGAAGGCACGAATCTGCCGCACGCTGCGATGGGCCGGGTTTCCAAGTACGACCGGCGAGTTGCGGGATTAGAAGACATTCCGGACGCACAGCCTCGACGTGCTGCTGCATCTCACTGGCGTTGAGGATACAACCAAGTCTGGGTTGTTCGGCGAGTGGTCAAGGGTTGCCGAGTGGGATCCGGAGTCTCGCTACAAACCAATCGGTAGCGCCGACAGGAAGGACGCAATGGAAATGCTCAAGTCGGCACGCACGCTGCTGGACACATTATGCGGGAAATAGTCACCAAGCTGAAAGAGCAAGAGAAGACCATGGCTCGGGAGCGCGGGCCGTTTGACCTGTTTGCGCTCTCATTGCGTGAGGACGCACCCGACGTCTGGGACTTGCTCGTGGCCGGTGACTGGATCGAGCGTGACGAACTGGATGCGTTGAAGTACATCTCGCAGAAGCTCAAGGAGGTCTTGACTTCCGATGAACTGCGGAAGCTCTCCCGCATCGCAATCATCGATACGGACAACCCGACGCTCGATGTGCTTCACAAGACGATGAACGTCGAGCACGGACAAGCCGAGATCAGAAACACCAACCTGTTCGGCCTCCAGATCAGGCGCATGTACCTCATCACGTCGCAACGACGGAACGGTAACCTGTCTGAGAACACCGCTGGCGATCAGAAGAGCTGAGCCAGTGGGCCGGGGTCCCCCTACCGCGCTTGTTCGCGCGTAGCGCTGCGCGCGGTGCGGTTGGCCACGACCGACACCTTCACCGGCGTGCAGACGGGCGCACAGCCGACGCCCCCCTTCAGGTACACCTGCAGCTCGTGCTCACCGGGCTCGATGCGGACCGCCGAGAGATCCGGCATCAGCGTCAGCACTTGCTGCGGCGCCAGGCGCAGGGCATAGGCCGTCGCGAGCGGCCCCTGCGTCTCGGGCACCCGATACGCCAGCGTCTCCCCGTCAAGCCGAATGATCGGCGTGACCTCGGCCGTAGCGCCGCCGGCGTTCTGCAGCTGCACGAAACCGAGCTGCGCACCGCCATGCAGGTACGACACGCCGTCGTCCGATATTCGCGGCACCAGGATCAGCTCGTCCGCGACGAGAAACTGCACCTGCACCTGCGGCTCCGGCGGCGGCGGTCCTGTGCCGACGACAGCATGCACACCGCCGCGCTCGGGCAGGTCGAATGCCAGGCGACATTCCCAAATCCCCGGAAGCTCGACCAGGCTTGCCAGGCGCGCACCGCGTACCCACGGTCGCTGGTCGCCGTCGCGTCGCACCCACACGCGCGTGCCGGCGTGCTTGACGCGAAACGGCAGCGTGCTGGTGGCGTGCAGCTCCACACGCTCGCGCGACCCGTCGTTCGGGCCGTCCAGTACCAGCCGAAGGTGTCCGGCGGGCAGCGACGCCGCCGTGCCGTCTTGGGCCAGGGGTGGCGTGAGCACGGCGCGGTCGCCGTCGAGGTCCACCACGCGGTAGTGGCTTGTGCCGGTCGCGCCGCCGCGCGTCGCCGGACTGGCCTGGTGCGTGCGGAGGTAGAGCATGGGTCGCGCCGCGGTTACCAGCTCGAGATACTCGCGCCCGTCCCAGTCGCGGTGGCCGCCGGCGAACCACAAGCCGAGCCGACCAGCGCGGATCATGCCGTTGAGCGTCCCCGCGGCCTGCCAGTGGGCCAGCAGATTGGGAGACTGATCGTGTGACACCACGAAGGCCATCTCGTGCCTGCGGCCAGGCAGGTCGCGCTCGAGCCAGGCGATCTGGTCGGCGTCGTGCACGACCGGCTGCTTCGGCAGGTCGTAGAGCACGAACGCGCGATACGGCCCCACCTCGATCGCGCCGATCGGGCTCGGCGCCAGGTAGCGACTGTATTGCTCGAGATCGTCGTGATCGCCGCACGCCGCCAGAACCGGAGCATCGAATGCCGCGAAGTAGCGCGCCAGTTCCTGCCAGGCGGCGTCCGGGTCATCGTGGGTGGCATCGATGTAGTCGCCACTGGTGACGATCAGTGTCGGCTGCAACAGGTTGATCTCGTCGACCAGCGCCCAGTCGAAGTCCGGCACGCCCGCCTCCCCCACGTTCATGTTTGACAGGTGCACCAATCGCACGCGTTGCTCGGGCTTGCGCACGGCGACCGCGTGCGGCCCCGTGACACGCGCGGCATCGTTGCGCACGACGATGTCGTAGGTCTGCTCCGGCACGTCCGCCGGCACCCGCAGGTGGTAGCAGGCCCCGCTCTCGGGAGTGCCGCGGGCCAGGTCGCCGCTGAGCAGGTGGTCGTGCACCGGAAAGTCCGGCGCGGAAAGCTCGAAACGCGGCACGCCGCCCGCGGGGTCGAACTGGATCGTCACGGGCAGAATGCCGCCCGGCGCGACGAAAGTCGGGCGCCCCTGGGTCGGCGCCACGAGCACCATCCCGTCCACGTCCGCCGGCTCCGGAGCGGCCGGCGCCAGCGCGACCGACCGTGCGGCCACAAGCAGCGCGGACAGGCACAACCCGCGTTGGGAGAGGATGCGGCGAGTCAACGAGCGCATAGCGATACCCTTGCTGCGGGGTACGGGACTCCGTATCCTGTGATCGTGTCAGAATCGCCCACAAATCCAGCAATCAACGGAATTCGTGAGTGGTTGCGCAATGAACGCCGGCTTGGCGTCACGCACTGTGCGGTGCCACGGGTCACGCTGGCCCGCGCCGCTGCGCCGGCCGCGGCGCCGTCGGCAGCCCCGGCCCGTGCCGCCACCACCTCCGCGCCCCTGATCTCCGAGACCATGGACGACCCCAACCTCCCCGCGTTGAACCAGGAAGACCTCGGCACCGATGCGGCCCGCGCCGCCCTGGAAGCCCTCGACCGGCAATTCGTGCGCGACTGCACAAAGTGCCGCCTGCACGAGCACCGCAGCCAGACCGTCTTTGGTGACGGGCACCCGCGGCCCGAGGTGGTCTTCATCGGTGAAGGCCCCGGGGCGGACGAAGACGCCCAGGGCATCCCGTTCGTCGGGCGCGCCGGCCAGCTGCTGACGCGGATGATCGCGGCCATGACGCTGACGCGCGAACAGGTCTTCATCTGCAACGTTGTCAAGTGCCGCCCGCCGGGCAACCGCACCCCCACCGACGAGGAGATGCGCATCTGCCAGCCGTATCTGTTTCGCCAGTTGGCGATCCTGCGGCCCAAGGTGATCATCGCGCTGGGGCGCCCCGCGGCGCAGTCGCTGCTGGTCACCAAGACGCCCATCTCGCGCTTGCGCGGGCGGTTCCACGACTTTCCGCCGCCCGCCCTCGCCGACGTCGGCCTGCCGCCATGCAAGCTGATGCCGACGTTTCACCCGGCCTACCTGCTGCGCAACCCGCCGGCCAAGGCGGACGCTTGGGAAGACCTGCAGCAGGTCATGGGGCTGCTCGGGCTGAAGCCGCCGGCGCGCGGGCAATGAGCTTGGCGGCCCGACGCCGCGCAGCATTGAGCAGCCTCCATCCCGGACAATCGCATTAACGGACCGGCATGTCGCCGAAGCGACAATTGTGCGCCTGCGACGGCGGCGCGTTCGCGCAGCGCTACAATGAGAGACGGGTCGAAGGTGAACCCTTTCAATATTGCAGGAGATTGCTGTCGTGCCGGCTGTCATCACGCATCAACTCAGCCCGCTACAGGTCGCCGCGTTTCATCGCGAAGGCTACCTCGCGCTCGACTGTATTTCGCCGCCGGAAGACGTCGCGCGCATCAAGCAGACTCTCGACGAGCTCTTCGCGCGGCACCGTGAGCTGCCCGCCGAGCACGCGTACGAGCTGGGTTCGAAGAAGGACCGCAGCGAGGTGCCCGTCATTCCGCAGATCATCGCACCGGAGAAGCTCGCGCCGGAACTGCTGGACACGGCGTACTACCGCAATGCACGAGCCGTTTCGGAGCAGCTGCTCGGCGCGGATTGCAGCTTCCAGGGTGGCCACGCGATCTACAAGCCGCCGCACAACCAGAAAGAAACCCCCTGGCACCAGGACCAGGCCTACTGGAAGCCGGGAATCAAGACGTTCAGCGCGAACTTCTGGATGCCGCTACTGGATTGCCCGGTGGAGAACGGCTGCATGTGGTTCGTGCCGCGCAGCCACCTGGGCGACCTGTTGCCGCACCGTCCCGCTGGCAACGATCCCAACATGCACACGCTCGAGACGGTCGAGGCCGACACGCGTGACGCGATCGCCTGCCCGCTCAGCGCTGGCGGCTGCACGATTCACACGCTCAAGACGCTGCATTATGCCGGACCGAACAACAGCGACCACCTGCGGCCGGCCTACATCCTGACGTTTGGTTACGAGTGGTCGACGGACGAGGCGCCGCGCGGCGCCTGAGCACAGTCAGCGGCCGGCCGCGCGGCCGCCGGCGAGGGAGAACGAACCGATGCAGGTGAAGTACTTTGTCTCGTTCTGGGGTTTCATCGATTCACCCGCGACGGTCGCGGAATACGACCGCAAGCTCGGCCAGGCCAGGGCCGCGGGTTTTGACGGCGTCGAGGGCGGCCCGCCCGAGATCGACGCCACCGCGTGGTGCGAGCTCTTGGACAAGCACGGCATGGAATACCTGGGCATGATCTTCCCGTTCAAGCCGGCGGAGTTCCCGGAGCAGTACAACGCGATTCTGCCGTATCGGCCGTTCATGCTGTGCGTGCACAGCGGTCGCGATCGCATGTCGTTCGAGGAGGGCTGCGACTTCCTCGATACGGCATTGCGTGTCGAGGCCGACGGTGAACTGCCGATTGCACACGAGATTCACCGCGGCCGGCTGTTCTGCAATCCCTGGCAGACGGTGCGCTACATCGAGCGTTTCGACCAGCTCAAGTTCTGCGCGGATTTCTCGCACTTCGTCACCGTGTGCGAGTCCTTGCTCGACGATCACGTCGGCGACCTCATCGAGCCGATCATCCAGCGCTCGATCCACATTCACGGGCGCGTCGGTCACGAGGAGGGCCCGCAAGTGCCCGATCCGCGCGCCCCGGAGTGGGCCCGACACGTCGCGACGCACGAGGCGTGGTGGGACCGCATCTACCAGGCACGCCAGGCCGACGGCACGAAGGTGCTGCCGTTCGACCCCGAATTCGGCGCGGGACCGTATATCGCCCAGCAGCCGTATACGCGCATGCCCGTCGTCGACCTGTGGGAAATCCGCCAATGGATGATGCAGCGCATGAAGAAACGCTGGAGCTGAACAAGATGGCGTTGCACGCCCGCACGAATGCACGGCGCGCAGCGCCGTGACACGCCGGTACGGACCGGCGCGAACACGAAAGACCACCAGGAAGCGCCAGAAACCGCCAGGAGCGAACCTGTATGCTGAGCCAGAATGAACTGAGGACCTTCGATCAGCAGGGCTTGCTGCACATGCCCGGGCTGCTCGCCGGCGCGGAGCTCGCCGCCCTGCAGCAGGCGACCGATCGCCTGCAGGCGGACGCCCTGGCCAAGCTGGAGCAGCCGGCCTACCTCGAGACGGTCAAGCGCGAGAGCCGGCACTGGATCGAGCACCCGCAGGATCATTACGTCTTCCGCGAGACGCCCGGGGGCCGCATCACGTTTCACCGCGTGGAGCGCATGTTCACGCAGGGGCCGCTCTTCGTGCAGACGGCCGTCAATTCGCGCCTGCTGACGCACGCGTGGCAGGTGCTGCAGCGGCCGTTCTGGCCGCGCGGCGGCTCGCTCGTCGTCAAGCTGCCGCACGAAGGCGCCGAGGTGCGCTGGCACCAGGACATCCCTTATCTCTATTGGTCCAGCGGCGGTCACACGAGCCAGGGGCGCCCCGCGACACACCCGATCCCCAACTTCACGACCGACATCTATTTGGATCCCTCCACCGAGGACAACGGCTGCCTGTGGGCCATCCCCGGCACGCACACCGAGGGGACGGTCGACGTCGACAAGATGGTCGCCGAGCACGGCTTCCAGTTGCCCGGTGCGGTGCCGCTGACCGCGGCGCCGGGCGACGTGATGTTCCACCACGTGGCGGTCGTGCACGGGTCGCCGGAGAACCGCGCTCCGTCGCGCCGGCGCACGTTCTACATCCACTACCTGTGTGACGAGACGGTGCAGGACGCCTACGGCGACTGGCCCGACCTGATGCCGCCGGACGAAGCGCAGGCGTTCTGGGGCGCCGCGTTACGCGAGCGCCAGGCCCAGCAGAAAGACAACGAAGGCGTGCTGGCGTTCAAGGTGACGCCGGCGGGCTTCATGCCGGCGTAGCAGGCGTTGCAGCCGTCAGGGGCGCTGGTAGACCGCGTGCTGGCGCAGGCGGGTGGCGCGCTCGACGACGTCCGCAATGGTCGGCTTCTCGGCCGGCGCGAGTTGGTACACCGGCAGGACGTGCTCGTCGCGAATCGTCGTGGGCACGAGCACCTCGGCCACGAAGTCGATCGGCGGCCACTGGTACCACGGCCGCTCGAAGCGGTGGTGGGTTTTGAGCGTCTCGTAGCCGGGCTTGCGAATGATCAGGTCGTAGTCGCCGTACCAGGTGAACGAGAATTCCACCGGGCTGACGCCGACCTCCTCGTCGTTGACCGTCACGATGGCACCGGGCGGATCGGTCTCGATACGGGCCGTTCGCTCGACACAGCCCCCGACCACCACGAGCGCCAGCACGGCGCCCGCCACGCCACATCCGAATAACCCGTTTCGCTTCATGTCGGTATCTCGATCCATTCGACGTCGTAGGTTTGCAGGTCCAGGATGGCGGCCGACGCCCGCCCGCTGACCCAGCCGCAGCACTCGCCGGGGTTGAGCAGCAGCTTGCCGGTCTGCCGCTTCGCGCCGGCTTCGTGCGTGTGGCCGGTAATGATGATGTCGGCCCGGGCGATATCCTCGTCGCGGCACCAGTCGAGTGCATGGTGCATGAGCACCTGCCGCCCGTCCAGCGCGAGACGCAGCGGCCCACCGGTAATCTGCGGCAGCACCTTGCGCAGCCCGTCGTGCTCGCCATCGTTGTTACCGAAGATCACGTGCACCGTGCCGTCAAACGCCGCCAGCCGCTTGGCCGCGAACGGCGCGACGATATCGCCGGCGTGGAGCACGGTCGTGAGGCCCGCGTCGGCGAATCGATCGAGCGCGGCCTGCAGTGTCGGCAGCCGATCGTGTGTATCCGACATGACGCCAATGCGCATCGCTGGCCTCCATTCACGGCGCGGCTCTGCCGCCGAACGTCCGCGATTCTATCTGACCGGCGTCCGGCCGTCACCACCGAGCCGCGGCTCGCCCGTCGCGATTATGAGCGCCTAGACCACCGCCGGCGACCCGCCGCCGGAGATTATTTTGCGCCCCGGCGCCACGCGCGCTCGCGCGTGCATTGTAGAAGTGCCCGCACGGCGCCGGCGGCAGGCCCGATAGCCCGTCGCGCAAGCCTTGCCGCGCGCGTCTGACGCGGGTTGTTTGCGGACCGGCCGGCCTGTTTCCGATAGCGCGGCGCAGGTCGGTCCCATCCTCGGACGGAGCGTCCCGTTCGCCGGCAGCGGCGCGCACGTCCGGTTTCTGCGCGTCGTGCCGCAGATCAAGTGCCCGCAAGCCACAGACGAATACATGACGGTCGCTGACACCATTCGAGGTGAGGTAACGTCATGGGAGCGCTCTGTCTGACACGCCGGCGCGTGCAGCTCGACTTGCTGGCCGAGCTCTGCGACCGCCGTCAGCGCGCCCGCATCGCGTTCGATGGCAACGCCACCCCCAACCAGTCGATCGAGACGCGTTTTCTCGAATTCGGGGACAGCGCTCTCTACATGGCCTGGCCCGCGGTGGGTGTATCGGAGCCGCTGCGCACCGGAGCCGATGTGCACGTGTTTTTCGAGACCAACGGCGAGCGCCTGGCGTTCTCTGCCGTGACCGCCGGCCGCACCATCAGCACCCGCGGTCCGCAGGGGGCCGTGTCCGCCTGGGCGCTCAGCATCCCGCTTTGCATCGAGCGGCGCCAACAGCGCGAGTACTATCGCGTCTCGCTGGCCGACCTCGGGCCGGTCAACGTCCGCTTCACCAGCGTGCAGGATCCCGAGCACCAGTTCGACGCGAGCCTCACGAATGTCTCGGGCGGCGGGCTCGGCTGTGCGGCGGCGGCGGATCAGGCCGTGGGCGCCCAGCCCCGGCAGCTTTACTGGACGCGCTTTGCGCTACCCGAAGACGACGCGACGTTCGAGTTTGTCGTGCAGCTCGTCCATGCCCGTCGCGTCGCGCCGGGCGAGTCCGTCGTGCTCGGCTGCATGTTCCAGCCCGGCGACGACCCAACGACCTATCGCGAGCAGCTGCGGCGTATTGAACACTTTGTAGCGAACCGGCAGCGCGCCAAGCTGGGACGTGCCCACCTGCACGGCGGAGGTATCTGAATCATGCTCGTAACCCTCGACCTGACGACCCGGCAGACCACCCGGGTCCTCGAGCAGGCCGTTCAGAACAAGGCCAAGCTCGAGGTCGACCCCCGGCCCGAGTTTCTCGAGACGCCGCTGTGGTGTGCCATCGAGCGCCGCGAGCAGGACCTGCTCGTGGTCAACGTGCTCGACGTGGATGATGACACGTCCTTCGTGCGGCTGATCGGCGCCATGTGCGACGTGCGCACGATCCTGTCAGAGCAGCTCTACCTGTTCTCGACCGTGATCGTGGATGCGCTGGAGAACACGGCGCCGAAGCGCTTGTCGCTGGCAATCCCCGAGGCCATCCAGGTCGCCAATCGGCGTCGCTTCACGCGCAAGTCCCCCACCGAGCCCGTGCCGGTTCGCCTGACGATCCCGGGCGTGCCGCAGCCCGCGGTCGGCAGCCTGGGCAACATCAGCCGCAACGGCCTGGGGTGCCGCGTGTCGCGCAAGGAGCTGGACGATGCGCTGTTCATCGGCGACCAGGCCCAGCTCGAGTTCGTGCTGCCGTGGATCAACCAGATCTACGCGCTGACGGCGGAGATCTGCACCAAGAACACCTGTCACGATGCCGACCAGATGCTGGTGGGTTTCGAGTTCATCGCCAACGACGCGGCCTCTCGTGCCACCCTGGAACTGCTGCGCGTTGCTCTCGACAACGAGACCGAACGCCTGATAGAGACGGACGGTGATCGCCTATGAAACCCCGCAGAGTCCTCGCTTCGCGCGACGCCACCGAGATCTTCGACCGCGCCGTACAGGAGCGTGCCCTCGCCGTCATCACGCTGCAGAACGGCACGAGCTGGGTTACCTTCAAGTCGAGGTTCCTGGAGCGCGACGCCAATCAGCGCTTCTTCGTGCTCGACTACGCCGCCCCCAACGGCGAACAGCTGCCACCGCTGGCCCCCGGGCAGTACGTCGGCATCAGCTTCCGCCAGAAGAGCCGCAAGGTGCTCTTCGCGACCGTGGTCGAGGCCAAGGGCCACTTCGTGCTGGACGACCAGTCGTCCGTCACCGCCATCCGCTATCGCTGGCCCGAGAGCATGACCGAGCTGCAACGCCGCGCCTACTACCGCACGCCCGTCCCCGCCGACATGAAGCTGGCTGTGAGCATGTGGCCCGGCGGCATCGCCGCCCGCGGTCAGGCACAGTCGTCGGCCCTGCAGGTGGTCACCGGCGACCTGGGCGACATCTCCTGCGGCGGCTGCCTGGTACGCACCAACCCGGGCGCGACGTCGACCTGGGCCGATGACGATCTGCTCGGGGCGGAAATCGAGCTGCCGGACGGCCGCGCGCCGATCCTTCTCGATGTGCGTTATCGCGGTATGCGGCAGGACGAGCACGGCGTGCCCGGCGCCGCGTTGCAGTTCATGGGGCTCGAGCTCACGCCGGATGGGCGGCTCGTGTTGCAGCGCCTCGCGCAATCCGTGCAGCGGCTGCACCGGCTGGGCATCGCCGGCGGCCGGCAGCGCTGGGACACGCGGCAGCAGTTCTAGCGCGCCGTCGCTCACTCGCCGGCCGCGGCCACACGAGTCTGCAACACGCTACTCTTCGGCGTGTCCGAATACCTCGCCCCACTGGGCCGGCAACCCCAGCGGGTCAGCGCAGGCCTCCGTGATCAGCGGCATCGTCGTACAGACGACGGTCGGGTCGCGACGGTGCTGCAGCCGCGTCACGATCGCGCGCGCAATGTCCCGCTGCTGCCGATCGTCGCTCTCGAAACACGGAAGCAAATACGGAATGACCTCCGGCCCGAATCGGAACAGCGCCGGCGCGGCCGTCTTGGCGTTGCCGTAGACCTCGTCGTCGCGCAGGTTCGCGATGAGGATGGGTGCGGCCGCGTCAATCAGCGAATCCAGATCACAATGTCCGGCGAGCACCGCGGCCACTGTCCGCTGTTGCCGGTCGTCCGAGCGCAGCGCCGAAGACAGCAGCGGCTCGATCCGGTGGGGGAAACGCAGCAGGTAGTCTCGCGCCGCGCGTGCATCGAAAAAATCGAACCACACACGCCTGACTTCGTCATGTCGCAGGTCTTCGACACAGGCCGCCAGAAGCGCGTCGGAGGGCTCATCCGGGCACATCCCGCGCAGCAGGTGCGCCGCAATCGTCCGTGACTGCTCATCGCCCGCGGCGAGTTCGCGCTCCAACGCGTGCCGCGCGGTTTGCCCGGCCGTTTGACCGAGCGATTCCAGCAAGTCGTATGCTCGATCCGCATTCCCGCGCACGTCGTCGTCACGCAGATCCCCGATCAGACTGGGCACGAGCAAACGCACAGACACCGGATCGATCCACGTCCGATTCGACCAGATGCGGCCGTACAGCTCCGAACGCATGGCGCGCGGCTGCCACGACTTCCCCAGGTACTCCGACCCCACGAGCACGACGGTCGGGACGGCCGGCGACCAGCTTCCGTACCGCACCCACGGCACGCCGAAGCACACGCCGGCCAGTGCCGTCAACGCAACCCCCGCCGCCAAAGGCCGCCAGCGGCGCCCGTCACGCAGCCGCTGGTGCGCTGCGCTCGTGGTCCCGCACTCCGGACACCGAACCACACCATCTTCTTGCTCGGGCAACCCCGTCAAGTTGTACCAGCAGCCGTGCCGAACGAACCAACGCCGCGGGTCGGCCAGCCGCAATACGCTCCCGGGCGGCCCCGGGCAGTGGATCGGCTGCGACCGCGGCCGCGTGCGCAGCCGTGCGACCACCAGCGCGGCCGCCGCAAGCAGCAGCAGCAATGTGCCCCAGCCGTAGAGTTCAACAATCCCGGCCATCCGACATCACCCCACCTGTTCCCGCCACCACCGCCGCCCTCCTCAAATCACCTCTTCCGCCCGCGGAAACGACCCCAATACCGTCAGGTGCGCGCAGAAGTCCCGCGCCGCGTTCACCGCCCGTGCCATCGGCTCGTCCTCGATGTGCCCCTCGGCGTCCATGAAGAAGAAGTACTCCCAGTTCCGCCGTCGGCTCGGCCGCGACGTGATCATCGTCAGGTTGATCTGCTCGGCACGGAAGACATCCAGCACGTCCGCCAGCGCTCCCACGTGGTGACTCGTCGCGAACATCACCGCCGTCTTGTCGTTGCCGGTGCGCTGCGCCGCGTGCCGGCTGAGCACGAAGAACCGCGTGAGGTTGTCCGGGCTGTCCTCGATCCGCTCGCGCTGCAACGGCAGGTCATACAGCTCCGCCGCCAGCTTGCTGCCGATCGCTGCCGCGTTGGGCTCCGTTGCGGCCAGTTCCGCCGCCCGGCTCGTGCTCGCCACGGGAATCGTCCTGTCGAGCAGCCCCGTCTCCAGCAGCCACTGCTTGCACTGGTCGAATACTTCCGGCTTGGAATAGACCCGCTCGATCTGCGCAAACGGCGTGCGCGACAGCAGGTTATGATGAATGTGCAGCAGAATCTCGGCACACACCTTGAGCCGGCTCTCGGCGAACGAATCGAGTGTGTCCACGATACCCCCTCCCCGAGAGTTCTCCACCGGCACCACGCCAAAGTCAACGTGCTCGCGGGCGACCTCGTCAAAGATCGCGGCGATGTCGGTGACCGGCTCGTACTCGACCGACGCGCCGAACTTGCCGCTCGCCGCCAAGTGCGAGAAACTGCCACGCGGACCGAGAAAGGCGATCCGCAGCGGCCGCTCCAGCAGAAACGACCCGCTCATCAACTCGCGATAGATCGCCACCAGCACGCGGTCCGGGAACGGGCCCGGGTTCCGCTGCCGCAGCTTCTTCAGGATCTCGCTCTCGCGGTCGGCGGCGTAGATCGGCGTGCCCTCGACGGCCTTGATCCTGCCGATCTCGGCTGCCACGCGGCCACGCTCACTGATCGCGGTGATGATCTGCTGGTCGAGCTCATCGATCCGCTGGCGGCACTCGGCGAGGCGCCGGCCCAGGTCTTCTCGTTCGTCCATAACGCACCCGTCTTTCTTTCGCGGCGGTGCTCATGCCGGGGGTGGCGGACGGCGGCTCTCGCCTGGCGACGGCTGACGGCGGGTGGTCATGACCATCTGCCCCGCGGCCCCAACGTCCACGCCGGCCCCATTTTGCAATCGGCCGATCGCCGATATGATAAGCGGAGTCGGGGCTTGATGAGAGTCCTGTGTCGGGGCATCGTGTGAGCCCTCTGGTCGGGCTCGACCCGAGTCCCGCATTGGGGCTTGCTGAGGCGCCCATGGGTGGGCTTCGCGGCCGGCCCCGCAGTTTGGGGCTTCTCGTGGGTCCCATGACCCGGGCGGCTAGCTCAGTTGGCTAGAGCATCTCGTTTACACCGAGAGGGTCGGCGGTTCGAGTCCGTCGCCGCCCAGTGCCTTCCGCAACCCCGCGGCCGACACATCGCGGCACGATATCGTGCTGCCTTGTGCCGCGCTCGCCAAGGAAGGGCGTTACTCTGCCATATTGCGCCCCGCAACGCGGTCATCCACGCACCTCAGCCGCCCTCGGACCGCAGCGGCGCCGGCGCGAACGCGACGCAGTACTGCGCATTCAAGAGCGGATACTGAACCCGCACGCGATAGCCCCTCAGCCGCGTAGCGTCCCACCCAAGGCGCTCCGTCACGTGCTGTACCATTTCGACATGACGACCGACCTCGCTCGCCCGAAACTGCTCCACGCCCTTGCCTAGCGACTGAATCGTCTCCGTGCTCGCCATGCGATCGAACTCGCTCGTTGGATCGTCAGGACTCGCCAAGCCGCGCTTCAAACTGTCATAGACGAGTAGCTGCGGCTCGCCATCGGGCCATACATCCTCGTGCAACAGCACGTTCAGCAGCAGCGCCTTTGCGGGCAGGTTCACGCCCCCGGACAAGTGAGGGCGCCAAGGCTCCTCACCCGGCACCCGGTAGAGTGGCCGCGCTCCGCGCACAACGCTCGCGGCGAACACGTCACGCGCCGAATGCACCCCGATGCTATCGCCCGCGAGCACGAAGTTCGTCACCTCCCCGGTCTCAATGGCCTCCAACTCGGGGCAGGGTCGAGAACAGAACTCTTCAAGGAGCCCGCAGTTCCCGCTGGTACCGTCAATCGGCACGTCCTCGAGCGTGTACGGCAGCGGTCGACGCGCTCGCGGGTTCGGCGTGACCACCGCCACGGGCACACGCACACCGGCGCGCAAACGTCGAATCTTCGCGAAGCCCTCGATAATCGCAATGTCACACCGCTCCCCACGCTCGTCTGGGTAGTAAATCACCGTGTCGAGCTGCAACTCCGCGCACATCCCCTGGAGATTCGCCATCCCCTTGTACACCAACTGTCGATTGGACAACTCGAAGCGCCCGCGCACATCCGGCAACCATCCAACCATTGCCGCCTCGAGCCCGTCCCAGCCACCGAGCTCACGGCGCACAACGCCCTCTAGCGCGCGCAGTGCGCGCTCCGCTCGATCCACGAGCTCCGGGCCGACCGCCGGCCGAGCCGCCTCAAGGATGATTCGCAGCCCCGCCGCGCGCGGCATCTGGTTTACGGCGGCCAACGGATCATCCGTACGGACCGCGCGTAATAGCCGACCTGCGATGCTGCGGTTGACTTCGAGCGTGCGTGCGAATTCCTCGGTGCTTTGGGACTTACCGGGGATGCGCTCCACGACCGCCCGGAGCGCCTCGCACACTTCCTGGCCGACCGACTTTATCTGACCCGCTACGCCACTGGCCGAGGCGATAACGCCGGGCGGGGGCAAGCGGCCCTCATTACGAGTAACGTCCTTCATAAAAACGATTTAACGCACAGACGCCGTCCGTGTCAAGTGGCGAGAGACTGTTCTGGGATCGTTTTGGGAATATTCTCATATTACTCTTGACACAGTCCCAGCGTCGGACGTATCCTGCGCGCATGTCGCACGGGCAAGCGCCACGTCATCCGCAACCCTGCGACAAAGCGGCCAAGCCCGAAACGCCGGGCGGCCACCGGAGGCAGCGAGGAACAGAAACGGGACTCAAGAGGAAGAGAAAATGAAACCAATGAAAGCACTTCTGGCGCTGTTGGCGCTCAGTGCGGCCGTTCCAGCCGCGCTTCCCTTCGACCTTGACACCGTTACCGTCGGGAATGCTGGCAACGACGGCGAGTGGGCCGGTGAAAGCTATGGCGGCTACGGTCCCGACCGACTCTGTGGCGCCGTGGACTATGCATACGAGATCGGCACGTTCGAGGTGACTGCCGGCGAGTACACCGCCTTCCTAAACGCCGTTGCGGTTTTCGATCCGCATTACCTCTACAGCGGCAGCATGCACACCGAACACGGCTGCGGAATCATTCGCGAGGGGACCTGGCCCGGCCCCTTCACGTACTCGGTGCCGCGCGACAAAGCTGAGCGCCCCGTCAACTATGTCACCTGGGCGGACGCCGCCCGCTTCTGCAATTGGCTCCACAATGGCCAGCCGAACGGCGAACAGGACCTGACCACGACCGAGGATGGCTCCTACTTCGTCAACGGGGCAATGACCGCTCCGGACTTGCAAGCGATTACGCGCAACCCGAACGCGACCTGGGTCCTGCCGACCGAAGACGAATGGTACAAGGCCGCCTACCACCACAACGATGGGGCGACCGCCAACTACTTCGACTATCCGACAAGCAGCAACGACATCCCGAGCAACGAACTCGTCGATCCCGACCCCGGGAACAACGCCACGTACTTCGACGAAGGATACACCGTCGGCAGCCCGCACTACCGCACCGAAGCGGGTGCGCATGAAAGCTCGGAAAGCCCGTACGGCACTTTCGACCAGGGCGGAAACGTCTGGGAATGGACCGAGACGACCATGGCGAGAGATTTCCGCGTGCTGCGCGGTGGCTCGTATGTCAGCAGCGCCGACAGCCTGGCGGCCGCGTATCGGTATGGGTACTACCCCGTAGCCGGAGCCATCAGCGACTTCGGGTTTCGCGTCGCCCGCGTGCCCGAGCCCCATACACTGAGCATGTTGCTCGCATTCAGCCTGTTGGCATGCCGGCGTTTTCGGCGCTGACCACCATGCTGCGTGTCGAACGGCACCGCGGGCCGGACGTATTCTGGCACGGGCACTGTCGACAATGGCGGCAGCAGATACGGGCGCACGCTCAGGGAACTAACTAACCCATAAGACCTCGAGACTTGATTGACTCAGTACCTAGACGTCGCGCAGCGGAGTGGCGCGGCAATCGCCGTCCAACGGCAAACGCGAAGAGGAGGAAACAACGATGAGAAACGGATGCATGATCTTGGCGAGCGTTCTTTGCGCGACCCTCGGTGCGACTGCACTGGCGATTGATGTCGACACCGTCGTCGTGGGCAACCCGGGCAACCCGGATGACACGCACGGTGTGGGGGCCGGAGCGGTGGACTACACGTACGACATGGGCAAGTACGAAATCACGGCCGAAGAGTATACCGAGTTCCTCAACGCGGTGGCGGCCACGGACACGTACCAGTTGTACGACGAACGCATGTGGATCAACGATTTTGGCTGCAAAATCCAGCGCACCGGCGACGCCGGCAGCTACGCGTATAGCGTGGCGTCAGACTGGGCGCAGCGACCCGTCAATTTCGTGAGTTGGGGCGACTCGATGCGGTTTGCCAACTGGCTCCACAACGGCCAGCCCACCGGAGAGCAAGGGCCGGGCACGACCGAAGATGGTTCCTACTTCGTGAACGGTGCGATGACGCACGCGGAGCTCTTCGAAATCGAGCGTAAACCCGAGGCCACCTGGGTGCTTCCGACAGGGGACGAATGGTACAAAGCCGCGTATCACAGGAACGATGGCGTCACCGGCAATTACTGGGATTACCCGACCGGCACCGACATGGTCCCCAGCAACGACCTGATCGACCCCGATCCCGGTAATAACGCGAACTTCAGCCAAATGGGGTTCACGATCGGCAGCCCGTACTATCGCACGGAAGTCGGCGAGTTCGAGAACAGCGCCAGCCCGTATGGTACATTCGATCAGGGCGGCAACCTCTGGGAGTGGACGGAAGCCAAATACATCGATTCGAATTACTCGTGGTCCGTGCCCGCCGGCGGTTGCTTCCGCGGAGGTGATCGGTTCATGAGCACGCGCCCAATCATGGTCTGGTTCGTGCTCGTCGAAGAGGGCTACGATCAGCTCGGCCTCCGCGTGGCCCGCGTCCCCGAGCCAAGCTCCTTGGCATTCCTTGCCCTCGGACTGTTGGCCGTGCGCTTCCGGCGCTGACCGCCCCTTGTAACCGTCACGACGTGCACTGGCAGCCACTCGCTGGCTGCCAGTGCCGAACGATAACGCCGTTAAGTCGGCTGCCGCCGCCCGGAACAAGGACGCTTGACGAAACACCCACGTCTCGTAATCACAGCAGCTCACGATCCCGTGCTGCCAACCCTCACAACTTCGACAGCCACACCCCCACGAGTGCCGCCCCAAACGCGAGCGTCACGATCATCAGCGGAACTTCCCACCACGCACGCGGCGTCGGCCGCGGCGGCCAGTGATAGAGCTCGCCCGCGACGTATTCCGGCGGCAACTGCGGCACAACGTCGCTGCCGCATTCGGGACACAGCGGTGTCGTGCCGCCGGCAAGGTCGTACCCGCAATTCGAGCAGTGACAGTGCGCCCCGCACGTGTTACACACGCGGTACGCGCCATCGTCCAGCCCCACGCCGCACGACGGGCATACCCACGCCGCCATGCACTGCGGGCAACGCTCGCCGATCGGACGGGTAAGGTCCATCCCGCATGCCGGACACAGCACGCGCCAGCCGCACGCGCTGCAACGGCCCGTTTCCCGATCGAACGCCCCATCTCTGCACCGCGGACAGATCACGTCACGTCCCCACGTTCAGATCGAGACGGGCAGGCCAAGCTCCCAACTCTCCATCTTCCCGCCTTCGCCCCCGCTCACCCCGCAAGCATCGCCTGCATCATCGCACATACGTTGGCGCTTGCGTCGGTCCTTTCCAGCGGCCGCACCACCTCGTCCAGTTGCCGCTGCATCACCCCGCGCCACTGCTCGTCTTGCAAGAGCTGGCCCGCCACATCGGCCACCGCTCCCACGTCTGGCACGTACGGCATGAACTCCGGCACCACCCGCGCCCCAGCGAGAATGTTCACCAACGACAGGTGCGGCAACCGCACAATCCGCCGCCCGGCAACGTTCCACAACAGGCGCACCGCCCGCCCCGCGTCATACAGCACCACCATCGGCTTGCGGTAGTGCGCCACGTGCAGCGTCGCCGTCCCCGACGCCACCAGCACCAGGTCGGCCGCCGTCAGCAGGCTCGCGTTGTCCTCGACAATGATCTCGGCGTGGTGGCCGCTGGCGTAGACGTGCCGCCGAATCTGCGGCACGCGGTCCGCCGCCACGCACGAAATGATCGGCTGCACGACCATGCCGGCGCTGCGCAGCCGCCGCACGACCTCGAGTTGCAGCGGCAATACCGCGTCGATCACGTGCCGCCGCGAGCCCGGCAGCAGCCCGATCACCGGCTTGCCCGGCCCGCGCAGCCGATTGACGACGTACTCGTTCGGCTGCTCGTCGCGCAGCGTCTCGAAAAGCGGGTGTCCGACGTAGTCCGCGTATACCAGTGCGCGGCGGAAGTAACCTTCTTCAAACGGGAGAATACACGCCAGCCGGTCGACATCGCGCGCGATCGGGCGGTTGCGCCCGGCGCGCGAGGCCCAGGTCTGCGGCGCGATGTAGTACAGGACCTTGATCCCGCGCGCGTGCGCCCGTCGCGCCAGCCGCAGGTTCAATTCCGGCGAGTCGAGCAACACGACGAGGTCGGGCTTCTCCTTCTGCCACGAGCGTTCGACGGCGCGCAGCGCCTTCCACGCCTCGCCCAGCACCGAGAATACGCCCCCCAGCATCGCCGCGTGCGCGGTCAGGTCGTAGACCGTCTCGATGCCCGCCGCCCGCATGCGCGGCCCGGTCAGCCCGTAGAACTGCGCACCGGGCAGGTGCGCCGCCGCCGCCCGCACCAGCGCCGCCGCGTGCATGTCGGCCGAGTCCTCTGCCACGGCGATGAAGATTCGCGGCGGACGTTTCACGAGCTCTGCTGCTCCCCTGCGATGATGCTGCGTTGCGGCTCGGGCGCCGGGCTATTCCTCATCCGCCGTGACTTCGCGACCGCCCTGCTCGATGTTCTCCGGCGTGAACACCCGCGTGCCGAGGCGGACGCGCTTGGGGATGTCCTCGCCCTGCAACAGCTTCACGGCCAGGTCGAGGCCCGTCTCGCCGGGCGTGGTGTACTGGATCGTGGCGTCGAGCGCACCATTGGAGATCCAGCGGCGTCCCTCGGCCGGCAGAGCGTCGATGCCGACGAACCGGATCTCCTCATGGCGACCGGCTTCCTTGGCGGCCTGATAGGCGCCATAGGCCATCGGGTCGTTGTGGGCGTACACGACGTCGATGTCGTCGTGTGAGCGCAACGCCGCCTTGAACGTCTCCTTGGCCTCGGGCAGCTTCCAGTCGCAGTCCTGCTCGCCGATGACCTTGATACCCGGCTCGTCGTCGACGATCTGGTGAAAGCCCTTGTGGCGCTCCTGCGCGGGCGTAGAGGCCATTCCGCCGCAAATCTCGTAGACCACGCCCGCGGCCTGCCCCGGGCCGCCGAGCATGTCGACGACAACCTCACCCGCGGTGCGACCGATGAGCATGTTGTCGCCACCGACGAAGCAGGCGTAGCCGTCCCAGCGCACGTCACGGTCGAGCACGATGACGGGAATGCCGGCCTCGGTCGCCTCCTTCACGGGATCGGTCAGGCCGGGGGCTTCCTTCGGGCTGACGAGGATGGCATCGACGTCGCGCTCGATGAAGGTGCGCACCTGCGCCACCTGCACCTCGGTCCTGTCATCCGCATCCAGCATGACCAGCTCAACATTGGGGTAATGCTCCTCGGCGTGCGCCTTGAGGCGCCGGTTGAACTCCACCCGCCACGGCTCCGACAGCGTGCATTGCGAGAAGCCGATGACGTACTTCTCATCCGCCTCCGCCTCCGCCGGCGCCGCAGTTGCGGCGTCCGACCCAGTTTCGGCTGGTGGCTTGCCGCGCTGTGTCTCCCCTTCGCAGCCGCCGACGAGCCCAACCACCAGCGCGGCACAGGCGCCCGCCGCCAACCACCGCGCCGCCGCGCAGCATGCATTTCGCAAGACGCCCGCATCTCGTCCCGTCTGCATTCGAGGTCTCCTCTGGAGGTTTCAGTCGATCTTGATCGTCGCGGCGCCCGTCGTCTTGCGCCGCCGCAGTGCCCGCAGGTTGTCCCACAACGTGCCGCTTTGCAAGACCGCAGCGCCGACGATGATAACACCTTTGACGATGTCCTGGATCTCGCTGGATACGCCGCGCAGGTCGAGGATGTTCGTGAGATAGCCGAAGATCATGATGCCCACGAGCGTGCCGAGGATGCTGCCGCGGCCCCCCATCAGGCTGGTGCCGCCGATGACGACGGCCGCGATCGCGTCGAGCTCCTTCATCTGGCCGGCGGTGGCCAGGCCCTGTTTGTAATTGGCACAGAACAGGACGGCCGCCAAGCCCGCCAGCAGCCCACTCGCGGTGTAGACGAACACCTTCACCGCATCGACCGGCACACCCGCGAGGCGCGAGGTCTCCTCGTTGCCGCCGACCGCGAAGATGTAGCGGCCCAGGGGGTACTTCTTCAGCAGCACGGCCGCCAAAGCCCAACACCCGAGCATGAACAGGCCGGGAATCGGGATGAGCTTGATCTCGTGCACGCGGCCGCTGCGCAGTTCCTTGGTGCCCACGGTCAGGATCGGTTCGCCAAGTTGCTCGAATGACTTGGGGGCGCCGGCCTGCGTCTCGGTCTGCATGTAGATCGAGTGCACCCGGCCGCCCTCGCCCGCGATGAGCTTGGCCAGGCCGACGGCCGAGATCATCATCGCCAGGGTAACGATAAACGGCTGCAGCCCGGTCTTGGCGATGATCAGGCCGTTGATCATCCCCATCATGCCCCCGACCAGCGGCACCAGCAGCAGAACGAGCCAGGTTGGGGCGCCGGCGGTTGGGTCCGAAACGCGCCAGGCGACAAATGTGCCCACGCCCACCGCCGCCACGATCACGCCCACGGTGGCCGCCACCGCGGTCGAACGCCGCAGCCAGCGCTTCACGACGGCATAACCAGCCAACCCCGCGAAGATCGCGAGTGCGGGCAGCACGATCTCGTGAGCCCGGCTGAACGCGGCCTCGCTTTCCCCGATGGCGCCGTGCATGACGAGCATCGCGCAAACCACACTGCACAGCGACAGCACACTGCCGACGGACAGGTCGATGCCCGCCGTCAGGATCACCATTGTCATCCCGACCGCGAGGATTCCGTTAATGGACACCTGTTGCAGGACGTTGCGCTGGTTGCCGATGGTCAGAAACTGGTCCGATAGCAGCATCCCCGCCAGGAACAGCGCCCCGAGCCCCGCGAAAAGCGTGATATAGCGCATCAGCCCCGTGTAGCCGCGTTGGGGCGGCGGCGAACCGGGCGGCGTCGATGCGGCCGCCGTCGCGTGCTGTCGCTGATCCTCGTCCGTCATGGAGCCGCCCATCTTAGCGTCAGCCCCCGCCGATCGCACCCGCCGGCGATTGAACTGAACCGTTATTGCTCTAGAATGCCCGGTCTGTTACGTGCCGTCGGCGCCGGCAGATCGCACGCCCGCGGCACCCCGAGTGACCGAACCGGAACCCACGCGGGCACCTGCGATGGCCAAAGACGAAATCCGTACCATTCTCGCCACCGATTGCGGGTCGACGACGACCAAGGCCATCCTCATTGACCTCAAGGAGGGTGAGTACCGCCTCGTTTCCCGCGGCGAAGCCCCCACCACCGTCGAGGCCCCCGCCGAGGATGTCACCCGAGGCGTCATCAACGCCGTCGGCGAGATCGAGGATCTCACGGGCCGCAAGTTTATCAAGGACGACCGAATCTGGAACCCGCGCGATGGGGAGAATGGCTGCGATGCTTACGTCGGCACGAGCAGCGCGGGCGGCGGCCTGCAGATGATGGTCGCCGGCGTGGTCAAGTCCATGACCGCCGAGAGCGCCGCCCGCGCCGCACTGGGGGCCGGTGCGATCGTGATGGACACGCTCGCCACGAATGACGGTCGGCTCAATCACGAGCGCATCGAGCGCATCCGCTCGATGCGGCCTGACATGATCCTCGTCTCCGGCGGCACCGACGGCGGCACGGTCAAGCACGTGGTCGAGATGGGCCAGATCATCGGGGCGGCCGACCCCAAGCCGCGCTTTGGTGTCGGGTTCAAGCTGCCGGTCATCTACGCTGGCAACGTCAAGGCACGCGCGGAGATCGAGCGGATTCTGGCGGAAAAGGCCGCCCTCTACCTCGTCGAGAACATCCGGCCAACCCTCGAGACCGAGAATCTGGGTCCAGCCCGCGACAAGATCCACGATCTGTTCCTGGAACACGTCATGGCTCAGGCGCCGGGCTACAGCAAGCTCATGACGTGGACGACCGTACCCCTAATGCCCACGCCGGGGGCCGTCGGCCTGATCATGCAACTCATTGCCGACCGCGAGGGGATCCAGGTGGCGGGTGTGGATATCGGCGGTGCGACAACCGATGTATTCAGTGTGTTCCGGGCCGACCAGGAAGACCCCGATAGCGCGACAATCTTCAATCGAACGGTAAGCGCCAACCTGGGAATGAGTTACAGCATCTTCAATGTTGTAGCCGAAACCGGTTTCGGTAATGTGGTCCGGTGGGTCCCGCTGGATCTCGACGAACGCGAGATCCGCAACCGCATTCGCAACAAGATGATCCGTCCCACCACCATCCCGCAGACGCTGGACGAGCTCATGATCGAGCAGGCCATCTGCCGCGAGGCCCTGCGCCTGGCGTTCGTGCAGCACAAGCAGATGGCGGTCGGGCTCAAGGGCGTGCAACAGCAGCGCACGATCGCGGATGCATTCACGCAGGAGCTTTCCGGCCAAACTCTGGTCGACATGATGGGCCTGGACATGATCGTGGGCTCCGGCGGTGTGCTCTCGCACAGCCCGCGCCGGCAGCAGGCGGCGCTGATGATGATCGACGGCTTCCAGCCCGAGGGTCTCACCGAGCTTACCGTCGACTCGATCTTCATGATGCCGCAACTCGGCGTGCTCAGCACGGTGCATGAGGACGCCGCGTTGCAGGTCTTCAACAAGGACTGCCTGATTCGCCTGGGCTGGTGCATCGCGCCGGTCACCACCCGCCGCTCAAAGCCCGGCCAAACCTGCATGACGGTCGAGATCAGGTCGGCGGGCGCGACCGAGCGGCACGAAGTACGCGTGGGCGATCTCATCGTGGTTCCGCTGGAAGCCGGCCAGAGAGCGACAATCACCGCCAGTCCCGCCAAGGGCTATGACCTCGGGCTGGGGCCAGGCAACACCGTGGTCCGCGAAATCGGCGGCGGATTGGTCGGAATCGTGCTGGATGGCCGCGGCAGGCCGCTGGAGCTGCCGGCGGATCAGGGCCGACGGGTGGACCTGCTGCGTGCCTGGAATGCGGCGCTGGATATTTATCCGGAACCGTGATCAGGCACTTTTTTGAATGTGCGTGCCAATTCTGGTGCAACCAGGCTATAATGAAACGGTTAATTCTTCCGTTCAACTCGTCTTGGAAGATCACTGTAATCTGGTGAGCTTTATGAGTGCCGGTCCCGTTACCGAATCCGCTGTCGTGCCGACCAACGGCATGGTCATCCGCAGTAATACCCAGCTGCGCCCGGGCGTCTATTACCTCCCTGACGGCGTTGTCATCGATGCCGACGGCGTCACCCTCGAGGGCAACGGCGCCATCATCCTCGGCCATGACCGCCGCGGCGTAGGAATCACCGTAGACGGCCACCGCGACGTGACCATCCGCAACGTCCGGGCGCGCGAGTACTACCACGGCATCGCGGCGCGCGGCTGCCGCGGGCTGACTCTCGAGCAGAACCAGATCACCTCCACCGCCGAGGTCGAGACCAACACCGTCTTTCTCAACATTTGGACGCCGATCGAGGACGCTTACGGGGCGGCGATCCTGCTTGACCGGGTGAGCGACGCCCGCGTCCACGACAACGACCTTCAGCACCAGATGAACGGCCTGCTGAGCTATAACTGCACCCGGCTGGACGTGCGGCGGAACTCGGCCTGCTACAACAGTGGCTTCGGGTTTCACCTGTTCCAGACGTGCGACTCGGTCTTCGAGCAGAACTGGGCCGACTACTGCAATCGCTACGAGCCCCGGGACGAGGACGGGCCGATCGTCGGCGTGGGCCACTACGGCCACATGGGCGCGGACGCCACCGGCTTTCTCCTCGTGCAGAAGTCCTGTAACAACGTGTTCCGGCACAACTTCGCCCGCTGCGGCGGCGACGGGTTTTTCCTGGCCGGGCGCAACCCCGAAGGCGAGGATGTCGGCTGCGACGGGAACCTCTTCGAGGGCAACGATGCCTCGCTGAGCCCCAACATCGCGTTCGAGGCGACGTTCAGCCGTGGGAATATCTTCCGCAACAACTGGGCGGACCGGGGCAACTTCGGCTTCTGGCTGGGGTACTCCAGCGAGAACATCGTCGAAGGCAACCGCATGCTCTACAACCGGCAGGCCGGCATTGCGGTCGAGCACGGGGCGAATTTCGAAGTGCGCGACAACGATTTTCAGAGCAACGGGACCGGGCTGCTGATCTGGAGTCGCTTCGTGGATGCGTTCCAGGCGTGGCCCGGGACCAACCGCACGTCGCACGACTGGCTCATCGAGAACAACCGCTTCCTGCGCAACGAGTGCGGCATCGCCATCCGCGCCGATCGCGACCACGGCATCCGGCCCGACGGCTCCGATGATTGCGGCAAGCCCGAACTGCGGCCGCGCGATCACACCATTCGCGGCAACGACATCCAGGACAACCGCGTCGGCATTCACCTGTTGTGCGCCGACCGCACGGTGATCGAGCAGAACAAGATCAACAAGAACGTCGAGGCGGACGTCCGGCGCGAGGACGATGTCGATACCAAGCTCGGTCACAATCTCGGCATGCGCGGGGCCTACCTCTAAACGGGTAACAGCGTAACAACGTAACCAGGGGACAGGGGGCCCCGCGCTACAGCCAGTCGGCGATCGGGCGGACGTGCTCGCTGAAGGCCGCGGTCGGCATGTTTACGGTGCCCCACTTCGGACTGCGCACCCGCGCGTGCAGCGCGTATTCGTCCACCGACACCCCGGCGAACACGTAGCGTGCTTCGCGGAATACGTGCACGATCTCCGCCGGCGGTTCGCCCGGGGCCTCCAGGCGGTACGCGAAAACCAGCAGTGCACCGAAGCCGACCCCGAAGACCTGTTCCCACTGCTTGAGGCCGTCGAGATCGTCCTGGGTGACCCAGTTCTCCCACGCGGGTCGGGCGCTGCGCTTGCGGCTGGCCCAGCGCCGCCCCTTGATGTCGACCAGCCAGTTCGTTCCGCGCTCGGAATACACGATGAAGTCGAAGCTCTTCAGCTTCGCGTCGCGAAACGCGGCCCGCTTGGCCTCGTCGACGGCCACGTACGGTATCTGGTGGCCGCGCAGGTAATCCTCGAAAGCCGCTTCATAGTCGACGTGTGACTTCAATCGCGCGTTCCCCGTGACGGGTGTCCACCCGTATTATGGCCGACACCCGGCCGCGCAGCTACTCCGCGCGGGTTTGCGTCGCGACCGCCGCCCCGGCGGCCCGCGGCCCATCGCCAGGGCCCAGCTGCCTGCGCAGCACGGCCAGCAGCGTCGCCGGCTCCAGGCAGCGTTTCGGCACGCGCCAGTGCACGGTGTTGCGGTCGGGCACGCGCGGCGAGCCCGGGCCGTCAGCCAGCAAAGGCTCGACCTGCCGCACGTCGTCGACCGCGAAAACGACGTCCGGCTCGTCGATCACGATCGAGCGAATGCCCCACGGCTGCGCCAGCACACGAATCTCAGCCAACGTGAGCAACGTCGCCACGCCCTCCGGCAACGGCCCGAACGCGTCGCGCAAATCGTCGCGCAACACCGTCAGGTCATCCAGCGTGCGACATGCCGACAATCGCTTGTACACCTCCATCCGCTGGCGATCGGCGCGGACATAGGCCCGCGGCACGGTTGCCGAGATGCCGAGCGAGAGGTTGACCGGGCGGTGCGGGTCGGCCGGCTCGTTGCGCATGCGCTTGACGGCCTGTTCGAGCAACTGGCAGTACATCTCGTAGCCGACCGCTTCGATATGGCCGGACTGCTCGGCGCCGAGGATGTTGCCGGCGCCGCGAATCTCCAGATCACGCATCGCGATCTGGAACCCGGCGCCCAGGTCACTGTAGTGCTCCAACGCCTTCAAGCGGCGGGCGGCGTTTTCCTTCACCGGGTGCTTGGGCGACAGCAGGCCATAGGCGTACGCCCGGTGCTTGGACCGCCCCACGCGCCCGCGGAGCTGGTGCAGGTCGGCCAGGCCGAAGCGTTCGGCGCGATTGATGAAGATGGTGTTGGCCGACGGGATGTCGAGGCCGGACTCGATGATGTTGGTCGATACCAGGACGTCCGCCTCGCGTTGCAGGAAGCGGTACATTACCTCCTCCAGCTCGTGGCCACTCATCTGTCCGTGGCCGACAACGAACCGCGCCTCCGGGACGATCGTTCGCAGCCGATTGGCCACGTTGTGGATGTCACGCACGAAATTGTGCACGAAGTAGACCTGCCCGTCGCGGTTGAGCTCGCGCAGGATCGCGTCGCGGATGAGCTTGTCGTCCCACAGTCGAACCTGGGTGACGATCGCGCGCCGGTCGGCCGGCGCCGTCTGCAACGAGCTGATGTCGCGGATGCCAAGCATTGACAGGTGCAGCGTGCGCGGGATGGGCGTGGCGGTCAGCGTGAGCACGTCCACCGTCGCGCGCAGCCGCTTGAGCCGCTCCTTGGCTTCGACGCCGAAGCGCTGCTCCTCGTCGATGATGACCAGACCGAGGTCGGCGAAACGCACGTCCTTCGACAGCAGCCGGTGCGTGCCGATGAGCACATCGATGCGCCCCTTGCGGGTCTGCTCGATGACCTTGGCCTGCTCCTTCCTCGTGCGGAAGCGTGACAGCACGTCGACGCTGAACGGATAGTCCGCCATGCGCTCGCGGAAGGTCTGGTGATGCTGTTCAGCGAGCACGGTCGTCGGCACCAGCACCGCGACCTGCCGGCCGTATTCCACCGCCTTGAACGCGGCCCGCATCGCCAGTTCGGTCTTGCCGTAGCCCACGTCGCCGCAAAGCAGCCGGTCCATCGGCCGCGGCCGGGTCATGTCGCCCTTGATTTCCTCGAGGGCGCGAAGCTGGTCGTGTGTCTCGGCATAGAGGAACGACCCTTCGAATTCCCGCTGCCAGTCGGTGTCCTGCGGATAGGCGATGCCCGCCTCGGCGGCGCGCTTCGCCTGGATCGCCAGCAGGTCGGCCGCGAGGTCGGTGACCGCCTCCGCGACACGCTGCTTGGCCTTCTTCCACCCGCTGCCACCGAGCTTGCTCAGCTTGGGCTTGCCGCGGACGCTGCCGATGTACTTCTGCACGACGTGGATCTGGCTGATCGGCACGTGCACCACGGCTTCGTCGGCGAACTCGAGCGCGAGGTACTCGTCGGTGCGGCCATCGCGCGTCAGCGTCTTGAGCCCCTGGAAGCGGCCGATGCCGTGGGCCACGTGGACCACATGATCCCCCGTCGCCAGGTCGAAGAAGCTGTCGATCGGCCGCGCCGGCTGTACGCGGCGCAGCGTGCGGCGCTGGCGATAGCGGTGGAACAGCTCGTGGTGCGGCACGTACGCCGTGGATTGCCAGCGGAAGCCGCGGTGAACCACGCCGATGGCGGTGTCGACCGCGGGCGGCGGGTCCTGCTGGTCGAGCAGTTCGATGAAGCGCTGCCGCTCGGGCAGGTTGTCGCACAGGACGATGACATCGGTCTCTTCGGACAGTGTGGCCAGCGCGGCCAGGGCCTCGGTCGATTTGGGCTCGAACTGCGGTAGGCTGCCGACGTCGAAGCGCACGGCGCGGTCCGCAATCCCCGTGAAGCGGTGCAGGTAGAGCTGCGCGAAGCCGTTCGCGCGGCGAAAGACCGCATCCGGCGTGATGACGCCGACACGCTCTCCCAGGCGTTGCAGGAAGGTCCGGCCCATCTCCTGGATCTCGCCCGGCTCGTGCAGGGCGACGATCGTGTCGGGCGGCAGGTGCGACAGGAAGTTGCTCGTGGCCCCTTCGTGCCGCGCGTCGTCCCGCGAAAAGGACAACGACGGGAGCTGCACCTGCCCCAGCGTGTGTGACGACCGCTGCGTGCCGGCGTCGAACAGGCGGATCGACTCCACCTCGTCGCCGAAGAACTCGATCCGCACCGGGTCGAGATGCGCATTCGAGAACACGTCGACGATACCGCCGCGGCGCGCGAAGTCCCCCGGCACCTCCACCGCGTCGCAGCGCTGGAAGCCGTGCTCGGTGAGCCAGGCCGCCAGCTCGTCCGGGTCCAGCCGCTGCCCGACCTCCACCGGTCGCGAGCGGGCACGAATGGCCTCGGCCGACGGCACCGGCTGCATGAGGGCCATGATCGGGGCCACCACCAGCGGCGGGCGCTGGTCGAAGACCGCTGGCCCGGTAGCGTCTGTCCCGGTCTCACCGGCCGCCCGCCCGCTCATCAGGCTCACACACAGCCGCAGGCGTTCGGCGGCGAGCTCGTCGGGGACGGTCACCTCCTGGGGGAGCGCATCGAGCTGCGGCAGCAGTTCGGGGGCGGTCCCGGTCGCCGTCTCGACGTCGTCGCGCAGGTCATCGGCCTCGTCGCTGTGCGCGGTGATGATGAGCAGCGGCCGGCCGAGCCGCTGGGCGATGATGCCGGCCAGAATGGGCGCGGAGGATCCCCACAAGCCTTCGGCCGCGACGGGGGTGTCACCCGCTTGCAGCAGCCGAGTCAGCTCTTCAACGCGTGCATCTTTGCGGATGGCTTCGAACACATCCACGACAGGTATTCTATCGGCGGCCGGCGACGCGCGTCAGCAATGTCCAGCCCTTTTCGCGGCCGGGCGGCGCGGCGGCCACGGAAACCGTCGCGCGCCGTTTTCGTGGGTCGGGGCATCGGGTATCCTGTTGCTTTTCGCAGGGCCTGGATGAGAGACCGCGATGGCTGAACCGCCGCAACTCGAGCCCACGCCGCTGGTTTCGGTACTGGTACCGATCCGCAACGAGGCCGACTTCATCGAGCGCTGCATGCGCAGCCTGTTGGCATGCGCGTACCCACGTGATCAGCTGGAGATCATTGTGGTCGACGGCATGAGCGACGACGGCACGCGCGACGTCGTTCAGGGCGTTGCCGGCGAAGACCCGCGTGTGCGCCTGATCGACAACCCGGCGCGGGTCGTGCCGCACGGAATGAACCGCGGGATCCGCGCGGCCCGCGGGGCCGTCATTGTTCGCGTCGACGGGCATGCCGAGGTCGAGCCGGACTTCATCCAGGCGGTCGTCGATGCATTGCGGGCCCACCCCGAGTGCTGGTGCGTCGGCGGCCCCATCGAGACGACGAACCCGTCCTTTGTCGGGCGCACGATCGCGGGGGTGATGAGCACGCCGATCGGCGTGGGCGATTCGCGATTCCGGCTGGGGAACTACGAGGGCTACGTCGACACGGCCGCGTTTCCGGCCTACCCGCGTTGGGTCTTCGACCGCATCGGGATGTTCGACGAGGAGCTCATCCGCAACCAGGACGACGAATTCAACGCGCGGCTTATCCAGCGCGGTGGCAGGATCTGGCTGTCGCCGCGCATCCGCAGCCGGTACTACGCCCGCACCAGCCTGCGCAAGCTCTGGCGCCAGTACTATCAGTATGGCTTCTGGCGAATCCGGACAATCCAGAAACTGGGCCGCCCGGCGACGATTCGCCAGACCGTGCCCCTGCTGTTCGTCACGACCCTGCTGGTGCTCGTGATCGGGGCCTTGCTATGGTGGCCCTTTCGCTGGCTGCTGGCGGCGTATGTCGCCCTGTACGCGGCCGGGTTGCTGGTCGGGGCGCTGCAGGTGGCCCGGCGAGCGGGCCTTGGCAGCTTTCTGCTCGCGCCGCTGGTCGCCATGATCCTGCATTTCGGCTATGGGTTCGGCAGCCTGATCGGGGTTGTCTGGTTCGTCATTCTGCGGCGGCGCTCGCGCCTGCGTCCCGAGCAGCACGCGATGTCACGGTGACCGGTCGCGAGATGACGCGTCGCTGGGAGTGATCATCATGGAGCCGCAACGCTCGAACGACGAGCTCGACCGGGCCACGGATGACATTCGCCGCGTCTACGGCGGGCGCCGCGGCCGCCCGAAAACCAGCCCGGGCCGCGCCATGTTCGCGTCGCGGCTGCGCCACTACGACGACCTTTTCGCGGCCTGCGGCCTGCGGCCGTTCGGGGCGCGCCGCATCCTCGACCTGGGCTGTGCCAACGGCAAGTGGCTGGCGCTGTGCTGCGAGCGCTGGGGCGCGCGCGAGGACAACTGCTACGGCATCGACCTGCGCAGCGACCTCATCGCCCAGTGGCGGCAGGAAAACCCGGACTCCAGGATTACACTCGAAAGCTGCCCGGCTCACGAGACCTCGTTCAAAGAGGCGTCTTTCGATGTCGTCCACCACTCGATGATGCTCAGCTCCATTCCGAATCAGCCGCTGCGGCAGCGCGTGGCGAGCGATATGTGGCGGCTGGTGCGGCCCGGCGGCTTCATTGTCTCGTACGATTTCTGGATCAACCCGATCAACCCCAATACCGTCGGCATTACCCGGCGCGAGCTGGCGCGGCTGTTCCCGGCCGGTCAACGCGTATTCGGACGCACCATCACGCTCGCGCCGCCGATTTGCAAGGCCTTGAACCGGCTGGGTCCTGCCGTCGTACTGGGATTGGAGCGGATGAAGATCATGAATTCTCACGACTTGGTTGCCGTGATGAAACGTCCTGACCACCCCGGCCCTGGAGGGGGTGCCTCTTGATCGACCGCACGATGACAGCGCTTGGCGGCATTCTCTGGCCGGGCGGTGCGGGACACGCCGCCCGCGCGCAGTTCGAGCACGCCGTGGCGCAGCACTTCGGCACGGGCCAGGCGTTCGCCTTCTGGAAGGGCCGCATCGCGCTCTATGCCCTGCTGCGGGCGATGGGCATCGGTGCGGGCGACGAAGTGATCGTCCCCGGGTACACCTGCGCCGTGGTGCCCGGCCCCGTGCTGTTCACGGGGGCCAGGCCGATCTACGTGGATATCGAGCCGGACTTTTATACCGTGCCCGTCGCCGGCATCGAGGCCCACATCACACCGCGGACCAAGGCCATCGTCGTCCAGCACACCTACGGCTACGCCGCCCCGGTCCGCGAGACGGTCGAGTTGGCCGCACGTCATGGCATTCCCGTGATCGAGGATTGCTGTCACACGTTCGGCGGCCGGGTCGACGGGCAGATGCTCGGCACGTTTGGCCAGGCGGCCTTCTTCAGCGGGCAGTGGAACAAGCCGTTCACGACCGGTATCGGCGGGCTGGCGCTCGTGCACGATGATGCGCTGGCGGCCAAAGTCGGCGAGCAGCAGGCGTCATACCCGATCCCCTCGGCCAAGAAGGCGTTCATGCTGGCCAGTCAACTCCTGGTCTACGAGACATTCGTCTATCCCTGGACCACGGCGCTGGTCACACGCGTATTCCGCTGGCTCACGGACCACGGGCTGGTGGTCGGCAGCTATGATCCGCGCGAGTTCGACACGACGCTGCCACCGGACTACACGTATCGGCCGGCGCCGGTGCAATCCCGCATCGGCGCGCTCGAGGTCAACCGGATCGATCACAATATGAACCACCGCCGGCACATCACGGCGCGCTACAGCGCGGAGGTGCCGCTGCTGGGTTATCGGGTGCCGACGCCGCCGGGTTCGTGGGATACGCCGCTGGTGCGTTTTCCGCTCCGCGTGGCCAACAAGGATGAAGTGCTGGCAAAAGCGGCCCATTACGGCGTGGAGATCGGCTCGTGGTTTGAATGTCCGCTGCATCCGCACGAGATCGACCACGAGGCGTACAAGTACACCTACGGCTCGTGCCCGGTGTCCGAACGCGCTGCCGCCGAAGTGATCAACCTGCCGACGCACCGGCGGGTCAGCGAGCGCACCATCGAGCGGACGCTGCACTTCGTGCGCGAGGTCTGCCGCCCGACCGACAGCACCGCAGCCGGCTTCACGCAATCCTGAGTGATCGCTACGGGGCAGCCGGCGTCGGTCGCCGCCCCGCAGCCGACCCGCACGGCGGCGAACCACGGTCCGGCCGCCGCGCAGGCCGTGCGCTGGCCTAGCGAATCGAATCGAAAACCAACTGCGCAGTTGTCCGGAAGGACTCCACGAGCGCGCCGTTCTCATAGACTTCCCAGACGTGTCCGCCGTCCTGGATGATGTGCCGGTACGCGTACAGATCGCCACCGCGAATCGTGCACAACGTCATCGGCATCTGGGTCTGCCAGGCCCGCAGCAGCTGTCCGTCCTCGTAGACCTCCCAGTTGTGGAACGGGCCGGTAAGCCAGCGGCGGTGGAGGTACATGTGGCCATCCTCCACGGCGGTCAACGTCAGCCGCTCGCGCGTGTGGAACGAGCGCAACAACTGCTCATCCTCGAAAAGCTCCCAGTACTCCCATGGCCCACCGAACCAGTGACGATACAGGTACAGGTGTCGGTCGCTTATCGAATGGAGCATCAGTTGCTCGGTCGTCTGGAACGAGCGGATACGCTGGCCGTCCTCGTACAGCTCCCAGCACTGCCAGGCGCCGGCCTGCCAGTGCCGGTAAGTGTACAGGTGCCCGTTCTCGATCGTCCCGAACATCGCATCCGTGCTGGTCGTGAACGCCTGCACGCACTGGTCATCCTCATACAGTTCCCAATACCGCGACCCGCCGGCCACCCAGTTGCGGTAGGCGTACATGTGCTGATCGCAGATGCCGAAGAACACCAGGTCGCAGGCAGTGTGGAACGAGCGCAGCAGGGTGTCGTTTTCGTACAGGCACCAGAGAAACGAATTCGCCTCATACGTACGCGTGTAGGCGTAGAGCTTTCCCGCAGCCGGGGCCACGGTCACCGCGGTGGCCGCGCGCCCGTAGAGACCCTCGTCGTCCTTCACGCGCAGCTGTACGTACCCGGTATAACTCGCGTCCCATGTGTGCTGCACGACCGGGTCGACACTGAACTCGTCAAAGAGCCCGTCGCCGTTCCAGTCCCATTCGTACGTCACGATCTGGCCATCCGGATCGTGCGACCCGCTGGCGTCGAACGTCATCGGCTCGCCTGCCTCGCCTTCCTGGTCGCCCGCGAGCGTGGCCACCGGTGGCAGCGTCGGTTCCAGCGTCACGTCAAGCGTCAATCTGGTGCCGGGCGCAAGCACCATGATCTCGCTGCGGTGCGGACGATAACCGCTCTTTGACACCGCGATCGCGAAATCACCGGCGACCAGGTTGTCGAACGCATAGCCCCCATTCGCGTCGGTCAGCGCCCCGGCGAGACCAACCAGCCGGACGCTAGCGTCGGCGATCGGCTCGTTCGTGACGGCGTTTGTGACTGTGCCCTCAACAGCCGCACGCGCTGATGGCGCCTGGTCGAGACCGACGACGATGTCCGTCTGAGACACCGCAACGCTGACAACAGCATCGGACGTTTGACCGGTCTCAAACTCGCCCTGGTAGGTCTCGATACTGAGCACGGTGCCGCCCTGACCACGTGTGACGGAAAGCGTGTAGGGCCCGTCGCCGTAGCCGGTCAGCGTGATCCGGTATTCCCCGCTGAGCGGATTGGGGATCAGGATCTCGGTCGGCTCGGCCGTCGGCCCGGTGTATGTCGCGCCGCGGATCTCGTTGAAGTCCTGCGGCAGACCGTCAATCACGAAGGTGCCGATCCGCCGCCCGGCAGGGTCCACCACCCCGATGTACCCGGGTGACGCCAGCCCGAACCCGACCTCGAAGCCCGAGCCGATGGTCGCCGTTGTCTTGGCGAGCAGTTGCGCCACCGCCGCGGGCGGTGCGAAACCGACGTAAGCCCCTTCGAGAACCGGCCGGCCGGTCACCTGCTTGAGCTCGTCGTTGACGCGGTAATCCACGCGTCCCATCATGATGTCGGCCATGTCCTCGCCGAAGGCTCGTTGTTGCGCGCGCCGGGCCGCGAAATCCTCGTCCAGCCAGGCCCGAATGTTGTCAATGATAAACGTCGAGTTTTCCTCGAGCAGCCGCGCACCGACGAACGCGCCATCGTAGAGCCGGGTCGAAAGCAACCAGCCGATACGATGCAGCAGTCCCTGCGTCGGCGGCTGTCCCGAGAGCAATTGATCCACCTGCCCTTCCAGCGGCTCCTCCCACCACGCGCCCTCAAGCGTGCTCATCAGTACGATTGCCTGCTGCAATTCCTCGTGATCGAGCTTGTCCACCACGAAGCCGATGATCAGTTCCACGACGGAGATCGCACCATCAACGAGGAAGAGTACAGCACCAGCCGGCGCGCCGGCGATGGTACCGGTTGCGCCCGCGGCAGCCGTTCGCAGTGCCATGTGAAACACGTCCGAAGCGATGGCTTGCTGCGCGGCCAGGACATCTTCCATCGCTTGTTGCCAGAGCATCGGCAGGCCATCACCAAGGCCAACCTGAACATTCTCGATCGCCTCGAGCAACGCGGGGTCCACTTCCGACGCGGGCAGTTGCGCCAGCGTGGCGCTCAGTGCGGCGAGGATGTCTTCGCCGTGGTGCGCCATGGCGGCCGACTGGAAGTGCAAATTCAGGAACGCTCCGGGAATCTCAGCCACGTCGGACGCGAGGTTCACCCACGAGAGAATAGGCCCCAGTTTACCCGCGAGCTTGAAGACGCCGGGCGCCGTTCGGGCGGGGCCGTGCAGCGCGCGGTACCAGCCATGGAAGTTGTTGGGTGCGAAGCCGGAGCTGATCGCCACCATCTCCGACTTGGTGAAATGGACGTTCTTCATGGCATCGGCGAATGCCTGCGCCCGAAGGGCATCGTCGACCGCGTAGACGTTGTCGAGAATATCCCCAAAGGTGTCAGCTACGGAGGCGCCCTGGAGACCGAACTCGAGCACCTCAACCGCCTTCAGGATCTCCGTCAGCAGCGAGTTCTCCAACTCTGCCACGCCGTCCTGCAGCACCATGTGCTGCAGGGCCTCTGTGTAGACCTGAACCCGCTGGTCGTGCGACCACAGCCCCGTAGGGTGAATATAGTCCTCGCCAAAAAACCACGAGAGCAGGAAGTGCAGTACATCCCAATCCACCAGCCGCGATGATCCCTGGATCCCCTCATAGTCGTCCGGGATGCGCAGCGGCCCGGGATAATCGCGCCCGAAGCTCGTGTCCGTACCCCCCTCGAGGCAAACCAGGTCGAAGAACCAGCACTTCGCCGGCGTCACGGGCACGGTCGTGAACCCACCCAACCGCGACAGCACGGGCACCGGGTCACTTCCGCCGGCCGCCCAGCTCCGGAACAGCGCCGCATTGCGCGCCAGTGCGACTGTCTTGCGCAGTGTGTCCTCGTCGGTCACGTCCTGCCCGTCCTCGTCGCGCACGATGATCCGAATCGGCTCCAGGTCCGGATCGACCGGATGCGTCGGGAACACCGTCGTTTCTGGCGAGGTCGGCGCTTCGTTGGCCACGACGTACACGTCGTAGCACGTGGCATCGCTTGGGTTGTCCACGTCGGGGATCACTACAGACTGCCACAGGTACTCCACCGCGCTGACCGTCAACACGTGCGGATGGTCGGCGCCGCCCGGCGGCCACAGGGTGGTTACGCCCAGATCGTCGACCGCCTCGATGTAGTATTCGATCGCCGGTGCCTGCACCCCCTGTGCCGAGATGGTGATCGTCTCCAACACCTCGGTCGGGGCCGGCACGTTGAAACTCATGCCCTCCGTGATCCAGAGCAGGTCCCCCAGGGCCCGGTGTTTGACCCGCAACTCGGCCACGCCGTACGTATCGTCAAGCACCTGGATCGTCAGCGGCAATGCCTGCCCCTCCGGCCAGGTCGGCGGTGGCGTATGGACGACCACCGGGGCGATATTCGGCGTGACGGCGATCTGATACGGGTTGCTCTCCGGACTGCTGCCGGGCTCCGACGACGTCACCTGCCCGTCCGTCGCACGTACGAAGTAATCCACCCCCGGCGACGTCACGAGATTGCCCGGCACCTGCGCCGTGTAAAGGAAACCGCCCTGGAAGGCCATATCGACCACAGTATATGTGTCGCCGCCGGTGGTCCGAACATGCAGCGTCGCCCCCTGCACAAACGGTGCGACCGCGTCCTTGATCGTCACCGCGATCGTCGGGGACGAACCCGCCACCAGTGCTTCGGTGTGCAGCGCGATCGTCTCCGGCGTGCGCTCGATGTCCGGTGCGCCGCCCGGAATGTACGTACACTCCACCGTATCGCTTGACGCATCGCGCGTAACCGTGCAGACGACGGCGCGCTCGACACCATCGAGCGCCGGGTTGTCGGTGCGATATTGCACGATATAGGAGTTGGCGACGTTCTCAACGATCGTCGGCAAGACGTCATCATACGGGCCCTGAACCGGAAACAGCAGACCGCCTGACACGCCGCGCACGCTGCTCGCGTTGCAGTAGTCCGACTGTGAACTGCCATGGCTGCAGCGCACGGCAGCGTGTACCGTGACGTTGTTGGCAAGGATGAGGTCGATGGTGGCCTGCTTGTTGCGGTCGTCGCTGTCCTCGTCCGTGATCAGAAGGAAGACCTTCTGCGCGCCCGGGCGGAAGTTGAACTGCTGTATGGCCAACCGAATCGCGGCGAAGCCCGGCTCGGTGCTTCCGCTGGCGCCCAGGCCGGCAACCCAGCCGGTAAACGTCTGCGCATTGTCCGTTAATCCACCGCCAATGATCCGCGGGTTGCCGCTGTTGGCCGACTGGCCGAATTGCACTAAGCCCAGGCGATAGTCGATGCCGCTCGCGGCCAACGCGTTGGCGAAGTTGATCGCGTTGTCCCGAACCGCGGCGATCTCACCCCCCATGCTCCCGCTCGTGTCAATCAGGAAGACCACGTCCGCCAGCCGCACGCCGCCACCTGACGCCGGCGGCGTCACATCGAACAGATTCGTCTGCAGCCGGCCATCCTCCGTGACCGAGAAGTGCTCCGCCATCAGGTCGTCAACCGGCAGGCCGTCTTCCTCCACGCGGACGGTCAGGTAGATGTCCGGGAAGTTACCCGAATCACACGTCACCAGGGACATGTCCAGCGCCCGCCCTACGCGCTGATGCAGCGCCGGCTCGCGCATCCGCCCCAGGCGGTGCGGCGCCCCAAGGTCCGGTTGGAAGAAGGTGGCCGGAACCAGCGCTTCTCGCGGCGTCACCTCGACCGCGCGCCCCACCAACGAACGGGCCTGCACCTCGACCTCGAAGAATCCTCCGCTCATGACCTGCTCGATCAGGACGGCGCGCTCCGACGCCGGCACGGTGATCGAGCGTGCGAGTGCGCCCTGTTCGTCAAACAACCGTACTTCGTAATCGTCCGCGCGACCCGGGTGTGCGGGATACCACGTCACGTCGGCGGAATCCGTCGCGTCGTCGTACACAACGACCAGGTCCATGCTCTGCGCCGCGACGGGTGCCGTCCCGAGCGACACCGTGGCGAGCAACGCCAGCGCCGCGGCTGCGATCCGCCCCATTTCCATAAGCCAATGCATCAGTCAGCCCCTTTCAGTGAAATGCGTCTGCCGGCACCGCTGCCGGTGAATATGCGCGCACCGGCACCTGCGGCGCCCGCGCCACGTTGGTGAAGTGCTTTCGTCGCAGACAAGGCCCCCAATGGGCATGCCCTCCCCCGCGCCCGACCGGCATCCTTGCGATGCAGCGCACGGGCGCGCCGTCAGTGAACTCGGCTCAGCCGCCCGGTTCTGGCCGCAAGCCTTCCCTCCCATGCGATCACGAGGCTCGATTGGAGTTGGAACGGCTACCTCGCAGGCAAACGCTGTTGCCCTGCGACCGTCCATTCTTACCCTTGATCGGAAAGATTATAGGAAGCCGCAATCGCGATCAAGACCCCTTTGTCAGATGATGGGTACCGCCCGCTACACGTGCGGCCCAGCCAGCACGCAGCGCTTGGGCCGACCCAGGTGCATCTGCCCCCTACCCCCCTACCGCCGGCGGCGGAGCTCGCGGTCCATGTCGCGCTTCTGGTCGCGGCGTTTGATGTCCTCGCGCTTGTCGCTGTGCGTCTTGCCGCGGGCGAGCGCAATCTTGACCTTCGCCAGCCCGCGGTCGTTGAAGTATATTGATACCGGTACAATCGTTAAGCCGCGCTGGGTGACCTTCTTCTCCCACTTGCGCAGCTCCCGGCGATGCAACAGGAGCTTCCGCTCCCGCGTCGGAACATGCTGCGCGTAACCCGCCATAGGATAAGGAGATATGTGCGCCCCCACCAGGAAGAGCTCCCCGTTACGGACGTGAGCGTAGGCCTCCTCCAGCGACGCGCGGCCCGCCCGTAAACTCTTGACCTCGCTGCCGGTTAAAGCGATCCCGGCCTCAACCGTCTCGAGGACTTCGAAGTTATAGCGGACCTTCTTGCTGTCGATCCGAGGGGATGTGGTTGGACCTTTGGCCATGGGCGAGCTAAATTGTAGTATGGACTGAGGTAAGCCTGCAACTCCGCGCCACGGCCGCGGTACAAGGATGTGAGACGTGGTTGAAAAAACGAACGTCGAAGAAAAGCCGGCGATGTCCCGCACAGACGAACTCAAGTTGATTGAGCGGGCCAAGCGCGGGCAGGCGGACGCGTTTCGCGATCTCGTGGACGCGTACAAGGAACGTCTGTTTGCGTTTGTGTGGCGGATGGTGCGCAACCACCACGAGGCCGAAGACATCGCCCAGGCGACGTTTGTCAAGGCGTACGAGGCACTCGAGAGCTACTCGCAGAGATGGGCCTTCAGCACATGGCTGTTCACGATCGCTTATCGGTTGTGTGTGAACCACTTGCGGAAACGCAAGGCCCTGTCGGGCGAGATGGACTTCTCGCGGGTCGGCGGCAGCGAAGCGGACGTCCGCGACACCGTGGCCAACACCGAGGAAGCCCGCCGCCTGCGCGAGGTGATCTGGAGTGCGGTCGAGGAATTGACGCCGCCGCAGCGCTCCGCGGTGCTGTTGTTCTACCGCGAGGGCAAGAGTTGCGAGGAGATCGGCCGGGTGCTGGAGATGCCGACGGTCACCGTCAAGAGCCACCTGCACCGGGCCCGGGCGAAGCTGCGAACGGCCTTGGATGAGGAAATGGCTGGCGACACGCAAGTCCTGGAGTTCCTCCGCGACGCGCGTTACGCCTGAGTGAGACCTCTATGAACTGCTCGGAATGGGAACAACTGCTCGACGCGTACCTCGACGACCAGCTCGCCGGGTCGCTGCGGCTCGAGTTTGACGCCCATCGGCTGCGTTGCCGACATTGTCAGCAGACGCTGGCCATGCTCGAAACCGTCGGCAGTGTGGTCGCGTCGGACCCGGAGGTCCCGGATCTCTCCGGCGATTTCACCGAGCGGGTCATGACCCAGGTCGAGCAGATGCCGCGGCGCCGCTGGCGCCCGCTGCGGATCGCGATGTATGGTGCGGGCGTGCTGCAGGTGGCGGCGGTGGTGATGTTCGCGTTCCTGCTGAACGCCCGGCCCGCCCCGCTGGCGCCCGAAGAGCTCGAACCCGAACCGACCGTCGCCCTCGAATCGGCCTTTGAGGAGCCCGACAGCGATGCGGCTCTGCGGGCGATGATCATCGAGCGCCTCGCGGACCGCCTGGGCGACATGCACGCCGCCGGTGAGACGCTGACCGAAGACTTCACCAATATGGCGGGTTATCTGAATATCATGCTGCCGGACGACGTCGCGCGCGAGACGGAGAACCTCGCAAGCGTCAACCCCTGGTCCGGCCTCTGGGATGTGTTCCTGGGCCCTGCGGAAAGCGATGAAGAGCCGGAAACGGAGCCAACCTCTGAGCGGGTTCATTCGCTCTAACCCATTTCGTGCTTTCCGACGAAAGCTACCCGTGAAACGTAGTACACGCGCCACCCCTGCCGCAACCATTGTGCCCCTGCTGTCGGCGTTCCTGCTGACGCTGGGGGCAGGTGACATTGCGCCGGCCGAGGAGCGCCTCGATCGTTACGTGCCGGCCGACATCGGGCTGTACGTCGAGCTGCGCGACGCCGATGACCTGCTGATTCCGCTGACCGAGCCCGGCGCATGGCTGGCCATCGCCGAGGTCGCCGGGCAACCCGCCCGCCTTGAAGACACCGAGGAGTGGAGCCTGCGCGTCCAGCAGACCGTCGGCATGAGCCCGAACAACGCCATCCGCCGGCTGTTTGCCAAACGTGTCGCATTCGTCGGCGAGGGGTTGCGCCAGTCCCAGGACGCGGCGATTCTCTGTCGCCCGGCGGTTGACGTGCGCCAGCTCGTGCGACAGTGGCGGGCCAAGCCCTACCTGACCGCGTCGCAGACGTCCAAGTACCGCCTGCCGAACAGTGTCGATGTCGCCGTCCACGGGAAACTGCTGGCCTTTGGCGACCGCAGCTCACCCGCGATCTTCCCCAAGACCCTCGAACTGCTCGAAACCCGGCAGGGCACGCGACTGGCGGATGATCCCGCTTACCAGCAGCTGCTCGAACGTGTACCGCAGGACCCCGACGGCGTGTTCTTCGTCCGGCTCGGCGATCCGACCACCACCGCCCCCGCGCGGCGGCCGGAGCGGCCCGCCCTGCTCGGCCCGTTGCGCGGGTCGGCGAACGTGCTCCTGGCGCTTCACCGCCAGCAGGATCTGCTGCACTTCACCGCCGTCGGTGATGCGACTGTCACCGGCGCCGCCGACAAGTCCGGCAAGCTCAACGACCTCGTCGGCACGCTGCCCGAACGCACGCTGCTCGCCTGGGCCGGCCATGTCGATCACCCGGCGGTGGCCGACGCGATCAACAAGCTGCCGCCGCGCAACGTGCTGCGGATCGCCTTCCAGGTACAGCAGGAAGCCGGTACGATCGACCGCCTGGTGAACACCTTCGACCCCGCGACCTGCATTGCCGTGGGCGTCGTGATGCCCGAGGCGCGGCAGGTCCCGGCACCGCCGGTGCCCGCGCTGGCCGTGCTGGTCAAGCTGCGTGATCCCGCGCAGGCGGGCAAGGAGTGGTTCACGCTGTTTCACTCGACGCTGGCGATGTACAAGATGCTGTCGCTGAAGGTCTCGCCGCCGCCGCGGCCGCTGACCCTGCGCAAGACGAACATCGGCGACGTGATGGTCGAGCAGCTCGACCTGAGCACCGCCCTCGGCCCCGACCCGACCAAGACGCCGCTGGGCGAACTGCACCTGAGCTGGGCCGTCGACGACGACGTCCTGGTGCTCGCGTCGCACGTGGATTGGCTGCGGCAGATCCTCGCCGCCCGGCGGGACGGAGCCCCGCGCCTGGCGAGCACGCTGTCGACCGGCTTGAAGGATGACAGCAGCAAGACCGAGCGCGACAACATCTTCATCGCACAGAGCGGCCCGATCGCCGACCTGGGTCAGCTATGGCTCCGCTACTTCGAGCGGTTTCATCCCGCCGTCCTCGAGCAGCGCTGGTGGCGCCGCTATCAGCCGGGCAATAACAATGCCCGCCTCGGCATCCAGGTTGTCGCCGACAATGCCCGCCGGCGGCTGCGGGTGGAGTCCGTCACGCCGGGCCTGCCCGCGCACGGCATTCTCGAGGTGGGCGACGAGATCGTCGGCTGCAACGGCCGACGTTTCGCGACGGATGACCCGCTGGCCGAAATGCGTCGCGGGATGCAGCGCCGGCCCGATGCGCGCTATCTCGAGGTCTTCGTCGAGCGCAAACGCGGGCCGACGCGCGCCTACAAGGTCGCGCTGCCGTTCGTCGATCCGATCCAGGTGTTGCGGCGGGTGGTGTCCATCGGCCGGCTCGTGCAGCGCGTCTACTACGCCGAAGACGTGCCCGGGCCGCCGGGGCCGCGTGGCGACCTGACGCTCGAAATCCGGCGCGACGCCGAGCCGCTCTTCGCCTTCCCGCTGGCGGCGACGTCCAGCCCGGAAGACACCGCGACGGAGCAGTAAGCGGCCGTTGCGCCCATGTCCACGCGTGCAATCCGCGCGCAGCGGCCAAGGGAAATCCCCCCTGGAATACGAACGCGGCCAGCGCCAGGCCCGGTCCGGGTCTGGCGCTGGCCGGTGCAAGCTTCGAGCTGGAAATCTAGCGCCGCCGCAGCAACGCCACGCCCGCGAGCGACAGGAGCATCAGGCTCGCCGGCTCGGGGACTTCCATGTACATCTCGTGCAGGTCGCCGCCGATCAGCGTGCCGTCAGCATCGACCGCGTAAGACTTGGCCATGTCGTAAATGCGGACCTGGTCCATGCTGCCCACGACGGAGGCACCCCAGCCGTCCCAACCGCCGATCTTCAACGGCTCTGAGGTGGGATTGAGACCGCCGGCCAGGTGCGTCTGGACCTGGTCGACGACCAGTTCGAGGTCGATCCAGGTCTTGAGCGTGTTGGTCGTCTCGTCATAGACAGTGACGATGTGATGCCATTCGCCGTCGGCGTAACCTTCGGTCGTTTCGGTGCCGGTCCAGGCGTATTCGCCAATGTTGTTGTCGTTGAACGAATTGCCGTAGCCGCCGCCGGCGTCGAAGGTGATCGGCGCCCAGCCGCCGGGCGTGTCATTGGTGCCGGTGGTCTTGAACGACATGTGGCCGCTGTGGCGAATGTGATCGACGTAGGCGGCCTCGTTCCAGTTGGCCGGGTCGTCACTGGTGTAGGTGGTCTTGATCCAGTACGAGACCGTCTGGCTCGTGCCGTTGAGCTGGGGCGCCGTCGCCTGGTCGCCCGGGATCTCGATATAGTGGTTCGCCGCCACCGGGTCACTCGCCGAAAACTCCGCCGCGCCGGCCCCGATGATGCCCGGCCCCTGCACGATGCTCGAGTCGCCGGCGCCGAGGATCACCACGCCGTCGTTGTCATAAGGGCTGGAGTCGTCGGCCAGGTCGCCGGCGGTTTCAAAGGTCCACAGCCCGGCGAGGCCGGTGGTCAGGTCGGCGTTGGCTGGGGCTCCGATGAGCGCGATCGGCGCCAGCGCTGCCATGAACAGTAACGTGCACCGCATTGGTTTCTCCTCCTTAAAGCCTGCTGAATCGATTCATGCCGCGTTGTACGGCAACCATTCGGACATATCACAGATCTGGCCATGGGATATGCGTAGCAGGTTATCCCACCGATGACATCAGTATACCGCAAGCAACTGTTGCGTGAAACCCAAAACCGGCGGCGCTCACGTCCTATAATCGCCAGTCCTGTCAGCGAAGAAGGGCTTACCGCAACCGCAGGTCTGCCCCGATCGAGCGCGAACTCCGCTGGCTCGCTCAGGCCCCCGCCGGCGCCTGGTACAGGTGCACGTCACGCTGCGGGAACGGGATCGAGATTCCCTCGGCGTCGAAACGCTCCTTGACCGTGCGCATCACGTCCCAATACACCGTCCAGTAGTCCGCCGTCTTGACCCACGGCCGTGCGATGAAGTTCACCGACGAGTCGCCGAGTTCATGCAGCTTCACCATCGGCGGCGGGTCATCGAGCGTCAGCGGGTGTTTCTTCAGGATGTCTTCGAGAATGGCAGTAGCCTTGGCAATGTCGTCGCTGTAGCTGATGCCGAAGGTCATGTCGACACGTCGCGTGGGCAAGCCGGTGACATTCGTGATCATGTCATTCCAGATCGCGTTGTTGGGGACGATGATGCGCTGGTTGTCGAAGCTCTTGATATGGGTGGAGACCAGGTTCATTGACTCGACCGTGCCGAATGCACCACCGCCCTTGATGACGTCGCCGACGTCGTAGGGTCGATATGCGAGAATCAGGAGGCCACTGGCGAAATTGCTGAGCGTGCCCTGCAACGCGAACGCGACGACGAACGCCGCCCCGCCGAGAATCGCGATCACCGGCCCCAGCTTCACCTCCAACATGCTCACCGCGACCAGCAACCCCACCAACATCGTCAGCCGGCGCGTGAGGTTGACGGCGAAGTCGCGCAGCAGGTCCGACTTGTTCTTGGTCATGCCGACCGCCTGGCGCATGCCGCGGGCCAGGACGTGCGAGAGAATCCAGAATACGACCAGTGTTGCGAAGAACCAGGTGAGGTTGATGCCCCAGCGAATGCCGCCCTCAGTCGAACGCAGCCAGCCCACGATCGCGTGCCAGGTGGCGCCGGCGTCGGCGACGTCGATGGGAATGCCCGAGACCGCGGCGATGTAGCGGTGATATGGGCCGGCGTCACCACCCTTCCATTCGAGCTCGTCCAGCACGACCCGCAGGCGGTCGATCAGGGCGGTACGCTCTTCGACGAGGGCCGTTTCACGTGTCAACAGCGCGGTCTTTTCCTGGTTCAGTTGCTCGAGCGAGCCTTCGGCCGGGTTGTTTGCGTCGCCAGCCGGCTGCGTGGTCGAACTGCCCGCCTCGCGCAGGGCCGCCATCTGCCGATTGAGCTCGCGGACCATGATCTTTGTCGCGCTGATCTCGGCGACCTTCGCCTTCACCAGCGCGAGCCACGCATCCGCCTCGATCACGAGCTCCTCCTGTGTCAGCGGCTTGACGAGCAGCTCGAGATCTTCGACGGGGATGTTCGGGTCGGCGGTCGTCTCGGACTCGGCCGCCTCCCGGGCGGCCCCGGCCTGCTCCTGGGCCGCCGCGGCCGGCAACGGCATCAACGCGGCCACGAGCAGCAACCAACACAGACACCACGCGCGGGGCGCTGAGCAACGTATCATGGTCATTGGTCCTTTTCCGGCCGCCGCCATGAGACCGGCGGACGCGGCCTGTCCTGTGGAGAAACGGTCGGAAGCGCGTCAATGACCGCATGAGCAGCGTCAGCGCGGACACAGCATCGACTTGCACCCCATCGCCCTTGGCCCAACCTGGCACGAACGGGGTGATGATAAGCAGGCTGTAATTCGATGGCAACCGACAGGCCCGGCGGCGCCACCGGCGACGTGCCCCACCGCTCCCCCGCGTCCGCACTTCTCACACTGCAGCCGCCCACCAGCGGTGCCGCACGCTGGCTCGTTTCGCTTGACGGCGGCGAGCGGGGCGGGGAAGCTGCCGCCACAGCCATGAGCACCGTCACTGCCTTATCGCCGGCCAAGATCAACCTGACGCTGCGCGTGCTGGGCACGCGGTCCGACGGGTTTCACGAAATCGAGTCCCTCGTCGCGCGGATCGACCTGTGCGACACGATCGCGATTACCCCGCGCGACGACGACCGGATCGACCTCACCTGCGACGACCCGACCCTGCCCGCTGACGACACCAACCTCGTCCTGCGGGCGGCCAATGCCCTGCGCGCCGCCGCCGACACCCACCGCGGGGCGGCCATCTCGCTTGCCAAACGCATCCCGGCAGGGGCCGGCCTCGGGGGCGGGAGTTCGAACGCGGCCACGACGCTGCGGCTGCTGAATGCGGCCTGGACGCTGGGCCTGCCCAGCGACGAGCTGGTGCGACTCGGCACGTCGATCGGTTCGGACGTGGCCCTGTTCTTCCACCCATCGCCATGCGTGATCGGCGGCCGCGGCGAGCAGGTCCGGCACGTCGAGCTTCACAGCGACGCCTGCGTGCTGCTGCTGCTGCCAGGTGTGCACTGCGCGACGCCGGCGGTGTATCGGGCCTGGGATGCCCTGGATACGCACACCCCGCGGGCGTCGGCGGAGGAGGTGCTGACGGCGGCGCAAGGCGGCGCCGACTTGTTGGGGTTGTTGTACAACGACCTGGAAGAGCCGGCATTTTCGGTCGTGCCGGCGTTGCGTGCGTTGGCGACGGCGGCGGCGCAGCATGCGGGCCAGGTGTTTCGGCTGACGGGTTCGGGCTCCGCCCTGTTCACCCTGGTGGACGATCTGGCCACGGGCAGCGCGCTGGCCGGGGCGCTGGAGGCGGGGCTGGGGGTGCGGACAGCGCTGGCCCGGCTGATCAGCGGGGATGGGGGCGGTCTGTCTTGACGCCGACCGGCGGGGGCAGGTACTATGGCAGGACTCTTGGAGGGGGATCCGTGCAGGTGACACGGAGGGCGTGAGATAGGGGTCGCGACCCGGACCGATTCGCGAAATCCCCTTTAATGAAACGTATCAGCCGGACCACGCCAACGGCGGCGGGCCGGTCAGACTAGTGGTAAAGGACCCGAGGCGCAGCCGTCGCCGATCTTTCCGTCTGCCTGGAGACCGAGAATGGCCGAACACCATGATGAAGCCCTGAAGGGCGCACCCGATGTCGCTCGTTCGCACGCGCACTTTGACATGGTCAAAGATGCCCAACTCGAACAATTCGATGCGGCGCTGAAGGAGAATTTCTACCTCATCGATGAAGAGGTGAAGAAGCCCGACAAGCGCAACAAGGTCATCGACTGGATGAAGAGCGACGAGTTCGCCGTCCACATCCCGGCGTGGAACGAGGGCGACACCTTGCCGCCGATCCTGAAGTTCATGGCCGAGCAGCTTGGCGACCCGAAGAAGATCACAGTGATGAATGCGGACTCGACGGACAACACCGCCGAGGCGGCCAGCGCGGTGGGCGTCAACGTGGTCACGCAGAGCGACATGTTCTCGTGCATCAAGCGCGAGCCGTTCATCGAGGTGCTCAACGACCCGAATCCGCGTGGCCGCGGCATGACGCTGTACGCGTTCTGGATCTATCGCTTCCTGATCCAGGAGAAGAACCTGCCGAAGTACGCCGCCTACAGCGATTCGGACATCAAGAACTACCCCGAATACGACGCGCTGCCGTACATGGCCTACCCGATCGTGATCGACGGCAAGCCGTTCTGCTACACCAAGATCGGCAAGCCCGGCCGGAACAACGAGCCGGTCTTCGCCGGGCGCTGCGCGATGCGGGCCCTGGGTGAGGTCGGCATGCACTACTTCAAGCGCCTGTCGCGCGACATGTGGATGATCAGCGGCGAGTACACGGTGTCGGTCGACAACATGAAGAAACAGGTGCACACGACGCGCTCGTTCGTCGACACGACGACGGCGATGTACTTCGCCGATCTCGAGGCGGCCGGCCAGGGCCCGGTGGCAATCGTCGGCAGCAACCGCAGCCGCATCGACAAGAAGAACGACAACCTCAAGGAACAGGCGATTCTGTACTCGATCGCGACGAATCTGGTGGGCTATGCCACGCTGAACCGCAAGGTGGCCGACCTGACGATCGACGACTTGAAGACATTGAACACCAAGGTCTTTCCGAACCTGTCGATCTTCCCGTACATCCCCGAGCGGGCCGATCAGCCGATGCAGAGCACGCAGATCATGAACGATCGCTATATCCCGAGCATCCAGCACATGCTCGATAACGACTGGGTCGACTTCGACCAGGTCAAGAAGATCAAGGCGAAGTACGGCTTCTAGCAGGAGCGACGTGGCCACGCAGCGACGAAGGGTAGGGCGGGCTTTGCCTGCTGAGTTTCGGCGGGTGAATCCCGCCCTACTGACACCTGAGAACTGATCAACCGAGCACTTTCGACATGTCCAAACGAATCGTCATCATCGGAGCCGGCCCGACCGGCCTGGGCGCCGGCACGCGACTGCACAAACTCGGCTACGACAACTGGCAGATTTACGAGCGGCACGCGGAGGCCGGCGGTCTCGGCCGCAGCTTCACGACCGACGCCGGGTTCACCTGGGACATCGGCGGCCACGTGATCTTCAGCCATTACAAGCCGTTCGACGAGTTCCTCGAAGGCACGCTTGGCGATGAGACCGTCGAGCACGAGCGCGAATGCTGGATACGCATCTTCAACAAGTGGGTGCCGTACCCCTTCCAGAACAACATTCGCCACCTGCCCACCGACGCCGCCCTCGAGTGCTTGGTCGGGTTGGCGGAGGTGTTCGGCGGCCAGCCAAGCAAGGACAACTTCGAGGACTGGATTTACTCCATCTTCGGCAAGGGCATCGCCAAGTACTTCATGATGCCCTACAACTACAAAGTCTGGGCAACCCCGCCGAAGCTCATGGACGCCGGCTGGATCGCCGAGCGCGTATCGGTTGTCAACCTCGAGAAAGTGCTGCGCAACGTCCTCGAGCAGAAGGACGAGGTCGCCTGGGGGCCCAATGCCAAGTTCAGCTTTCCGCTGCACGGCGGCACGGGCGAGATTTATCGCCGCGGCGCCAAACCACTGGCCGAGCGCATTGCCTACAACGCCGAGATCGTCGAGATCGACACCGTCGCCAAGACGATCAAGCTCGCCAATGGGCAGACCGACAAGTACGACACGCTCATCAACACGATGCCGGTGGACAAGCTGGCGGCATTGCTGAAGCCAGCGAAGCCGCAACTGGTCGAAGCCGCCAAGGACCTGAAGCTCAGCGGCGGCTATGTCGTGGGCATCGGTTTGGACAAGCCCATGCCAACCACGAAGTGCTGGACGTACTACCCCGAGGACAACTGCCCGTTCTATCGGATTACGTTCTTCCACAACTACTCGCCCAACAACGTGCCCAACGGCGACGATAAGCGCTACTCGTCGCTCATGGCCGAGACGAGCTACAGCGAGCACAAGCCCGAGAACAAGGACAGCATCGTCGAAGAGACCATCCAGGGGTGCATCAACGCGGGGCTCATCGAAGAGGCCGACCGCGACAAGGTCGTCGATCGCTGGCTGTTCGACATCGACTATTCCTATCCGATCCCGTCCAAGCGGCGGGATACTGGTCTGGCGGTGCTTCAGCCGGCGCTCGAAGAAATGGACATCCTGTCGCGTGGGCGTTTCGGTGCGTGGCGCTACGAAGTCGGCAACATGGACCATTCGTTCATGATGGGCTGGGAAGCTGCCGATCGCGCCGCCCAGGACGGCGAGGAGTCGGTGTTCAACAGCTAGCGTGCGCGGCAACAGCGCCTGTCAGGGTGCCCTGCCCGGCGCGGCGCCTCCGCCCAGCACCTGCCGGTAAACGCGCAGCACCGCGTCGGCCGTCGCCCCCGGACGCAGATGCGCGTTCGCCCACCGCCGCGCCGCCCGGCTCCGCGCGGCGCGCCGCACCGGGTCGGCCCCCAGCTCGTGCAGCCGCTGCACGTAGGCTCCCACATCGTCCACCGTCACCAGCGCCACGTGCTCGTCGTCACCCGCGATCTCGCGCAGCACGGGGATGTCGCTCGCGACCACCGGCACGCCGCAGGCCAGCGCTTCGAGCACGACGTTGGGCATGCCCTCGGTTAACGACGGAAACAGGAACACGTCCGCCGCCGACAGCACCGGCGTCAGGTCGTCCTGCCAGCCCAGCAGCTGCACCCGATCCGCCGCCGGCCCGGCACGCACCAGCGTCTCGATCGCGCTGCGCAGTGGTCCGTCGCCAGCCAGCAGGAACCGTGTGTCGGCACCGCCCATCCGCTCCGCGCATGCCGCGACGATTTCGACCCGCTTGACCGGATCGAACCGCCCGGCCCAGGCCACCACGAACGCACCGGCCGGCAGTCCCAATCCCGCGCGGGCCGCCGCGCGATCGAGGGGCACGACCCGGCGGCTCAGCATCGGCGGCACTTGAAACACCCGGTCGGGCACCCGACCGAACGCCGCCACCACGTGCGCCGCCAGCGTCCGGCTGTTGACAATGTGCCCGCGATCGAGGCCACGCGTGAGCCGTTCGACGGTCCGGTGCCAGCCGCGCTCCACCTCAACGGTTGCCGTCGACGTCACCACCGGCATCCGGCACCACGCCCCGACGACCCGGGCTGCGACATTGGCATGCGTCAACGTGGCGTGGACCAGGTCGGGCCGGATGCGCCGCAGGTGGCGGCTCAGCCGGACCAGCACCTCCAGGTCGCGTGGCCCGTGCGCTCCACAGGCGAACGTCGAAACCCCGTCGCGCTCCAGGGCCGCACTCACCGGCCCTGGCGGCGCCAGGCAGCCGACGTGCACGTCGACGCCGCGCTCGTGCAGCTCGCGTGCCAGCCGCGCCATGCGTAACGGCGTCCCGCCGGGCTCGAGATCGGTGACCAGCAGGGCAACGCGCAGCGGCGGTTTCGTGGTCGCGCCGGACATGCCGGGCAGCGTAGCCCTGCGCGTGCTGGCGGGAAAGGCCCCTGCCGTCGCCCCCGCGTCGCAATCCGACGATCTGGCAGTGGTGCCGCAGCTAGCGGAACTGACTCTTGGCCCGCCGGGCCAGCTCGGCCATGTAGCGATCGACCGACGCGTGCACTTCGGCGCAGGCGGCGTCGGCGTCGTCCCAGCCGTCCGTCACCGTGGTGACGCCCTCGAGCAGCTTGTAGCTCGCGAAGAAATGCTCGACCTCGCGCAGATAGTGCTGCGGCACGTCCTGGAGGTCCTGGAACTCGGCAAAGAGCGGATCGGAGTTGGGCACGGCGAGCACCTTGTAGTCGTGCTGCCCGCGGTCCATCATGCGGAAGAGGCCGATGACGCGTGACTGGATCAGACACCCGCTGAACGTCGGCTCGTTCACCATGACCAGGATGTCGAGGTTGTCGCCGTCCTCGGCCAGTGTCTGTGGAATGAAGCCGTAGTCGCCGGGGTAGTGGCTCGACGAGTACAGGTAGCGGTCCAGCCGTATCAGTCCGGTCTCGACGTCGACCTCGAACTTGCTGCGCCGCCCCTTGGGGATTTCGACAATCGCGTTGACCGCCTTGGGCAGGTTCGTCCCCGCCGGCACGCTCGCGAACACGCCTCGATCAATCATCGCCTGGCACCTCGGTTTATCAGCCCGGCAACAAGCTAGAACCCCGTACGAAGCGTGTCAAACCGCAACGCCGGGCCCGCGTCCATTCAATCAGGACCTTTGCAATCCGCTCCGCGTGGCCGCGACGCGTGGAATTCCGTTGAGTCGCGATGGCGTTCGCCCTATCCTGTAGGTGCGGGTGGCGCCCATGCGCCCGCCCGATAACGCGAATGGCCCGAGCACCCTGCAAGGACTGGCACAGCATGCGCGCTGGATGGACGCTCCACACCCGAAACGCTTCATGTCTGCGCCGAGCGTGCGTCGCGCTGCTGGTCGTCGCCGCTTCACTCGTGTCAGCCGCGGCCGCCGACGCCCCCTGGCTGTATGGCATCCACTTCTACGGCGACCCGGCCCAGAGCGATGTCGAGACGATGACCGGCGGCAAGGGGATCTACTCGCTGGAGGTCGTGCTGACCGACAGCGATCCGTGGTGGGGTGCGGTGCACCAGCGCGATGTGCGCTTCAACCACATGGTGGCCCAGGGCCACACCATCATCTGTCGCATCCAGCCGCAGTGGGACTTCGCCATCCCCAAGGCGCCGGACTATGACATGGCCGACTACCTGACCAAGGTCACCCAGGCCGCCACCGTGCTCAGTGACACCGTTCACATCTGGCACGTCGGCAACGAGATGAACCTCTTCGCCGAATACGACGGCGACGTGCTCACGCCGGAGGAATACGTCGCCGCCTTCGTGCAGATTCGTGACGCGATCAAGGCGGTGCCGAGCTCGCTCGGCGAACAGATCGTGCTGCTCGGACCGGTGTCGCCCGGGCCGGCCGACGGCTTCGCGCGGCATACGGATGGCTCCGAATACCTCGCGCGCATGTGCGCCGCCATCGACGAGACGGACCTCGACGGGTTCGCGATTCATGCCTACGGCGCGCCGTGGTTCCCGGCACCGATGGCGCGGCAGGACCTCCTCGGCGGCTACCTCGCGCAGATCTGCGTGATCGAACACTACGGCTTTCACGACGAGCCCGTGTACATCACGGAGTGGAACCGCGCCACGTCGCTGTCGCAGCCCAGTGATGAAGCGAACACCGCCCAGTTTCTGCACGGCGCCTTCGTCGACCTGCACGCGTGGAATCAGCGGCCGCGGGCCCATCCGATCAGCGCCGCCTGCTGGTTCATCTACCAGTACGACGACGCGGTCTGGAACCAGTATTCGCTCGGTTACCTGCACACCATCGGCGACCCCGGCCCCGACAACGACGTGTGGGACGCGTTCCAGTATGCCTGCACGCTCGATCTGCCCACGGCGCAGCCGTCGCCGGGCGGGCACCCGCCGCGCGCACAGGCCGCTCCGCCGCCCGGCGCGAATATCGCGCCGCAGTCCACGCTCAGCGTCGACTCGGGCGACGACACGGCACCCGCGGTGGTCGATGGCGTGATCGAATGGGGCAGTCGCTGGAACAGCGGTGGCGGGGCACCCGTGCACTGGCTGCAGCTCGACTTCGACGAGCTCCGAATGCTGTCCGGCTACACCGTGTATCACACCGGCATGGCCGGCGCCGGCTTCGAACTCTACAACACGCAGTCTTGGTTCCTGGAAAGCGCCCCCACCGCCACCGGCCCATGGACGATCGAGGACATGGTCTACAACACGGCGAACCACACGCCGCGGACGTTCAACGTGCCCCTGGCGCGGCAGCACCTGCGACTATACGTGCTCGATCCGGGCCGCGATGCGTACGCCCGGATTCTCGAGTTTGAACTCAACGCCATCACGCGTGGCGATTTCGATGAGAACGAAACCGTGGACCTGGCCGATGTGGCCGCGTTCCAGGCCTGTTTCACCGGCACGGCTACACAGGCTACCGGCGGCTGCTTGTGGGCACACTTCGACGAGGACGGCGATGTCGACACGGACGATCTGGCCGGCTTCGCGGCGGCGTTGACCGGACCGTAGCAGCCCCATGCCGGAATCGGCGGCGGCACACGGCCCGGAAGGCCATGCGGCTGTGCCCTATAATTGACTGATGCGCTGGGAACGGGGTCCGACTGCCACCCCGCCTCCCCAGGACGTATTGAACGCGAGTGAAACCGCACGAAGCGGAGGTTCAGTGCCCCGAAAGGAGCCCATGATGGTCGTTGCGCGAACCGTGTTGTTGGGGATCGCGATTGGTTTGGCCGGCTGTGCCGCGCCCGCTGCCCGGGCGCAGGATCTGTCCGAGCACTTCGGCATCAGCATCGGCGCCCCGGTCTACAACAACCAGGTCACCTTCACCGAGCAGGTCGCACGGCACCTGCACGACATGGGCGTGAGGTGGATTCGCGTCGAGTTCATCGCCAGCGGCGATACCATTCCGTACCCCTGGTATGACGAGATCATCAACCGGGCCAACGCCTACGACCTGGAGGTGCTCGGGCTGCTGACCTATCAGACGAAGTACTACTACGGCGATTCGAGCTTCTGGGCCGAGGACTGGTGGCAGGACAGTTTCCGCGATCGTTGCATCGAGGTCGTCGACCACTACAAGGACTTCCCCTCCGGCCCGATCAAGTTCTGGGAGGTCTGGAACGAGCCGGATTCGCTTGGCGGCATGCCCGCGGCGAAGTTCGGCCGGATGATGGCCATCACCTATCCCGCCATAAAGGCCGCCGACCACGAAGCGACCGTAATCCTCGGCGGGCTGACCGGTTTCTGGACGCCGACGTACACGTACATGCAGCAGGTGTACGATTCGACCTACTTCCAGGACTATCATGCCGCCCACGGCATCTACCCGTTCGACATTCTCGGGCAGCATCCCTACCACTGGACCTGGGACCCCGACAACTACCTCGACTATTACATGAATGCCTACTACGGCATGGCCCGGCTGCTGCGCCTCTACGGCGACGGCTACAAGCGCATCTGGTTCACCGAGTACGGCTGGAACAGCTCGCCGACCGCCCACAGCAGCGTCAACCCCGGCGGCGAACCCAGCTACAACGAGTGGCTGCAGGCCGACTACTTCGAGCACGCATTCGATATCACGCAGGCTCTGAGTTACGGCGACGACTTCGGCCCGTATGTCGAAAAGACGTTCCTGTTCTGCTACAAGGACTTCGACCTGGGATCGCCCGAGACCCGCGAGTACTTTGGCACCGTCGACGAGAGCCACACGCGCAAGCCGCTGTTCTACCGCTACCGCGGCATGACCAGCGACGCGCTTGAAAACGCCGCGCTAAGCGCGACTGTCACCGCGTCGAACGAGCTGCCGCCCTACGAAGTTGCAGCGTATGCCTGCGACGGCACCCCGTTTACCAAGTGGACCGCGCTGAGCCCGGCCGATGATCACCTGCTGACACTCGACCTGGGTGACTGGTATGTCGTCCACGAGTTCCGCGTGTCGCACGCCGAGTTGAACCACGAACCCGACCACTACAACACCACTGCGTTCACCATCCAGACCGCGCCCGCCGCCAGTGGCCCCTGGACCACCCTGCTGGATGTCAGCAACACGAATCGCGAGCCCGTCAACTTGCTGCCGCTCGAAAACCCGGCACTCATGCGGCACGTCCGGTTGCACATCACCGACGCCTGCGAAGCCGACGGCATCGCGCGCCTGCCCGAGTTCGAGGTCTGGGGCACGCCTGCCGCCGACCCGGCTGGCATCGAGACCGAATACGAGTTTGCCAGCGACGTCCCCGGCCTCAGCCGCGACGTCGCGGACAACGACCTGCTCCACGGCCGCCTCGCCGCGTTCGAGAGTGGCGACGTCGACCCCGACAACGATGTCTACGCCTACGATTTCAGCTCCAGCCTGTGCCTCCAAGTGCAATGGGACAGTCCGGTGCCGGGGTTCTGGCACGGCTACGGCGACCCCAGCCCGGCCGCCCACCTGCCGGCGTTCACGGACGGCGCAAGCGACCCCGGCGTCGTGCTGCGTGACTTTGCTCAGGCCGCCAACGTACTGCGGTATGACTTCGATCAGCCCACGGACTTGCGAGAACTCGTCGTCTTCGCCGCCAACGCCGGCGCCGACGGCCGCGTGTTTCAGCACTACGACGTCTACGTGTCCACCGACGGCGGTGCGTCGTTCGCCCCGCTCGTTCGCGGCGTGAAGGCCGGTGAGTTCGGCGACGAGAACGCCGGCACGTACGGCGCGAGCTATACCCGCGTCCATGCGCCGGTGGCGGGCACGCTGGTGACGTCGGCCACGAATCTGCGCCTCGTGTTCTACGACGTGACGCACGGCGACACGTTTCTCGATCCCTACCAGGGCAAGTTCAACGAGACGCAGGGCTATCAGAACAACTGTCCCGACACGCAGGCACAGGACCTCGATGGCCGCCAGAAGGCGTTCGGCGCCCCCGTCATCGTGGAGATTGACGTCTTTGCGCGGCGCTCCGGCGATGCCAACAGCGACGGTGTGGTGAACGCGAGCGACTGGCCCGCCATCGCCGACTGCCTCACCGGACCCGGCAACCCCTGCGACGAGTTCCCGTGCCGCCCGTTCGACTTCCCGACGCGCGACAGCGACGTCGACCTGGCCGACCTCGCCGGCCTGCAGCAGGCGCTGGAGTAAGGCCCCTACTCCTCCCGCCCCGGGCGCGACTGGCGCTGGCGCTTGAGGTCGCCGCGCTGGCGCTTGGCCTTCACGCGCCGGCGCTGCGAACCCGCGGTCGGCCGCGTCGGCACGCGCTTCTTCGGCACGTGCAGCGCCTCACGCAGAATCGCCACCAGCCGCGCTTCGGCCGCTGCCCGGTTGTCGGCCTGGCTACGACTCTGCTGCGAGCTCACGCGCAGCCGTCCGTCCCGCGCCAGCCGCGACGCGCAGCGGCGTTCGATCCGGCTGCGCTGGCGCGCGGAAAACGCCGGACACTGCTGGAAATCGAACAGCAGCGTGGCGCGCGTGCTTACCTTGTTGACGTGTTGCCCGCCCGGTCCGCTGGCGGGATCGAACCGCACCTCGATCCAGGGGGCCAGTTCGTCAATATCAAGCCGTTTCATCGTCGCGCCTCGGCCGTTGTCTGCGTGCGGACCGGCCGCGCTCGCTCCACAGCACGAGCGCGGCGTCCGTCACTGACACTAGCAGAGGGCGATGTACGCGGCAATGAAATACACCGCGATGCGGACACGCTGTGGGGTCCAGACGAAGAGCATCTTTCCGCCTCCTAAGGCGTTCGCGCAATACACCGGGGACCGCGTCCCGCCGCCGGCGGACGCAGCCATGCTTCCAACCCTTACATACGCGGACAGCGCGGCCCGATTCAACCCGCGCGCGGCGCCAGCAGGCGTCAGGCGGCGCCGGGCAGGTTGTTACGGGAAGCAGCCCCCCGAGAATCCCCTCGCTGCTGATAACGTCGTGCTGCAGACCGCGGCTGACGTGCCGCGCGGCTATGAGCCCTCGTAGGGCCCCGCGTCGAGCGGGCGGCCGAATTCCTGCACCCAATAGGTCCCATATGACCCGCCGGTGCGCACGCCCACGCCCAGCTCCGTGAACGCCGGGTTGAGGATGTTCTCGCGGTGCCCGGGGCTGTTCATCCAGTCGCTGACGACCTTGGCGGGGGTGGTCTGGCCGGCGGCCAGGTTCTCGCCGACGATCCAGTATTCGTAGTTGAACTGCTCGGCCCGATCCGACAGGGAGGTCCCGGTGACGGGGTTGTCGTGGGCGAAGAAGTCGTACTGGATCATTTCGCAGGCATAGACCGTTGCCTGTCGCTCGAGCGTGTCGTCCTGCGACAATGCGTCGAGCCCCGCCCGCGTCCGCTCCAGGTTGACCAGCCGCAGGACCTCGGCCCGCAGATACGCGGCGTTGTCCGGCTCCTCACAGTCCGGGAAGGTCGTGGTCAGAGCGTCCGATAGCGTGATGCCGCCGTCGCCGGAACTGGTGCCGCTCGAGCCGCCGCCGGTGGCGGTCGTGCCGCCGTCGCCGGTGGTGGTGGTGCCGCCGGGGACCCGTGGGTCGGAGCCGGTGCGGGGGCAGCCGGCCACGATGAGGAGCGTAAGGACCGTAAGCGTGATGGTGTGTCGTGAAAACTTCATCGCCAGCCTTCCCGAGCGTCCGCGTCCGGTGCATTGTGCGGACGTTGTCAAGAGTATAGCGCGGCGGGGGTCTTGATGCGACTCCGGGTCCCGCCCATACTTAAGTGCCTGAGAACGTTCAAAGCGCGATAACCGAGGAGTTCCGGATGCGTAAGACACTTGTGCTCGCCCTGGCGGGCCTGGCCGCCTGCGTCCTGCTGCTGCCGTTCAATCTCGCTGGCTGCAACCCGCTGCAAACGGGCGGCGGCGGCCTCACGTCGGGCAGCACGATCTTCAACCTGCCGCCGACCGTAAACGTATCGGTCGTCCCCGATCCACCGCGGGGTGTCGCGCCATTCACCGTAGCATTTGATTCATCGGACAGCATTGACGACGGCGTGATCGTCAGACGCGAATGGGATTTCGCTGACGGGACGACCGTCGAGGGCATTTCCCCGTCACACACCTTCCGCAGCAACGGCGAATTCGACGTTACGCTGACCCTCACCGACGACGACGGCGCCAGGGCGACGCGGACCGTGACCGTGCTCGTTACCGACCGGCCCGTCGCGGTTATCAACCTCGACCGCGATTCCGCCGCGAACGCGCCGGCGACGTTCAACTTCGACGCCTCCGCCTCCTTCGATCCGGACGCCGAGGAGGGCGACGTATTGCGCTATCGCTGGACCTTTGGCGACGGCACCAGCGAGATCCTGCCGATCGTGCCCCACACGTACGCCACGCCCGGCACCTACCGTGTCGTGCTCACCGTGACGGACGCCACCGGCATCAGCGGAACCGCCGAGCGGATTATCGAAGTGGGCATCCCGCAGCCGGAGATCTCGTTCGCCTCGCCCAGCTCGAATGTCGAAAACCTGGTGTGCTCGGCAGAATCGCGTCTGTGGGTGCTGGCCAACTACGACGTGACCCCCGGCGTACCGTACACGATTACCGCGGGGCTCGACGAGGACACGGACCCCGCCAACGACAACGACATCCAGCTCGGCACGCGAACGAACCTCGGCGTGCCGGTATTCTCGGATCTGGATCTATCGGTGCCGACCGCGCTCTACCTCACCGACGTGCCGACGGGCACCTACCGGCTCTGGGCCGAACTCGACACCGACCGCACCGACCCCACGCGGACCTACGCCGACGCGAACATCCACATCGTCGACGACTACACCGCGACGATCGGTGGTGACACGCCCACGTTGCCGCTGCTCCCCGCCGGTGACGAGAACTGGCAGGTGGCGCTACCGCCGACGCCCAACCGCCAGATTTTCGACATTGGGCCGCTCAACACCGGCGACCGGCTGTACCTCGCGTTGCTTACGGTGCCGGGTTATGGCGCGAGCTATCAGCAGGACGAATACAGCCTGATGATCCTCGACGCGCAGGAGAAGCTGTTCGCGTGGTACGGCTCGATGTTCTCGCGCACCATGCTGGGGCAGTTGGGCTTCTTCGATTCGCCCGTGTATTTCTCGTCGAACTCGAAGCTGGTCATCGGTCACAACAGCCAGCACTACTACGTGGTGCTCGACGCGCCCCCCGGCCAGGTGGTGCCCGGGGTGGACATCTCGATTCAACGCGACTTCGCCAACGACTCGCTGCCGCGCAAGCAACGCGTCTTCCTCAACTGGACGGGCACGAACTACGACACCATCGCCGTCTCCGGCTCGCCGGAATTCCAGTTGGACGCCTTCGCGCTCGATCCGTTCGACGCGGACGTGATCGCACAGAACACGCTCACGCGGATGAACGCGCTGTTCGCGCCTTACAACTTCGAGATCACCTCGTCCAATGCGGGGGACACCGAGCCGACCGAACCGCACATTACGGTGTACTTCGATGGCGGCAGCGTGCTGGTGAACACCGTGAGCGCAAACGCGCTGCGCTTCTACGGCCTGACGGGCTTCATCGATCCGCGCAACGAGACACTTACCGGCATGGCGGTCATCGCCGCGGATCAGATGTTGGCCGACTTCCCGGGGACGTTGACGAACGAGGTGGCCATCGGCACGGCGCTGGGCAACGCGGCGGCGCATCATGTCGGTCTTCTGTGCGGTCTGCGCGAGACCACCGGCGTGGCGGCGGACCTGATGACCGAGGATGAAACCCAGGTCACCGACGGCACACTGAATTTCGAGATCGCACCGCTCGCCCCGCTGCCTGGGCTGAGCCAGATCGGTATTCAGGATGGGCCGCAGTTGATGCAAGAGCTTTTCAGGCCATAGCTTGCAGATCCGATCCCGCCGGTCCCCCGGCGCGTCTCGGCCTTTCGTAACCGCGCCCGGACAGTTTCGACTGTTCGGGCGCGGTTACATTTTTTGGTCGGATAACCGCAAAAACCCGATAATACATCATTGATCAGGACAGAATTTCGGATAAAATGGGACTCGCGAGCGTCGGGACCGGTACATAAGAACTCATCGCGCGAGGCAGTCCTGCATGCGCTTGGGACCGTTTACGGGTTGGACGGCTAATGAGTAAAATCACCATCGAAGATATTAGTCGCCATACGGGTCTTTCCCGTGGCACTGTCTCCCGTGCTCTTAATAACCGTCCCGATATCAGCGTCCAGACCAAGCAGCGCGTGCTCGAAGCCTGTCGTCAACTCAACTATGTCCCCAGTCACGCCGCGCGGTCGCTCGCGACCGGGCGCTGCGACGCCGTCGCTGTCGTCGTGGATGATCTGCGCTCGGGGTATTCCGGCGCTTTCCTTCGCGGTGTTCTTGCCAGTGCGCAGGGCCATCGCTTCGCAGTGTATGTAACGGAACTCGGCCACGACGCCGAATCAGCGATTCAATATCTCTGCATGGTCGCCAATGAACGTGTCGACAGCGTGCTGCTGTCGACCACGCTGCCCGATACGCTCGGCCGGCGTCTCAAAGAGGTGATGGAAGCGCGGCCGCTGGTTTCGCCTGATCCGTTGCCCGACGTCACCTGCGATGTGATCTCGCCCGACTATGTCGAGGCGGGCCGCCTTGTTGCGCAACACGTGCTGCGCAACGGCGCCACGGACGTCGCTTATGTCCATGAAGGCGGCACCCCGACGGCGGAGCGCGTCCTCGCCGGCTTCCAGGAGGTCTGCCGCGGGTCCGGGATCGATCCCGAGCAAGTCACCCTGCATGTCGAGACCGGCGCCAGCGAACGTCTGCAACCGCTGGTCGACCGCCTCGCGAATCTCCGCGCCGTCGCGGCCAGCAACGACTACCTCGCGATCGAGATCATGGGCCTCGTGCGCGGTCATGGCCGGCGTCCCGGCGACGACATCGCGATCATGGGTCAGGGCAACGAATTCGCCGGTGCCCGCATCGCGCCGAGCCTCACGACGATCGACTTCTGCGGCGAAGAGATCGGCCGCCGCGCGCTCGAGACCATGGTGCAGCGCGTCATGAAGCTGCGTCAGGATGCTCCCGAGACGACGCGTGTCGCGCCCCAGCTCGTCGCGCGTGAAACCACCCGCACGCTGTAACCCCCCATCCCAGCCCACCATTGCGACCCCGACCGCCCGCTCCGCGCGCCCCTGGGGATCGACCGCCGCCCGCGAAGTCGGGCCCGGCGTCGTTATCGCTCCTGAGTGAAGCCGCCATATGCCGGGGCTGCTTGACGTAAGTACCGATGATCGACTACATTCCGGCAACTGTCAGGCGTCCGGCATCGGCAGCGACGAGCATGGGGCAGCGGTCCCGGCCGCGGGGGCGGCCCCTGGGGGTCGGTTGTCGGGGTGGTGGACGCGACGTGGGAATCAGATGGCGGCCGCAGGACGCGGCCCGGCGCCAATCGGCGATCCCAGCGCAGGAGGCGATTATGCAGGTGACGGTTTCCGGGCGACACATGGGTGTCGGTGAAGCCCTGCGGGAGTACTGTGAGCAGAAGGCCGAACGGCTCCCGCGGCTGCTGGACCGGATCCAGTCGGTTGAGGTCGTGCTCGACGGCAAAGAGGGGCTGCACTCGGCAGAGATGATTGTCCACGCCGCCGGCGCGCCACAGCCTTTCGTGGCGAAGGAAGAAGATGCGGATGCGTATGCCGCCGTCGATCTTCTGATGGACAAAATCGAGGAGCAGTTGCGGCGTTACAAGCAGAAGCACCGCAATCGCAAGCACCCGCCGCGCGGATCGAACGAGACCATGCCGACCTGATGCGGCGCGACGAGCGGAGACCTACATGAAGCTGTTGGATCTGGTGCAGCCCAGTTCAGTGATTGCCGAGTTGTCGTCGAGCGACCGAAACGGGGTGATTCGCGAATTGGTTCAGGCACTGGCCGACGGCGGTTTGTTGGATTCGGCTTCGGTCGACAGTATCGTGCGGTCGATCATCACCCGTGAGCGCACGCGCGGCACGACGGGGTTCGGCAAGGGTGTTGCGGTCCCGCACGCGAAGGTCGCCGGCATCAGCCGGGTGGTGGCTTCGGTCGGCCGGAGTCCGGCGGGGATCGACTTCTCGTCTCTGGATGGCCAGCCGGTGCACATCGTGTTCCTGATTGTCAGCCCGGAGGAGCAGCCGGACGAGCATCTGCGCGCGATGGACCTGGTATTCCGTCATCTTCAGCAAGAGCGTTTTCGCAAGTTCATGCTGCAATCGGACAGCAATGACAAGGTCTACGACCTGCTGAAGGAGGCGGACGAGAAGACGCTCGTAGCATGAGTGAACGATTGGCCGGACGCGCCGAAACAACCAGCCGGATGGAACCACGCGTGGCGGTGGAACGAGAAGTTGTGATTCCGAACAAGGAGGGCCTGCACTTCAGGCCCATCATGCAGTTTGTCGACGTCGCGCAGCGTTTCGCCGCCGGGCTCACCGTACACTGTGAAGACCGGCAGGCGGACGGGCGCAGCCCGATGGAAATGCTGATGCTGGTCGCCACGCAGGGCACCAAGGTCAAGATGGTAGCAAATGGCGACGACGCCGAGGAGATGGTGTCGGCGCTGGCCGGGCTCGTGGAATCGGGCTTTGGCGAACCTTGTGAGTAACGAAACACTTGTTTAACACGAAGACGGCATGAAGCAGCCACCCAAGCGCGGCTGCCAACGCCGCGGTCATCGCGGCCAATGATCACGAAAAAAGGGATTAACGCATCGCCCGGGGTGGCGATCGGGCCCGCTCTCGTCCTGGACACCGAGGAATACCGCATTCCGCACCGGACGATCGACGCGGCCCAGGTGCCTGCGCAAGTGCGCATCCTCGACGCCGCCCTCGAGGCCTCGCACCAGGAGGTCAGCGAGCTCCGCTTCGCTGCTGCGCGCAAGCTCGGCGACGAAACCGCCGCCATCTTCGCCTTTCACGAGCAGTTCATCGGCGACCCCAAGCTCCGCGACGGCGTCGTCGAGCTCATCGAACGCCGCCACTTCACCGCCGCCTACGCCTTCGGCCACATCATGAACCAGCGGCAGCGCATGTTCCGCAGCGTGGCCGACCCCTACCTCAAGGAGCGCGTCCGCGACCTTTACGACATCGAGAAACGCGTGCTGCGGCACGTGCTCGGCCGCGTGCGCGAGGACATGGCCCGCCTCACCGAGCCCGTTATCATCGTCGCACACGACATCACGCCCTCGCAGGCCGTCTCCCTCGACCGCCGCCACATCCTCGGCTTCGCCATGAACGTCGGCGGACAGACGTCCCACATGGCCATCATCGCCCGCATGCTGAACATCCCCGCCGTGGTCGCACTCAACGACATCACGGCAGACGTCTCCGGCGGCGAGCTGATGGTTGTGGACGGCACCAATGGCGTCGTGGTCGCCAGCCCCGACAAGGAGACCCTCAGCAGCTACGAGACCCGCCGCGAGAACTACGAGCGCATGGCCACCCGGCTGCAGGCACTGCGTGACGAGCCGGCGATCACGCAGGACGGCACGGCGGTGGAGCTGCTGGCCAACATCGAGGTGCCCGAAGAGGCCGAGGCGGCCATGGGCGCCGGCGCCGAGGGGATCGGCCTGTACCGCACCGAACTGCTGTTTCTCTCGTCCGCCCGCATCCCCACCGAGGAAGAGCAGTACGAGGCCTTTCGGGCGGTCGCCCACGCGGCCGGCGACAAGCCCGTGGTGATCCGCACGATCGACCTGGGTGCCGACAAGCTCGCCCCCGCCATGGGGCCGCAGCACGACCACAACCCGGCTCTGGGACTGCGCTCGCTGCGGTATTGCCTGCTGCACCTGGACATGTTCAAGACGCACCTGCGGGCGATCCTGCGGGCCTCGGTCGAGGGCAACATGCGCATCATGTTCCCCATGATCGCAACCGTCATGGAGCTGCGCCAGGCCAAGGCCACCCTCGCCGACGTGATGGAAGACCTCGAGGAGGAAGGCATCCCCTTCCGCCGCGACATCCCGGTCGGCATGATGGTCGAAACGCCCGCGGCCGCCCTGCTGGCCGCCGGCTTCACCCGCGAAGCGTCCTTCCTCAGCATCGGCAGCAACGACCTGACACAGTACACGCTGGCCGTCGACCGCTCCAACGAACGCGTGGCGCACCTCTATTCGTCGCACAACCCCGCGGTCATCCGCCTGATTCACCAGGTCATCCGCGCCGCCAACCGCCGTGAGGTCCCGGTCAGTCTCTGTGGCGAAATGGCGGGCTCGCCCATCTACTGCCAGCTCCTGCTGGGGCTGGGCATGCGGCGGCTTTCGATGGCGCCGGTCGACATTCCGTCGATCAAGCGCGTAATCCGCCACACGACCATCGAGCATTGCGAGTTCATCGCGCGGAAGATCATGCAGTTCGACTCGGACCGCCAGGTGCTGAACTACCTGCGCGACGAGCTGCGCACGCTCGACCCGGAGGACGAGTCATGATGGCCGTCCCCACCGAGCATCACGCCGATCAGGGTCCGGCCGAGGAGCGCAGCCCGGCTGCCACGCCGCCGCGCCCGCGCGTCGCCCTCCACTATGGCGTGGACGGTGAGCTGCGCTACCTGTCGCATCACGACGAGTTGCGCATGCTGCACCGGGCCCTGGTGCGGGCCCGTTGGCCGCTGGCGTATTCGCAGGGCTTCAATCCGCTGCCCCAGCTGACCGTGCCGCTGCCCCGGCGGCTCGGCACCGCCGCCGATGACCAGCTGGCGCTCGTCACGCTGTCGGCGCCGTCCGATCCTGCAGCACTGGCCGCGCAGCTGCACGGCGCGCTCCCGCCGGCATGCCCGCTGCGGCGCGTCCAGCCCGCCGACGGCAAGCGCGTGCCGCATGCCACGCAGGTCACGTACGAGATTCCGTTGACGGCGGACGATGCCACGCAGGCCGCCGCCACGCTGGACGGGGTGCTCGCCGCACAGACGCTGGTGATCGCGCGTGACCAGGGTCCGGCGAAGCCGGCGACCACACTCGATATCCGCCCGTACATCACGGGGCTTGCCGTGGACGGCAACGTGCTGCACATCCGGCTCGCCGTCGAGCAGCAGCGCAGTGCTCGCCCCATCGAGATTCTGACAGAACTGGGACTCGCCGCGTCGCGCTACGCGCATTGCGTCCGGCGTCGCGACGTTCAATGGGACAACCTGTTCGCAGGGCCCTTCAACCGGCCCGCGCAAAACGAAAGGGACGATTTTGGCCAAGAAAGAAACAACCGGAAAGAAGACGACGCGTAAGAAGACGACCAAGAAGGCTACGCGGCGCAAGAAGAAGACGACCAAGAAGGCGACCTCCGCCGAAGAGTCTACCGACCTCGAGGCGCTCAGGACGGACGAGGACGACAGCGAAGCGACCACCAAGGCCGCCAAGAAGAAGACCGGGCGCCGCAAGACGACCAAGGCGAGCAGAAAGACCGCCGCGCGTCGCAAACGCAAGGCGACAACCGGCGGTGACGACACCACGACCGAGCAGAACGGGGACGACGGGTCGCGCGTGGTTGCGTCGCGGACGAGCGCGGCTGAAGCCGTCAGCCCCGGCGCCAGTGTCGAAGAGCAGAACGGTGCGATCGTCATCCGCTTTCCGCCCGTGGCCCCGCCGCCGTTCGCTGCCCGTGCCGCCGAGGCATCCTCGGACGAGGACGACCAAGACGAAGCCGCAACCGTGGTCGAGCCGGAAACGCGCTTCGAGCCCGAGCCGGAACCCGCGCCCGCGCCCGAGCCGACCATTGCGGAAGAGGCTCCCGCTGCCCCCGAACGCGACGACGATGCGGAGACCGCTGGCGAGACGATGTCCCGCAGCAAGAAGCGACGGTTGCGCCGGCGCCGCCGCAAGGATACCCCCGAGGCAGAGAGCCGTGGCAAGTCCGCGGAGCGCGGCGGCAAGCCAAAGGCCGACAGCGCCGCCGACACGGACTTTGACGAGCCGGTCGGCACGACCGACCTCGTTCCGGAGGAGGCGACCCGCGTCGAGACTGAACCGACCTCCGATGAGGCCGCCGACGATCCGACGCCGTGGCTGGCAGCCGCCGAGTCGATCAAGGCGGGCCTGAAGCCCCCGCCCGAGCCGGTGGAAACCGAAACCGGCGACGACGAGGAAGCGGGGGTGGCCACGGCCGAGGCGCCCGAGCCGCCCGAAGAGGAAGCCGCCGAAGAAGCCGCCCCGCCGCAGAAGAAGACCAAGCGGCGGCGCCGTCGCGGGCGGCGCTCGCGCCGGGACGAGGCGGAGAAGGCCGCCGAGGAAGATGAGGAAGTGTCGGCGGCCAAGAGCGGCGTGGTGCGTGAGATGATCATCAACACCGTACCGCGCGAGGAATGCCGCATCGCGGTGCTGTGCGATGGTCGCCTCGAGGAGATCTACCTCGAGCGGGCCACATCGGAGAACCACGTCGGCAACATCTACAAGGGCGTGGTCACCAACGTGGAGGCCAGCATCCAGGCCGCGTTCATCGACTTCGGTCAGGGCAAGAACGGCTTCCTCCACATCTCGGACCTGCATCCCCAGTACTTCCCCAACGGCCAGGGCCAGACCGAAAACGTCGGCCACAAGATGCCGCGCCGGCACCGGCCGCCGATCCAGCGCTGCCTCAAGCGCGGCCAGCAGGTGGTCGTGCAGGTGACCAAGGAAGGCATCGGCACCAAGGGGCCGACCCTGTCGACGTACCTCAGCATCCCCGGCCGCTTTCTGGTGATGATGCCGGGCATGGGCCGGCTGGGCGTGTCGCGCCGCATCGAGGACGACGACGCGCGCTCCAAGCTGCGCGGCACGCTGTCCGACCTCGAGCTGCCCGAAGGCATGGGCTTCATCGCCCGCACCGCCGCCATGGGCCGCACCAAGCGCGAGCTGCAGGGCGACCTGACCTACCTGTCGCGGCTGTGGCGCGCGGTCGAGAAGCGCATGAAGAACGAGCGCGCCCCGGCCGAGCTCTATCGCGAGTCGGACCTGGTCATCCGCACCATTCGCGACGTCTTCACCAGCGACGTCGAGCGCATCGTGGTCGACGATGCCGAGGTCGCCGATCGCGCCCGCGACTTCCTGTCGATCTTCAGCCCGCGCTCCGCCGACATCATCGGCGTTTATGACAAGCCGCAGCCGATCTTTCACAAGTACGGCATCGAGGCCGAGCTGGAGCGGCTGCACTCGCGCCGCGTGCCGCTGAACTCCGGCGGCTCACTGGTGATCGAGCCGACCGAGGCGCTCGTCGCCATCGACGTCAACAGCGGCCGCTTTCGGACCGAAGACGACGCCGAGACCACGGCCTACAAGATCAACATCGAGGCCGCCGACGAGATCGCCCGCCAGCTCCGGCTGCGCGACCTCGGCGGCGTGGTGGTGTGCGACTTCATCGACATGCGGCAAGAGTCACACCGGCGCGATATCGAGCGCCGGCTGGCGCGCAATCTCAAGGACCACAAGGAACGGGCCAAGGTGCTGCGAACCAGCGAGTTCGGGATTATCGAGCTCACGCGCCAACGGCAGCGGGCCAGTCTCACGCGGAGCGTGTACCAGGACTGCCACCACTGCCACGGTACCGGGCTGGTCAAGACGATCGAGTCGGTGGCCCTCGACGTGATGCGGCTGGTCCAGCTCGCCGTCACGCGGGACAACATCCATACGATCGAGGTGTCGGTGTCGCCGGACGTCGCGTTCCTGCTGCAGAACCGCAAGCGGCGTCTGCTGCATGAGCTCGAGTCGAACAACCGCCGGATCATCTCGATCCGTCCCGACCCGGGTTACAGCCTGGATCAGGTCGACATCCGCTGCACGGACCCGCGGGGCCGTCTCGTGCCGCACAACACCTGACGCGGCGCCGCGGCATAGAATGTAGTGCTCGGGTGGCATGGGCCGGTCCCGACGAAGTCGGGATTCGTCCGTGCGGTGAACGCACGCACATGGTGGCGACGACGGTCGGACACTGCTCCGCATGGTCCCGGCTCGAAGGCCACGGCCGACACACAACGCGCGCCCAGGAGGCGATCGCATGGATGCCAAGAACCTCGGCGAAGCCCTGCCGCGCCTCGTGGCGCGGATCGTCAAGAGCTACCAGGCCGACGAGCGCACCCAGTACCTCGACCGCGAGCACCTGCCTTCCCGGCGGGTCATCATCGAGGTATGCGACCTCCTGCTCGAGCTGTCCTATCCCGGCTTCATCGGCCGCAAGGGCCTCACGCGGCACAACATCAGCTATCATGTCGGCGAATTGCTGCCGCGCCTGTGGGAGCACCTCGCCGACCAGGTCATGCGCTGCCTGTGTCACGAGTGGGAATACCACCGCAACGACGCCGGCGCCGCGACGCCCCCCTGCCGCGACCACGCCGCCGAGCTGGCCAGCCGGTTCGTCGAGCGCATCCCCGACGTGCGCGAGATGCTCTCGCAGGACGTGCAGGCGGCTTTCGATGGCGATCCCGCCGCGAGCTGCACCGCCGAGGTGCTCCTGTCCTACCCGGCGGTACTGGCCATCACGATCTACCGCTACGCGCATGAGCTGTACTGCATGGACGTGCCGCTGATGCCGCGCATCATGACCGAGCACGCCCACCATCTCACGGGCATCGACATCCACCCCGGCGCGACCATCGGCCGCAGCTTCTTCATTGACCACGGCACGGGCGTTGTCATCGGCGAGACCACCGAGATCGGCGACCACGTCAAGATCTACCAGGGCGTCACGCTCGGGGCCCTCTCCTTTCCCAAGGACGAGCGCGGCCGCCTGATCCGCGGCTACAAGCGCCACCCTACCGTCGGCAACAACGTCACCATCTATGCCAATGCCATCGTGCTCGGCGGCGACACCAAGCTCGGCGACGGGTCGATCATCGGTGGCTCGGTCTTCCTCACGCGCAGCGTCGAACCCGGCCACCAGGTTTCGATTACGCCGCCGGTCCTCAAGGTCCGCCCACCCCGCACCAAGGGCCAGCAGGCTTCCCCCGAGTCGATGGACCAGAACCAGAAGTAGCGGCTTGCGTCGCCCGCGCGCGGCGGTTATCACGCCCGCATGATCGACACGCCGGCGTTCGCCGATCATATCTGGGCCCTGGTCGTACTGCTTGTTGCCTCGGCGGCGCCGGGCAGCGTGCTCGTGCGCCTGGCGCCCCGGCTGCGCGGCTTGGACGCCTGGTGTGCGACGCTGCTGCTGGGCGCGGCGTACTGGTCGGCCGCTGCCTACCTGCTGCCGTTCCGTGGCGGCCTGCTGCTGGCCGGCACCCTGGCGGCGGCGGCCCTCTGCACGCTGCTGCGCAAGCGGCAGCGGGCCGTGCTGCGACTCCGCTCGCGGCGGGCGATTCTGGCGGCGGCCGTGCTCGTCGGCGGCGCGTTCCCGTACCTCACGCCGCTCTGGTTCAAGTACGTGCCCGACGGCATGGACGCCTCACGCTACATGGTCAGCACGCGGCTGATCACCGAGCACGGTCGGATTCCCGAGAGCTGGGCGCCCTTTGCTCCACAAATCCCGTTCGGCAGTGCCAACCATGGCGCCGCGGTGATTGCCGCCGTCGCCGATGCCGCCGGCGCCACGTCCGCCTCCGCAGTTCTGGCAGTCATACCGCTTACGTTCGCCAGCCTCATCGCCGGGCTGTTTCTCGTGCTGCGCCTGGCCGCCCGGCGCGTACCCGCTGCGATCATGGCGGTGGCGCTGGCGTGGTTGGCCAACCAGGCGCAGCGGACACTTGACTGGGGCGGTTTTCCCGAGGTGCTCGCGCTGGCGGTCGGACTGCTCGCGCTGCGTTTGCTCGTTGACACGCTGCGCGGCAAGGGCGCCAGCCTGTCCCTGCCGCTGGGGCTTTGCGTTGCCGCCATGCCATTGCTGCACGGCTGCATCGCCGCGGGCTGGTTGCATGTGCTGGCCCCGCTGGCAGCCGTCGTCGGCCTGCGCCTGTCCCGCCGGTGGCAGCGGGGCCTCGGCTACACAGGCAGCGCCGCCGTGGTCGCCGGCGTGATCCTGGCGGCGTATCTCCTGACGTCACAGCCCATCCTCGACGACGACGCCAAGGCATGGATCCGCGCCAACGAACTGGATCAGGCACCACAGGCAACGGGCTTCACGCTGCTGCGCGCGTCGGCGGGTTATCTGCTACGCTGGATGGGGCGCTTCCCCAGCCTGCTGCTCGTCGCGGCGTTGTTTGTCCTCGCGTTCAAGCGACGGTTCGCGTGGTTCAGCCTGGTTGTCGCGGCCCTGCTGCTCAATGCGCTCATGGTCGCCAATGCCCGTCACGAACTGCTGCCGACCACGTGGCTGCTCTACCCGACACGCCTGCGCGAGCTGCCGCTGGTGGTTCTCGCCGTCGCCCTGCTGCTGGCCTGGCGTGCCCTGCAGCGCCCGCGCCCCGTGAGGCCGCGCGTCGCCGCGATCCTGGCGACGTCGCTGCTGGTCGCTGCCGCGACGCACCACTGGCGCTACTACCAGCGCGTCGCGACCCAGCCGGTCATCGGCCCGGCCGCCTGGCGCGTGCTGACCTGGGCCCGGGCCAACCTGCCGCCCGAAGAGAGCTTCGTCGCGGGATACTACGGCGCGGCGGGCGTCTACCTGCCCGGCGTGGCGGGGATCGCGTTTACCGACGCGCACTATCACATCGCCGATCAGTACGCCGCCGGGCGCCGCATGGCCGCCGAACGCCCCATCACGCACGTGCTGCTGATCGAGCGCGACGCCATCCGCACCGAATACGGCCGCGACGAGCACGACCGCCTGCACGAGCACTACCAGCAGCTCATCGACCGCCGCCTGGGGACGCGCCAATTCGGCGTCGGCCCGGTTCGGCTCTACCGGCTCGGACCGTGACGGGACGCCGCGCGAAAACACCGCGTTGCTGACGTGTGGGGAGAAAGGGAGGGGCGCAGGCGGCAGTGCGTGGGCGGGGGTGCCGCCTGCGCTCGAGGCACGCGGGCGAGAGGGCGCTCGCGCCGCGCCAGGAAGCAACGTCCGTGGGACGCTGCAGGCCGGCCCGGGCGCCGGACCCAGTGGCCCGGCGCCCTACTCACCGGCCGCGTCAAAAGCTGCTCAGATCACTGTGCTCATTGCCGGTCGACTCGGTCGGCGCCGCCGCAGGCTCGGGCTGGTTCCGGCTGCCCTGGGGCGCCGGCGCATGCGCACGCTGCGGTGCCGGCGCGGAGTGGTGCGTGGCCTGCGCCCTGGCCGGCCGACGGCCACTCGACATCTGCACGCTGCGGTGGCCCGTGATCAGGGCGGCCAGGTCTTCCACGACCGCCTTGACCGCGGTCGCCTGAGCCGAGAGTTCCTCAGAAGCCGATGCGGATTCCTCGGCGCCGGCGGCGTTCTGCTGGGTGACCTTGTCCATCTGCGAGACTGCCACGTTGACCTGCTCGACGCCCTGCGCCTGCTCCTGCGACGCGCGCGTGATGCCGTCGATCAGCTCGGCCACCTGCGTCACGTTGCCGACAATCGACGACAGGGCATTGCCGACCTCGCCGGCCACGTTCGCACCATCGCGCGCCCGATGCACCGAGTCCTCGATGAGCTGCGTGATCTCGCCCGACGATTCGGCGGCCCGCTGCGCCAGCGCCCGCACCTCTTCGGCGACCACCGCGAAGCCCTTGCCATGCTCACCGGCCCGCGCCGCCTCGACGGCCGCGTTCAGCGCCAGCAGATTCGTCTGGAAGGCGATCTCCTCGATGACCTTGATGATCTTGCTGATCTTGCCGGACGACTCGTTGATGCCCTCCATCGCCGCGTTGAGCTGGTGCATCGTGCGATCGCCACCCTCGGCCGCCTCGCGCGTCTGTCCACTGAGCTGATTGGCCTTCTGCGCGTTGTCGGCGTTGGTGCGGGTCATCGCGGCCATTTCCTCGAGCGCGCTCGACGTCTCCTCGAGCGACGAGGCCTGCTCACTGGCACCCTCGGCCAACTGCTGCGATGCCGTCGATACCTGCGCCGCCGCGTCGTTGACCTGGTCGGCGCCCTCGTTGAGGTCGCTGATGATGCGATTGATCGGCTTGACGATGCTGCGCGTGATGACCATCGCCAGCACCACGCCCAGGATCACCGCACCCAGCGCCACCGTCGTGACGAGTGTGTACGTCCGGTTCGTGATCGCGTTGGCCGATTCCTTGAGGCGCGACTGGATCCCGTTCATCGTCTCGACCAGGCCGGCCGCGACCGTCGCCATGTCCTCGTTCGCCTTGCGGTCGGCGACGATGCCGGCGTAGTACTGCTGTCCGGCGGCTTCGTACCGGTCGAAGTGACCCGCGATCTTGTCCGCCACCGCCTCCAGGTCGGTGTTGCCCTTCACCAGCGTCCGCCACTCGGCGAGCCCGGCCCGGGCCTTGCCGAACTGCTTCTGGTAGCCGTCCCACTGCGCGTCGGCGTTGGTCGCCAACAGGTACACCGCGGTCACCCGCAACAGCAGGAACGGCTGAATGACGTCCTTGTCGAGCCGGTCACTGATCTGCGACCAGTGCAGCACCTGCTCCATGTCGTTGGCTTCGCGCGCCGCCGCCAGCGACGGCTCGATGACCTCCTCGATCACCTGCTCGACATCCGCCGTCACGTCCCAGCCGATCTGGCCCCAGGCGGTGAAAGCGGCATCGCGCTGCTGCCGGGCGTCCTTCTGGTCGTCAAAGGCCCGCTTGTACTGGCCAGCCAGGTCGACAAGGTGGCCCACCGCCTGGCGGTTCTCCGCGTCGAGGTGCTCGTCGTTCTTGAGCGACTCGAGATCAGCCACCCACGTGTCATAGGCATCCGCCCATTGCTCGGCAACGTTCTTGTCGCTGCCAGCCTGCTTGGTGAACCCGTGGATGGCGAAGTCGCGGCGCAGGCCGGCACAGCGATTCATGCCGTTCATGCACTGCGTACCGGCTTCTTCCAGGTCCACCGTCGTGGTCATGCTGCTGAGGCCCGTCCAGGCGACGGCGCCCAGCGCACCAACCAAGACCACCAGCGTCCCGAAACCCAGCGCCATTTTCGTGGCGAGCTTCATGTTCTTGAACATCTTTTTTCTCCTGCATGCCAGGGGGCCGCAGGACGGATTACCCGCACCTGGCCCGTCGTACACCTCGGGGGACGTGCCGATACGCAACCGGCGCCCTCGCTATCTCGTTCATGGCATCGGAGAGCCGCGCCCCCGCCTCCATGGGCCAAACGCCCCATCCCGGAGCTCGTAAGCTCAGAATAATTCCGAGTTGCGCGCGATGACCCCCTACGCGGCCGGGTCTGCGCCGCCGCGCCCCCCCCCGCTACGCCTCCACCAGCCCCTCGCGGATCGCGTAGCGCGCCAGCTCGACCCGGTTGTGGATCCCGAGCCGCGCCATCAGGTTATCGCAGTGGCGCGACACCGTGCTCTCGCTGATGTGCATCAGCTCGGCGATGTCGCGTTTCGACAGCCCCCGCGCCAGGTGACACAACACCCGTATCTGCTGCTCGGTCAGGCTGCTGGCCCGGCTCTGCGGCCCGGTCTGCAGGCGAATGCCGTCCGCGTCGAACACGATACGGGCTTCCACTTCCGGCGAGAAGTACGTCCCCCCGGTCGCGACCGCGCGGATGGCCTTGACCACCGTCGCGAGCGGCTCCGCCTTGCTCAGGTACGACGACGCCCCCACGGCCAGCGCCCGGTCGATGTATCGGTCGTGGAAATAGCCGCTCAGGATGATCAAGCGCGTCGCCGGGCACCGCTGCCGGATCACGGCCGCTGCGTCAAACGCCTCGCGCCCCGGCATGTCGATGTCGAGGATGACGATATCGGGCTGCTGCTCGACGACATGCGTCACTGCGGTGTCGGCATCGCCGGCGGTCGCGACGACCTGCATATCGGGCTCCTGCTCGAGTTGCCGCGCCAGCGTTTCACGCACCAGGACGTGATCGTCGACCAGGACCACCTTGATCGGGCGCTTCATGTCAGCGCCTCGCGGGCCGTGCCACCGGCGATCAGGCTGCCGACGTGCTTGCCGAACTCGACCATCGTGAACGGTTTTCGCAGGACGGTGGTGCAGCCATCGGCGACGGTGTCGACCGCCGGGCTGCTGCTGCCGGTGATGATGAGCACGGGCGTCCGGTCGCCCTCGTCGCGAATCTGCTGCAGGCAGGCGAGGCCGGTCTGGCCCGGCATGTCGACATCGAGTACGTACAGGCGCACCTGCGGCCCGCACGCGCGGTGACACGTCATCACGGACGCACCGTCGCCAACGGACTCCACCCGATAACCCAGCGTCTGCAGCCGGGTGGTCATCAGCTCACGCGTCTGCTGGTGATCCTCGCCCAGCACGACCAGCTCGCCGTGTCCGGCCGGCACACATTCGACCGTCGCCGGCGCGTGCGGCACACCCGGCTCCGCCACACAGGGCAGCGTAATGGTGAACGTGGTGCCGGCGCCGAGATCCGATTCGACATGAACGTCGCCGCCATGCTCCTGGATGATGCCGTGCACGATCGCGAGTCCCAGGCCGGTGCCCTGGCCGCGGGTCTTGGTGGTGAAGAACGGCTCGAAGATGCGCGCGCTGACCGCCGGCGGCATCCCCGTCCCGGTGTCGCACACGCGGATGACCGCCGCGCCGTGCGTCAGGTCGGCGGCCGCACCGAGCCGGCCGCACTCGGCGGCGGTGGCGGGGCGAATCTCGACCCGCAGCAGGCCGCCGTCGGACATGGCGTCGCGGGCATTCACCGCCAGGTTGATGAGCACCTGTTGCAGTTGCGTCCCGTCGGCATCGACCCACAGCGGCGGGTCGCAGTGACACGCGATCTCGACGCGAATGCTGGCAGGCATCAGGCGCTGCAGCAGGCGCGTACCGCGCTCCACTGCCTGGCACAGGTGTTGCGGGCGTTTCTGTGTGGGCAGCTTGTGGCTGAAAGTCAGCAGCGATTTGGTCACACCGGTGGCCTGCTCGCTGGCTTGCTCGATCGCGTCGAGCGACTGCATGGCGATTGTGTCGCCCGGCACCAGCTTACGCAGGTTGTCGACGCCGGCCAGGATCACGGTCAGCAGGTTGTTGAAGTCGTGGGCGACCCCGGCGGCCAGTTGCCCGACGGCTTCCATCTTCTGCGCCTGGTGCAGCTCGTCCTGCAGCAGCTTGCGCTCCTCGTCGGCCGCACGTTGTTCGGTGACGTCCGTGACGAAACCTTCGAGCGCAACGAGCCGCGCGCCGTCAAAGACCCCCCGGCCCTGCTCCCACAACCAGCGGATGCAGCCGGAGGCATGCCGAATACGGTACGACAGCACGTATGGCTCGCGGCGCGCGATCGCCACCTGCACCAGCCGCCAGATCTCAACGCGATCTTCCTCGTGAATCAGTGCGGCGTAGGAGATCTCACGGTTCTCAATCAGCGCCGCCGGAGCGTAACCGGTAACCTCCCGGCAGCCCTCGCTGACGAACTCGAACGTCCATGCCTCGTCGTTGCGGCAGCGATAGACCATCCCGGGCAGGTTGCTCATGAGCGTCGCCAGGCTGCGCTCGCTTTCCCGCAGCGCCTGCTCGGCCTGCTTGCGCACGGTGATGTCGATGATGATGCCCTGAAAGTGCGTCACGCGGCCCTGCGCATCGCAGCGTGTCCAGGTCCGATCGTCGACCCAGCGCACGTCCCCCTCGGGCGTCAGAATGCGATACTCCTGGACGAACTCGTGGGTGCCGTCGCGAATGTGCTGTTCCACCTCGGTGTGCACGCGCGCGCGGTCGTCGGGATGCACGATCGCAGCATACGATGTCGCCCCGCTGAGGAGATCCTCCGGCGTGTACCCGAATTGCCGCACGCTGTCCGACACGTACTCCACCGGCCAGTCGTCGGTGTTCCGGCACAGCAGCGCCATCGCCGGCCCGTGATTGATGATCCGCTCCAGTTCGCGCCGGCGGTCGTGGGCCTCTCGCAATGCCGCGGCCGCGCGCCGCGCTTCCGTGATGTCGCGCGCGCTGCCGACAATGGCCACCGGCTGCCCACTGGCGTCACGCACGAGCGAAACGTGCATCGCCGCGGGGAACGTGGTGCCGTCACGCCGCTGATGGTCCAGCTCGCCCTCGAACGTGCCCGTTTCGAATACCTGCGTGAGGACGGCCTCTACGTCGGCCACCTGCGCCGGCGCGTGCAGGATCGACACATGCGCGCCAATGAGCTCCTCGCGCGAGCGCCCGTGCATGCGCGCCAGCGCGGCGTTGACAAACAGCAGCCGGCCTTCGACGTCCGCCAGGGCGATGCCGGCCACGCTCTGCTCGATCGCCGACGAGAGCAGCCGCGATTGCCGCTCGGCTGCATAGCGGTGCCGATCGATCTGATAGCTCTGCCACGTCACGAAGCCCGAGAGCAGTGCCACCACCAGCAACGCCACACCCGCCGCCGCGGCCATCTGCCGCGTGATGGTGCGCGTCTCGGCGAGCACGTCGTCGACGTACATGCCCGTACCGACAACCCAGCCCCACGGCGCGAACTGCTGCACGTACGAGACTTTTGCCTCGACGCGCGTCGGGTCGTCCTTCCACTGCCAGTGGTAGTCGACGTAGCCTTCCCCCTGCGCCCTCGCCAGCGCGGTCATCTCGCGGAAGGGATACGCGCCGACCTGGTCCTGGTAGTCGGCCAGGTCCTGCCCCTCGAGCTCCGGCCGGTACGGGTGCATCAGCATCCGCGGCCGGGTGTCGTGCACCCAGAAGTAGTCGCGCAGCTCGTCGCCGTAACGCAGGTTCCGGATGTGCGCCAGGGCGCGGGCCTTGGCGTCGGGCCGCGTCATCTCGCCGCTCTGCACCCGCCGCTCGTACCGCTCGAGCATGCTGACCGTCGCGTGTGTGAGCTCGCGGATCGTCTGCTTCTTGTGGCCCATCAAGCTCCGCTCGACCGCCGGCAGAATCACCACGAACACCGCCGCCGAGAATAGCGCAATGCCCACCAGCGACGGCAACACCACGCGCAGCGCCAGCCGGCTCCAGAACCGGGGGCGCCGTACCGGGGCGCAGCCGGGCGCAGCGGCGCTGTCAGCTTGGGAAACCACGCGGCACGTCCTCCTCGGGGGGCGACGCCGTGCCGGGTCGCGATCGACGGCGGCTGATTGGCCCGCGCGACCCACAGAGTACACATTCTATCGGCAACCGGGCTTGGCCGCGACAAGCGGCTTGTCGGCGACCCGTGGCGGCCCGCCGGCGGCCCCCTTCTCCCGGCCGGCCATCATCCGCCGCGCAACATTTGCGCCACGCGGGCCGCTGCGCCCGCCTGAGGCGCGCCGCGCCATCTTCAGCCGGCAGGGACCGCGCCCCGCGCGTCTTCATCCCGCCGGAGCGGTCGGCGAACAGGTGCGCCAGTCGTCAGTCTTCAGGCATCCGTTGTCAGTTGGCAGCCGGCAACCGCGGGGGACGAACCGGACCACACCGGGCCAGCGCACGCCCGGTGGCCTGATCACGGTTGCCGGTTCGCGGCTTGCCTTCTTTCCCCTCGTCACGCCGTCACGCGAGACACGTTCGAAATACGCCGTGCCTTTCTAATAGCTGCCCGTCCGGCGATCCGTTAGCCTGCGGGTAGCTGAGAAACTCCCGCATCAAGGAAGAAAGGACACGTCGACCATGGCCGCTGGCAGAATCGAACTCGGCTTTCACGAAGCCCTGCTGCTCATCGCCCTGCGTGACGAGACCGGCACCCTGCACCCGCAGGCCGATATGTGCTCGCACGTGCTCGCGGCCGGGATCCTCGCCGAACTCCTGCTCGCCGGCCGCATCGCGCTCGCCGACGACCGCAAGAAGCTGGTCGATGTCGTGGACGACACGCCGCTTGGCGACGAGCTCGTCGATGAATGCCTGTACCGCGTTCGCGACGCCAAGCGCCGCCGGCGACTCGAGCACTGGGTGTCGGTCATCGCGAACCAGGCGCGGCTGCTGCGGCGTGTGGCGGGCGGCCTGTGCGTGAAGGGCGTGCTGCGCGAAGACGAGGGGCGCATCCTCTGGATCTTCCGCCGTCGGATTTACCCCGAGGTGGATGCCCGCCACGAGCAGCGAATCATCGAGCGGCTGCGCAAGGCCATCCTCAGCGAGACGCCGCGCGTCGATCCGCGCGTGGCGGTGCTTGTCTCGCTCCTGCACGGCGCCGGCATGCTGACGATCCCGCTTGACAAACGCACCCTGCGGGAGCGCAAGCAACGCATCCAGCAAATCTGCGACGGCCAGGTCATCGGCCGCGCGGCCCGCGAAGCCGTCGAAGCCGCCCAGGCGGCGGTCATCGCTGCAACGGTCGCTGCCACGGCCGCCGTTACGGCTGCCACCAGCTGACCACGGCCCCAACGAACCACTCGCGGCGCCCGGGCTCCGGGGGGAGCCGGGCGTCGCCTGCGCGCCTGCAGCGAATACTCGCACCGCGAACGCAGAAATAGGTTGCAGAGCACGGGGGCGACCTGCTAAGAATGTCGCCTTTGCGAGTGGAAAGTCCATGCATCAACCGATCATTGCCGAGCAGCCTGCGGCCCCTGAGGCGGCCGACGCCATCCCGGCACCGGCGCCCCCGGCCGGCCCCGTGCCACTGCCGCCGGAGGTCGTCCGCGCCAGCCTGCGCCACTCGATCTACGACGGCATGGCCTGGTCGGTCATGCACGGGCTCGGCGCGCAATACGTCGCCCCGTTCGTCATCCTTGGCGGCTCCGGCCTGTTCGGCATCGCCGCGGTCTTCGGCCTGCCCTTTCTCGCCGGCGTCTGGGTGCAGTGGTGGTCGGCCAACGTGACCGACCGGTTCGGTCGGCGCCGCTCGCTGATCGTCTGGGCCGGCCTCGGCCAGGCCGCGGTCTGGCTGCCCATCGCCGTCGCGGTGTTCTTCCCGCTGAGCGTGAGCTACTGGCTGATGCTGGCGGGCTATATCCTCTACCAGGCCCTGCAGAACTTCAGCGTGCCCCCCTGGCAAAGCCTCATGGGCGACCTCGTCCCGCCCGATCGCCGGGGCAAGTACTTCGGCCTGCGCACCAGCGTCTGTGGTGCCCTGATGGTCGCGTCCTACTACGGCGCGGGCTGGTGGCTGACGCTCTGCGAAGATAACCCCGCCTTCGCCCTGCTCGGGCTGGCCGGCCGCGACTTCGGCTTCCTGGTGATGTTCGGCATTGCGGGCCTGGCGCGGCTCGTATCGGTCTGGCACTTGCACCAGCTCTGCGAGGTGCCGTACCACCGCCAGCAGTCCGATCAGTTCACGCTCTGGCAATTCATCCGCCGCCTGCCCCAGGCGCACTACGGCCGCTTCGTCCTCTACGTCATGTTCATGCAGATCGGCGCCGGGTTCCTCATGCCGTTCCTCAGCTGGCAGATCCTCGACCAGCTCGACTTCTCGCCGGCGGCGTTCGCCACAATCATGTGCGCGACCCTCGTGATCAACTATGCCACCCAGCCGCTCTGGGGTCGCCTGCTCGACCGCATCGGCAGCAAGCGCGTCCTCAGCATCGGCGGCGTCGGGCTCATCGGCGTGCCGCTGCTGCTGCTCCTGTGCTCCGAGCCGTGGCACTTCGTCCTGGCCCAGCTCGTCGACGGCGTGCTGTTGGCGGCCTTCCAGGTCGCCGTCGGCAACTACTTCTACGATGTCGTCACGCCACCCAAGCGCGCCCGCTGCGGCGCGTACGGCAGCATGTTCAACGCGCTCGGCATGGCGATGGGAGCCTTCGCCGGCGCTGCTGTCGGCACGCTCGTCCCACTGCCGCTTGACGTTGGCGCCGTCGTGATCAGCAGCCCGTTCACGCTCATGGTCCTGGGGGCCGTCGCTGCCCGGCTGCTGCCCAACCTGCTGCTGCTGCGATCGTTCGACGAGTTTCGCCTGCGCCGGCCGTCCTTCGCCGGCGAATGTGCTCAGCCGGCCTGATCACCTGATGATCAACTGTCGCTTCTTGTCACCGCCCCGCCCCTGGCGCCGCTCTGCGGGAAGACGCGCGCGGGCCGCGCGGTTACGGCTTGCGTGCGCCCCGGGGCGTGGTATCGTCATGCTCAGTTGAGAATCGCGTAGCAACAAGCCGGGCCGGGAGGCTCGTCGATTTCCAGAAGGAGTGAAGATGAACGCTCGAACCGCATTGATAGCCCTTACCGTGGCCCTGGTTGCCAGCACGTCGATCCTCGCCGCGACCCGTAAGGTGGGCGACAAGGCGCCGCCGCTGCAGATCAAGGAATGGGTGCGCGGCGACAAGGTCGACGTGACGAGCGACAAGGGCGACATGGTCTATGTCGTCGAGTTCTGGGCGACCTGGTGTGGCCCGTGCATTCAGAGCATCCCGCATCTGACCCATCTTCAGAAGGAATACAAGGACAAGCTGGTGGTCATCGGCGTGACGACCAAGGACCAGCGGCAGGACCTCAAGGATGTCCAGCGGTTCGTCAAGCGCATGGGCGAGCGCATGGCCTACACCGTTGCGTTCGACGACGGCGAGCAGACCGACAAGGCCTACATGCAGGCCTTCGAGAAGCGCGGCATTCCGCAGGCGTTCGTGATCGACCGCCACGGCAAGATCGTGTGGGAAGGTCACCCGATGTTCGGCATGGACGCGGTGATCAAGACGATCATGACCGAGGACTACACGATCGAGAAGCTGAAGCGGGTCGGCGAGAAGGCCGCCGAGGAGATGATGAAGGAGATGCAGCGGCGCAGCGAGATGATGCAGGAGTACTTCGCGCACGTCAGTATGGAGGGCGAGTCGAAGAAGCTGCGCGAGATGGGGCAGGCGCTGCTGAAGGAAGTCCGCGACGACGCGATGTTCCTCAACCAGCTCTCGTGGACCATCATGGACCAGGCCGGGCTCGAGTTCCGCGACCTGGACCTGGCGCTGGAAGCTGCGAAGATCGCCAACGAGCTGACCAAGGGCGACGACCCGTCGATCCTCGACACGTACGCCCGGGCGCTGTTTGAGAACGACCAGGTCGAGGCGGCGATCGAGCACCAGAAGAAGGCCCTCAAGCTGCTGGGCGAAGACGCCCGCGGCCGCGAGCACTACGCCGAGGCGCTCAAGCGTTACCTCAAGGCCGCCGAGGAAAACGGCCGGGTGTAGGGCCCGGGCGGCAGGGCGCGCGGGTGATCACGTGATCAGGTGACAAGTGAGCAGCCGGGTGCAGAGCGCGCGGCTGCGCCAGGTAGGACACAGCTCTGCCTTATCCGGTGGCGCCGGCAGGCGTGCCACGGCGCTGTGAGCCGCGCAGCTCGCAAGCCGTATCGGCGCCGGCTGGTGCAAGCCATTGTCATCGTGCACGATCCTCGTCGTGCCGTTTCTGTGCCAGCAGTGCCTTCGTTTCGTGCCGAACCGGCGCTTCCTCGGTGGGCTGCTCCGGCATTACTACCGCGCTACCGCATAGCGCCGACCATCTTGGTCCGACTGCACTTGACCAACGTCGCACGCAGTGACATTCTGTGCCCCGTGCAACGGCGATGGTTCACGAGCCGGCCGACATGGCCAGGTCGGTGCCGCGAATCACTCCTTCCGGCACCCGCCGAGCCTGATGTACGAGGCGCCGACATTCTGGGACAGCGCTGCTGGACCTGCGAGGGCCTAGCGTTCGTGGTCCGCGCTGCGCTGAATCAGGATCGCGCTGAGCCGCGTCTCGCCCCGTTCGGCCGCAAAGCCCAGTTGCAGTCCGCTGCCGGACCGGACGCCGATCTCGAACGTGCGTTGCACGACGCAAAGGCCCTCTTGCGGCGCGACCAGCGCCCAGTGCGAGACGACCGGCGTGCCGTTGGCCGTCACGCGGACCAAGGCGGCCTTCGCGGCGCTCCGCTCGTCGCTGCGGCAATAGAGCGTGACCCGATAGTCGCCGTCCGGCACATCGACGCGATAGCCCGTCAGCCCCACGCGGTGATACTGGTACAGCGGGTCGTCATCCGTCGCGACGACGTTGGAATTGCCCTGAAACGGGCCGGCACGCCCGTCGCTGAAGCCATAGGCCCCCTTCGCGTAAGCCCGATCCGGCAGCCAGATCCGACCACCCGCCGCACGATAGTAGACCGGCACCCCGACATTGATCGCCAGCTCCTTCGCCGTGCGCACGTCACACACGTCGAGGTGCACCGGGCACGCGTCACCGATCACCCGGCCATCATGTGTGCCCGCGGCGCGGAGGTCATTCTGCCCGGCCGCCAGCGTCACCTCCCACGCCACGCGCCGGTCCGCTCCCACCTTCCGCTTGCCGAGTGAAGTGCCACCGCAGAAGAGCTCCACCTCGGCCGCATTGCTGTAGACCCAGACCGGATGCTTCGCCGGCGTGAGCGTACCATCCGCCCCGCGAAACGCGGCCCGCTGGTTCCAGTCGCGCGTCGCGATGTGTGTCACCGGTGTATCGCCCCAGTGGGCACGATAGTGGTGATAGACGTCCTTGGGCGCACGGTCGTAGTAGCAGACGCCCTTCTGATTCAGGTGGGGAATCGAATCACCGCGCCGCTCCACCCCGAAGTCGAACTGGTTCCAGATCGCGTAACCGGCAAGATACGGGCGCGCTTCGAACTGCTTGACGGCGCTCTCATGAAAATGCTGCTGCCATTCGATCGTGAAGTCGAATCGCTGCGGCGCCAGCGAGTGCAGCCGACGATCGCTGCCCGCACCATACTCGCTGACCAGCAGCCGGCGCTGCGGATAATCGCGGTGCTGCCGGTCGAGGAAGCCACCCAGGCCGGCGACGTGATCGGCATACCAGCCGTGGTACACGTTCCACCCGAATACCTCAGGAATCTCGGTGATGCCGTGCTCGTCATAGATGCCGCTGCCGTGGCCGGCCATGACCGTCACGCGGCTGCTGTCCTCCGCGCGACACAAGGTGTCGAGTTCACGCGCGAGCGCGACGGTCCACGCGGCGTAGGCCGTGTCGTCGATGTGACGCGTGTACTTGCCGTCGGGGCCGTAGAGGAAGACTTCGTTCATGTAGCCCCACATGAGAATCGACGGGTGGTTGTAGTGCTGGCGGACCATGTCGCGCAGCATCTGGCGGCAATTGGCGCGGAACGCGTCCGACGGCGTGACATAGTTGACGATGGGGATCTCTTCCCAGACGATCAGGCCGAGGCGATCACACGCCTCGAGCACCGCCGTGTCCTGCGGGTAGTGCGCCAGGCGCAGGAAGTTGGCGCCCATCGCCTTGATCAACACCACGTCGCGCACGTGCAGCGCGTCCGGGACCGCCACGCCGTGCCCGGCGCTGTCCTGGTGCCGATTGGTGCCGCGGAGCTTCAGCCGCCGGCCGTTGAGGAAGAAGCCCTCGTCAGCGTCGAAGCGAAACCAGCGGAAGCCGAGTGGTACCGTGACCTCGTCGCACACGCCGCCATTCTGCGCCAGCGTGCAACACACGCTGTACAGCGCGGGCGAGGCGGGCGACCACAACTGTGGCGCGTCGATCGGGCCGAGCTGCAGCGAGAACGATGTCACCGCGCCGGGCTCGAGTCGGACCATGCTCGAGCCGGCGATCTCGGTGTCGCCCGCAGGCGAGCGGATCTCGACGCGCACCGTTGCTGTCGCGCCGCCGCCCCCCGGCGGTGCCCCAGCGCCCTCCTCGCAACGCACACGCCCGCGGACGCGGACGCGGGCGCTCTCGGCGGAGACCTCCGGCGTGTCGACGTAAATGCCCGCCGACGCGTGATCGCACAGGTCGAAGTGCAGGTCGTCCATCGCGATCAGCCACACGTCGCGATAGAGGCCGCCGGCAAACGTGAAGTCGGCGGACAAGGGCGGCACGTCGGGGTCAAAGGCGTTGGACACCTTGACGGCCACCACGTGGTGCCGCCCGCCGCGCTCGCGGATGGCGTCGCTGATGTCGGCGACGAACGCCGTGTAGCCGCCCACGTGAGACGCGACGTGCGTACCGTCAACATAGACCTCGGCCGTTTGGGAAGCCGCCTCGAAGCGAAGGAACAGGCGGCGTTTGGCGAGTTCCGGCGGAATCTCCAGCGAGCGGCGATACCAGCCGATACCGCGCTTGTAGCCCGGCTCGTCGTCCCAGGCGTCTTCACGGTTCCAGGTGTGCGGCAGGTGAACGGTCTGCCACGCGCTGTCGTCGAAGTCGACCGCCGCCGCGTTGGCCGCGGCCCCGTAATGGAACTTCCAGTTGTCGTTGACGCGCGCACGCTGCCGGCCGTCGGTCGGTGCATCGCTGCGAGCAGCCCCGCGGACCTCGGTGGCCGTCGTCGCGACGAGGCACAGCCCGGCCAGCAACACGACACCCGGACGGGCCGACAACAGCGAGCAGAGCTTGACGGTGGTGGCAGCGCGATAACACGAGGGGTGACTCATTGGAGCTTCTCTGTGCGGCCGGCCTGAATGAACATGCGACACGCCGCGTGTTTCAAGCCTACCGCGGCCGTGCTGCGGTCGCAACCCGCCAGACCTGTGCTGACGCGGGTGACGCACGTTCGTGCGAATCTGCTAGCGAACCGTCACCGTAATCACCTGGCACGTCGTGTTGCCGGTCGTGTCGGCGACGTAGGCGACGAGTTCATACGTCCCCGCCGCGCGATAGGTATGCACGTGGTCGGCGCCACGGGCGAAGGTCAGGTCACCAAAGAACCACTGGTAGGCCGCGACACCATCGTCGTCCGTCGCGGTGGCCCGCACCTGCACCGTGCGGTCAGCAATCACCGCCGCGTCGGCCTCGAGCACCGGTGCGGCGTTTTCCTGCGCCGGCCATTGTTCGAGGATGAGCGTCTCGTCGCAGGCCAGCACAGGCAGCTGCCACGTTCCACGCAGCGGGGCCACGCCGCCCTTCAGCTCCACGACCTCGCGGGCGAGTTGCAGGCTCAACTCGACCAGCTCGTCCAGGCAATAGGATGTCGTGTCGAACCGCTTCGTGCGGTCCAGCGCCGACAGCCAATCCGTGTCGGCCGCCGCCAGGGCCTCACCGCCATGGAAAGCGCCCAGCACGCTGCCGACATTGGACGGGTTGCAATCGCTGTCCTGGCCGCACGCCATGGCATAGCGGATCGATTCGGCGACGTCGCCCTGGCCATAGAGCAGGCCGAGCAGGATGTATGCACCGTTGATCTTCGCATCGATGTTGAGCGGGTCGCGATCGCCGCCCCACTCGACACAGCGGTCGTCCGTCCCCCAGCGGGCGTTGAGCGCGGCGATATTCTCTCCGAAGCTGTCGCCGCGGTCGTAGGACGCGAACACCTCGTCGAGCAGTTCGCGGTACTTGCTGCCCAACGGCACCGCGTCGCGGCCTGCCATGACAATCTCGCGCACGCTTTCGGCCGTAAACGCGCGGGCGATCATGGTCGCGACGAAGACGCCGCCGTAGACACCGTCGCCGTAGTTCATGACGTGGCCGAGGCGAAAGGCCATTTCGGCGGCGCTGTGCGGCTGGCCGGGGTTCATCAGGCCGACGAAGTCCGACTCGATCTGCCAGTCGATGTCGTCGCTTTCGCCGCCGTTGCTGTAGTGGCCGGATTGCGGCGCGGGGATGCCGGCCCGCAGGTTCTTGCGCGCCACAGCGTTGGCGTGCCAGAGCGGGAACTCGGTCCGAGCGAACGCGGCGCCCAGCGGTCCCCAGCCGGCATTGACGCCATGATCGCGCAGCGCCTCCATGAACGGCACTTCGACGTACAGGTCGTCCTGCGCATAGGCGCCGTTGATCAGCGCGGGCCGCCACGCCGGGAGCTTGTCGACCGGAATCGGGCCGCCTTCGTACGCGGCGTAGATGTTCTGCGGCACGCCGTCCACCTGGTGGATTTCGGGGAACTGCTGCCAGATGAAGCGCGCGTAGAACTCGGTCGGGAAGCCCCAGGTGACGCCGATCATCTGCCCCAGCCAGGCCCCACGGATCTTGTCACGGATCGTCTCCTCGGACAGCGGCACGCGTTTGTGGTCCGCTGATGCCTGGCGGGCGGCCGTGTGCGCGGCGCCGCGCGGATGGGCGCTGTCCCGGCTGGACGCCGCGCAACCGCCACCGGCCAGCGCTCCACACAGAAACAGGGTCCAGCTCACCTTCGCGCCGCGCCCGCGGAGCCCACTCACCGAATCAACCACGCCCGGTTCTCCACATCGAATCATGCAGAAGGCCGCGTCCGCGACAGCCGGAAGCGCCCCGGCAGCGCGGACGCGTGCCCACTGTCATCCAATCCGTGCCGGGCGCGTGCGCGGGCCGACTACGGACAGGTCGTGTTCTGAACCGCGACAAACGGATCGATGTCGCGCCAATTGACGGTCCCGTCCTCGTTCACGTCGTTGTTCGCGAACGGACACGGCGGCGGCCCGGTAAACAGGGCTTCCCACGCGCTGACGTTGTCGTTCTGGCCGGCGACGAAGTAGTCGATGTCGCGCCAGTTGATCGTCCCGTCACAGTTGGCATCGCCGCGGCAGCCGCTCGGCGCTCCCGGCACCAGGTGGATGTCGTCGATCTCGATGCTCGAGATGGCGCCGCTGACGCCCAGCAGCTCGAACAGCATGCTGACCTGCGACAGGTCGACCGCGTCGGAGAAGTCCTCCATCGGGATCTCCAGCACGTGCCACTGCCCGTCGCGCACCAGGCCGTACGGGTCGTTGCCGTTTTCGAACAGGATCCACTTCTGGCCGACGTCGTTGACATTGCCGCTGCGCATGCCGAGGTAGAACGGTGTCGTCGAGCTGGTCTTCAACGCCACGTGCAGCGCGCTGCCCGGTGTGTCGTAGGCGCTGAGGTCGTACTTGATGATCGGCGTGAAGGCAGCGCCGAACCAACCCATCCCCGGCGCCGACTGCAACGACAGGCAGGCGTCGCCTTCATAAGGATGCTCCTCCGCCGGCACGAGCGTACCGTCCCAGACGTAGAACCCGCCATCCGCCCCGAGCAGGTACTCGCCGGCGGTCTTGTGCGCCGGGTCTTCGGTGTAGATGCCGAAGGTGCCGCCGGTCGGCGTCGGGCGCGGCACGCTCGGTGACCAGTAGACATTATCGAGGCTGAAGTCGAACGTCGACGCCGGCGGGTCGCCCGCGATCATGAATACCTGGCCGATGGTATTGAAGTCCACATTGAGGAAAGCGTTCAGCGGAATGACGACCTCGTGCCACTCGCCGTCGCGTACCAGCCCGTAGATCTCTTCCCCGACGCCGAAGTCCACCCAGCTTTCGCCGGCCGCCGAGCTCTTGAGGCCGATGCGGAAATGCGCCGGCGACGCCGTCTTCATGTGGAAGTGCAGGTGGCCGTCGGAGTAGTTCTGCATGTTGCGGTCGAAATGCGTGTACACCCCCATACCGAACCACGCGCCGGCATTGGCGGTCATGTGCCACGCCTCGTCGCCCTCGTACGCGGCGCCGGTACCCGGGGTCAGGTTATTCCACAGGTACAGGGAAGTGTCGACGTCATACGTCACTTGGTTATCGACCGGGGTGTTTTCGGTGAAGACACCGAAGTTGCCGGTCTCGGCAATGTCCTCGGCGAAGTACAGCTCGGTGTCGCCGTTGTCGTACAGGCGGACGTAGTCGATGTACATGCGGCCGGGGAAGGGCGCGGTGATCAGCGCGGGATCGGTGATCTCGATGAAGTTCCAGCCGCCGACAGAGACATTGGCGATGATGTACATCGGTGCGTGAAACTCCTCGAGTGAGGCCCCATTCGGATCGCTGATGTCGATTTCCCAGGATGGCAGGCCGTCGACGAAGGTGCGAATGTGAGCGGGTGTCCATTCCACGGAGAACACGTGGTAGTCCTGGTACAGCAGGGTCGGCCAGTCGATGTGACCGCCGTAGTTGGCCTGGCTGCCCTGGTAATCCCAGAACACACCCGAATTCACCCGCTGGTTGACCACGCCGTCCAGCAAAGCCGCGTGGCTGCCCACCTCCATGATGTCCAGCTCGCCGCAGGCCGGCCAGGTGAACTGCCCGACGTTGTTGCCCAGCAGCCAGAACGCCGGCCACATGCCGTAATCGACGTCCGGCAGCTTGATCCGCGCCTCCAGCGTACCGTACTTGAACGCGAACCGCCCGTGCGTGGCCAGGCGCGCGGACGTGAACGCGTTGTTACCGATGTAGCTGCCTTCGCGCGCCTCGATCACCAGATTGCCACTGTCGATGTAGGCGTTCTCCGGCTGGGCGGTGTGGAACTGCAGCTCGCCGTTGCCAAACCCATGACCGCCGACCTTGTAGGTCCAGGTCGAATGATCAATGGCCGGGCCCGCGAACTCGTCCGACCAGACCAGCGTCTGCCCACTGGCCATCGCCGTGACGAAAGCCAGACCGACACCCATTGCCCCGAGGGCGCTAACGAGGTGCTTCTTCATCCCTGAGCCGTCCTTTCTGCAAATGGCAAACCACGACAACGGTCACTCCCCGACATAAACCTCAATATAGCGAAAAACCGCGTCCCAATCGACATTCAAGTCGCGCAGCGGCAAGCACTTGCAACTGTTTCATCTGCGCGGGCCGGCGGCGCGGGCGCCTGCACTGGTCGCCACGACGCCCGGCGCGGATCCGTCGGGACGTGCAGCGCTCAATCCGGAAAGCCGTGCTGGTAGCCGGCCACGTCGGCCAGGTCCGCGTCGCCGTCGAGATCCGCGTCAAACCGCAGGCAACTGGCGAGCAACGCCTGATCCGGTCCGCCAACACACGCCCCGCAGCAGCGCCAATCGTGGCCACTGGCATCATTCGCACACGACGGCACGAAACGGAAGTCGTCGATGACCACCTCGTGATCCGCACCGTTATTTGGCGGCCCGGAGAACTGCCAGAAGTTGATGTGGATCCGCGGCTGCTCGGGCAAGGGAACGTGCGGCCCGTCGTACGTCCACGCGTGGACGAGGTTGCCCGGGCTCTCGTCGTAAGGGCCCCCGTACCAGCTCCGCGCCTCGATGCGATCCGGCAGGTAGCGAAACGCGTAGCTCGTCAGCTGGTCGTCGCTGGTGAACGCGACGTCGAAGCGCTCGAGGTTGCCCGGGTAGTCCCACGGCTGGGTGACGAACTGCGCGACCCCGTTGCCCGGGTCGTCCCAGCGGCTGATCTCCACGTCGAACTCGCAGTGCAGGTTCCACGGGTTGCCGGGATCCCAGCACAACGGGTACTGCCACGTGAAGAGCCCCAGCACCACATTGGGCGCCCACGTGTCGAGCCGGCCGCTGGTCGTGAAGACATAGTCGCCATAAAGCAACGACTCCACGAGCACGACTTCCGTGCTGTACCAGTCCTCGCTCACCCGGCGGATCGTCATGTGCAGGCGATCATTCGGATCAACCCACACATGGTCCGCACCGTCGGCAAACAGGCTGGGGCCCGGCCCGTAGTAGCCCGGTCCCTTGACCCGCCATGCACGGCCCGCGAACTCGATCGTGCGGCCGCCGGGAAAGTCGTTCCACTGGATATCATCCAGTGTCGGCGGTGTCTGGCGGCGGAACTGGACGTGGTCAAAATATACGGCGCCCGCTTCCTGCGCGGGACTCTGGATCTTGCCGATGACGATGTACGCCCGGACCGTGCCGACCGGCGCCGGACCAGTCTCGAAGACGACACGATGCATGACGTCGGGGGGCGTGTTCGGCTCGACCACGAAGCTCGACTCGTAGGCGATCAGCGCCTCGCTCGCATCATGCCATTCGACACTGATGAAGCCGCGCGCTTCCCCGGCCAGCAAGTCGCTGGCGTGCTGTCCGGCTCGCGCTTGCACCCGCCATCGCTCCCCTGGGGCCGCGTCCTGCGTCTGCACCAGCGCCGATACGTCCCAGTCGCCCGTATCGGGTCCCACCATGCGCGCCGCGAACTGGCCGTGGGCAACCAGCGTCGTGCTGGCCGACACGTCGTTTACCTCGTACCAGCCGTCAAACATGCCGCCTGGCGTGGCAGGGAGTTCGAAACTCGGATTGGCCAGCTGGCATTGGGCCCGGACCGGCACAGCAGCACACATCGGCAGCAGGACCAGCGCCGCAACCCCCGCGCACCAGCCCCCGCCCGTTCGACCGTTCACCGATTTCATCGCTACGCTCCTTTTCCGCCCGAGCTGGTATACCGAACGGCGCGGGCAGCCGAAATCACGATTCGCCTGCAGTGTCAAAGCCGGCACGGCCCCTGGCGCTACGCCAGGTATACGTCCAATCGCCGGCAGTCGCGTGCGCGAAGGAGCGCAGCCAGCTCGCCGCTGACCTCCGCCGCGCCGACCTCCTCACGCTGATCAATGAGATACCGCGTCGGCTTGACGGCACCCGGGCCAAAGGTGTCGCCGCGCGTTTCGTTGTGGTACACGAGCAGCGTCGCCCCCAGCAGGGCGCAGGCGAACGCGTTCCGCGGGACCTCCACCGTCGCGCCCTGCCATGTGATGGTCGTGGCCGCTTCGGTGAACCAGGCGCCTGGTAACGCCGGCTGTGGCGCGAAACAAAGCTGCCCCTCCACGAGCCGGAAGGGCCGCGGGCCCACCGTCAGCAACAGCCAGATGTGGATGAACTCGGCACTCGATCCGCTCAGCCGGGCGATGAAGCCGCGGCCGTGCGTGCCCGGGTCGGGATTGGCGGATGACCCGAGGAACGACGAGTTCTCCAGGATGCTGCGGCCGTAGCGCTGCGGGTCCATGAAGGGCACGAGCATCGTCGCGAGATCCGTGAAGAACTCGGCGTGCAGCCCCGCGCGGAGCAGCTCGAGCAGGTACTTGTACGACATGTGCAGCCAGATCGACTCGTTCTCGAACCAGCCACGGGTGAACGTGCGCGCCCGACCGATCTGGTGCGGCCAGTCGCTCAGCGCTTCGTTCACCTTGTACATCTGCAGCTCGGCGTCGAAGAGATCGCTGCTGCGGACGCGCTCGTGCAGCCGGCGCGCCTCGACAGGCTGGTCGATCAACCGCAGCCAGTGCACCTGCCCCTCCAGGAACAACGGCAACGGACGTTGCGCGAAACGCGTCGGAAGCTGGGCCTTGCCGGCATTCGCGGTGGTGCCGTCCTGCGGCTCGTTCACGAAGTAGGTGTGCAGCAGACCCGCGTGCGGGTCGATGGCATCCGCGACGCTTTGCCGCGCCTGCCGTTCAATCGCGCCGAGCAGCTGCGTGAGCTGTGCCCCGGCGACGGTGCGCGCTGCGCCGCTCGGCTCGAAGCGAATCCGCCGCCGGTATTCCTCGCGGATCGCGGCACACCGTTCCCAGTCATGCTGCGGCAATGCCAGCACGGCCGCCGTCTCGGCCAGCAGGTCGGCCACCTCGGCAGGCACGGCCGTGTCGGGTACCCCGCCGGCGTGACGTTGCAGCCAGCCGGCCAGCCGCGCGATTTCCGCCGTCTCGCACATCGACGAGCCGAACAGCGCCGGCAGGCCGTTCATGGCGTCGTTCCACGCCGGCCGGCCGGCCTCCATCTCGACACCGCGGCCGTGCGCGTCGAGCGAGAGGATCTTGACCGCGAGCAGCGCGCAGAGCTTGCCGAAGATTGTCGTCACGGGCAGCGGTGGTCCGGTGGGCGTCGTGTCGCACACGGCCTCGAGCTGCATCAGCCCCGCCGGCCGTCGCATGTACTTCTGAGCCCGCGGCCGCACGTATGCCCCCTCGTCGAACCAGCCCACCTGCGTTCGATGCAGCAGCTTCGCCACGCGATCGGGATAGACGGCGTCGAACTGCTCGAGCATGTCGACGATGTAGGTCCAGTGGTCGATCCAGTAGCCCCCCTCGTGTCCGTGCGCGCTGAGCCGGCACCGGCTCGACTTCAACACCGCGCGGAACCACGCGTCGTCATGACCGTCCACGCCGTGCCGCTGCGCCCACGCCAGGAGCTCGCCCGGGCGATAGGGGCGGCGCACCAGCGCGACGAATTCGGCCTGCGCGGCCGAAGTGCTGGTCGGGCAGCAGGCGCGCGCGTCGGCTTCGTCGGCCAGCAGCCAGCGGTAGCCTTCGACCGCCAGCGGATTGAAGCCGTCGGCCTGGAGCAGCTCGACGAACATCCGCAGCTCATGCTCGGCGACGTCCGCATAGAACCACCCGTCGCAGCGCCGGTTCTGACAGATGTCGCGGTAGTTGCCGGCGCCGCTGGACAGCGGATTGGGCGGCAGGACGAAGTGGTTGTAATCGCGCTCGAGATCGCCGTGCCGCCGCGCGTACAGGTGAATACACGCCGCCCCGTCCGCAGATGGCAAGAGCAGTGGCACCCCCCCGCGCAGGACGTTGTCGAGGTAGTTCTGCCGGGCGTAGGCGTCGAAAACCGGCTGTGACGAGACCGTGAAGGCCGGCGCCGTGACGCCCCCGACAACGGCGCGCGACGCGGCACGCGCCGTCGCGATGGCCTCCGCGTCGGCGAGGCGGCCCAGGTAATCGGCCAGCATCCGTTCGTTCGGCGCATGACCAATGAGGGTGACCAGCTCGATGGTCTCGCGCGCCGCCAGTTCTGTCCGTATCGGGAGGAAGCCGCACGGCAGCCGGTTCTCCATGAGCTGGGCCGCGGGATCCCAGGTGCCTTCGTCGATGAAGCGCCGCGGGATCACCAGGTCGTTGCCGGCGCCGAAGACGACGCCGGGGTCGACGATCGGCGCGGGGTGCGTGACGCGGTCGCCCTGGCGCATCCAGCCCGCAAAGAAGTTGCCGCCGGTGACCGGCGTAACCTCGGCCTCGTCGTGCGCCACCACCTTGGCGGTGTAGAGGGCAGCCGACGGACTGGGGCGCCGCGCCTCGGCGTACGCTTCGCTGATGTGCCGCAGGGACTTGAGCCCCTGGTCCGTGAGTCCGGCCGGCACGATGACCGGCAGCCCGTCGAGTAGCGCGAGCTCGCGCGCCGCGCTTGCGATGTTGCTGATCTCGACGATGCGTACGAGCGAGCCCACCACCTCGTTGACCGGCGAGAAATAGCGGACGCGCGTCGTCAGGCCGAAGGTGGCGTTGATCTCGTGCAGCTCGAGCAGGTCAGGCTCGATGACCATACAGCGGTTGACGTCATTGGGCCCGGTCGGCGGATCGCGAAACGGCTCGCAGTACGCGCCGCCGATCTTGCAGAACGTGCGGAAGCCCTGGATCCCCGCCAGCTGGTAGGCCCAGGTCGCCGGCAGGAACTCCATGATCGCGCGGTCCTTGCTTTCGACACCGCACGAGACGACCGCCTGCCCGCGATTGACGTACAAACACCATAGCGGCACGCCATCCGCACCGGCGATGCCCGGCAGAAAACTACAGAAGGGGTTTGCCAGGTCGTAGTTTTCGATGCGATAGCCGCCGTCGGCGGCCAGTTGATAAGAGACTGCGCGTTGCTTACTCATATGACACGTATTCCATCCGAACGGCGGCATGTTCGGCCGCCACAACCCGAATCTTCGTCACGGTCGCGGGAATCTCCTCGTCGACGGGGCACCACGGGCGAAGCTCATGGCTGCATGGCCTGCTTCGGCGTCCGGTCGGAGAAGAACAGACCCCAGTGCTTCTCGACTTCGTTGGGGTGCTCTCCACCTTTCCACTTCTCGTCGAACGCCTCGAAATAGAAATTCGCGATGCGCTCCTGCGTCGTCCAGGCCGTAAACGCCTCGTAGTAGCGCTCCTGCTCCGCCTCGCCGGCCTTGCCGATGATCAGCCGTGCCTGCTCGCCCTGGTCGTGCTTCTGCGTGGCCCAGCCGGCCTCGCCGATCACCACCGTGTGCTGCGGATGCATGGCGGTGACGGCGTCATACTGGGCCCTGGTGAACGGCATCGCATTGTCCAGCGGCTGGCCGCACCACATCGGGTAGACATGCATCACGATGAAGTCGACCTCGTCGGCGAGAACCTTGCTCGCGGACTTGTCCCAGTAGGTGAAATCGTCGGCCACCGTCACCGGCACATCCACCGCCGCCCGCACCTGCCGCACGTAGCCGATCAGGAGCTCCGTCGGCACACGGTGGGAACTCCAGGTCACCTGGGTCTCGTTGCCGACGCTCACGGCGATCACGATGTCCGGGTACTCGTTGGCCAGGCGGATCGCCGCGGCGACCTCGGCGCGGTTGGCGGCCACGTGTCCCGGGAACTCCTCGATCACCGCACCCTGCTCGTCGTAGCGGACCTCAACGTCAATCCAGGCCCCGACCATCACGCGCAGCGGCAGGCCCTCTTCGGCGATGACCTCCAATACCGGCGCGGCGGCGCGCGCCCCATACATGCGGAACAGGTTCCAGTGCTGGACGAGAATGTGCATGTCCTGCCGTATCTGTGCCCGGGTCGGGCCCGGCGGGCGCCCCGGGGCCTGCCCGTCACGGTATGGGCCGTACGAGATGCCGTTGCCGATCCAGCGGCCGTTCAGGTATGGCTTGAATGCGCGGGTGCCGGGCTCGTCCGCCGCGCGCCGGTCGGGCCGCGCGACCCGCGACCCGTGTCCCCATGACGCGCAGCCCACGATACACACCACAGAGATCATCACTGACAGGCTCATGAAGCGTCGCATCGTTGTCCTCGTCGTCATCATCGTTTTCAGCGCCGGAACCGCCGCCGGCGGCCGCGCTGCTGCTGGCGGAAAACCGGCGTCCGCGGGCCGGTCAACTCGTGCGGATTGACCTCTGGGCTGCGGTGCGCGCGTCACCCCCTGCACCACGCAGCGACCGCGCACGGCGTTCTCGTCTGCACGCACTCCACCATCCTGGGGTCGACACCAGAAGTACACCGCGTGTCGCGACAAGACTACAGTACACACGTCCGGACTGGTCTACGTGCGACGGCGCGCTCTCACGATCTGACCGGCCGTTCATGGTGCCGCCACGAGAAGCCATACGCTTGGGGCTGCTTCCAGTCTAGCACAAATCACATGCGCGCCCAACGCCTCACCTGTCCGCGCTCCGATGTAACAGTTTCATCCGCTGCCGGGAACGTCCGACTGGGCGCGCCCCCGCGCATGGCGCGTACTCAGCTTGCGCACCTGCATCGCGCCACCCACACTGCAGCGGTAGGAGACCACCTCTGCCAGGTCGTCCGGCCCGCCTCGTACGACTGGCGGTCCGCGGTCTGGCAACACTGGCCATGACCGCCGGCGCATGCGTGCTCAGCGGCCTGACCCCGGCCGCCTGGCACCGCGCCCTGCACACAAGAAAGAGACTGCGCACCAGGCGCGGACGCGACCGGCGCGCAGTCTTCATGATCTTCCTTGTTGCCGGCCGTGCGGTGCCGCAGACTAGCGCCGACGCACCAGCAGCACGCCCGCCATCGCGAGCAGCGTTAGCGTTGTCGGCTCCGGCGTAATCAGCACGTGGCCGAAGCTGTGGTCCGGGCTCGCGTTCGGGCCCTGCGTGTTGAAGCCGAACTGTGGAACGAGCCACGACTCGGACGGGATCTCCAGCGACAGGCTGAACGGCTGCCCGGTCACGAGCTCGGCCGTCGTCTCGGTCACGACCGACCAGCCGTCGTTCGGATCCAGCACCTTGATGAAGGCGACCGACGCGTACGGGTCGACCAGCGTGTTCTCGACGACATCACCGCTGAAGTTGACGGTCTGCCCCAGGAGCGACGTGTCCTCCACGTAGAACGTGGCTTCCATCCACTTGGCACCCGAACCGTCATTCGGGTCAACCCAGTAGGGATCCGCCGGGTCGTACGTGTTGGTGTTCGGGCCGAGCTCCAGCTCGTTGCCGGTGAAGACCGCCGGCAGGTCCGCCGCGCCCCAGGCGCTCCCCCACAGGTAGCCGCCACCGTTCACGGGGAGCTCAAACACATTCATGTAGCCAACCCAGTTGTAGCCCGGGCTGACGGTGAAATCCACGGCCATGGCCGGTGCCGCGCATAGCGCGACCGCGGCCAGACCAGCCACAAACTTGCTTCGCTGAAATCTCATGCTCTACTCCTCCGGTCTCTTGCTTCGGTCGCTGATTCCACAATCAGCGACGACCAAACTCAAACCGCTTCACCGGCAGCGCCCGGGTCGTGTCGGGCACGCTCCTCATGGCCCGGTGAAGCTACGCTGCACCTCATACACATCCTGCAGGTCGGCATCGCCGTCGAGGTCGACGTCGGCCGCGCCGAAGGCCCCGGCGCCGCAGGCCGCGGGCGCTTCGTGGACATCCGGCCCACCCAGGCACTGCACCACGACGGCCGCATCGATGAAATCCACGTCAAAGTCGTCATCCGCATCCGCCGCCGAATAGAACGCGAAGTAGCTCACGTTGTAACCGTCGGCGTCGGGTTCGTTGGCGAAGCGCAGCCGGTGCTCACCCGCGTCCAGCTCGACGCGCCGACACACGTGGCTCCACACCTGGAAACCGCCCGTCACCGGCACCTCCATCGGCCCCGTCAGGTCCTGCTCGTTCACGAGCAGGCGGAAACACCCGCCGGTGCTCTCCGACGCCACGCTGACACAAACGTCGAAGAGCCCGGCGTGTTTCACGTCAACGGTGTAGTCCAGCCACTCGCCCGGCTCGATCCAGCCCACGTTGCAGCCGCCGTGGCTCGCCGGCTCGATATCGACACGCTCGACGCGATAGGCGCCGCCATGATTCGCAGGGTCCGTATCGTAGTAGGCGACATGCTGCCCACCGCGGTCGAAATCCTCCGCTTCGAACCGCCCGGGGATCTGCGCCGGCGCACCATGAAACGGGCACGTCGGGCACAGCTCGTAGACCCGCACGTAATCGACCTGCATTTCCTGTGGGAAGTACGTGTCGTCGTCCGGATCACCCGGCCAGTTGCCGCCCACGGCAACATTGAGCAGAAAGTGGAACTCCTGATCAAACGGGGCGTTCACGTTCGGCGACCCCGCGGTCCACCAGTCCGTGTTCCACGCCGTCTGGTAGTGCGTCCCGTCGAAGTACCAGCGGATCACGCCCGGCTCCCACTCGATCGCGTAGACGTGAAAGTCGTTGGCCAGGCTGAAGCCCGGGCTGATCTCCCCGCCAAAGGACTGGTTGTGCGGCCACGGGTCGCCGAAGTGGATCGTCCCGTGCGCCGTCAGCGGCACCCCCACGGTCTCCAGGATGTCGATCTCGCCGCTGAGCGGCCAGCCGCCGTAGACATTGTCCGTCGGCATCATCCACAACGCCGGCCAGATGCCCTGGCCGCCGAGCGGCAGCCGAATGCGCGCCTCCATGCGGCCATAGAGGAAATCGGCCTTGTTCCGGGTACGGATACGCGCCGAGGTATAGCGGTGGCCCTGGTACCAGTCCTCCCGGGCAATGATCCGCAACAGGCCGGCGCTGACCGAGATGTTCTCCGGTCGGGACGTATACCACTGCAGCTCGTTGTTGCCCCAGCCGCACATGTTTGACCCGTACTGGCACCCGTCGCCGTGCATGTACTCCCAGTTGCCGAGATCGAGGCTGCTTCCTTCGAACTCGTCAGACCACACCAGGTGGCTTTCCGCCGCAGCCGGGGCAGTGGCCACCGCCAGGAACGCGATGCTCGCGAGCGCAAGCCGTTGCCGGAACAGTCGGGGCCGCCGCATGTATGTCCTCACATCTTGCATTGATTCACACCCGGCCGGCCGGCGCACGAACCAGGGCCGGCACGACGGGAATCCTCTCACGAACAAGCCGCAGGCCGCCCGCGCGCGGGCGACCCGCGGCCGAAACCCGGCGATACCTACGGCAACACCACCGCGGGCGGTACATTGCTGAGCGCCTCGAGGAGAAGTTCGGCGTCAGCCGTGTCCGCGGCATCGTCGCCGTTCATATCGCCACACTCGCAACCGGCGCTGCCGAAGCAAGCCTGCACCATGGCGAGGTCGCGGAGGTCGAGCGACTCGTCCGCGTTGCAGTTCGGCACCACCGTGAGCACCACGTTGTCAATCGTCAGCTCGCCATCGTCGCCCCAGGCAGCGACCTCGTCGGCAAACGTCCCGGTCACCGTGAAGGCGTCGGGCGCCTGCACGAACAGCGTGCCACCAGTATACGTGATGTCATCCACCACCACGTCGATGAGACCGCCCCACTGCGGCGTGGTGAAGTTGGTGATGGCCACGGTGATCGTGTACGTCTCCTGCAGGTAATCGAAACCGTCGGCACAGTCGCCGGGGTCAGCACAGCCGATGAACGCATTCGACAGCGGCCCGCCGATCAACTGCCACGTGCCGTCCGCCTCGAGCTCAAACCCGATGAAGTCGGTCTCGTCATCCTCGATGCGCAGCACGACCACGCCATACGGCAGCGTCGAGCCCGCGGCATTCATCATGGCCGAGAGCGTAACATCGGTCAGCGCGGCCAGGCCGCCATCCGCGCCGGCACTCAGGTCCAGCGGGATATCGGTGAAGTAGAAGCCGCTCCACCATGTATTGCCGGTCTGGTCGATGAGCGTCCGCACGGCCTGGCTGCCGCCCACGCCGCAGTCGGCACAGGTCTGGATCTGGGCATCGATCGTACTGGCGCCATAGAGGCCGAAGAAGCAGCCTTCGTTGTCCAAGCCCGGATCCCACTCGACATTCTGCGTGACCAGGTCGCCCGGCACACCGTCCTCGAAGTCCATCGTGACGTCGCCATTCGTCTGGCCCTCGAATTCGAGCGTAATCGTGTCGGCCGTGCTCAGCAGCCCGCCGACGGTCTCGAACGACGTGCTGCCATCCGCAACGAACTCGAAGCGGCCGATCTCCTCGCTGCTCGTGGCCGGCGTCAGGTAGAGGTTGTCGACCTCGAGGATGCCGCCCTGGGCCCACGTCGTGGGCAACGGCTTGTCCGGCTCGTCGACGAACGCAATCACCACGTTGTAGGACGCATCGTTCGTGTCGAAGCCGTCGCCCGGCAACGCGGGATCCGCCGGCGGCAGTTCGACCGCCGTGTCCAGCGTGCCGCCGACCGACTGCCAGACGCCTTCACCGACGGCAGCAGCGTCCACCTGGAAGACCAGCCGGTCCTTCTCGGCGTCTTCGATCCGCAGCTCGTACCAGCCGAGCCCGCCCAGCAGCGGCGCGCGCCAGGCCCGGACGTCCGCACGCAGCTCGACCTGCGACAGATCGTTCGAGGCGAACGCCTGATCGCCGAAGTCGAATCCGGCGTACCACGTGGCGTCGAGACCGAGGTTGAGCCCCTGCACCTGCAGCCGGATGAAGCCGGCAGGGTCGCCCGACACGTGCACGCCGGGTTCGGTGCCGAACGGGGAAACCGGGCCGTCGGTCCCCGCGAAGGCCGCCTCGCCCTCGATGCCCGAATCGAAGTTGTTGCTGAAGCCCGTGGTTTCGCCAAGCGTGGCATTCAGGATGTAGCAGTTGTTGGGGTCGCCGTTGCCGCAGTCGCCCACGGCGCCCGAGAAATCCTTGTCGAGTGCGCTCTGCAGCTCCGCCATTGCTTCGAGGCGCAACGCGTACGGCGCGACCTTGTTCCCCTTCATGTCCGCCAGCAGCAGCAGCCGGCTCGGGTCCAGCACCTTGATCTCGTCCGGCTTGACGATCGGGATTTCCAGGCCATCCCAGAATGTGCCGGTGTACCAGGTGCTGCCCGCCGTGTTCGTGTTGGACAGCAGCAGGTTGTCCACCTCGAGCGTGCCGCCGGTCCCCCAGGGGAAGTCGTCCGCGAAAGCCAGCACCACGTGATACTCCGACGCGTTGCGGTTGAATGCATCAACCGCCGGGTCGCCGTTCGGATCCGCTTCGACGAAATTGGTCAGCGCATCGCCAATCGTCTCCCACGCCCCGCTCGCAGCGGCAATCTCGTAGACCAGCCGATTGCCCGCCGGGTCTTCGACACGCAGCTGAACGCCGCCCAGGACCTCGTCGGGGCCATCCGCGGTCCCCTTCACGTCCACCGTCAGCGCATGCTGCGACAGATCAACCGACCCCGGCCCCGTCACCTTGATGGCCGCGTCGTCAAACCACACCGCCCCATCCTCGCCGGCGGGCTGCTCGAAGTACAGCAGCACGCGGGCGGTTGCCGCGCCGGCCGGGGCCGTCCCACTCACTGCGGCGGAGATCCACGTGTCTTGCGGCATGTTCGGGTCGAGGCCGTCCAGTACGGGGAGAATCTCGGTCGCGACGATGTCTTCGCCGTCGCGCCACTCGATGCGCAGCTGCGCCTGGTTCTCCGTGCCCGCAATCGGGTCCCACGACGGGGCATACGCCCACGCCGAGAGCTGCCACACCTGGCCGGGCTGCACGTCGAATTCCTGGTACAGGCCCGAAGGCCCGGTAAAGGCCCCGTACAATTTCGCCGCGCCAGTACCGGTCCGCGGCGCGATCTCGATGGCGGGGTTGTTCATGTAGGCATTCGCGAACGCCGTCCAGCCGCCGCCGGTCTCGAACCCGTCGTTCTCGAGGTAGGCACTGCCGGGGAACGGACCGATGTCCCATTGCAGGCCGGCATACCAGCCGCCGCCGTTCAGCGATACGTCGTCGACGTCGAGCCGCGCGCCGTTCGTTCCCGCCAGGCCGCCGCCGATCACGCCCGCCGCACTCATCGATCCGTTGAGCACCGCGCCGCCGAACGTGCCACCGAACGCGAATTCGCCGGCGATCCCGTCGTCCCAGTTCGAGGTGGAATTGAACGTGTCGGGGCCGGCCCCACCGGCGAGGAACTCGCCGCCGCCGGTGCCGGTGATCAGTGCGAAGTCGTGCCACAACACGTCGTAGGAAACGCCGGAAACGCCGAGCACGCCGGCGCCGCTGCCACCGACGCCCGCCGTCGCATCACCCGCGACCGTGGCGGCGCCGAATCTGGCGTAACCCGTGGTGCCGGCGAAGGCCGTCTCGCCGGTGATGCCGTCATCCCAGTCCTCGAACAATTCGAATCCCGGCCCGACCAGAATGTCGCCCCCACCGGTTTCAGTGACCGCGTCAAAGTCCTCCACCAGGATGAGTTCCTGCCCCGCAGCGGCCGAGATCCATAGGAAAGCTGCCGTCAGGACCGCCGCACCGTACCGCACCGTGTGGGATACGCTCAGTTTTCTGAACACGATTCTTTCTCCTGCTGATTGCCGCGCCCGTGAAGCGCAAGACAGAAGTTGAGTTGAAGGGTGTAATGACGCTTCGCACCGCTCCTGAGTGCGTATCGGACCACCCGCCGCCGGGGCGGAACCTGCAATGTGGGACCTCCGACAGCCATCGGACGCCTGCGTTCGATCATACTTCTTCCCATTGCACCGCAGAACGTGAAACAGTTTCGCGGACCTCCTGATCAGGCTCGCCGCGCGACACGGCGTAACTGGCGTTGCCTGGGCACACGACTGATCGGACCGTCGCGTACCGTTTAGAAGCCTGGGCACTCTGCGGCCGGATAAGGTGAGACGCGCACCCGCGGCGCGAAGTACACCGGGTCCTCGTCAACCTTTCCGATCTGGCCGTCTTTGGCCCGGATCGTTCGGCCACTGCAATCCACCGCCAGGATATTGAGCTTGCCACCCGGATGGCGCCCGCGCGGCAGTCGCCCGTGCCGCGCCTGGAAGTCACCCATGAACGGACCGCGCGCCTGGGCACTGAGGATCAGGCCCGCGTAACGCCACTCGCTCTCCTGGTCGTCCGGCGACTGGCCGGCCGCCACGTCCGTCAACAACGCCACCTCGCTGGGCATGTAGACCTTGTCCAGGTCGCCCTGCAGCCGGCGCCCATCGTTCTGACACGGAAAGCCATAGTTGGAGAATTCGCCGAAGCACTCCACGCACTCGCCACTGGGAAGCTGGCCGGCACGCCAGCAGGCCGGGTACGACGTGCCCTGCTGGCCCGTCGAGCCGGCGACGTCGGCGCCGACGACATCTTCATTGATCCCGTAGCTCATCAACCCCCAGTACTCGGTGATGCCGCCGCTGCCGATCGGCTCCTGGTCGGCGGGCGCCCCCGACTTGAGGCCGTCGCCCCGGGCGAAGAACGGCGTGGCGATTCGGATCCGGTCACTCGGACACAGCATGAACTCGGCTTCCTGTGACATCTCGTCCTGGCGCTGCTGCGCGTACTCGAGCGAGTTCTCGCGCACCCCCCAGTCCCAGTTGTTGGCAAAGTCCATTCCCATGCCCCGCGACAGCGCCGCCGGCCAGACCAGCAGCTCGCCGTTCTGCGCATACATGTAGCGATTCCGCTCCGGGTCGACCATGTTGACGTTGTCCTCGCCGGACGCCAGTTGCATCCGTCCCATCTCCGTGTGGATCACGCGGGCCCCCTGGCCACAGGCGCGCATGTTGGACAGGCACTTGATCATCTTGGCCTGTTCACGCGCCCCGTGCAGCGACGGCAGCAGAATCGAGATTAGCAGTGCAATGATGGCGACGACGACCAGCAGTTCGATCAGCGTGAACCCGCGGCGCGGGGCCCGGCGTCGCTGGCGCGTTGCGTTTTCCGGTGTGGTCAGCATGATGGATCTCACCTCTCGTCATTGATCTCCGGACACGACGGCGTCGGCCCCAGGCGCCGCTAGCGCCGCCGGCTCGCGACCGAGTTCTTGTCCGTTCAGGATGGGGGTTTCGTGTGCCATGTCGCCGCGCGGCGGCGCTGTCGATTGATTGACCTCGAAGAACGTGGGGATCGTCCGCCGCAGCGAGGAGGCTTTCCGCTGCGTCACCGTGCGTGTCAGCCACAGCGCCGCCTCGTAGCCGAGCCGCGCCGCATCCTGGCACACGGCCGTCAGCGTCGGATGCACCGCATGGCGCGCGTCCGTATCGTCAAAGCCGACCACCGACATATCGCCCGGAATCGACACCCCGAGCTCGTACGCACGCTTCACCGCCCCAATCGCCGTGAGCGGATCGGCGAAGAACACCGCCGTCGGCCGCGGCCGCATGCTCACCGCCATGTTCATCGCGGCGGCGCCGCCGGCCTTGGTGTAGGGATGGCGGAACACCAGGCGGCTCTGGAACGGCACGCCGTGGTTGGCCAGGGCCGCCTTGTAGCCTTCGAAGCGATCGAGGTGGTCGCGATCCTGCGTGTGGTGCATCGAGAAGCCGATGTGCCGGTGTCCGAGCGACAGCAGGTACTCGACCGCCTGCGTGGCGCCGGGACGCGAGTCGCAGTCGATGTAGTTCACGTTCGGTTCGTCGAAGCGATCGCTGATCACGACGTGCGGGAAGCGCTCGTTGGCGATCCCCTCGCACATGTGACGCGTGTCATCGACCGCGCGAAGGATCACACCCCGCACCCCCTTGCGCAGGAAGAACTGCGTATACGACTCGTCCGCCTTCTTGTCGCGCTCCATGTTGAGCACGACCAGGTCGAACTTGCACTCATCCAGCCCGCGCGCGACCCCGCCGACGACCGACGCGTCGAACGGGTCGGCGATTGTCACCGAACGCGTGTAGCACAACGCGATATGGGTCGTGACGCGCTTGCCGATGGTCGGGACATAACCGCAGTCATTCGCGACCGCCAGGATCTTCTCGCGCGTCTTGGGGTGCACCGAGGCCCCGTCATTCAAGGCCCGTGACACGGTCGTGATCGAAACCCCCGCTTGTTTCGCAATGGCTCGGACAGAAGACATGAGATTGCGCTTTCGTCGATCGTGAAGACGATTCACCGAGTTGCCTCAGACGCGGCCGTCGATGACGTGTGTTTTGCATCTGTTGCAACGACTGTTGCAGTATAGCCGCCATTTTGGCCCCAGGCAAGCGCTAATCGGACCAGACGCTGCAGATCTCGCCGATGCGTGCCGCACCAGCCACCGTCGCAGAACAATCTGCTCCTAACTACATCACATACAAACGGTTACAAGAACCATGCCCGGCCGCCGGCCCCGCGGGGAAAGCGAAGCCGACCACCTCCGGCCGCGTTTCGGCGGCGAGGATACGCCGTTTCGGCGGGCCATGCTGCAACTGTTTCGGCATGTTTATCAGATTCGTTTCGCGCATTCTGCCCCGTCACCCCCGTCGAGCGGTTGAACCCCATCCCCCTGCTCGGTATCGTCCACACCCGTCTGCCTCGCCGGCGCGCGCTCGTGTCACCGCCGCCGCCGCACGACATCTCGAGGTTCGCATGAACATGCACGAGCACCACGTTACGGCCCCCCAGGACCGCATCCCCCTGGCACAGAAGGCCGCCTACTCGGTTGGCATGTTCGTCAACAACCTCCAGGCCGCCGCCCTGCCGGCCATGGTGGTCATCCTCAACCTCGGCCTGGGCATGGACCCATTCCTCGTCGGCCTCATAGCCGCCATCCCGCGCGCCTTCGACGCGATCTCCGATCCGCTGATCGGCTACATCTCCGACAACACCCGCACGCGCTGGGGTCGCCGCCGCCCGTTCATCTTCGTCGGCGCGCTCTTCTCCGGCCTCATCTTCGCCCTGATGTGGCAACTCCCGGAAGGGCGCAGCGAGATGTTCTACTTCTGGGTCTTCCTGGGCGCCTCCATCCTGTTCTTCCTGACCTACACGCTCTATGCCACGCCCTTCGTCGCCTTCGGCTACGAGATGACGGCTGACTATCACGAGCGCACCCGCCTCCACGCCGTCGCCAACACGGTCGGCCAGATCGTCTGGCTCGGCGTCGGCTGGTTCTACGCGATCATGGCCAACGAGAACCTCTTCCGTGACACGGTCCACGGCGCGCGCACCCTCGCCATCGCGGTCGGCGTGACGGTCGCTCTCCTCGGTGTCGTACCGGCCCTGTTCTGCACCGAGCGCGCCGTCCCGCGGCCCAAAGCCCACGCGTTCCGCGGCCTCGGGGCCAATCTGGCCGACTTTCTGCGCGGCATCGGCCAGACCTTCAAGTGCACCCCCTTCGTGAAGATCTGCGCCGCCACCTTCCTCGTCTTCAACGGCTATCAGCTCGGCATCTCGTTTTCGCTCTACGTGATGATCTACTATCTCTTCAGCGGCGACGACTCCCAGGCCGGCAACCTGCTCGGCTGGTTCGGCACGCTCACCGCCGCCGCCACGATGGGCGTCATCCCGCTGACCGGCTGGATCGCGATCCGCCTCGGCAAGCGCAACACCTTCCTCATCACGATTTCGCTGTCGCTGGTCGGCTATGCGCTGAAATGGGTCGGCTACAACCCCGAGCATCCCTACTGGCTGCTCTTTGCCGCCCCCCTCGTCGCTTTCGGCACGGGCTCGCTGTTCACCCTGATGGGCTCGATGATCGCCGACGTCTGCGACTACGACGAGCTCCATACCGGCGAGCGCCGCGAAGGCGTCTTTGGCGCCATCTACTGGTGGATGGTCAAGATCGGGATGGCCCTGGCCGGCCTGCTCACCGGCGTCATGCTCAACGCGTCCGGCTTCGACGTCGCTCTCGAGGGCCCGCAGTCCGATCGCACGCTGCTGCTCCTGCGCCTGTTCGACGTCGGCGTGCCGCTGATCACCTCCGCACTCGCGGTCATCATCATGTTCAGCTACACAATCACCGAGCAGCGCGCCTACGAGATCCGGGCCGAGCTCGAGCGCCGTCGCGGCCGACTCGGCGCCGAAGACGCCGCAACCTAGACCGGACCACAACCTCGCGCCAGGCGCCGCTCGATCTCGTCCAGCACCGCCGGCGTGTCGCTGATGCTGTCGACCACGAAATGCGCGCCGGCGTGGGCGAGCTGCTCGCGAATCGGCCCCAGCCGCCGCTCGAGCACCTCCGCCGAAAGCCGCTGACACTCGTCGTAGCTCAGACCGAGCAGGTTGCCGGTACGCGCCAGGGCAATCGTCCACATCCCGGCGTTGAGCCCCTCCTCGATGTCGATCGGCGTGTCCCCGATCTTCACCGCCGCCGCCATCGGCCAGAACCCGAGCCGTTCCGCCAGGTGATAGCACATCCACGGCGCCGGTCGTCCGGGGCTGGTGTCCGACGAGCTCAGCACGCAATCGGGCTTGAGCCCCTGGCGCTCGGCGTGCTCCGCGACGAGCCGCATCACCGCTCCCGCGTAACCGCTGGTCGTGCCGATGCACAACCCGCGCCGGCGAAACTCCGCGAACACCTCGATCGCGCCCGGGATGACCTGCGAGTACTCCGTCGCCACCGTGGTGTCCAGCTTCAGGAAGTGTTCGTACACGCGGTCGACGTCCGCGTCGCCAAAGCCCTTGCCGTGCCGCTCGCGCCAGCGCTCGGCCACCGCCGGCAGCGCGCCGACATATGCGACGTGCTCGCGCTTGTGACGCCCCATCCCGCCACGGATTTCACTCGGCTGCACGTCCACACCGAATTCGGCGAAGGCCCGACCGATCGCCACCACCGGGGCACAGCTCCCGTGGTCGACAATGGTCCCGGCCCAGTCACAGATCACGGCCTTCAGCGGGCCGCGGTAGGTGCGTCGATACTGGTATTCCGGCGTTGCCTGGCTCATGGCTGCTCTCGGCTCATGGTGGGATGGTCGGCGAGGGCCCCGCACGCCGCGTTGGCTGACCTCGATCCGCGGCGGCATCGTAGCGGAAACGCGCGGCACGAACCAGCGCTGGTCGCCGGCGCCGCCGTCTGCTATAGAAGGCGCACCGTTCCGCCGCCAATAGGCATACGACCAGCCACAAGCGAGGCGCCAAATGACAAGCGAGGGTCGGGCCGCGGTTTTCGATCAGGTCAATGGCCCCCTGCGGCTGGATACGTTTCCGGTCCCGGCGCCGGCGGCGGGCGAGGTCATCGTCGATGTCGCGCTCTGCACGCTCTGCGGCAGCGATCTACACACCTACTTCGGCCGGCGCAACACACCCATGCCGACGATCCTGGGCCACGAAGTCATCGGCCGCGTCGCCGCCCTGCCCGACAACGCCCCCGTCTGTGACCTCCTCGGCGACCCGCTGAATGTCGGCGACCGCATTACCTGGAGCATCGCCGCGTCGTGCGGCGACTGCTTCTTCTGCACGCACGGTTTGCCTCAGAAATGTAGCCACTTGTTCAAATACGGCCACGAGCGGCTCCGCCCGGAGCACGCCTTCAGCGGCGGCCTCGCAGCGGTCTGTCACCTCGCCCGTGGCACCGCGATCGTCCGGCTGCCCGACGCGTTGTCCGACGAGGTCGCCTGTCCTGCGAACTGCGCGACGGCGACCGTCATGGCCGCTTTCCGTACGGCCGGGCTGCAAGCCGGCGAGGTCGTTCTGCTGCATGGCGCAGGCATGCTCGGGCTCACCGCGTGCGCCGCCGCACGGGCCCGCGCAGCCCAGGCGGTCATCGTGTGCGAGCCCGACACGACGCGTCGCGAACTCGCCCGGCGTTTCGGCGCCACGCACGTCGTAGCCCCCCATGACGCGCCCCTGCGCGACTTGCTCGCCGACCTGACCGCCGGCCGCGGCGCCGATGTCGCCATCGACCTCAGCGGCGTGTCCGCGGCCGTCGCACAGCAGTTGGCGCAGCTGCGGATCGGCGGCCGCTGCGTCCTGCTCGGCACAACGCGTCCCGCGGCGCCCCTGACCATCAACCCGGAACAGGTGACCCGGCGACTGTGGCACATCGCCGGGCTGCATAACTACGTTCCCGCCGACCTGGCCACCGCCGTCCAGTTCCTGACCGAACACGGCGCGACCTACCCGTTCGCCGAGCTCGTGACCGAGACGTTTCCGCTCGACGAAGCCACCGCCGCATTCAACTACGCCGAAGAGAGCCGGGCCCTGCGAATCGCCGTTCGCCCGTGACGTGCCCGCGGCAGGCCGACGCGCAACGGCGCTAACGCAACGCTCATGCCACGCTAACACAAAGTGCGTGCCGCTGCCCGAGATTGCGCACGGGCCCGGACGTCCGGCCGGCGCTGCGCCAACGCCGTTGCCAGCGGCGGACAGTCTTCCGGCCCGCCGAGAGGAGAGCGACGTGTCTGCCGACGCGCCCATGACCAGTGCTCCGATCATCGCCGTGTACGGACTGGGCAAGACCTACCCCAACGGGACGTGCGCTGTGGCCGACGTGTCGTTGCAGGTCCACCCCGGCGAGTTCATCGCGATCATCGGCAGCAGCGGCGCCGGCAAGTCCACATTGCTGCGCTGCCTCAACCGCCTGGTGCGCCCCACCGGCGGCCGCTATGAGCTCGACGGCGTCGACGTGACGGACGTCAGTGGCGCCCGCCTGCGCCATGTTCGCCAGCAGGTTGGCATGATCTTCCAGCAGTTCAACGTCGTCGGCCGTCTGAACGTCATCGACAACGTGCTCGCCGGCCGCCTGCGATTCAACCAGCCAAGCTGGCGCGACGTCTGGTACGGCCCGCGCGGGCCGCGCCCCTGGCACCTGCTCGGACGCTGGCTGTGTTATCTCGCCTCGCTCGCGCGCTGGCTGAGCCCCGCTGACCGGCAGGCGGCGTTCGACCATTTGCGCCAGGTCGGGATCGAGCAGATCGCCTTTCAGCGCGCCGACACGCTCTCTGGCGGCCAGCAGCAGCGCGTCGCGATTGCCCGGGTGCTCGCACAGGATCCCGACGTGCTGCTGGCGGACGAGCCCATCGCCAGCCTTGATCCGCGCAGCGCGCGCCAGGTGATGGACACGCTCCAGACGATTCAGCAAACGCGCGGCATCCCCGTCATCGTCAATCTGCACCAGGTCGACATCGCCATCGATTACGCCACGCGCATCATCGCCATGGCCCGCGGGCACGTCGTGTTCGACGGCCCGCCCACGGAGTTGACCGACGAGATCACCACGCGTGTCTACGCAGGCGCAGCTGATGCGCCAGCATCCCCTGCATCGATTCACAGCACACAGCCAACCGAACGGACTCGTCCCCCGGGCTTGGAGGTGCCCGCATGAAACGTGTCTTCGTACGCGCCGTCTTGTGCCTGTCGCTCGCCGCGACCTCGGCTGTCCTCTCCTGCTCAGAAGCGCCCGCCGGCGACGACGCAGCCCCTTCGACCCAACGGGCCGCCGTCGCCGGCGATCGTGTCGACTGGCCCGCCGAGCTCCGCTTCGGCATCATCCCCGTCGAGGGGGGCGCCGACGTCGTCGACCGCTTTCAGCCGCTCGTCGACCATCTTTCGCGCCAGCTTGGTGTCCCGGTCATCGCCAAGACGGCGTCGTCGTACAACGGCATGATCGTCGCAATGGCCAACAAGCAGATCGACCTCGCCTACTTCGGCCCCAAGAGCTACGTCGAAGCCGCCCGTCGCGCCGACGCCGAAGCCGTGGCCATGGAGCTCAGCGAGAACGGCGAGCCCGGGTATTACAGCATTATCATCGCGCGGGCCGATGCGGGCATGAAGTCGCTCGACGACGCCCGCGGCAAGCGCTTCGCCTTCGTCGACGCCAACTCGACGTCGGGCTGCCTCATGCCACGGGTGCTGCTGCAACGCGACCGCGGCGAGCGGCCGGCTGACATCTTCGCCACGCCGATCAAGTTCTCCGGCAGCCATGGCAACTCCATCGTTCAGGTCAGGAATGGACACCTCGACGTCGCAGCGACCAACACGCTCGACCTGCAACGCGCCGTGGCCTCGGGCGTCGCCGGCGCCAACGATTTTATCGAACTCTGGCGGTCGGACATGATCCCCGGCTGCCCGATGACCGTCCGGCGCGACCTGCCCCAGTCCCTGAAGGACGCGTATGCCGCCGCGCTGGTCGGTTTCAAGGGCAACAAGACCGCTCTGGAGCAGATGGCGATTCAGGGCTATGCCCCCGCCAGTGACAGCGACTACGACGTCATCCGCTACCTCATGCGCAAGGAACGCGAGATCCGCCGCGAGGAAGGTGATGGCGCGTAGTCACGGGCATCAGGACCACGAACCGAGGTCGCTGCGCAGCTCGTCGCGCGCCACCACGCTTGACGACTTGCGGCCGCGCGTCGCGGCGTGGCAATGGAGTGTTCGCTTCGTCGGGGTGATCGCGGTCCTGGCTGTGCTGCTCTGGTCGTGGCAACTCAGCAACATCGACCCGCTCGAGTTATGGAAGAAGCGCCAGAACGCCCGTGAGTTCATCTTCGGCCGGCCCCTCGACTCGGAAGAGGTGCAGCGGGCGCGCGACCTCGCCGCCCGGCAACTGCGCATCATGGCCGAACAGGAGGCCCGCGAGCAGCTCGTTGCCGAACACGAAGTGCGCAACGAGCCCGTGCCGCCCCAGCCCCGGCTCGCCGTGCTCATTGACCAACGAGCGGACACGACCCTGGCACAGATGCCGCCCGAAACGCGCGAGCAGATCTTCGAAGACGAGCTGCGCCGGACACTCGGTGCACAGCGCGGCGGCTTCTTTCCACCGGAGCTCGAACCGAGCAAGTTGAAGCTCTACGGCGAGAAGCTGCTGGAGACCGTCGCCATCGCAATCTGGGGGACACTGTTCGCGGTCCTGGCGTCGGTGCCCGCCGCGTTACTGGCCGCCGAGCGATCGTTGCATATCCTCGTGCCGGGCGACGACCTGGTCTCACGCGCCGGGCGCTGGGGCGCCCGTAATGTCGTTCGGCGACTGTTTGATTTCTGCCGCGGATTCAATGAGTACGTGATGGCCCTGATCTTCGTTGCGGTCATCGGTCTGGGCCCCTTCCCCGGCGTGCTGGCGCTGGCGGTGCACACGTTCGGCATGTTGGGCAAGATTATCAGCGAGGCCATCGAGACAATCGACGAGGGGCCCGTCGAAGGCGTCGCCGCCACCGGTGCCAGCGGGGCGCAAACCGTCTCGTTCGCGGTCATGCCGCAGATCATGCCCTACATCATCAGCCAAAGCCTGCTGCGGTTCGAGAGCAATGTACGCAGCGCTACCATCCTCGGCGTGGTTGGTGCCGGCGGCATCGGATTCCTCCTCGAAGACAAGCTGGCCGGCTTCAAGCTCCAGGAGGTCTGCACCATCATGATCATGATCATCATGGTGGTCAGCATCATCGACCTCGTCTGCGGCCGCGTCATGCGGCGCTTCATCTGAAACGCGCGCCGCACCAGGCGACTGCACGGCTCGCGAACCCGTGGCACACGGCGGCGTTCCGCACCGCGGCCGCCCCCTGCGTCACGCCGCCCCCTGCGTCACGCCGCCACGTCGTCACGCCGTCACTGTCTCTCCCGCTTGGCCCCTTCTGCGCGCGCGGCTACAATGAATTGCCAAAGCGCAACAGTGCTTCCGGGCCTGGATATCCGCAAATCTGACACGAGGAGACGCTGTGCCACGCGAGCCGATGAAGATCGCCCCGAAGGTGGAAACGTTGTCGGTGCTCTCCGCGGACGGCAAGGTCGACCACGACCTCGAACCCGAAATCAGCGACACCGACCTGCGCAAGCTCTACAAGACCATGCTCGCCTCGCGCAAGCTGGACGAGCGCTGCCTCATGCTCCAGCGCCAGGGCCGCATGGGCACCTACGGTCCCAGCAAGGGTCAGGAGGCCGCATCGCTCGGCGTGGCCTACGCGCTGAAGGCGGAGGACTGGTTCGTCCCCACCTTCCGCGAGCCGGCCGGCCTGCTGTGGCGCGGCTGGCCCATGAGCACCTGGATGAAGTGGTGGGGTGGCCACGAGGCCGGCAACGTCGTGCCCGAGGGCGTCAACGACCTGCCGATCTGCGTACCAATCGCTTCGCAGTGCCAGTACGGCATGGGCATCGCCTGGGCCATGAAGCTCCGCGGCGCGGGGCACATTGCGGCGGTTTTCTGCGGCGACGGCGGCACGTCCGAGGGCGACTTTCACGAGGCGATGAACTTTGCCGGCGTGTACAACCTGCCCATGGTCATGATCGTCCAGAACAATCACTGGGCCATCTCCATCCCGCGCAGCGGCCAGACCCGCTCGCAGTCCATCGCGCAGAAAGCCATCGCCTACGGCTTTGACGGCATCCAGATCGACGGCAACGACCTCCTCGGGGTGGTCTATGCCATGCGCGAGGCGGTCGAGAAGGCCCGCACGGGCGGCGGGCCGACGCTGATCGAAGCGGTCACGTATCGCCTGATGATGCACACCACCGCCGACGACCCGAAAAAGTACCGCAAGGAGGAAGAGGTCCAGCAGTGGGAGCCGCGTGATCCACTGCCGCGTCTGAAGGGCTACCTCCAGCACAAGAAGCTCCTCGACGAGAAGGTCGAGAAGGTCATCGAGGAGGAGGTCACGCGCGAGCTCGACGAGGCCACGCGGGAATACGAGTCGTTCCGCAGCGACCCGCTGGCGATGTTCGACCACATGTACGCCGAACGCACGCCCGAGCTCGAACGGCAGCGGGCCGAACTCGCGGCACACCTCGACAAGCAGAAAAAAACCGAACCCACCGCGCGCGATCTGTCGCGCGTCTGACCCGGCGGGAGGAGCGTACGCATGGCACAACTGACCATGGTCAAGGCGTTGAACCTGGCGCTGGCCGAAGCGCTGCGCGAAAACGAGAACGTCCTCGTGCTCGGGCAGGACGTCGGCCAGGATGAAGGCGTATTTCGCGTCACCGAAGGGCTATTGCGCGAGTTCGGGCCGAATCGCTGCATGGATACGCCGTTGGCCGAGGCGGCCATCATTGGCGGCGGGATCGGCCTGGCGATTGCGGGGTTTCTGCCGATCTGCGAGATGCAGTTCGACGGCTTCTCCTTCCAGGCGTTTCACCAGACCGAGAACCACGCCCGCCGCCTGCGCAACCGCACGCGCGGTCGATATCACTGCCCGATGGTCATCCGCATGCCCTATGGCGGCGGCATCCGTGCGATCGAGCACCATAGTGAAGCACCCGAGGCTACATATGCCCATCTCGCCGGACTCAAAGTCGTGATTCCGTCCGGCCCCCGGAATGCACGGGCGTTGCTGCGCAGCGCCATCTACGACCCGGATCCGGTGATCTTCTTCGAGCCCAAGGCATCGTACCGCGCCTTTCGCGAGGAGGTGCCCGACGAGCCCGAGACGCTGCCCATCGGCAAAGGCGTCATCGCACGCGAGGGCAAGGACGTAACGCTGGTGTCGTACGGTGCGACGCTGCGCATGACGATCGAAGCCGCCGAGGAGCTCGAGGACGAACACGACATCGACGCCGAGGTGCTCGACCTGCTTTCGGTCGCACCGCTCGACAGCGACCTCATCAACGAATCGGTTCGCAAGACCGGCCGCGCGGTCGTCGTGCACGAAGCGCCGCGGCATTGCGGCGTCGGTGCCGAGGTTGTGGCCCGGATCGTCGAGGACAGCCTGATGTACCTCGAAGCGCCGGTGAAGCGCGTCACGGGGTTCGATACCATCATCCCTTACTTCGCCAACGAGATGACCTACTTGCCGGACAACCGTCGCGTCGTCGACGCCGCCCTGGAAACCGTGCGCTTCTGATGGCCCTGGCGGCCGGTCGCGACCCGCTCAGAAGGAGCACGCCATGAAGTCTTACCGCGAGGAATTGTGGTTCGAGACGAAGACGCGTCGTGCGTTCATCAACATCACACCAAACGTCGAGCAGGTGGTGGCGGACAGCGGCGTGCGCGAGGGCCTGGTGCTGGTCAATGCCATGCACATCACCGCAAGCGTCTTCATCAACGACGACGAGGGCGGACTGCACCAGGACTATGAGCGCTGGCTCGAAGAGCTCGCCCCACACGAGCCAATCTCACAGTATCAGCACAACCGCACAGGCGAGGACAACGGCGACGCCCATCTCAAGCGGCAGGTCATGGGGCGGGAGGTCGTCGTCGCCATCACCGACGGCCGGCTCGACTTCGGCCCATGGGAGCAGATCTTCTACGGGGAGTTTGACGGTCGGCGCCGCAAGCGGGTGCTGGTGAAAGTGATTGGAGAATGATCACTCCCCTTTGATCGACTCACAATCGTTTCGGCTTCCGCAGCAAACGTCCCAATAACCATCTCATAACCCCCTGCAAGACAAGAACTTCGCAAATGGGGCTTTGTTTCATGAAACACTTCATTTGTCGATTTTCGTTGACTACCGCTCCCGGTTTGGATTAGAATCTCGTTCAGGAGGATTGAGGAGCAGGAGGTTCAGGAGCTTCCGGCGACTCGAACGAAAGGACACGACGCGCAGCCGCGTGCCGGTGGGCCCGCGGCAAAATCTGCGTGGCGTGGGCGCCGCAGTGCTCAGACACATCTTTGCGAGCACGTGCGCTGACCAGGCTGAAGAGACGCGAGCCGGCTTGAGGAGGCCGGCTTGCCGGACTGGAGGAGGCCGCAGGGTGTACCTGCGCATGTCTTGAAGTCTTCTGTGGAGACACATTCAGGAGAAGGAGTGGTGGTATGAAGCAGGCATTGATTGTTCTGGCAGTGGCTGCGCTGGCGACGCCGGCGTTCGCCGCGAGCCTCGCCCAGGCCGAGGTGGCCAATGGCCCGTGGTATCACGGCGTCTACACCCAGGGTGTGCGAGGCGACGTTTCGACGACGATCGAGTTCCGCGAGGGCACGGTCGGCGGCAATGGTGATCGTGGTACGGTCGTGGCCAGCTTTCCGCTGACTTTCGATCTGCCGGTGCCGGGCACCTACACGATCGAGGTTCCGCTGGAGACCGAGGATCACTTCCAGCTCACGACAACCGACTTCGGTTACAGCTACTTCTACGACACCGGGTTGACCGATCCGAACGACCCGAACAACAGCCCGATCGTGCAGGGTGTCCAGGGCGGTGGTCCGGTCCTCGCCATGGGCGGGACGGGTAACGAGAACCAGTTCTACGGTGACGCGGCCGGCAACGGCGTCGCGGATTGGGACGGCTGGTACTGGTTCGGTGGCGATCCCTACGCCGGCTTCTACATGAAGCTCTGGGACGTCGCCGGCAACGTGGTCTATGACAACACGGCGCCCGTCGACCCGAACGGCACCCGCTACTACAGCAGGCCCGCGCTCGACTGGGGTGACCTCGGCTCGACGCCTGTGACGATCGGCAAATTCGAGGTCGGTTTCGTCACGGAGGTTCCCGAGCCCGCCAGCTTCGCACTGATCGGGTTCGCGGCCCTGCTGCTCCGTCGCCGCTAAACGGCACGTAGCAAGCCGAGCTGACAGCAACGAGGCCCGCGGCTCTCCCGGAGTCGCGGGCCTTTCTGTCAGCCGGCGCGGTCAACTGTCACGGTCAGCTTTCAGCTGTCAGCCGGAGAAGCACCACGTGTGCCACGGCTCCGTGAACCGTGCCGCTTACCCTTCCAGTCGTCAGCCAACGAAACACCGCTCGCTTCTCAATCCGCGCGTTGCGACCACCTCGCGACGTCGCCTCAACACTTGTGACTCCCATCACACCACGGCATCGTCGCGCTGCGGTGACACTGGCAAACCGACTTTCGCGCCGGCTCCGTGATCTCCACCAGCGCCGGCTTGCACCCCGTGTTCATCCGATTATGGGCCCCATCGCAATAGGGCAGCTTCCCGGACCAGCCGCACGTGCAATACGCCTTCTTCCCCGGCGTTTCCTCAACGCGGATGGGAGCGGTACCATGCTTCGGTTCGGCCATCGCGACTCCTCTCGTAACGCGGACAACTGTCGGATTTTACAAGTTCCGACCCCGATTATAGCCCCCTGCGGCCGCCTCCGCTCGCGGATGACTTGTTTGGCCAGCACCGCCCGTCTATAAGGAGGTCAGGCGGGTTGCCCCTGGGGGGCGGGTGACGGCGCGTCGCTGAGGATGCGCCGCTGCGCTGGGACGGTCGGCGAACGGGGAGTCGCACGGGCCGCCCGGCCGAATTCTGGCAGCCGGAGCCGAGGTGTATGACAAACGCCGAAGTAGCGCACGTCTTTAACGAGATCGCCGTGCTGCTCGAACTGCAGGGCGAAGAGGGGCACCGCGTCACCGCCTATCGCCGCGTCGCCCGCAGCATCAACGACCACCCCACCGATATCAAGGACCTCGCCCGCGCCGGCAAACTGACGGACCTCGCCGACGTTGGCCAATCCTCCGCCGCCAAGGTCATTGAACTGCTTCAGACTGGGCGGATCTCGCTGCGCCAGCGCCTGCTCGCCAGCGTCCCCGAGTCGCTGCTGCGCCTGCTCGCCGTCCCCACGCTCGGCCCGCGCAAGGTCTCCGTGCTCTGGAAGGAGCTCGGCGTCGAGTCACTGACCGACCTCAAGGAAGCCATCTGGAACGGCAAGCTCGAGAGCCTGCCCGGCTTCGGTCCCAAGACCATCCGCCAGATCCAGCGCGGCATCGACTTCCTCGAACGCACGGCCGGCCGCACGCGCCTGGGCATGGCCTGGGTCATCGCCACGCACCTGGGCGGCTCGGTGCTCGCGATGAAGGGCGTGCAGCGGGCCGAATTCGCCGGCTCGTTGCGCCGCGGCTGCGAGACCGTGCGCGACCTCGACCTGCTCTGCGTGGCCGACGACGGCCCGCGCATCGTGCAGCAGTTCAGCCAGCTCGACCACGTCACCCGCGTCCTGTCGACCGACAAGACCAAGGGCTCGGTCCTCGTCGAGTATCTCCCCTGGGGCGGCTGCCAGGTCGACCTGCGCGTCGTCCCGCCCGATTCCTTCGGCGCCGCATGGCTCTTCCACACCGGCAGCAAGGCCCACACGCTGGCCCTGCGTGACCGCGCCGCCCAGCGCGGCTGGCGCCTCAGCGAGCACGGCCTGTTCGAGGGCGACACGCCAATCGCTTCTTTCCTCGAGGAGGAAATTTACGACGCGCTCGACCTGCCCTGGATTCCGCCCGAGCTGCGCGAGAACCGCGGCGAGTTCGACCTGACCGAGATCCCGCGCGACCTGCTCACCATCGCCCACATGCGCGGCGACCTGCACATGCACACGACCGCCAGTGACGGCCGCCGCACCGCCGAGCAGATGGTCGCAGCGGCCAAGGAACGCGGCTACGAGTACGTCTGCATCACCGAGCACTCGCAGAGCAGCCACATCGCCAACGGGCTGATTGTGCCGCGGCTGCAGCAGCACATCGAGGACATCCGCGCGCTCAATCGCCACACCAAGGACATGACCGTGATGATCGGCGCCGAAGTCGACATCCTCGCCGACGGCCAGCTCGACTATCCCGACGACGTCCTTGCCGAGCTCGATTTCGTCATCGCCTCGGTGCACGCCGGCCTCGGCCGCGACAAGGAGAAGAACACGCGGCGTACCCTCGCGGCGATTCGCAACCCCTACGTCAACTGCATCGCGCATCCCACGGGTCGCCGCATCAACGAGCGTGAGGCGATGCCCGTCGATGTCGAGGCCGTCTGCCGCGAAGCTGCCCGCACCGGCACCGCGCTCGAAATCAACGCGAACAACTACCGCCTCGACCTCAAGGAAACCCACGCCCGCCTCGCGCGCGACATGGGCGTCACCCTCACCATCAACACCGACGCCCACGACGTCGACCAGCTCGAACAGATCCGCTTCGGCGTCCTCACCGCCCGCCGTGGCTGGATTCGCCGCGACGACGTGCTCAATACGCGCTCAGTACGCGGCGTGCGGGAGTTCGTCGCCGCCAAGCGCCACGCGATGGGCGTTGCCCGGGCGGCCACGTAGCTTCTACCGGCGGGAATGCACCCCGCGCCGCGATTGGTGGTATACTGTCGGGGGTCGGGCCAGGACGAAGCAGCATGGAGGTTCGGTCATGCGGACACTGCGAATCCTGACGGGGGTCGTCACGCTTGTCTCGTTCGGCGTCGTGGTCACGTGGGCCGGCGAAGCCAACGGGACGGAGGCCAAAGCCAAGCCCGCCCACGCACCAACCGCGCAAACCGCGGACAAGGCCCGGGCCGACGCGTTGACCGCCGACAAGCAGGTGCCCCTGGTGCTGCGCATGCTCGAGGATCGCCGCCGGGCCGCCCCGCCGAAGATCGAAGTGATCGAGCCCGCCGGCTTGCAGTGGCCGCTGCTGCAGCGCGAACTACCCGTCAAGATCCATCCACCGCGCACAACGCCCGCGCGCAACGACAAGGAAACCGCCCCGGAGCTCGGCGCCGGCTTCGAGCTCACCCACGCCTGGTCACCCGACCCGACCCGGCCGGAGTTGCACTACTTCATCTACAACGTCGACCTCGCCAACCCCGACATCGCCAGGCAGTGGACCGCGCTGCGCCGCGCCCAGTTCAAGCAGATGCGCCAGGAGCGCGCCATCCTGCGCGGCGAGCGCGAGTTTCGCCGCCGCAAGAAGCAGCTCGTCGCCGCCAGCCGCGAGGCAACCTTCGACGGCGCCGCCCTGCTGCGCGCCGGCTCGTATCGCGCCGCGACGATCACGCTGACCCGCGCCGCCGAGATGAACCACGGCGACGCCAGCTGCCGCATCTACCTGGCGCTGGCCCGCGTGGCCCTCGGGCACGACTACGAGGCGGGCCGCACACTCAATCGCGCCCTGCAGTTGCGACCCCACCTGGTGTCGAAGAGCCTCGGCCTCGATGCCTATTTCGCCACCCCGGAGGAGTTCGAGGGCCACGTCGACGCCCTCGCCCGGCGGCTGGCGGCGGCCAAATCCCCCCGCGGCGAAGAGCACTTCGTCCACGGTTACCTCGAGTTCCAGCGCGGCCACTACGACGAGGCCTACGCCGCATTCCGCAAGGCTTATCGCACGATGCCGCGCGACGACCGCGTACGAACGTACCTCTCGCTGACCAAGCCGGCCCGGCGCTGAGTGCCGACGTCGGGGATGGCATCGCCGCACGCATCGGCTTGCGATGCAGCCCCCGGCCTCGGCGCCGCACGAACGCGCCGCTCGCGGCGCCGTACCGCACGAAAGCGCCCGCCACCTGAGAACCGTGGCCTGTCCACGACACGACCGTCACGCACAAGGAACAACCATGCAACAGGTCCCCCTGGGCCAATCCAATCTGCAGACCACCCGCCTGGTTTACGGCTGCATGCGCATCCCCGGCACCTGGAACGTCGCCGAGATCGACGACCAGCGCCGCCGTGAGGCCTTCGCCGCCCTCGAAGCCGCCGTCGCCGCGGGCTACAACCATTTTGACCATGCCGACATCTATGCCCACGGCGCCTGCGAGGAACTCTTCGGCGAATTCCTGCGCGGTCAGCCCGGCTTGCGCGACCGCCTCATCATCACCACCAAGTGTGGCATCCGCTTCCCGCAGGACAACGGCCCCGACGCCCCGCATCGCTACGACTTCTCCGCCGCCTGGATCGAGCAATCCTGCGAAGGCTCGCTGCGCCGGCTCGGCGTCGAGACGATCGATGTCTACCTGCTGCATCGCCCCGACGTGCTCATGCAGCCCGACGAAATCGCCGCCACTTTCGACCGGCTGCACCGCGCGGGCAAGGTGCGCCACTTCGGCGTAAGCAACTTCAGCGCCGCCCAGCTCGACCTGCTGCAATCGCGGCTCGACCGCCCGCTGGTCTGCAACCAGATCGAAGTGCACCCGCTTCGCCTGGCGCCCTTCGAGGACGGAACGCTCGATCACCTGCACCGCCTGCGCATTGCGCCGACGTCCTGGAGCCCCGTCGCCGGCGGCCGCCTCGGCGACAAGACCGTCAGCGAGGACGAGCACATCCGCGAGCTGCTGAACACCCTGGATGGCGCGGCCGACGCCCACGGCGTGAGCCGCGCCGCCCTGGTGATGGCTTGGCTGCTGCAGCACCCGTCCGGAATTCTGCCGATCGTCGGCAGCCGCCAGCCGGCGCGCATCCGCGACATGGTCGCTGGCGACGGCGTGGAGTTGTCCCGCGAGGCGTGGTATCGCATCTACCTCGCCGCCCGCGGCGCGGCCTTGCCGTAGGGTTGCGCACCAACCCAGACCCCGCACCGCCGCAGGACGACCGCCGCTTGTCGCCCCCTGCGTCGCTCGCTTCACGCTCCGACGTGCACCACCAACCGCCGCTGCGAACCCCGACTGCGGTGCTCCCAGACATAGATCCCCTGCCAGGTTCCCAGCCCCAGCCGCCCGTCGATGACGGGAATCGACAGCGAGGTCGCGGTCAGGGCGGCCTTGATGTGCGACGGCATGTCGTCGGGCCCCTCGCTCGTGTGGGTGAAGTGCGGATCATCCTCGCGCACCAGCCGGTCGAGCCACTGCTCGAGATCGTGCCGCGCCGACGGGTCGGCGTTTTCCTGCACGGTCAGGCTCGCCGACGTGTGCTGAATGAGCACCGTGCACAGCCCCTCGCGCACGCCGGCCTGGCGCACGACCGCCTGCACCTGGTCGGTCACATCGACCAACGCCTTGCCCCGCGTTTGCACACCGAGCCGCTCGATCATGACCGCTCCTTGCGCGCGGCGCGTGTCGGCGACATCACTCCCCCGCCGACTCGATCACCTTGAAATCCACCACCAGCGGCAGGTGATCGAAGTGCCGCCCTTCGTCATCCACGGTGACGTCGAGCTTCTCCAACCCGGCCGCGGCCAGCGTTGCCTCGTCCATCAACGTCGTATTCAGCACCAGCGCCTTCACCGCCTCCAGCATGCTGTCGGTGTAGATGATGTAGTCGAGCCGGCCGGGGTCCCACTGGTCGTTGTCGTTGCGCCAGGTGTAATCGTCCGGCCCGGTCACGTTGTGCAGCGGGTGCAGGTCGACCATGCCCGTCGCGTCCCAGTCCGGCGCGAAGTCGGCCCCGTAGGTGGCCTCGTCCACGATGTCCCCCGTCACGAGCGTCTCCACTGGCTGAAACCCGCCCACGATGTTCAGGTCGCCCACCACCGCGATCGCCGTGCCCACCGGCAGGTCGATCTCGCCACCCGCGGTTCGCGCGTCACGAATCCACGCCACGATCGCATCCGACTGCTTCTGTCGGCGCGGATCGTTGTCCTCGCCGCCGCAGCACTTGTAGTGGTTGTTCATGATGTAGAAATCGAAGCCAAACGCGCGATCGGGCAGGTCGACCAGGGCCATCGCCTGCGCCCGGTCGCCACGCGGCTCGGTCGATGTCGCTTCCATCTCCAGCGGATAGCGGCTGGCGATCACGTTGTCCGACCCCTTGTGCGCATACCATGTCTGTCCGTCCGGCAACGGCAGGACGGCGTTCAGCAGGTGCACGACGTCACGCTCACCCCAGCGCCGCTCCTCCTGCCCCTGGTCGGCCAGGAAGTCGCGCCAGCCGATCTCCTGCAACGCGATGATGTCCGGGTTGAGCGCCCGCATTACACGCACGAACTTGCTGGCGTTCTCCTCGCTGACCTCGAAGAAGATGCTGTTCCACAACACGTTGTAGCTCACGAGCCGCAGGTCGGTCTCCGGATGGCGATCGAGGAACGTCCCGGTCGGCGCCGCGAGTTCCTCGTGGGCCACCTGCGTAACCGCGTCGGGCACCATCGGCGGCGTCCAACTGGGCTGTCGTGCGCTCGTCGTCGTGGCCGTGGGCTGCTTGCTCTCGCAGGCCCCCACCAGCAGCGCCGACATGCAGACGCCGCAGAACAATCCCCAAGCTCGCCCGCCCCTCATCGCTGCAAACCGTGCGTACATTGCTCGTTCCCTCTGCTGTTGGCTGTGATCATCGAACCCAGGTTGAACAGTATAGCCGCCCGCGCCGGCGCCGCGACCCGCCCCCAGCGCTCGATGGGCCCGCCCCCGCGGCCTACAATCCCGGCATGCCCGAGCTGCCCGAAGTCGAAACCACCGTTCGCCTGCACCGTGCCCGCCTCGAAGGCCGCCGCATCCAGGCCTTCACCACCCGCTGGCGGAAGAACGCCCTGCCCAGTCCGGCGCGCGTGCGTACGGGCCTGATCGGCCGGACGATCGTCACACTCACCCGCCGCGGCAAGTTGATCGTCTTCGCGCTGGATGATGGTACTTGGCTGCTGGTTCACCTGCGCATGAGCGGCCGCCTCGCCTGGGCCGACGATCCGCGAGCGGCCCGCCGCCATGTGCGCGCGACCTGGGACCTTGCCGGCGGCGAGCAACTGCTGTTCTGCGACGCCCGCAAGTTTGGCCGTATCACGCACACCACTGACCTCGCGGCCGCCACCGCCACGCTCGGGCCGGAACCGCTCGACTCCGGCTTCACCGCCCGCGTGCTCGCCCAGCGGCTCGACGGCCGGCGACGGGCGCTCAAGCCGCTGCTGCTCGACCAGACCGTGATCGCGGGGCTCGGCAACATCTACACGGACGAAGCGCTCTTTCGCGCGGGGCTGCACCCGTTGCGGTCCGCGGACAGCCTCGACGGCAGCGAGCTGCGGCGTCTGCACCGCGCCATCCGCAGTACGTTGCAGCAGGGCATCCGCCACAACGGCACGACCATCGACTGGGTCTACCCGACCGGCCGCATGCAGGATCACCTGCTCGTTTATGGCCGCGGCGGCAAAGCGTGCCGGCGTTGTGGCGCCCCCATCGAAACCCTGCGCGTCGGCCAGCGCGGCACGCACATCTGCCCCTGCTGCCAGCCGGCGTAGCCCGCGCCCCCCGGGCATCCTGTCGCACCTTGCATCTCGCCGGTGCCACCGGGCTGGCCGCAGGCCTGACCCATGGCACACAGCATGGTGAGGGCCAACCGCCGCGCCGTCGCTTTTTGCATTTTGCATTTTGTATTTCGCATTGGACAATACGGCCCATGTGTGGCATCGCCGGCATCCTGTCGCTCGCGCCCGACGTGCGGGTCGATCCTGACGCCGTGGCGACGATGGCGGCTCAGCTCGCCCATCGCGGCCCCGATGACACCGGCCACTACCTCGACCCGCGCAGCCGCTGCGGCCTCGGCTTCCGCCGCCTCTCGATCATCGACCTCGACGCCGGCAACCAGCCGCTCGCCAACGAAGACCAGACCGTCTGGGCCGTCTTCAATGGCGAGATCTACAACTTCCGCGAACTACGAGCCGCCCTCGAGCAGCGCGGCCACCAGTTCCGCACGCACACCGACGGCGAGGTCATCCCCCACCTCTACGAAGAATACGGCGAGCACTGCTTCGAGCACCTCGCCGGCATGTTTGCCATCGCCCTTTGGGACCAGCGCCGCGGCCAGCTGCTCCTCGCCCGCGACCGCTTCGGCAAGAAGCCCCTCGGCTTCGCGATCCACAACCGGCGCCTGCTGTTCGCCAGCGAATTCAAGGCCATCCTCGCGCTGCCGGATGTCCCGCGCACCGTCGACCCGCACGCGCTGCACAGCTACCTCCTCTTCCAGTACGTTCCCGCCCCGGACGCGATCTACGCCGGCTTCGCCAAGCTCCTCCCCGGGCACTACGTCCGCCTCGACGCCGAGCAGCCCGCCGAACCGCGCCAGCAGGCCTACTGGCGCCTCGAGCCGCGCCCGTTCCGCGGCACCTACGACGAGGCCAAGGAACGCCTCCACCACCTCCTGCTCGCCGCCGTCCAGAAGCGCCTCATCGCTGACGTGCCGCTCGGCGCGTTTCTCTCCGGCGGCGTTGACTCCTCGATCGTGGTCGCCCTGATGCGTGAGCTGGGCGTCTCACCCTTGCGCACGTTCTCCATCGGCTTCTCCGACGACCGCTACGACGAGTCCTCCTACGCCCGCGTCATCGCCGAGCGCTTCGACACCGAGCATCACGAGCACATCGTCACGCCCGAAGCCCGCAGCGTGCTCGACACCCTCGCCTGGCACTACGACGAGCCGTTCGCCGACTCCTCCGCCGTCCCCACGTACTACGTCTCGAAATGGACGCGCGAATCGGTCACCGTCGCGCTCACCGGCGACGGCGGCGACGAAGCCTTCGCAGGCTACGACCGCTATCACGCGGCCCAGATCGCCGGCCGCTTCGACCTCCTGCCCGCGCCCGCGCGCAGCGCGCTCGCCGGCCTGGCCACCTGGCTGCCCCACCACCAGCCCAGGACGTTGACCAATCGGCTCTATCGCTTTGCGTCGGCGCTCGGCGCATCCGGCGCGCGGCGCTACCTGTCATGGATGCACATCTTCACCCCGGCCATGCTCGCCGCCGGCTATCAGGCCGCGTTTCGCGCCCAGCTCGACGAGGAGGCTCCGCTCGCCTGGTTCGACACGCTGTACGACGCGGCACCCGGCCCTGCCGCCAACCGCGCCGTGCATGCCGACTACGCCAGCTACCTGCCCTACGACCTGCTCACCAAGGTCGACATCGCGTCGATGGCGTGCGGCCTCGAGTGTCGCTGCCCCATGCTCGACCACGAGCTGGTCGAGTTCGCCCTCTCGCTGCCGCTCTCGTGGCGGCTCGGCCCCACCGGCGGCAAGCACATCCTCCGCGACTGGGCCCGCGCGCGCCTCCCCGACGTCATCCTCGACCGCCCCAAGATGGGCTTCGGCGTGCCGATCGGCGCCTGGTTCCGCGGCGAGTTACAGGACCTTGTCCGCCACGACATTCTCGCGCCCGACAGCCTGCCGATGCGGATCTTCCGCCCCGACTGGCTCGAGCAGCTCGCAAACGACCACTTATCGGGCCGTGCCAATCACGAGCACCGCCTCTGGGCCCTCCTGATGCTGCAGTTGTGGCATGACCGCTGGCAGCCGATAGCGTTTGCGGACCAAGGGTAGAACTCACGAACCCCCGCGACCCGGTCGATGACGGGGATGAGGACAAACCCCAGCGGAACGCGAGCAGCATGGCCATTATCGACCAATCCGAGATCGACGATCTTCTCAAGGAAGTGGACGGTGCCGGCGGCGACAAGTCCAGCGGTGGCAAGGACGCGACCGTCCCCGTTCAGCCCCCCTCGGCCCCGCGCCCGCTGAACCTGCCCGACACGCCCGAAGTCCGCCGCGTGCTGCGGGTCAAGGTCCCGGTCATCGTGCAGCTTGCGCAGCGCAACATGCCCATCGCTACCGCCCGCGAGCTCGCCGTCGGCGCGATCATCGAGTTCGAGAAATCCGTCGAGGAAGATCTCGAGCTCATGGTCAACAATCGCCGCATCGGCTTTGGCACATGCGTCAAGGTCGGCGAGAATTTCGGCCTGCGCGTATCGCGCATCGCCACCCGCCGCCAGCGCGTCGAATCACTCGGCAACGCGTAAGCCCCCACCCGTCCGCCGCTTTCACGCAAAACTCGCCGGCCAGCGCCACTCACTCACTGCCCGCAACAGCGCGCGATCCGTCAGGTTCGCATGCAGCGGCGTCACACTCACGTAACGATCACGAATCGCCGCCAGGTCCGTGTCCGGAAAGCCCTCGTGCGCCGGCTGCCGCCCGTCGAGCCAGTAGATCGTGTTGCCCTCCCCGTCGTCTTCCTTCGTGTAGTGCTCTTCCCAGCTCGCCGGCGCCTGCGGACAACACCGCACGCCGCGCGGCCACCCCTGATCCAGCGCCGGGATATTCACGCTCAAGCACGTTCCCGGGGCCGGCTCGCCGGCCACGAATCGCTCGACCATCTGCCGCGCGATGCGGCCGGCCATGCGGAAGTTCAGCTCCTCCGAAAGCTCGAGTGACAGCGCCAGCGACGGCACGCCATACAGCGCCCCCTCCATCGCCCCCGCGACCGTGCCGCTGTACAGGACGTTGATCCCCGTGTTCGCCCCCGCATTGATCCCGCTCAGGACGACGTCCGGCCGCTCGTCCAGCAGCTCGATCATCGCCAGCTTGACACAATCCGCCGGCCGCCCCGCGACGCTCCACCCGTAGAAGACGCCGTTCACGTGCAAGCGTCGCACGAGCAACGGCTTCTTCACCGAGATCGCGTGTCCGACCGCCGACTGTGAGTCCGACGGCGCGACCACATCGACCCGGCCCAGGTCCTGCACAGCTTCGTAAAGCGCCTCGATTCCCGGCGCCAGGATTCCATCATCATTGGTAATCAGGATGCGCATCGCGGCATCTTAGCACGATTCGCCCCCCGCCGCCCGCCACGGCCTCAGATCGAGACGCTCTCCGTCGTGACGCGCCGCCCGCTGCCGGTCGGCCCCAGCGCCCAGGTCTGGTTCCGCCCGTTTTCCTTCGCCTGGTACAGCATGTCGTCGGCGCGATTGATCAGTTCGTCGGCGCGCGCCATGCCCGGCTCGACCTCCGCCGCCCCGCAACTCACCGTCACGTGCAGCTCCTGATCCTCGTGCACGATCGCGCGCGAACTGATCCGCTGGCGCAGCTTCTCCGCCACCCCAGTCGCCACCTCCAGCTTGCCCCCCGGACACAGGATCAGAAACTCCTCGCCACCCAGCCGACCACAGATGTGCGGTCGCGGGACCGCCTTCCGCAGCACTCCGGCCACTTCCTTCAGCACCAGATCGCCCGCATCGTGACCGTAGGTGTCGTTCACACGCTTGAACTTGTCCACGTCGCACATCACGCACGACAGCGGCGTGCCCTGGCGCTGGTGATTGTCCCAGGCATCCTCCAGCTGATCGAACAACGCTCGGCGACTCGCCAACCCGGTCAGCATGTCCGTGTTCGCGGCCTCATCGAGCTTGTTCGTCAGGATCGCCAGCTTCGTATTCGCCTTGTGATACTCCAGCGTTCGCTGAAGCAGTTCATCCTGCAGCCGCAACATGCGCTCGCCCACCTGAATCCGCGCGAGCAGCTCTCCCTCGTGGTACGGCTTTGTCAGGTAGTCGTTCGCGCCCGCTTCCAGCCCCTGCACCACGTGCTCTTTCGTGTTGTGCGCCGTCAACAGGATGAAGTAGACGTTGCTCAACGCCTGCATCTCCTCCAGCTCGCGCACACTACGGCACAACTCGACCCCATCCATCTCCGGCATGCCCCAGTCGGCCAGCACGATCCCCGATGTCATCTCCGAGATCGCCTCGAGCGCGCCCCGCCCATCGCCGAACGCACTCACTTCGTACCCGGCGCGCTCCAACTGCCGCTGAAGCAGCTTCAGCGTGGCAACTTCATCCTCGGCTACAATGATGCGACGTCTCTTATCCGACATACCGGCGCGTTCCAGTGTGCGTGCTTCCTTGTCGTCCCTGCGGGTGATTCCCACAAAGGGAATCGGCAAAATCCACCGGCGGCATGGGTCAATCACCCCCTTTTGCCACCGGGCGCGAGTTTCTCCCGATTTGCTCAGCCCGCGGTACGGTCGGATAATCCACGCACGCCGACCACGCCCCGCTGCGGAGAAACAGGACGCGAAACCTCCGCATCGCCGGCGCCGGCTGGTCGTACTTTGTTTATGAGACCACCCCTTGCGGACCAACGCATGACGGCAGATTCGCCAGAACGCACCGGCCGCCAACTCTGGCTCGTCCCCCGTGAGGGCGAGGCCGGCCACCATCGCGTTGCCGAAGTCGCCGTCAATGCGCCCACCGCCCGCCTCCAGACTTACGCTATCCCCGACGACCTGGCCGCGTCCATCGCGCCCGGCGTGACCGTGCGCGTCCCGTTCGGCCGCCACGACCGTCCCGTCGACGGGCTCTGTCTCCGCGTCTCCGAGCGGCCCTGGGATCACACGCGCCGGCCCGTGCTGGAGGTCCTCCGCACCGGCACACCCTTGCCAGCCGACCTCGTCGACCTCGGCCTCTGGGTCAGCGACTATTACCTGGCCACGCCCTGGCGCACGTTTACCGCCATCCTGCCCGCGTTCGTGCGCGAACCGCCGACCCGCAAGACGACTTTTGTTCGGACCACAGGCCGCTCGCTCGACAAGCCCCCCACCGCCAGGCAAGCCGCCCTGCTCGCAGTCCTCGACGCCGCCGGCAAACCGCGCCAGGCCGCCCTCGACGCTGCCGGCGTCACGGCCGCGACACTCGCGTCCCTGCGCCGCCACGGCGTGGTCGAGACCTATACCGAGCGCGTGAGAATCGACCCGCCACTGCCGGACACCGTCCGCACCGGCCGCGCGCACTGCCCGGAAGACGACTTCGCGCTGACCGGCGCCCAGCAGACGGCGCTCGAGCACATCTGCGCCGCCGTTGACGCCGCCGACGCCTTCCGCGTCTTCCTGCTCTTCGGCGCCCCCGGCAGCGGCAAGACCGAGGTCTACGTTCGCGCCATTCGCCACGCGATCGCCCACGGGCAACAGGCCCTCCTGCTCATACCGGAGATCGCCCTGGCCACCCAGATCGTCGAACGTCTCGCGCGCCGCTTCGACCGCGTCGCCGTCATGCACAGCCAGCTATCCAATCGCCAGCGACGTGACACCGCCGCCGCTATCGCCGCCGGCCAGGTCGACGTGGTCATCGGTACGCGCGCCGCGGTCTTCGCGCCCTGCCCGAATCCGGGTCTGTTCGTCGTCGACGAAGAGCAGGAAGGCAGCTTCAAGAACCTCGCCGCGCCGTTCTACCACGCGCGGGACGTGGCGATCAAGCGCGGCCAACTGCGCCGCATTCCGGTCGTGCTCGGCTCCGCCACGCCCGCGCTCGAAACCTGGCACAACGCCCGGCACCGCCCGCACTACGCCCTGCTCCGTTTGCCGGAACGCGTCGGCAGCGCCCAGCTACCCACCGTCATCACCGCCGCCCGCACCGAGGACGACGACCCGGGCGGCATCCTCTCCAACCGACTCCGCGCCGAGCTCCAGGACGCACTGCAGCGCGGCGAGCAGGCCATTCTGCTGCACAATCGCCGCGGCTACGCCGTTCAGCTCCGCTGCAGCGCCTGCGGCCAGGCGCTCGTGTGCGAGCGCTGCACCGCCCGCCTCATCTACCATCAGAGCGACAATCTCCTCAAGTGCCACCGCTGCGGCTGGCAGATGGCCGCCCCGACCACGTGCCCCGACGACTCCTGCCACGGCCGCCTCGAGAAGGCCGGCGCCGCGATTCAGAAGCTCGAAGAAGAGCTGCACCGGATCGTGCCCTCCGCTCGTCTGCTGCGCCTCGATAGCGACACCATGCGCAAACGCGAACAGTACGAAGCCGCCTTGTCACACTTCGAGCAGGGCGCGGCGGACATCATGCTCGGCACCCAGATGGTCGCCAAAGGGCTCGACTTCCCGCAGGTACGCCTCGTCGGCGTGATCGACGCAGACGCAGCCCTGACACTGCCGGACTTCCGCGCCAGCGAGCGCGTGTTTCAGCTGGTCGTGCAGGTGATCGGCCGCGCCGGCCGGCGTGACGGCGCTTCCCTGGCTCTCGTCCAGACCCAGCACGCGCCGCCACGCGAAATCCAGCACGCCAGGGCATTCGCCTACGAAATGTTCGCGGCCGAAGAGCTTGCCGCCCGACAGCAGTTCTTCTATCCGCCGTTTGCCCGCATGGTACGGCTCGTCTGCGCGGACGCGCGCCCCGGCCGCGCGAAACAGGCCGCCGCCGAGCTCGCCGCCGGGTTGCGCCCGCTGGCCGGCCGCATCCACGCCCGGCTGCGCGTAGAAGACGCCGAAGCCTGTGCCATCACGCGACTGCGCGAGATGCTCCGCTACCAGGTCCTCCTGCGCGGCCCACGCGATGACAGCGTGCACCGCCTCCTCGCGGCGGCCCGCACCGAGAAGCGCCTGCACCCCCGCGTCCAACGCTTCACCATCGATGTCGATCCGATCGACCTGCTCTAGCGCCGACCCCGGCCAACGCGGCGTTATCGCACCCGGCCCGCCGCGCACCGCGAACATTTCCGCCCCCAGTCGCCTGCGTCCGAGAATACCGCCTTTGCGCCGGTCCCGCGCGCCGTCCCGCGGATTGACGCGACGAATTCGCTTGCCGCCCCCCAGCCACATATTCCAGGCTCCAGGTAAGGCGTGCCGCGCACCGTCGCGTCGGCGGGCAGCTTCCGCGCCGCAGGAACCGAGTTATGCTACCCCAGGGGTACACACGCAGCGCACCCCGCGATCGGGCAGATGACGAGCGTCTCATGGCCGGCACGCTGACCAAGCCACCCGTCCTCAGCCGCGCCACCCAACGTCTGCTCGCCTTGTTGTGTCTCGGCGTCATTGTGTATGGCACGCTCGGTCCGCTCCGGAATGCCCCGGACGCCCCCTGGCTGACCACCGCCGCCCGGTTCGACTGGGTCCCGCCCCAGGACCGCAGCGATCTCAACGACGTCCTGACCAACTTCTTCGTCTACGTCCCGGTTGGCATTGCGTTTCGCCTGCTCGTGCGCCGCCGCCGGCAATCACGCTTCGTCGACCTCGTGTTCGCGATGCTGCTGTCGGTCGGGCTGAGTTACGCCACCGAAGTGCTGCAGCAGCTCATGCCCGCGCGGTCGGCGAACCTGACCGACGTATACATCAACGCCGCCGGCGCGTTTACCGGGGCGCTGATCGCCGTGCCGCTGCAGTGGCTGTTGCGCTGGCTGCACATGGCGGTGTTCCATTACATCCACATTCGGCATGGGGCCTGGATCATCGTGTCCTGGCTGGCCGTCGCGCTGGCGTTCGTCCTCATGACCATGCCATGGGAACCCAAGCGCCCCGCCTGGGTCCTGGGCTTCGACCGCCCCCTCGCCGAGGCCGACCCGCTTCGCTATGGCCGCTTCGCCGCCTTCGCCGGCGTGGCGTTCCTCCTGGCCGGCAAGGCCCTGGTGCGCGGCGTTGAACGAAGGGCGGCGGTGCTCGTCACGCTGGTCAAGATCGCGGCCTTCGTTTCGCTGCTCGAGCTTGCCCAGCTCGTGATTCGCTCGCACGTCGCGAACCCGGTCCACGTCGTGGTCGCGCTCGTCGGCGCCCTCGGCGGTGCCCTGCTGGCCGCCGCCGTCTTCAAGCCCGGCGCCGCACCGATCCCCGCGCCGCTGCCCGCCGATCCGGCCCCCGCGAAGCCACAACGGGCTGCACCACCGCCCCCGCGTCGCCTGCCGGAAATGCCCAGCGGCATGCGCTACCTCCTGCTCGCGCTCATGCTCGCCACCCTGGCCTTCGTGGTCGGTGACGCCCTGATGCGCGGCAACGCGCCGTTGGCGCTGCGCTCTGATCCCGTGTTCGAGTGGATCCCGTTCCAGGGCCACTTCCACACGTCGTTCGAGCGCATGGCCGCCGACGTCCTGCAGCAGTGCGTCCTCTATGGCATGTTGACGCTCGTCTGCCTCCTGCTCACCGTCGGCGGACAGCGGGCCGTCGCTCTCTTCCTGCTGCTCGGCCTGGTGGGACTCATCGAAGTCAGCCAGGCGTTCATCGAGGGTCACGGGGCCGACACCACGACGCCCCTGCTCGCCGTGCTGATGTGGTTCGTTGTCACGCGCATCTGGAACGCCATCTATCCACCCCCGACGCCCAACGTCGCGGCGCACCACCCCGCGCCGAATTCCGCGCAACTGCGTCACCTCTAGCCGTTTTACCCGCCGAATCACACACGCGCCCACCACGCAGCTTCCTTCCGCGCCATACGCAGGGCCCCATAAAACCTCCGCGAACGACGCCGCGGCGCTGCCCGCGACGACGCGACGGCGCCCGCCGCGCGCGGCGCCGCCGGCGCCGGCAATCCCTGCGCCGGTCATCACCACGGCTGCCCCTTCCGATAGGACCACCATGTGATGGTCAGGTTCTGCGCTCTTCTGGTGGGCCCGCGCTCGCCACGCATTACCGAACACGGCATCTTGCCAAGGCGACACCGCCATGCGAATCGGCCTCGACGCACGCAGCCTCACCGTCCCCAACCCGCGCGGCACCGGGCGCAACCTGCTCGACGCGTACCAGCGCGTTCCGACCCTGCATCCCGAGTGGGAATTCGTGCTCTACCACCAGCACCCGCTCACGCCCGCCGCCACGCCCGACGGCCCACGCCCCTGGCAGCACGCCAACGTGCGGCTGCGGCACATCGACATTCCCGGCGACCGCTTCGGCGCCTGGCTCCAGCTGCGCTTGCCGCTGGCCGCCTGCCGCGACCACGTGAATCTCATGCACTTCCCCGCCAACGCCGCCCCGGCCTGGTGCCCCGTGCCCTTTGTCACCACGGTGCACGATCTCGCCCCGCTGCACGTCGCCGGTGAACTGCTGCCGCGCGAAGCCGAACTCTTCCGCCGCGGCGTTCAGCGTGCCGTAACGCGCTCGGCACACATCATCACGCCATCGGCCGCCACGCGTGACGATCTCTGCCGCACGTTCGCCGTCACCCCCGACAAGATCACCGTCATCCCCTGGGCCGCCGACACCCGCATCGCCCAGCAGGCCCAGCGGCCGCTGGCCGACAGCGACCGGCGCCAACTCCGCCAGCAATACAACCTCGGCCCGTGCTGGCTGGTGTCCTTTGCCGGCGTCTCGCGCCGCAAGAACGCCCGCGGCGTCCTCGACGGCTTCGCGCGCGTCCCGTGGGAGATCCGCCACGGCGTGCAGGTCGTACTCGTAGGCTGCAACCGCGAGGACTTCCGCAACAGCCTCGCCGCGGACGCAGAACGCCACGGTATCTCCGGCCAGGTCCGCATCCTGGATTTCGTCCCCTACGAAGACCTGCCGACGTTGCTGCGCGGCGCCCGCGGGCTGCTGATGCCCAGCCGGTGCGAGGGCTTCGGCCTGCCGATTCTCGACGCCTTCGCCTGCGGCGTGCCGGTGCTGACTGCCAACGTCAGCAGCATGCCGGAGATTGCCGGTGACGCTGCGCTCTACTGCGATCCGAACGATCCGTGCAGCATCGCCGCCGGCATCGAGCAACTGCTCGACGACGCCGTCGCGGCCCAACTCGTGCCGCGCGGCTTCAACCGCCTGTCACAGTTCACGTGGCAACGCACCGCCGAAGCCATGTGCAGCGTCTACGAGAAGTGTCTGTACCAGCGACGCGGCGGCCCCGCCCCCGTCGCGATGGAGAGTTGTCCGCGATGAATCTGCCGATCTGGGGTGAGCAGGCTCGTCAGACCCTCAAGCTCGACTGCAGCCATTACCGCGGCGACCGCCCTTGCGCCGCAGGGGTGCAGGGCATCTGCCCGACCGACTGTGCCCACCACACGCCGATGGGCCACCGCATCCTCATCATCAAGCTCGCCGCCCTTGGCGACGTCATCCGCACCGCCGCCCTGCTGCCGGGTCTCAAGCAGGCCTGGCCCCAGAGCCAGATCACGTGGGTGTCGCGCCCCAACGGCGTTCGCATGTTGCAGAACCACCCGCTGATCGACCGCCTCCTGCCGTTCGACGCCGAGACACTCTGCCACCTCGATCACGAGCGCTTCGACCTCTGCCTCAGCCTTGATAAGGAACCCGCGCCCGCGGCCCTCGCCATGCGCATCGACGCGCCGGACAAACGCGGCATGGGCCTTAGCCCCCATGGCACGGTCTATCCACTCAACGCCGCGTGCGCGCCGTACTTCGAGCTCGGCCTCACCGATGAGCTCAAGTTCTTCCACAACCAGAAGTCCTACCCCCGGCTCATCTACGAGGCGCTCGGCCTCACGTATGAGGGCCAGTCCTATACGCTCTACCCGTCCGCAGCGGACCGCGCCTCCGCCGCCCGCTGCTGGCAGGATCTCGGCGTGCACGGACACGACATCGTCATCGGGCTCAATACCGGTGCCGGCCGCGTCTTCGCCAACAAGAACTGGCCTCCTGCGAAGTTCATCGACCTCTGCCGCGCCATCCAGCAACGCCACCCGTGGCGCATCGCACTGCTCGGCGGCCCCGACGAGCATGCGCTCAACGAGCAGATCGCCGCCGCCTGCCCCGGCACCATCCACACCGGCGGCCACCACCGCGAGCTCGCTTTCGCCGCCCTGGTCGAAAGATGCCAGGTCGTCGTCACCGGCGACACCATGGCCATGCACGTTGCCATCGCACGCAACGTTCCCTGCGTCGCGCTCTTCGGCCCCACCTGCCACCAGGAAATCGACTTACAGGACCGTGGCGACAAGATCGTCACCTCGCTGCCGTGCTCTCCCTGCTACCTCCGCCATTGTGAAAAGTCGCCCAACTGCATGGACGATATCGCTGTCGGCAGGGTGATGGAAGCAATCGAAAAGTGGGTAGCGACCGCGGCCCCGGGCCAAGGTCCGCCGGCAATGATCGAGGTAGGAGCATGACCAACGGCGCTGTCGCCCCGCTGCGCATCCTAGTGGTCGCAGCGGGTGAGCCTTGGCCGCTCAGTCACGGCGGCCACCTGCGACTCTACAACTTCCTCAAGCGCCTCGGCCGCGACACGCGCGTCACACTCGCCGTGCCCGCGCCCGCCAGCAACGCCGCGCACATGCCTCCCGGCGTCCGCGTCGTCCCCATGACCGGCGCCGCGCTCCCCGCGCAGCCAACTGCGACGCCACCACTCACGATCCGCCTGGCACGCCGTCATTTCGGCTGCAACCAGGACGTCGTCCGCTGGCTCACCAGCCATGCAACGCCCGACCAGTACGACGTCGCATTCGTCTTCGGCTTCGCCAACGGCCACTACGTCGACGCCCTCCAGATCCCCGCAGTGTGGGACGTCGTCGACGACCCCATGCTCTATCTCCTGCGCGATGCCCTCTGGCAGCCACTGGCCACCTGGCCGCGCGCGCTGACGCACGCCGCGCTCTACGCCCTCACGCTCCGCCACGTGGCCCAACGCTGCGCCGCCATCGTCCTCACGTCGCCCGTCGACGCCTCCTATGCCCGCCGCTACGTCGGCGACGCCCGCGTCGCCGCGATCACCAACGGCGTCGACCTCGACTACTTCGCCCCCTCCCGCTTCCGTCCCGATCCAGGCACGGTCGCGTTCGTCGGCGGTCTCTACTTCCCGCCGAACATCGAGGCCGCCACCCGCTTCGCCCGCCGGGTCTGGCCCCACATTCATGCCAACTCGCCGGTGCGCCGCTTCCTCCTGGTCGGCCGCAACCCCGTGCCGCAAGTCCGCGACCTCGCCCGCATCCGCGGTGTCGAGCTCCACACGGACGTACCGGACGTCCGCCCCTACCTCGAGCAGGCCGCGGTCGTCGTCGTTCCCACGCGTCTCGGCGGCGGCGTGAAGAACAAGGTCCTCGAAGCCTGCGCGCTGCGCCGCCCCGTCGTCGCGAGCCCGCAAGCCCTCGCCGGCCTCACCGCGATCCGCGGCGCCGACCTGCTCTGCGCGACCGACGACACGAGCTGGGTCCGCCAGGTCACCCGCCTGCTTGAAAACCCGGAGCAAGCCGCCTGCATCGCTGGCGCCGGCCTCCGCTGGGTCCGCCAGGCACACAACTGGTCCGCCGTGGGTGACGAGTTGCTCCGTCTGCTGCGCGACGCCGGGCTGCCGGCCCGCAGCACCGTCCCCACCCCGCTCGACATCGCCCAGCTTCTCGACCAGGCCAAGCCCGCGCCGACCGCTGCACCCGACCCGGCTCACGTCACAAGCTCCGGCGATGCCGAGCAAAGACGACTGGTCGCCTCCACCGCCGACTAGCCGACAGCCACGCCGCACCATCCCCGTTTGAGACGTCCCACGTTCCCGCCGCGCACTTCCCGCGCCCGCAACAAAACGCCCCCCCCTCTCAAGCCCCACGGCCAGCGCCACCGATGTCGACCGTAACGTGTATCGCCGTGCCGCCTCGTGCCTCCGGTGTCCGCCATGGCAACGTCCCCGGATTCCATCGCCCCACCCCTGGCCGCCCGCTGCGCCGGCGCCTCGTGCACCCTCGTCGACCGCCTGCACGCGCTGCTCACCGGCGCCGCCGCCGTCGGCTTCTACTTCGTCGCACTCGATGTCCTGATCGGCGCGGGTGCGTACATCGCGATGAAGTCCGGCGACTCGCTCGCCACCACCGCTGCTTATGGCGCCGGACACGCGATCGGCCTGCTGACACTCGCCCTGCTCCTCGCGCACCAGCCCACACGCAACCTCATCGCCACCGCCTTCGACCACCTCGCCGGCCCCCTCAGCCGCCCCCGCGGCGTCCTGGGCTTCGTTGCACTTATTACCGCCCTCCGCCTCGCCTGGGTGCTGCTCATCCCCACCACCCCCACCAGCGACAGCGCAATCTACCACCGCCTCGCCGACACCTGGCTCACCACCGGGGCCTTTGGCACTCCCGGCGTCGACCAGGCCTACTGGCCGCCCGGCTACCCCGCGTTTCTTGCGGCGCTCTACGCCCTGTTCGGCACCTCCGTCTTCGTCGCCAAGCTCGCCAACATCGTGCTCGCCGCCGCCGTCGATCTCCTGACCTGGCACCTCGTCCGCACGCGCGTCGGCCCCCGTGCGGCGGCGGCCGCCCTGCTCCTCACCGCCGCCTGGCTCGGTCGCAATGCGCACGTCGACGTGCTGTCTTACGACGAGCTCGTCGTCCTCATTCTTCTCGGGTCGCTCGTCCTTCTGCCACGCAGCGCCGCCGCCCTCGACCGCACCGCCATGCTGCGCTTCGCCACCGCCGGGCTGCTCCTGGGCTTCGGCTGCCTCGTCCGCCCCACGCTCGGCGTCACACCCGCCGTCGTCCTCGGCTGGCTGCTGGTCCAGCGGGTCTCGCTCCCCCGCGCCGTCGCCGGCACCGCCCTCTACGGCACCTGCATGCTGGCCGCCGTCGCGCCCTGGACCATGCGCAACAACCACGTCTTCGGCCGGCTGGTCCCCATCACCACCGGTATGGGCAGCAACTTCTACGCCTCCTGGGCCCCCGGCAGCACCGGCGACTGCTACAGCCCGGCCACGCACGAGCTCTTCGAACTCGCCGCCGGCGACGAGCTCGCCCAGTCCCGCCTCGGCATGCAGCGCGGCTGGCAGTCCATCCGGCAGGATCCGGTCCGCGCCGCCCGCATCGCCGTCCAGAAGCAGGGCCACTACCTCGGCTCCGATAACTGGCTGCTCGCGGTCGAAGACTACACGGCCGCCCTCGGCAACGACGCCGCCGGCCGCGCCCTCAAGCTCGGCCTCCACACGATCACCAACGCGTGGTACCTGGTCCTCATGCTCCTGCCGGCACTGCTCGTCCGCGACGTGCGGTGCGGGCTTACGCAGTCACCACTCGCCTGGCTCTGCCTGGTCACTTTCCTGCTGGGCATGGTCATCCACACCGTCTTTCAGGCCCAGGCCCGTTACCACCTGATCTACCTGCCGCTCTGGAGCATCCTGGTCGCCATCCTGCTGACCCGCCGCACCGCACCCGCGGTACGCGCGGCCGCCTGAAACGCGCTTCCGGACTGTTATTTATCACCCGCCGCATCGGGCCGATGCATACATAGCTCGTCGCGCCAGGACGCCGGCGAGCCTACGCGCAGAAAACGCGCCCGACCACTGGAGTCGCCACGATGTCCCTGACCGCCGTCGCCTTCTGGCTTGTCTACGTCGGCGGACTCGCTGCGGCGATCTTCAACCCGGTGATCGGAATCGCGCTTTACCTGCTCGTCTATCACCTCAACCCCGAATCCCAGTGGTGGGGCGCCTCGGTCAGTGCCGCCGGCCTGCGAACCTCCATGACCGTCGCGCTAGCGACCGCCATCGGCATGTTCATTCGCCAGCCGCGCCTGCGCTACGGTGCGTCCCAGTTCCCCGCACCGTTCATCTTCGCCATCCTGCTCTGCCTGCTGGCGGTGGGCAGCCTCACCTGGGACGTTCCCTTGACGTCCAGCAACGTCGAGGCCCGCTCCGTCGCCCTCGCGGAGAAGTTCGTCAAGATCCTCATCTTCGTCTTTCTGCTCGTGCGCTGTGTTCGTACCCCGCTGCAGTACCAGATCGTCTTCTACAGCTGGCTCGCCGGCCTGTTCTACATCGGCTACCAGATGCAGGGCGGCATCGGCCTCTACATCGGCGGCCGGCTCACCGGCGGCCTGGGCGGGCCCGACTTCGCCGAGTCCAGCGGCCTCGGGGTCCACATGACCGCGGCGCTGCCGCTGATCGGTGCCGCCTTCTTCATGGCGCGCACCTGGTGGGGCCGCAGCTTTGCCCTGATCGTCGGCGCACTCACGGTGAATACTCTCATTGCCACGCGTACCCGAAACGTCATCGTTGGCGTGGCCGCCCTCACCTTCGTGGGCCTCTTCTCGCTGCCACGCCGCTACCGGCTCAAGGGCTTCCTCGCCATCATCCTCGGCGGCCTGCTCGCCATCCAGCTCGCCGACCCGGGCTGGTGGAACCGCATCGCCAGCCTGGCCAACTACCAGGAGGACCCCTCGGCGACCGGCCGCCTCGAGTACTGGCGCGCCGCCTTGCAGATGGCCTTCGACTATCCCTTCGGCATCGGCATCGGCAACTTCCAGACGTGGGTGCTTCGCTACGTACCCCATGTCGGCATGACGCGTAGCGCCCACAACACCGTGATGGAGTGCCTCGCCGAACTCGGCTGGCTCGGCCTCTTCGCGTATATCGCCGTGATCGGCACGACCCTGCGCCAGCTGGGTCAGGTGGCGCGCACCGCCAAGCACATCGAACCTTACCAGGAGGTGAACGTTCTCCAGTGGCGCGTCGGTTTCCATCTCGGCTGGCATGCCATGGCCCTGCGGACCGGCCTTCTGGGCTACGTGGCCTGTGCCATGTTCGTCACGCGCCTGGTCACCGAGGACTTCTGGCTCCTGATCGGCCTGACCATGGCCCTCCATAACGTCAGCAAACACATGGTGGGCGAATCCCTGCCCGCCAGGGACGAGGACGAAGCACCGGACACGGCCCCCGCCATCATCCCTGACCAGCCCGTGGCCGCTGCACCGCGACGCGCAGTATCACCCGGAACCCCCTGATCCCATGAGTACCACCACGCTGCCCGAACAACCGCGCCGCCCGCTGCTCCCCGGCGACCCGCGCACCTTCGACCAGCTCAAGGCCCACTACGCTGTCGAGCGCGAGCTCGCCGACCGCCTGCGCGACTCGTCGCGTGCGGAACGTTGCGGTGGCCTCTACGCCACGCTCTACGACGAGCTCTTCAACCGTGTTCCCGATCACATCGATCTGATCCGCCATCAATGCCCCGCTCGCGCCGCCGAGCGCAGCAACCAGCGACTCGTGTTTCTGCGCCCGTTCCTGACCCCCGACACCACCTTCATGGAAATCGGCGCCGGCGACGCCGACCTCGCTTGCGCCGTCGCGCCCCATGTGCGGACCGTCTACGCCATCGAGGTCTCGCGCGCCAAGGTGACGCATGCGCTGCCCGACAACACGCACCTGCTCATGACCGACGGCCTGCAGATCCCCGTCGCGCCCGCCTCCATCGACCTCGCCTACAGTGACCAGGTCATTGAGCACATCCATCCGGACGACGTGCGCGAACACCTCGAGAACGTCCGCACCGCTCTGCGGCCTGGCGGCGGCTATTTCTGCATCTGGCCCAATGGCCTCAGCGGCCCGCACGACATCTCGCGCTACTTCGACGACACACCGCGCGGCCTGCACATGCGCGAGTACACCTGCACGGAACTCGCCAGGCTCATGAGACGCAGCGGCCTGCAACCGGTGTGGCCCTACATCACCGTCCGCAGCCGCGCGCTCCGCGCCCCGCTCACCATCGTACGCGCCTACGAGGCCATCCTCGGCCTGCTGCCGGGCCCCCTCCGTACCGCGGTCGCCACCCATCGCCTTGTCCGCCCGCTGCTGAACACCGCCCTGCTCGGCATCCGTCCCTGAGCTCGCCCGCGCAACTACCGCGCCCCGGCGTGCCACACGCCCGTGCGCCACGGCGCTGTGAGCCGTGCAATCCAGCGCCCCGCCGTGGCGAATGCCGCCCGAACGCCCCTCCACAGCCATTCGACGTCTTTTCTCACGCCGCATCGCCGTGCGCAAGCCCCCAACCCTCCGATAAGCCCTAAGGGAACGGCATCGCGCTCGCGCTGCGCCCCGGCCTACGCCACGGAGCCCCGATGAACGTCGCCCTGGTCATCGAAAACCTCTTCGCCGGCGGCGCCGAACGCGTCGTCTGCGAGCTCGCATCCGGTCTCCAGCGACGCGGCCACCATGTGTTCGTCTACTGCCTGCACGAGGCCGGCTCCCCGGGCTACGCCCTCACGGCCGGCGGCGTCTCCGTTCGCGAAGCCCGCAGCGTCGGCCGCGACCCGCTGCTCGCCTGGCGCCTGTTCCGCTGGCTGCGCCACGACCGCATCGACATCGTCCACGCCCATAACAGTGCCAGCGTCGTCTGGACACTGCCGGCGGCCCGCATGCTTCGGGTCCCGCTCGTGCAGACCCGCCACGGGGCGCTCCTGGGCCACGCCTCGCGGTACCGTCGCGTTGCCGACGCCTGCGCCCCGCTCCTCGCCCGCATCGTCATCGTTGCCGAGTCGCTCCGCGCCGGCATCCGCCCCGCAGCCACGGCGCGTCACGCCGTCTGCATTCCCAACGGCTTCGACCTCCCGCCAACGCCGCCCGCCGACGCCCGCGCCGCGCTGCAACGCCTCTGCGGCCGCCGACTCGCCGGCCCCGTCGTCCTCAACGTGGGCACGATCTGTCCGGAAAAGGACATCGTCGGTCTGCTGCGCGCTTTCGCCGAGCTGCGGCGAGCACACCCGACGGCCACGTTCGTCTGCGTCGGCCCGGAGCGCAACGCGGACTACGTCCGCCGCGTGCGCCACGCCCGGGCTGTCCTCGACCTCAACGAGGACGTCATCTTCCCCGGTCCGATCGCCGACGCCTGGCAGCTCATGGCCGGCGCGGACGTGTTCTGCCTGGGCAGCGCGACCGAGGCCCTGCCCAACGTCGTCGTCGAAGCACTCAGCCAGCAAACGCCGCTCGTCGCGACCGCCGTCGGTGATGTCGGCACGCTCGCCCCCCACGACTCACGCGCTACGCTGCTGCGCCATCGAGAAAACGCCCTGCTCGTCCCCCCGCACGACCCGGCCGCACTCGCCGCCGCCCTGCGCGAGGCGCTCGCCGACCCGGCCGCCACCCGGCGGCGCGCCGCCCGCGGCCGGGCCGACTACGAACAACACTACACCGCGGACCGCATGGTGAGCCGCCACGTAGCCCTCTACCACGAGCACGCGCGGCGCCGTCCAGCGGCAACCGCCGAACCATCGCCCCGCGTGCTGATGGTCGGCCCCGCACCGGGCACCGTCGGCGGCATGACCAGCGTGGTCGATAGCCTGCTCGCCGGCCCGCTGCGGCACCGCTATGAACTGCAGCGCTGGTGGCCGCCCAGTGCCGCGGGTGGACCGTGCCGGACGCCGCCACCCGTGCGCCGCCTGCCGCGCTGCGAACCGTTGCTGCGCCACACCCGTGCCCTGTTCTCGCTCGCGGCCGCCACGCGCCGCCACAGAGCCCGCATCGTTCACTTGCACACGTGCAGCTTCGTGTCGTTCTATCGCAGCCTGGTCGATTTGGCCGTCGCACGCTTGCTCGGACGCCGGGTGCTGCTTCATATCCATGGCGCCAAGTTCGACGAGTTCTGCGCCGCGGGCAGTTTCCTTCGGCGACTGCTCATACGTCACGGCTGCCAGGCCGCCGACGCGGTCATCGTCCTTTCGCGACACTGGGCCGACACGCTCCGCCCCTATGTCGGCCGCGGCCGCCTCGAGGTCGTGCCCAACGGCGTCGCCCTCGGCCCGTCGCCGCGCGAACGCCCGCCCGCCACCGACCGTCCCTGCCGCTTCCTGTTCCTCGGGGCGCTGACCAGGCGCAAGGGCATCGCCGAGCTGGTTGCCGCCGCCCGGCAGCTCCATGAGGATGGCACCCCCTTCGAACTCGTGCTCGCCGGCCCGCCCGCGGACAACGAACCGGAAGACTGGGCCGCGGTCCTGCGTGACCAGCGGCTCACCGACGCTGTCCGGTTGGTGGGTTCTGTCGGCGGGCGGCAGAAGGCGGACCTTATTGCCTCCTGCGATGTACTGGTCCTGCCAAGCCTCAACGAAGGTCTGCCAATGGCCCTGCTTGAAGGGGCCGCCGCCGGTCTGGCGCTGATCACAACGCCCGTCGGCGGCATCCCGGAGTTTCTCGCAGAAGCCACCGGCGACCGCTCGCCCGCGCGGGCCGGCTTCATTGCACCGCTGGTGAGGCCCGGCAACGTGCCCGAGCTCGCCGCCGCGATGCGCCAGCTGGCGACCGACGCCGCGCAACGCCAACAGGTCGCGCAGGCGGTGTGGCAACGCGTACGGGAGCGCTACAGCGACGAATGCGTGGCCGAGCGCCTTGACGAAGTCTACCGCAGCGTCCTGACGCCCGCGGTCACCGCCTGGCGGGCACGTTGGCAGCGTCTCGAGGCGGCGGTCGTGCGCCGCCTGACTTACCCGCTGCATGAGTGGCTCCGCGGTCGGCCGACAATGCGTGAGTATCACGGCATGCAACGTCTGGCTGCGCTGAGCCCCCAGTCGCTGCGGCTGGAATGCGCGGCGCGTTTGCGGGCCCTGCTCGCGTATTGCTACGAGAATCTGCCTTATTGGCATGAGCGAATAGACGCGTTTCACGTGAAACGCGACGCCGGCCGGCTCGACCCCGAGCTCGCCAAGCTGCCCGTCCAGACCAAGGCCGACATTCGTGCGAATGCCGGCGAGCTGGTCTGTCCCACCGCGCGACGCCGCGCCCAGCGCTGTTCCAGCGGTGGCACCACGGGCGACACGCTCTACTTCCTCGTCGATCAGCAACGCCAGGCCCAGGATCTCGGCGCGCGCCTGTTCATGCAGGCATTGTTCGGGGTCGCGCCCGGCGACCGGCGCGTGTACCTCTGGGGTTCGCCGATCGAGACCGGCAAGGCCTGGGTGCACCGCTTGCGTGACCGGCTGCTCAATGAGATGCTGCTCAACGCGTTCACCATGAGCCCGGCCCAGATCGACCAGCACCTCGACACGATCTGCCACTTTCAGCCGCGGGTCATCTATGGCTACACCTCGGCGGTGACGGCGCTCGCCCAACGGGCCGCTGCGCAACGCCATCCAACCGACTTCCGCTGGCTCAAGCTGGCGGTCCTCACCGGTGAAGAGATCACCCCTGAGCAGCGGCGCGCCGTCCATGACGCGTTCCGCTGTCCGGTCGCCGCCGAGTATGGCAACCGCGAAGTCGGGCTCATCGCCCACGAGTGCCCGCAAGGCCGCCTGCACGTCATGTCGCCGCACATCCACGTCGATATCGTGGCCGACGGCTGCAACGTCGCTGCGGGTCAGTTTGGCGAGGTCGTGTGCACGACGCTCAACACGCGGGCACAACCCTTCCTGCGCTACCGCGTCGGGGATGTCGGGCGGCTGCTGGACGAGGTCTGCCCATGCGGGCTGCCGTTTCCGGTCATGCGCGTCGAGGGCGGCAAGGTGGCGGGCTTCCTCGCCCTGCCGGACGGGCGCCTGTGTCACGGCGCCGTGTCCTCACACGCCTTGCACCACCTCGAAGGGATCGTCACGTTCCGCACGCACCAGCGGCGGCTGGACTGGATCGAAGTCTCGCTCGTCGTCGACGCGCGATTCCGCCAGGATTCGATCGACATCATCAAGCAGCGCTATCACCGCCTGTTCGGCGACCGGGTGCAGGTTGACTGCCGCATCGTCGATCATATCCCGCCCGACCCTTCCGGCAAACGGCGCCACGTGGTGTCGGACGTCGCGCCGCAGGTGGGGCGCTTTGAAGTCGTCGAGGGTGTCACGCTGGCGGATTGAACGCCGACGCGGCTACACGGCGAAATCCACCAGCGGTCTCGGAGGATTGGCGCGCAGGATGTCGGCAATCTGGCCGGCGGGGCGAAAGCGGAACTGCTGCAGCAGGCGTTCGACCTTGCCCGCGGTCTTGTCGAGGTTCACCCGGTGCCGCCACTGGGCCAGCGGCCCGATCGGCAGGCGCGGCTGATCGGGATCCAGCTCCCAGGGGTGCACGTAGAGCATCACGGGGTCGCCGCGGCGCTGCGATCGGCCAACGCAGTGGCGAATCACCGCAGCCGGCAACAGGCGCAGGTAACCGCCGCCCCCCACCGGCAAGCGCAGCGGGCCGACCTGGGCGGTAAGCGGCGGGAGCTCGAGGATACTGCGGCCCGAGGGGGCGACAGCGCGAAACGGCGTGCGCGGCGCGGCCGGAATGCCATAGCGGTCGTGGCGAATCGGGAAGATGCTGCTGTCGTAATCGAACCCGGCGTCGATGATCGCGTCGAGCGCCCACGCCGTCTGTAACGTCACGGAGAACGTCGGTGCGCGATAACCACGGACAGTGACGCCGACGGCATCCTCGATCCGACGGCGGGCGGCGGCGAGATCGTCGCGCAATTGCTGCGGGGTGAGACGGCCGATGTGCTGGTGATCCTGCCCGTGGCAGGCGATTTCGTGGCCCTGCTGAACCAGGGCCCGCAGCAGCGGCGCCAGGTACGCCACGGTCCAGCCGAGCACGAAGAACGTGCCGCGGCTCTCGTAGCGTTCAAAGAGCGTCGCCAGACGCTCGACACAGGCCGCGGCCCGGCGCGGCTGCCGGGGCCACGCCGACGGGCTCAGGCAGCGGGCGAAGACCTCGCCGTGAAAATACTCCTCCACATCGACGGACAGACAATTCAGCGGCGCCGCAGCAGTCAGCGGCCGTTGGGGGGCGGCCGATGTCGTCGGCGGGCGGCGGGCGGCAACGGAAGTCGGCATGACATTCATTATCGGGAGGCCGCAGCGGTCGGCGTGAGGCGCGATAACCGCGCGTCACCGGCAACGAAAAACAGACAAAGTTTCCCTGACCTGCGATTAATCAGCCCCCCCCGCCTTTCACGATTGATCTTATATGGCACCCGTCCGTGAACTGGTCACGCAGACACGTGCCCCCGTTCGCAAAGCCAACAGTTGGCGCTTCGGGGTGGGACAAGCTGTGCAACCGGTAAGCGAACAGATGATTCCGCCGCCGCCGCGAACGCGCGTTCAGCCCACGGTGCGCAAGCCCGCGGTCCTCTGTGCATCGTGCCGGGCGCCGATGAAGAACCTGATCGCGGGACAGGACACGCGCTGCCCGTCCTGCAATCGACACGTGCACGTGCCGTCGCGCATCCGTCTGGAGTGCGATCGCTGCCGCCAGACCGCCTACGCGCGCCCGTGGGAGCTGGGAGCGGCACGGCTGTGCGCCAAGTGCGGCAAGCCGCTGGTCATCGACGAGATCCTGCTGTCACCGCGACGACGCCGCCGGCACACGCACCACCATCATTCCCACGGCACCGCGGCCGCGCCGCATGCGGACGCCGCCTGGGGCGTGCTGATCGTCGGACTGACGCTGATCACGGTGGTGGCGGCACTGACGGTTCTCTGAGCTGCCGGCGCTTGCAGCGCTCCTCTCCGATCATTCCCACACCACGCGCAGCGGAACGCCTTCTTCTCGTGGTGCTCACCTCGCTCGCGGGCCGGACCCTCATCAGACCCCCTACCGCGACCGGAATGAGGGCTTGACGGCATCAGTCGGCGTGCAGTTGCGTATCCGGATGGAAGGCGTGCCAGGCGAACCAGAACGCGGGCACGTTGAGCGCGGGTTCAGCCTTGCTGGCCGCCGTCGCGGCGCGATCGACATCGTCCGCCGGCTCGGGCAACACGCGCGCCAGGTACCATTCCTCGTCGAGGTCGCGCGCGGGCCACGCGTGCCAGCCGTCCTGCCTGCGAATCGCGATGACACGGTCCTTCGGGGCCGGGCCGTCAGACGGCGGCGGCGGGCGGACGTCGAAGCGCACCTGCGGTGAACCGAGATAGGGTTCGTACGTGCGGCCATAGATGCGATAGCGCTCGCGGTCGGGCGCGAGCACCGTCGTATCCGGATGCAGTGTGTTCCACTGGCCCCACGTAGCCAACAGGAACGGCACGATCGTCAGCGTGGCGCCGCGCCGGGCGGCGGGGCCGGCGACGGCCTTGAACGCAAGCTGGCTCCACAGGCTCTCGCCTTCGCCGCCCGGGCGGCGGTCGTACATCAGCAGGTTCGAGTTGTAGATCAGGCCGCTGACGCCGAAGGTGAGCACTTCGCCGCCGGCCGTGCGGTCGAATACGACGGCACTGTCACAGAGCGGGTTGTAGGTGACGGCGATCGGAACACCGCCGAGGGTGTCATTGGCAATCTCGTGCCAGTTGAGGATCTTCAGGGGATAGGCGCGGGCTTCGCCGCCGATGGCCACGCCGATGACGCGGTCACTGTCGACCAGGTACTTGCCCTCGTGCGAGCGGCGGAGCTGCTTGCCGTAGGCTTGGGCTTCCGCCGGCGTGAACACCTCGGGGTCGACCATGGCGGGCAGGCCGTCGCGGGGAATACCGGCGGCAATGATCTCTTCGCGCGGGACCAACGTGGTGGACAGGTCAAAGCCGTAGGTGTCCACGCTGCGGCCGTCGCCGATGGCCGGCTCGCGGTCCTGCAGGCGGCCGGCCCAGCCGACAACCACGACGAGACACAACAGTGCCGAAACGAGCAGCGGCCAGCCGCTGGACAGGTCGAGCAGGCGTTCCTTCTTGGGCGCAGGGGCGCGGGTCATCGATCAAACACCATTAGAACCAGGAGCAGCGGCAGATACACAAGCGTGCCCACAAAGAGCGCGCGGGCGGCGGTCGCCGTGCGGCGTCGCTCGAGCCAGACCGCGAGCATGGTCAGGCCGATACCGAGGGTCGCGGCGCCGATCGCGTAGCGCCAACCGCACACGCCGACAAGCGTGAGGGCCATCGTCGCGGGGAACAGCACGAGCGTGTACATGACCACCACGCAGCCGGTGAGATGGCCGGCGGGATCGACGGCCGGCAGCAGGCGGAAGCCGCCGCCGGCGTAGTCGCTGCGGCGCAGCCACGCGAGGGCAAGCGCATGCGGGACCTGCCACAGGAACAGGATCGTCGCGAGGATCCAGGCGCCGGGGTCGAGCGTACCGGCTGCGGCAGCCCAGCCGATGAGCGGCGGCAGCGCCCCGACGATGCCGCCGACGAGCGTGCTGAGCGCGGAGCGGACCTTGAGCGGCGTGTAGAGGCCGACATAGATCGCGATGGTGGTCGCCGCGAGCATGGCGGGCAGCAGTGCGACCTGAGCGGCGAGGATGAGCGGGCCGAGGAAAGCGGTGAGTAGGCCGAAGCCGAGCGCGACGGGCCCAGTGAGCCGGCGCGTGGGCAGCGGCCGGGTGCGCGTGCGCGTCATACGGGCATCGCGTTCGACCTCCCACCACTCGTTGAGGGCGTTGGCGCCCAGCGCGGCGAGCAGCGTGCCGAGCAGTGTCCAGAGCAGCCCTGGCACGGCGGGCGCCGCCGGCGTGGCTAGGAGGTAGCCCACCAGGGTGGTCAGCACAACAAGGATGCTGAGGCGCAGCTTGCCCAGTTCGGCCAGGCGGGCGAGCAGGACGCCCGGTCCGGGACGGAAGGTACCGATGCGGGTCGACGGCGATTCGGCCAAACAGCACTCCCTTGTGGCTCGTGAGGTATTGTAGGGCGCGAGCGCCGAGATGGCACCCGGCGCATCCGTGATTGATGGTGAAGAACTGTCGGCTGCCTCTGCCCCGCTGCCCGTTATCAACCCGCAGCGGTGCGGGCGCGGCCAGGCGGCGTGCCGGGCATGGCAGCGCGTGCGGCCATGCTGATTTCGAGCAGGGCGACGTCGTCCTGCAAACGCGGCACGGCGTGGGCCCGGACGCGGTCGAACAGGGCCGGCAAGAATTCGTCGCGGGGACGATGCGCGGTCTCGGCGACGAGCCGCGCCAGCCCGGGGCGGTCGAGCATTGCGCCATCGCCGTCGAAGACCTCGGTGGCCCCGTCGGTGTAGATGAGCAGGCGGTCGCCGGGAGCGAGGCGGTGTCGCTGGCCGGGTTCGTAGGTGAATTCCGGCATGACGAGCAGCACCATGCCGCTGCTCAGCGGAAATTCGGTGACGCCGGCGTCGGCGATCAGCAGGGGTGATGGGTGCCCGGCCGAGGCGAGGGTGATCGAACGGTCGGCGGGGTCGAAGATGGCCGCGAGGGCGGTGATGAAGCGATCGGGCGGCGTCATCCCGACAAGCTCGTGCTGCAGGGCGGTAAGCAGGTCGCCCGGTGTGGCGGCTTCGCCCGCCACGCGGAGGAACGCCAGTTTGGTCATGGCGGCCATCAGGGCGGCCGGCGCGCCGTGGCCGCTGACGTCCGCAACGATGAGCGCGATGCGGCCGTCCGGACGGTCATAGATGTCGAGGAAATCGCCACAGAGTCGCTCGGCAGGACAGTAGAGGTGGCGGATCTGCCAGCCGGCGCGCGTGACGACGGCTGGCGGCAGGAGTGACCGTTGCACCAGGACGGCCTCGTGCAGATCGCGATCCACCTGGCGGGTATGTTGCACAAGGCGGCGGGAGGCGCTCTTGAGCTTGACCTGCGCCATGACGCCGGTCGCCAGCATGCGCAGCAGCTGAGCCTCGCGCTGCGTAATGCTGCGCGGCCGCGTGTCGACGATGCAGAGCGAGCCGACGGCGCGGCCGCTGTCGGCGCGCAGGGGCGTGCCGGCATAGAAGCGCACGCCGGTCTCGACGACGACGGGGTTGTCACGGAAGCGCTCGTCGGCCTGGAGGTCTTCGACGACGAGCATGTCGTTGTTGCCGACCACGTGGCTGCAGACGGAGAGTTCGCGGGGCTCGGTGCGCGTTTCGGCGAACGGCGGTGGGAGGCCGACGGCGGACTTGTAGTGCTGCGTGTCACGGTCGATGAAAGCGAGGGACACGCCCGGGACTTCGAAAATGCGGGCGAGCTCGGCGGTGACGGCGTCGAACTCGGCTTCCGCGGTGGTGAGCATGAGGTCGAGCTGGCGCAGGTCCTCGAGCCGCTGCTCCTCGTCGGGGGGAATCGGAGGCATGAGCATGGCGTCTTCCTTCAGTGGTGCTGCCCGCGGCGCCGGCCGCGTGCCCCAGCGCTATACAAACACCAAAGGCAATGACGGCGGCAGAACCCCGGCCACGGCCCGGCGGCGGACGGGTTCGGTTCGCACGTCTACTCGAAGGGTGAAGCGGGCAGACGATCAACCACGCGCGCCGGACAACGAACGCCCTGGCGTGCGTGGCTGTCGGGTACATTCATGCGCGGGTCACCAGCCGGTGTCAACGCGTAATCGAGAATCACGCACCGAAGGATTGTCGTACCCGGTTGTCCGTTGTGGTCGCGTGGCTTGCGGTTGGACGAACATGGCGACGGGGCGCCCGCTTGCGACGAGATCGCTGGACCAGGAAGCGGCGGGCGGCGCTGGGTCTGACAGCACCGCTACGAGCCGCAGCGACACGCTGGCAGCCGCCAGCGCTCAGACGCCAGCCGCCAGTTATCGGCACTCAACCGGCGGTGGCGGAAGATCACGTTGACTTCGCTGCCGCAAAGGGGCTACGCTAAACTTGGCATGTCTACATGTCGCTGTGCCTGGCCGTCATCTCACCGCCGCCTGTGACGAGGAGGAACAACATGCACACCACACTGCACCACAAGGTTGCGGCCCGAGCCGCGCGCGCGTGTCCGACCGTCGCACTGGTCGCGGGGACGTTGTGCCTGCTCAGCACGCTCGGTGGCTGTCCCGGAGCCGTCGCGGGGGATGATCCGAACCAGGCGATGCAAGGTCCACCGGGCCCCGCCGGCGCGGCTGGGCCCGCAGGTCAGGCCGGGGCAGCGGGAGAAACCGGGCCGCGAGGACCAGCCGGTCCGGCCGGGGCGCCAGGCGCAGACGGCCAGCTGCGGATCTACGGTGACGGGTCGGCCGGCGCGGTGGCGCTGCCGGATAGTACTTCCCTCGCGACGCTGCCGAATCTGCAGTTCACTGATCTTACGATCGAGAGCGGTGTAACCCTGAGCGCGCAGAGCGGCGCGGTAATCCGCTGCAGCGGCGACTTCGCCAATAACGGCACCATCATCGTGGCGACGGGCGCGCAGGGTGGCTACACCGGCCTGGATGGGCGGGACGCCGATACGCTAACTTGGATCTATCAACCACCTCATCCCGGCTGGTCTCCACGACTACCGACCAATGGCGAGGTCGCCGACAACCACGCCGCGGCCGCTGGCGGCATCGGCGGCGCGTACCTGTCCGAGCACGAGGCACGATTCCTGCTTCATCCCGGTCCGTTCGGGGGCGGTGCGGGGGCCAACACCGCTGGCGGCGCCGGTGGCTACGGCGGCGGCAGCATCACGATTCTCGTGCGGGGAACATTCGTGAACAACGGCGAAATCATCGCGGATGGCGGCGCCGGAAGCGGAAACTCCGGTGGTGGCGCGGGCGGGATCATCATCATTGCATCGCCTGCGAGCATAAACAACGCCGGCCTGATCGCCGCGCGCGGTGCGGACGCCCGTGATCAGACAACCCTTCTACTGGCCGCCGGCGGCGGTGGTGGTGGCGGCGGCGGGATCGTTCACTTTCTTGCGCCGTCCGTCACGGTCGGCGCGGTGGATGTCGCCGGTGGTAACGGCGGTGCTGTTCCGGGGGTTGCCGTCAGTGTTGCCGAGCATCAGGCGGGGGCTGGGGGTGGCGGCTGCGGCGGCTCCGGTGGATATGGCGGAGACGTACCCGCTGGCAACCCGACCACGCCGGCGCCGGGCACGGCGGGCCAGCCCGGACACGTGATCGTCGAAGAGTTCGATCCGACGGCGCTGTTCTGAACTGCGGCGAACGCTGCCCGCTGCCGACGGCAGCCGGCAACGCCGGACCTGACACATCTGCAAGGGCGCACCGCCAACGAATGCGTTACCATGCGTGCTTCTGGAGCGAGCAGTGTACGCATGGGAGAGCGCAATGCGTGGCAGAATCGGATCCGGCGGCCGGGCCCTTGTGGTTTGTTCCATCCTGCTGTTGGCTGGGGGGTGCAATCTGATCGATCGCCGTGATTGCCCGCCGACCGCGGTGACCACGGACGTGACGCTCGAGGCAACGAAGAAGGGGATGCTGGAGCGCGACTTGTGGGATGTTCTGGAGTTCGCCGAGTCGCGCATTACGCAGGCCGCGAACCGGGTCGAAGCGGGCACGGACGACCCGGCCATCCGGCGCGCGGCGCTGGCGTGGAAACTCGAGCTGCTGGTGGACGCCAAGCATGACCTGGCAGCGAAGGACCCGCTGGAGATGCTTGTTGATCTGTGGGCGCTCTGGGTGCGTGTCGTGCGGTATCTGCAGCAGGGCGAGGGGCAGGACCTGTTTGGCGAGTTCCAGCCGGAAGCGATCGCGGCGGCGTCGGAGATTCTGGAGCGGATCAAGCAGCTCGCGCGCGACTACTTGCCGCCGGAGAAGCACACCGCGATCCTGCGCCAGGTGAACACTTATGCGCGCGGCCACCCGATGGAGAACGTGTTCGAACACGAAACGGTGCCCGATTTCTGCAAGGAGGAGAGCGGCCACTCGGCCATCCGGCAACTGTTCGGCCTGCCGATGAAGGCGGTGAGTACGGTGGGCGCGGAGCTCGACCCGACGACGCGGCTGGCGCGGGCCGTCGACCGGTTCACTGCGTTGATGAGTGACTACCCGGCCGTCGTGCGCTGGCAACTGCAACTGGCCCTGCTCGACATCGAGCGCTTGCCAACGGTAGAGAGGACGCTCGCCAGCGTGCAGCAGGCGGCCGACGCCGCTTCGCAGTTCAACGAGACGATTGCACAACTGCCCGAGCGGCTGCGGGCGGAATCGGAGCAACTGCTGGCGCGAGCCGACGAGGGGCAGGCGGAAGTCCGCGGCACGCTCGAAGAGGCGCGGCGGACCGTCGCCGCCGCGGATGAGGCGCTCGCGCGTGCCGACGAGGTCACCGGCCGCGTCCGCGAGACGGCGACAGAGCTCACGCGCACTGGCGAAGCATGGGCCGAGACGGCGGGAGCCGTGAAGGAGACCCTGCAGGAGATCCAGGCGTTCGGCGAGCGGCGATCTGCGAGCACACGGCCAAGCGCGGCACAGCGGGAGCAAGCGCCGTTCGATATTCGGGACTACACGAAGACAGCGACCGAACTGCGTGATGCGACGAGCGAACTGCGGCGGCTGCTAACGGACCTCGATGACTTCGCCGCCGAGGATGGCCCTGTCGCACGGAGCACCCGACGGGCGGAAGCCCTGACCACGGATGTGTTGGCCCAAACCGAGTTGCGGCTGCGCGACGTCGTGGATCACGCGTTCTGGCGCGCACTGCAATTGGCGCTGATCGTGCTGGTGATGGCGATTGTCTACCGCGTGTTCACTTGGCGCGCCGCCACCGCGCGGCAGCAATCGTCGTGAAGCACGGCGCGCTGTCCGGCGGGAGCAACCCGCATTGCCATGCGGGCACTAAGGGCAGGTCGTATTCTGCAACGCGACGAACGGGTCGATGTCGCGCCAATTGACCGCGCCGTCGTCGTTGGCGTCGTTGTTCGCGAACGGACAACTTGGAACGTCGGGGGCGAACATGGCAGCCCAGGCCGACGTATTGTCGTTCTGGGCGGCGACGAAGAAGTCGATGTCGCGCCAGTTTACCAGGCCGTCGCAGTTCGCGTCTCCGCGACAGCGGCGCGGGGCGACCTGCCACTCCCACGTGTCACCCAGTACGAGCGCCTCGTCATAGCCGCCGAAGAGGACGACCTGTCCGCGTGCGGCGTCGCAGGTCATCGCGTGACCGTGACGCGGGGCGGGGCCCGCCAGCGAGCGAATCCGCCAGGCCGCACCATCCCATTCCCAGGTGTCGCCGAAGGGATCGTCCCCATCATAGCCACCGAAGAGCACGATCGCGTCGCGCTGATCATCGAAGGCCAGGGCGTGGCGCTCGCGCGGCTCGGGGCCGGTCGTGCTTGCCAGCAACCACTGCGTCCCGTCCCAGGTCCAGGTTTCGCCGGCACCGGTGTTGCCGCCGAACAGCACGGAGACGCCGCGCGCGGCGTCGTACGCCATGCCATGGTAGCTGCGTGGGGACGGGCCGATCGTGCTGCGCAGCAACCACGCGTCGCCATCCCACTCCCAGGTTTCGCCATTGACGTCGAGTCCGGCCCGGCCGCCGAAGAGCACCGTTACGCCGCGGGCACTGTCATACGCCATCGCGTGCAGGAAGCGTGGGCTCGGCGCCATTGCTGGCGTGCGCTGCGTCCAGGTGGTGCCATTCCATTCCCAGGTATCGCCGACCGGTGCCGCCCCGACGAATCCGCCAAAAAGCACCACAACCTCGCGCTCGCTGTCATACGCCAGGGTGTGGCCGTAGCGTGGGGCGGGCCCGGTGGTCGACGCCAAGGTCCACGTCGCGCCGTCCCACGTCCAGGTGTCGCGTTTGGCCGAAAAGCCGGCCAGGCCGCCAAAAAGCACCACATCGCCGCGAGCGACATCGTACGCGAGGGCGGCGTTGGATACTGCGGTCGGCCCGGCATCGCTCCGCCACGTCCACGAGGGGTACGTGTGCGCCAGGTCCAGCGCCCCCGCCGCGTTGACCAATCCCCAACCAAAGTCGCCGCCGAACCCCGGCGTGCCGAGGTCGGTGCAACTGCGGTTGATGATGTTCTCGACATCGTACGCGGAGAGGGCTGGGTCATACGACAGCACCAGCGCCGCGACGCCCGCGGCATACGGCGATGCGAACGACGTTCCCTGCACGGTGTGGTAGTCGCCGGGATCGTCACCATCGGCCCCCGTGCGATCGGTCGTGAGAATCTCGACGCCCGGGGCGCTGAAGGCGAGCCCACCGCCATAGTTACTGAACGCGGCCCGCTGGCCGGTGCGGTCAATGGCCGCGACGGCGCGGATGGCGGGCAGGCTGGCGGGGTAGGTGGTCGAGGAGTCACCGTTGTTGCCGGCACTGGCGAAGTGGACAACGCCCTGGTCGCGCAGATCGTCGTACTTCTCGCGAATGGCGCCGGACGTGATGTTGTAGGCGTTGCTGTTGTTGGTGACGCGGGCGCCGCTGGTCTCGGCCCAGAAGAGCGCGTCCACCGTCCAACTGAGCTGGCCCGACCAACTGAGGTTGCAGGTCGGCGTATTGCTGATGCCGATGCGGGCCGACGCCACCCGGCACCCGGGGGCGACGCCCGCGACGCCGAGGCCGTTGTTGAACGCAGCGGTTGCACAGCCCGCGACCCACGTTGCGTGAATGTCACATTCGTTCATCGGGCCGCCGGCGCCGGCGTCGGTGGTGAAGTCCATCGCCGGGCCCAGGTGCAGGTCGGGATGATCCTGCTGCACGCCGGTGTCAAGCACGACAATGAGGATGTCGTCGTCGCCGGCGGTGATGTTCCAGGCCTCGGGCGCGTCGACGTCGATGTCGGCCACGCCGCCGGCCTGGCCCGTGTTGTGCAGGCCCCACAGATCGCCGAAGAGCGGGTCATCGGGCAGCGCAGCGGCGGTGCCGGTGAAGACCATGTCCGGCTCGGCAAACTTGACGGACGGGTCCGCTGCGAGGGCATTGGCCAGTGCGAGCACGGAAAGCCCGTCGCGCGCGGCGCTCCGCACACGGTACACGCCTGGCAGGCCGGCGTAGTCGGTGTCGATCACGCGGCCCGCCCCGGCGTCCCCAAGCAGCGCCAGGTGCGCGGCCTGTGCCGCGGGATCACGAAAACCGACGAGCAGGTCCGGCGTGATGAGGATGGTGTTGCCGCGCTCGCCCGTAAACACCGGCGAGACGAATTCGGCCGCGCGTGAGCGTCCCAGATGCGCGACGAGCCCAGCGGCGGTGGTGCCGGAACGCATGCCGGTCAGGGTGCCCATCCACCAACCCGGCAGCGGTCCCTGCGTCACGTCCGTCACCGCCACATCCGCCGCATGCAGCACAGTGCGCAGGCCAGCGCCGTCGGTTGCGGTGCGGTCGAAGAGCGCCACACGCGAGTTGTCGAGATCGAGCGGGACGGGTCGCCCCGCGTACACGTAGTGGTAGTCAGCCGCCGCTGCGGCAGCGGCAAGAAGCACGGTCACCACCAGGCCGGTAACGAGCAACGAGCGTTTGGGCATGGGATCATCCAGCGCGTGAGCGAGACTGCAGGCGGAGGATAAACCGGTGCCGCGAACGAGATTTCCCCGCCCGCGGCACCGTGACGTACATATCATTGCGAACCAGGCTGCCATCGGCCGATGAACCGACGGTGCGCCTCAACCGAGCGAGCAACGACAGCTCTGTCGCCGTCGACTCTCCCCCAACCCCTCCCCTGGAAGGGAGGGGCTCTCCAGACATTCCTAGCGGCGACGCAGCGCCACCAGGCCGACCAGTGCCAGCAGGCCCAGGCTGCCGGGCTCCGGCACGAGCACCCGCAGGAACGCCTCGCCCAGCTCCTGGCCGGCGCCGTTGCGGATGTCGGCGGTGAAGTAGAAGTACATGTCGTCGGTCAGAAAACCACCGACGGCCGTCGGGCTCGCTGTCGTCAGGCTGCTGAAATGGATGAACGCGTTGTCGAGGAAGCCGTCACCGTCCAGGTCGACCTGGTCGCCGTTGCGGAGGACCACCTCTTCGCCGTTGAGCACCCAGGCAGCGTTGCGCTCGCCATCGGCAAGACTGGTGAAGCCGCCGACAATATAGTCGCCGTTGTTGTTGCCGCTGAAGTGGAAGAAGGTCACGCCACTGGAACTCGTCCACACGCTGGAATCCCACGTCTCGCCGGCTTCACCGCCGGGCACCGTCTCGCCCGAGCGCGCCAGGAGTTCGCCGTTGCGCACGGCCCAACCGGTTTCGGCGGCATCGTCATTGCGGCCGCGGGCGTACCAGTCGCCGTTGCTGGCCATTTCCGGCAGGTAGAAGCGCGCGGCGTTGCCGTACGTGCCGGGGTCGAGACCCGGCACCGCCTGGCCCTCGGCCAGCACGTCGGCGCCGTTGACGCGGACGATGTCTGTGCCGTTCGGGTTGTCGCCGACGGCGAGCCAATCGGTGCCGTTGTCGGCAACGTAGAACGAGGTGTCGACGGGGTTGTCGAACGTCGTCGTGTTTTCCTGAAGAATGTACTGGCTGCCGTTGTCCAGGAAATAGGTCGAGTCATTGCTCGAGCTGATGCCGTCGCCGGCCACGCGGAACACGTACGCGACGTCGCCGTCGGCGTCGATGTTGACACCGGCGTTCGAGCTGCCATAGGTCCAGTTGGTGTTGGCCGGGACGGTCTGGCCCTCGCGCGCGACGATCTCGCGGACGCCACCGATGCTGCGCAGCACGAGTTCGTCGTCGCTGCTCGAGCCATCGAGGCCGAGCGTGACGGCCCAATCGCCGTTGTTGTTGATGCCGACACGGCGGTCGGACATGAACTCGGGGACGCGGCCGTCAACGATGTCGGTGACACCTTCGCGAATCTGCAGCGTACCGGTGGTGCCCTGCCCCGTGATGTACAGCGCCTCTTCAGAGCTGTCGGCGGTGGTGCGGGCCAGCAGCATCCAGTGCTGACCGTTGGGGCTGCGGGCCGGGCGATCGAAGCTCTCGAACGTGAGACCCTCGAACTGCGACAGCGGGCCCTGTGCAGCGAAGATGGCGGTGGGCTGGGCCAGGGCGGGCGCGGCCAGCGCAACCAATAACAAAGACACAAGAACAGTGCGCGCGTTCATTGGCAGGACTCCTCTTTCCTCTTCGGTAAACCAGAGCGTGCTGCGCGCACGCCCGTCTCCTCTCCGTTCCCCCGAAACAGCAATACACAAGTATACCCCCGACCTGAAACCCGTCAAAGAACTAACACAATCCTCACACTTCCACCGCATCGGCCGTCCGTGTTCAAAGCCCAGCGGCCTGCGCCCGCAGGACGAGTTGCATCACGACGCGGGTGGATCGAGCCGTACTTCGCGTTCGCTCGCGGCCGACTCGTAGATGGCTTCGAGGATCTGGGCAACGGCCAGGCTCTGCTCGGTCGGCACGGGCGAGGGTCCGTTGTTGATGATCGCGTCGGCGAAAGCGGCCATCTGGTTGCGGTGACCGTCGGCTTTCTGGTCACTGGTGATCTGGCTATCAATAAGCGCACCCTGCTCCACGTGCGACAGCCGCAGGTCCGGCCAGGTGGCCCCGCCGCGTGTGCCGTGCAGCCAGACGCCCTGCAGTTCGTGCGGCAGCATGTTGAGCAGCCAGCTCGACTCCAGCGACAGGGCCGAGCCGTCGGCAAAGCGGATCAGGCCGGCGACGAAGTCCTCGACCTCGTAGTCTTCGGCGCGGAACGTGCCCCACTGGTTGCCGACGTCAGGCTGGTGCGCGAGCTTGCACATCGAGAGGCCCATGACGCTGATCGGCTTCGGGTTGCCGGAGAGGTACAACGCCAGGTCGAGCATATGCACGCCGAGGTCGATGCCCGGGCCGTGGCCGGCCTGCTCCCTGGACAGGAAGCCGGGCGTCGCGGGGGCGGCGCGGCGGCGCAGCCACCAGGCGCGGGTGTAGTAGACCTCACCCAAGCGGCCGGCCGCGATGAGGCGCTTGAGGGCCTGGGTGCGCTGCTCGAATCGCATGTGCTGGATGGTGCACAGGAGCTTGCCGCTGCGGTTGCGGGCGTCGATCATGGTGAGGATTTCGGCCGGCGTGACCGCGAGGGGCTTCTCGCACAGGCAGTGCTTGCCCGCCTCCAGCGCCGCGACGACGCCGGCGCGGTGGTACATGTTCGGCGTGCAAATATCGACGGCGTGGGCGGTTGGCTCGCCGACCGCCTCTTCGAGGGATGCATAGACCTTGCCGACGCCGTACTGCTCGGCCGCGGCCTGGGCGCTGGCCTGGTTGACGTCGTAGACGCCGACGACCTCGGCCGCCGCGATGTCGCCCCATATGCGGACGTGGTGCTTGCCGATGCCCCCGGTCCCGACGACGACGACGCGAATCCGCTCCGGTTTCATCCAAATGCCCTCTCAAACAACGGAAAAGTGCAGACTGTACGGGCGTCGCGCGGCAACGGCAAGCGGAGCGCCTTGCCCCGGCGGGCGGTCGCCGTATAATCCGCCTTCCCGGTATGTACATCATGTTCTGTGATCATTGCGGGGGCCTCGAGGGTGGACGTGTCCAGTTCTGCGCCCGGATTCTTTGAGCGGCATCACTTCGCCATTCGTCGACTGCACTCGTTGACCGGCATCGTGCCGGTCGGGTTGTTCCTGTTCAATCACCTGCTCACGAACTCGACGGCGTTTCTCGGCCCGGAGAAGTTCAACCATCACGTCGAGCTCATCCACAGCCTGCCGTGGCTGCTGGCGATCGAGACGCTGTTCATCTTCCTGCCGCTGCTGTTCCACGGCGTGCTGGGCGTGGCGATCGCGTGGCAGGCCAAGCCGAACCAGAACCAGTATCCGTACATGGACAACTGGCGCTTCGCGCTGCAGCGCATCACCGCGTACATCACGATCGTGTTCGTGGTCGTCCACCTGGTGCACTTCCGCTTCGCCCACTGGTTCGGCATCGCCGATTCGTATGCCGCAGCGCACGACATGCCCGGCGGGTTCTTCCTGTTCACGGTCGACGGGTTTCACAACGGGCTGCTGGGCCTGCCGGTGTGGGCATGGCTCTTCGTCTACCTGATCGGGCTGCTGGCGGCGGTCTTCCACTTTTGCAACGGTATCGTGACGTTCTGTATCACGTGGGGGCTGGTCATTGGCGACGAATCGCGCAAGCGCGTTTCGCTCGCGGCTGGCGGCCTGGGGGCCCTGCTGGTGGTGTGGGGCGTGTTGTCGCTGTATGCGCTGGGGACGCAGCCGCGCGAGGACGCGCAAGCCAGGCCCGACGCGTCGGTCGCCCAGCAGGAAGCCCAGCAGCCGCCGGGCACGTCCTGAGCCCTGGGCGGCCTACCGCACCCGGATCATCCTCTTCCGCGTTCTTCTGCATCGAGAGACACAATCACCATGGCGAAACAACGCGTTGCGGTCATCGGCGGCGGGCTCGGCGGACTCTGGGCCACGCTGCGTCTGGCCGAAGCCGGCATCTCGGTCGACCTCTTCTCACTCTTCCCGGTGAAGCGATCACACTCGTGCTGTGCGCAGGGCGGCATCAATGCCGTCCTCGATGTCAAAGGCCAACATGATTCCATCTGGCAGCACATCGTCGACACCATCAAGGGCGGCGACTACCTGTCCGATCAGCCGCCCATCCGCTCCCTTTGCGAAGACGCCCCCGGACTCATCCGCACCTTTGACCGCATGGGCGTCACTTTCAGCCGCACGCCCGAAGGCATCATGGACCAGCGTCTGTTCGGCGGCGTCAAGAACCGCCGTACCTGCTTCGCCGGTGCCACCACCGGGCAGCAACTCCTTTACGCTGCCGACGAACAGGTGCGCGCCTGGGAAGCCCAGGGCCTGGTCAAGAAGTACGAAGGCTGGGACTTCCTCTCGCTCGTGCTCGACGACAAGGGGGTCTGCCGCGGTATCACCGCCATGGATCTCAACACCAGCGAAGTCCACAGCTTTCCCGCCGCCGCCACCATCATCGCCACCGGCGGCCTCGCCCTCATCTATGGTCGCTCGACCATGTCGAGCAATTCTACCGGTGCCCCCGCCGGCCGCGTCTATCAGCAGGGCGCCAAGTTCGCCAACGGCGAGTTCATCCAGTTTCACCCGACCGGCATTCCCGGCCACGACAAGAACCGCCTCATGTCCGAGGCCTGTCGCGGCGAAGGTGGCCGCGTGTGGGTCCCCAAGCAGAAGGGTGACACGCGGCGCGGCCGCGACATCCCCGAAGAGGAGAGGTTCTACTTCCTCGAAGAATGGTACCCCGCCTACGGCAACACCGTGCCCCGCGACGTCGCTTCGCGCGCCATCGTCAAGGTCGTCCGCCACATGGGGCTTGGCCTCGACAACCAGGACATGGTCTATCTCGACCTCACGCACCAGCCGCACGATTTTCTCGAACGTCGCCTCGGTGGCATCCTCGAAATGTACCAGACCTTCACCGGCGAGGATCCCTACACCAACCCCATGAAGATCTTCCCCGCCACCCATTACTCCATGGGCGGCCTTTGGGTCGGCTACGAGACGGAGACCGACGCGAACGGCGACAAACGCATGGCCCGGCTCTCGCCCAAGAACCATGCGACCAACATCCCCGGCCTGTTCGCCTGTGGCGAGTGCGACTTCGCCTACCACGGCGCCAACCGCCTTGGGGCCAACTCGCTGCTTAGCGCATCCTACAGCGGCCGCGTCGCCGGCGAAGCCGCCGCCGCTTACGTCAAGAACTTCAAGCAGGCCAACGGCGAGCTCTCGACCACGGCCTACGACGCCGAGCGCGACCGCCAGCAGCAAATCAACCAGAAGATCAAGTCGTGTGACGGCGGCGAGAATGCCTTTGCTTTGCACCGTGATCTCGGCGACCTCATGCGCGAGTACGTGTTTGTCGAACGTGACAACGACGGGCTCGACAAGGCGCTTGACGGTATTGGCAAGCTCAAGGAGCGCGCTGCGAGGATCACGCTCGACCACAAGCGCGACTGGGCGAACCAATCCCTCTCCTGGGCGCGCCAGGTGCAGGACATGATCGTCCTCGCCGAGGCCATTGCCAAGGCCGCCCGCATGCGCGACGAATGCCGCGGCTCTCATTACAAGGGCGCATTCGAGTTGAAGGTGCCCGAGGGCAAGTTTGAAGGCGACCCCGAATACGACGAGTACAAGGCCCAATGGAAGGCCAAGAACGAAAAGTGGCTCAAGCACACGATGATCACGTACACTGCCGATGGCCCGCAGATCGAGTACACGCCGGTGGATACGACGGTCATGGCCCCCGAGAAGCCACGGGACTATCGATGAGAACTGTCGGCCGTCACCTGCCAGGTCTCAGCCGGACGGACGGGCGCACTGTTGCCCTTCCGCTGAGGACGAATGATCGCCGCCGTCGGACGACTCGCATCGCGTGGCTCACCGAGCCCTGGCACAGGCAGCACGTGTCAGGCTGAAGACTGAGAGCTGACAGCTGACAACGACTGACGACTGCAAACTGAAGACTGACAACCGGAGTCCACTCGAGCCGCATCGAGGTTTCACAAGATGCCCAGCGAAGTTCACTTCAAGATCAAACGCCAGGACGGGCCCGACACCCGGCCCTACTGGGAAGAGTTCAAGATGCCCTACGCGCCCGGACACAATTGCGTCTCGGCGCTGATGTACTTGCGCGAGCACCCGGTCAACATCCGCGGCGAGCGCGTCGAGCCCGTCGTCTGGGAGTCAAACTGCATGGAGGAGGTCTGTGGGGCCTGCACCATGCTCGTTAACGGCACCCCCCGTCAGGCCTGTGCCGCCCTCATCGACGAACTCGACCAACCCATCGTGCTCGAGCCCCTCACCAAGTTCCCCCTTATCCGTGACCTCGCCGTCGATCGCCAGAAAATGTTCGACGCGCTGCTGACGGTCAAGGCCTGGGTCCCCGTCGACGGCACACACGACATCCACCGCCATGCGCCCCTCATCGCCCCCAACGAACAATCGGTCCGCTATCTGTTCAGCCGCTGCATGACCTGCGGCTGCTGCATGGAGGTCTGCCCACAATACCACAAGGACTCTGTCTTCATCGGCCCCGCGCCCCTCGGCCAGGCCCGCCTGCACAACTCGCACCCCACCGGCGGGTTTTTCAAGGAGGACCGCCTGCACGCCCTGATGGAGCCCGGCGGCATCGCGGACTGTGGCAACGCCCAGAACTGCGTCAAGGTCTGCCCCAAGGACATCCCGCTCACCCAGGCCATCGGCGAACTCGGCCGCCAGACCACCGCCCAGTGGCTGCGCGACCTGTTCGTGAAATAGTTCGGCAGTCATCCGCGGTGAGGTGCCGGTTATCGGTCGTCGGCCCGTGGGCTGGGGTTGTCCAAATCGGCGCTCGTCGGCGCACGCAGCCCCCCCTGATCGTCGACCCACAGGACGTAGCGATGCTGGTAACGGGGCGCTTCCTCGTCCAGCAGAGCACAGTAGCGGGCACCACAGGTCGCACAAACCCAGCGCTGGCCCGTTTCGTCCGGCCCGGGCAGCCGTAACGGCAGCGGCCGCCCGCACTCGACGCACACGCCGATTCTCCGCCGCAGCAACGACAGGAACTCGGGCATGCGCCAGGGCTTCTGGAGGTATTGCGCGACGCCGGCGGCGGCGAACTCGAGGCGGCGGTCCGCGCCACTGTTGCCGATAATCAGCGCGTCGGGACGGATGGCGCGCAAGGCATCGACCATGAGGTCGACCCGGGCCCCGACGGTGGGGTGATCAAGCAGGACCACGCGGACGCTGGGGTCGCCCTGGGCGGCTTCCAGGCCGCTCTCGTACGACTCAACCGCGCGGACGGCGATCCCCACGCGCTTCAACTGTTCGACAACGGCACCCCGAAACACCGCATCGTCGTCGACTACGAGCACGGTGCCGTCGTGCTCTGTGCTTGGTTTCATATCGGCTCTCACTGGTCGCCCCGGCCCGTCTGCTTGTGCGGCTGCACGCGTTCCCTTCGGACACCCGTAGTGCTATCGGCGCGACCACCCCGGGGCCCTGAAGGGTCTGCGGATAATGCTGAGTTGCACGGGAGCAACTGGCTCGGGGGGGGGGCGGACGCGGTCCGATGCTGCGGCGTCGGGCCCACCGCCTGCATCTACCTGAAAACCCTAATACGCGAGCCAGCACGGTCGCCGCCGTGTCCTGCGAGGAAAGCTGGCCACGGCTGCGGTTTTCCCTGTAGGGTGGGGGCCACGGTGGTTATCATTCGTACTCGGGAGGCAAGGTATGCGCGTTCGAATCAGATCCAGCCGTGGCATCACGCGGATCGAGCTGCTGGCCGTGGTCGGCGTGGTGCTGCTCGGGATTGTCGCCGCCCAGCCCATGCTGGCGACGGTACACAAGGCCCACCGGCCGGTGTCGTGCGCGGCCAACCTGAGCCACCTGGCCGCGGCCCTCTTCATGTACCAGCAGGACAACAACGGCATCGTGCCCGCGTCGGAGGGGGCGTGGGCCTCCGCGGCGTGGTGGGTGCCAAAGCGCGACCTGTGGTTCTACCGGCTCGTGCCGGATTACATGCGCGGGCCGGACCGACTGATCTGTCCAGCGGATCCGTTCGGCGACCAGTTCGACTTTGAAGCCATGTACGAAGGTCAACCGCACACGAACACGGCGGTGCCCTCGTGCGGGTATGGCATCAACTACACACTGCGGCACATCATCGGCCTGGATGACCTCGAAGCGAATCCGCCGTTGTGGCCGGATCGGACGATCCTGTTTGCCGACGTCGGCCCGGACGATGAACTGGTGCTGGCCGATCTCTACCAGAGTGTCGACGGCCCGGATGTCGGCCAACCCTGGCGCGACGGCGGGCGCATGCTCTGGGGTGACGGGGCGCGGCCGTGGTATGACGGCCCGACGTGGCTGACGGCGCGACACGGCAAGACGATCAACGTGGCCACGATCGGCGGCTCAGTGAAAAAGGCACGCACGGTCGAGTTACTGACGGAACCACTGGAATCGCGCCACTACGAATGCTGGCGCCACGACCCCGTGACCGGCGACTACATCTGTTGGCTGTGTCAGGGGCAACAGGGGCAACCGTATCGCCACTACAACTTTTCCGGCAGCCAGCTTTGGTGGTGGACGGGGCTGATGCCCTATGACCAGGATGGCGCGTCAGCGCCGCAACCATGAAGCCGGCGCGAAGGAACCCCCAACCGTCCGACGGCAAGGCACACATGGAGCCGACACCATGATCACTCTGCGCCAGATGACGCCGCTGCTCACCGCCCTGCTCGTGTCCAGCGTGGCCCGCGCCGGCTTCACCGTGGACTACGCCTATACCGTGTACTCGGACGGGCTCTATGGCGAGGCGACCAACGGCAGCTTCACTTTCACCTATGACGGCCCGCCGTTCACTGTCGGCGACATCACCTTCGCGGGCGAGGTGACCAGCCTGGGCATCGTGTCGTTCCTCAGCGAGTTACAGGTCTGGATCGTCGACCCGCAGGGCAACGTCGCGGGGTGGTCGCCGGTCAGCGGGCTGACCTGGACCGGAACCCACACGGTCGAAGCACAAACGGTCATCGGCGGGCAGACGTACTGGGCCGGCATGCCGGGCGAGTGGACGTTCATCTTCTCCGAGCGATACGATGACGCGGGGCTCGACGCGGCGTGGTCGAATCTGACGATCACCGTGCACGATTTGCCGCCGTCGCGGGCAACGTATGAAGTGGACCTGACCGGGGCACCGCTGGGCTTTCGCCCGCAGCCGGACCTGTACCCGCTGGGCATCCTGCCGCCGATCGCCGCGCAGGGCTTTGCGACCCAGGCCCCCTATCACGCGCAGCCGTTGTCGGTGACGGTGGCCGGCGACTACACGATCGGCAGTCGGCAGACGGACTTTGACGGGCTGTTATACCTGTATGCAGGGACATACAACGCGGCGGTTTGTTACGAGAATGTCGCGGCGGCCAACGATGACGGACCGGCGGGCATGGGCACGTCGCAACTGGCTGACGTTGCGCTGACGCCCGGGACGGCGTATACGCTGCTGACGGTGGGCTTCGCACCGGGTGATGTCGGGCCGTTCGTGAACCGCATCGACGGGCCGGGGCCGGTCATCCTCGGGCCGCCGGCGTGCCTGGGCGATGCCGATTGCAGCGGCTGGGTGGACTGGCGTGACATTGACTACTTCGTGGCGGGCATGAACGACAACGAGTCGGCCTGGGTGGCCATGTTCGCGCCGGCCGAGCCGACGTGCCCCTTCGCCAACCTCGATGTCAACGCCAACGGCTACGTCGACTGGCGCGACATCGACCCGTTCGTGGCGGTGCAGAACACGACCTGCCCGTAACAGAACGACGCAAAGGTCAGCGCGAACGGGGGCAGAAGCGACGAAGGGGAGGAGTCGGGGCGCGTAGGGAGTCCGGGGATTTCAGAATTGAGCCGCACAGGTCGCCGTCAGCCGGCTCTTTGCCCCAGCCAGGCGAGGGCGCTGGCTACGCCGAGGGTGGCGGCGGCCAGGCGGTCGTAGTCGAGCGTGGCGGGCCGGTCACTTGGCCGGTGATAGTGGGGGTTGCGCAGGAAGCTTGTGTCGGTGATCATCAGGGCCGGAAATCCCTGGTCCCAGAACGAGGCGTTGTCGGAGCGGCGGATCTCGCTGACGCGTTCCGGCAGCGCGATCGTGAACAGCGGCAGCCGACTGTTGCGCTTGAAGCCACGCCGGAAGCCGAACAACAGCCGCAGCGAACGCAGGTTCCCGACGGCGGCCAGGAAGTTGCCGCGGCGCGGGAACGCGGGCCGGAGGAAACGCGGAATCGACGGGGGCAATTGCTGACTGTATGGCTCGTCACGGTAGTAGCCGACCATCTCCAGGCACAGCATGCCGATGATCCGCTCGCCACGCAGGCGACACTCGCGCGCGTAGCGCTCGCTGCCCATTGCGTCGGTGAACGAATACGGCGGCTCTTCACAGGGAAACGCGACGAAGCGCAGCGTGCGACGGGTGCGGGTGGCCGCCAGAAGTCGGGCGGCCTCGAGCAGGACAGCCACCGCCGAGGCGTTGTCGTCGGCGCCGGGGGTGGTAGGCACGGTGTCGTAGTGCGCTCCCAGGAGGACGATCTCGTTGGGGCGCTGCACGCCGGGGCGTTCAACAATGAGGTTGGCCACCTCGGCGCCGTCAACGCGGTAGGCGCGGGTAGCGACCGCGTCGCCGCCGTTGCGGAGCTGCCGTGTGATGTAGGCGGCGGCTACCTCCATGGTCGCTGGCGCCGCCGGATAACGCGGGCCGATCGTGTCGGCGAGCATCGTGACGTGCCGCCGCAGCCGCTCGGGCAGGTCCGCGTCGGCACCGACGGCCGGCCAACGCTGAGCACCGGGCAACACTGTCCGTGACCAATTCAAGTCACGTAGCCTCCGCTGGGTGCGCAAGCGGCTCGCCCGCGATGGGTGCGCCACGGCCGGTTGCGCGCCTAGTCATCCGGAAACAACGGCGCGTGCCAGGGGTTCTCGTCGAGCAGCACGAACTCGCGCCAGCCGGGGGCGTCGTAGTGCCACCACTCGGCATCGATCGGCGTGAAGCCTTCGGCCATCATGGCCTGCTTGAGCGTGGCGCGATTCTCCAGCACGTCGGGCGGCAGATCCATGTAGCCGTGGTGGGCCTTCTCGCTGAAGTCGTCGAAGGGCGTGGGCATGGGGAGTGGATCACCGGCGGCATCGACCAGGGTGACGTCGACCGCACAGCCGCGGTTGTGCCGCGAGCCTTTCTCGGGCCGGGCGACGTAGCGCGGGTCCGGCATGATCTCCCACAGACGGTACTGCACGCGGTGCGGACGGTAACCGTCGAGCACCTTCAACCCGAGACCCTGCTTGCTCAAGGCGGCCTGGACCCGGCGGAGCCGTTCAGCGGCGCCGCGTTCGAGAAAGAGCTCGTTGCGGGGGTAGATCCGGCGGCCAACGAAGTTGTCGGCGGTGGCGTAGGGCGAGTCGATCACGAGCGTCGGGGCGAACTCGCCGAGGTTGACGAGCTCGGCCCGGCGGTTCGGCTGAGCGGTGCGCTCCGGGGCCTGACAGCCAACGAAGAGGAACAGTGCGAGGACGACAATGAAGAGGTGGGCGTACGTGCGCACTGGCATGTGATGGTCCTCCATTTCGTCCCGCGAGCCACAAGGTGTCGACAAAGCAGCGCTGTGTCCAGCCGCGACAAAGCAGAGCCATGTCCGACCGGTTTGTGGATTATGCGCGATTTGGCGGTCAGAGGGGACCGCCAGGCGCCCGCTGTCGTCGAATGAAGAAGCGGCGGGCCGACCCATGTGGGCCGGTCCGCCGCAGGAACATTCCCTCCCTCGTGCCTTTCGCGTTAGCGGTGCCGCCGAAAGAGCAGCATGCCGGCCAGCGCGAGCACGCCGGCGGTCGGCTCGGGTACGATCTGGAACCCGTTGAGTGCAACGCCATGCTCGTTGGCGACGCCGGTCAACGTGGCGACAAAACCCGTGCCGGTGAGGCCAGAGAAGACGACATAGTTGCCGACGGACGGGTTCAGTGGATCGGTCGAGGTGATCTCGTTGTAGATCGAAAGCGGGTCGGCGCCGTCGTTCAGCAGGGCATACTGGTCGCCAGCGTCCTGTCCGTGCAGCGCGGGCGGCGCGAAGACGCCGTCATCGATGAGGAACTGGACCGAAGCGGCAGTCCCTTCGACGTCACCATTGCCGTCGAAGTAGAGAATGACGTCGTACGACCCACCGAATGCGTCAACATCGATGTCGAGCACCTCGAGCTGGATGGTGGGGACGTAGTTTCCGGTGCCGAATTTGGAGGCCTGGAGGTAGCCAGCCATCATCTCATCGTGGCCGTCGTCGATATCGTCGGGCCGCAGGACATTGTCATTGGTGTTCTGCGAAACGCCGCTCGAACCGCCCCAGCTGACGGTCACGCCGGCCGGATCGCCGTTCTCGTAGGTGAGGGCACTGGTGGAGTCCACACCGCCGAAGCCGGCAGCGGAGGTGAGGTCGTTCCAGGTCATCGCTTCGTTGATGCCGGCGGGCGGGTTCTCCACGTTCGCGACCGAGCAGAAATTGGCGCTGATGGTGGCGGCGAACGCGCCGCTGGCCGCGAATCCGAGGACCATGGTGGTGAGCAGGCACCTCCGGCTGAGCACATCGAGATTGATCGCCATGTCGAGCTCCTCTGAGTGTGACGTTAAGGCCGGCCCGTCGGCCGCCGCTGATTCGAGATTGCTGCGCGTACGCCGCGCAAAGCGCTCATGCGTCGCGACACTCTATGGCTGCCGCGGTAGCGGAAGTCCAACGGGCGGTCGGTGGTTGCGCGCTGCGAGCGCGCTCTCGGGTCGTTTCAAGGGGCATGAGCCGGGCGTGTGCGTCGGGATAAACGCGAATTAAGGGCCAGAAGGTGGGGCCACTGCTGCGTAATTCGTGCATCCGTCCGCTGCAGCGCCCGGACGCTACGCTCGGCCGACGAGCCATCGGCCGCTACACAACGGGCGCGAGCCGCGCCGCGCATCGGATCCCGGTTCCCTGCTCCCGCCTCCCGCCGCTACGCCTGCTCAAGGCGTTGGCGCAGCCGGGCATCAATGAACGGCTGAATGTCGCCGTCGAGGACGCGCTGCACGTCGCCGATGGCGAGGTTCGTACGGTGGTCCTTGACGTGGATCGTCGAGCCGTGGATCACGTAGCTGCGGATCTGGTTGCCCCAGGCGATCTCACCCTTTTCGCTGTACATCTTCGCCAGTTCGGCGTCCTGTTTGGCTTTCTCCATCTGCTCGAGGCGCGACTGGAGAATGCTCAGCGCGGTGCGCTTGTTGGATGCCTGGCTGCGCTCGTTGACGCACTCGACCATGATGCCGGTCGGCTTGTGCCGCACGCGGACCGCGGTCGCGACCTTGTTGACGTTCTGGCCGCCGGCGCCGGACGCACGGCGGAAGAACTCGATGTCGAGGTCGCCCTCGGCCAGCTCGATCTGGGTGTCTTCGAACTCGGGCAGGCAGTCGACGCCGACAAAGGAGGTCTGGCGCTTGCCCTGGGCGTTGTAGGGGCTGATGCGGACGAGGCGATGGACGCCGATCTCGCAGGAGAGGTACCCGTAGGCGTACGGGCCCTGCACCTGGAGCGTGACGGACTGGATGCCGGCCTCGTCGCCCGCGCGGCGGTCGATCTCGGTCGCCTTGTAGCCGGCGCGCTCGAAGTACATCAGGTACATGCGCAGCAGCATCTCGGCGAAGTCGCATGCGTCGACGCCGCCGGCACCGGCGTTGATGCTGAAGAAGCAATCGCGGCGATCATTCTCACCCGAGAGCAACGTGAGGAGCTCGACCTGATCGGTCTTGCGCTCGATCTGCTCGAGCTCGCGCTGAACCTCGGCGCGCGATTCGGCGTCGTCCTGCTCATCGGCAAGCTCCAGCAGCACGGCGGCGTCGGCGGCGCGGGCCGCGAGGGCCTGCACCGGCTCCACTTGCGCCTTCAGCGCTTTCAGCTCGCCAACGATCTGCTGGGCGGTTTCCTGGTTGTCCCAGAACCCCGGCCGCTCCATCCGGGCCGTGAGCTCCTCGAGGCGGGTCGACTTTGTCGGCAGGTCAAAGAGAGTCCCGGATCGCGTGGATCCGGGCCGTCAGCTCTTCCAACGCGGCGGCTGGATCTTCGTAGGTGGTGGTCATGGGACTCGTCCTTGTGGGCGTCGTCGGTTGTCGGTCGTCCATTACTCGTCGACGGCGGCTGTCGCTTGAACAAGGGGCGCACGGCTCACAGCGCCGTGGCACACGGTGACCATTGCACCCGCTTGAGAAAACACGGCTCGCAGCGCCGTGGCACACGGGGCCGCGAAGCACAATTCTAGCTTAGCCGACGGCCTTTTTCAGCGCTTCGGCCTTGTCGGTCCGCTCCCAGGTGAAGTTTTCATGCTCGCGGCCGAAGTGTCCGTGCCGAGCCGTCTGGTGGTAGATCGGGCGGCGCAGTTTCAGGTGATCGATGATACTGCGCGGCGTCAGCGGGAAGACCTCGCGGATCGCCTGCGCGATCTTGACCTCGTCGACCTTGTTGGTGTTCTCGGTGGTGACGTAGACGCTGGTCGGCTCGGCGACGCCGATGGCGTACGACAGCTGCACCTCGCAGATGTCGGCGAGCTCGGCCGCGACGACGTTCTTGGCGATGTAGCGGGCCATGTAGGCCGCCGAGCGATCAACCTTGGTCGGATCCTTGCCGGAGAAGGCCCCGCCGCCGTGCCGCCCACGGCCGCCGTATGTATCGACGATGATCTTGCGTCCGGTCAGGCCGCAGTCGCCGTGCGGGCCGCCAATCTCGAAGCGGCCGGTGGGGTTGACGTGAACCTTGATGTCGGTGTTCCACCAGTCGCCGAGCACGGGCTTGATGACGTGCTGGCTGATTTCGGTGGCGAGCTCCTTCTGGCGATCGTTCCAGCTCGGGTGGTGCTGTGTCGAAAGGACGACCGTGTCGACGCGGATCGGCTTGAGTCCCTCGTACTCGACGGTGACTTGTGACTTGGCATCGGGCCGCAGGCCGGGGACGACCTCTTCGCGGCGGGCGCCGACGTGCTGTTCCACCAGGCGGTGGGCGAGCTGGATCGGCAGCGGCATGAACTGCGGGGTCTCGCGGCAGGCGAAGCCGAACATCATGCCCTGGTCGCCGGCGCCCTCGCGGTCGACGCCCATGGCGATATCGGGCGACTGGCGCTTGATGGAGCTCAGGACGGCGCACGACTCGTAATCGAACGCCATGTCGCCGGAGATGTAGCCGATTTCCTTGATCGTGTCGCGCACGACATCCGGGATCTCGACGTAGGCCTTGGTGGTCACTTCGCCGGCGACGATGACCATACCGGTGGAGACCATGGTTTCGACGGCGACGCGCGAGTACTCATCCTGGGCCAGCATGGCATCGAGCACGCTGTCGGAGATCTGGTCCGCGACCTTGTCCGGATGCCCCATACTGACCGATTCTGAAGTGAACAGATGCCGAATACCGTTTTTCTGTGCCAAGGTCGCCTCCTTCTGTCCGTCGACAGGCGTGGTGCCATTGCTCTTGTTATTTGAACGACGCATGGTAGCCGCGGGCGTTGCGCAGCACAAGCCGGGCCGGATCCGCTCACACGCCGCGAATCTGCGCCATCACGGCGTCAAACAGCACGCCATTGGTGGCCAGTGCCTCGTCGGCGGTGTGCGTCGCCTGGCCGGACCAGTCCGTGAATGTGCCCCCCGCTTCGGTGACCACGGGCAGGACGGCGGCGCTATCCCAGATGCTCATGATCGGATCGAGCACGATGTCGACGCGGCCGGTTGCGAGCAGCGCGTAGCCATAGGCGTCGGCCCAGCCGCGATCGGCATAGCACGCGTCGCGCAGTCGCTCGTACGCGGCGCCGCGGCCGTGTTGATAGAGCAGCTTGACGGACGTAGCGCTCAGGCGTGCCATGTCGAGCGTGGCCACGTCCGACGCGCACGCCCGGCGGCCGTTCCAGTAACAGCCGAGGCCGCGGGCGGCGTAGACCGTCTCGCGCAGGGCGGGCAGGTGAATGACGCCGGCGACCATTTCCTGTTGCCACTCGAAGCCGACCAGGACGGAGTACAATGGGACGCCACTGATGAACGACATGGTGCCGTCGATGGGGTCCAGAATCCATCGGGCCGGTTGTTTGCCTTGTTTTTCGCCAAACTCCTCGCCGAGGATGCCGTGGTCGGGGAAAGCCGCCTCGATGCGTGCCCGCAGACGTTCTTCGGCCCCGCGATCGGCCGCGGTAACGGGGGTATTATCGCCCTTGAGCTCGTGGGGTGTGCCGGCGTTGAAAAAGCCGAGCGTGTAGGCACCGGCCAACTGGGCGCTTTCGACCGCAAAGGCGAGAACGTCACGAAGCGATTGGGTGTCCATCAATAATTCTCAAGGCGTCAGGCGTACGGCCGCGGGGACAGTCCGTATTGTTCCCAGTTGGCAGCGAACTGCAAGCCGCGGCGGATGCTACCGGACGTTAATTCAAGGAAACGGCATATTCTTTCTTGATCAATCGCCCCCCCTCCGTGGTATGATAGCGTTGCGGACTCCTGAACAGGGTCCGCCTGGGTTATGCGCTGGTGAGGGATGCTTTCCGTCTCCTTCATGTACAACGTAGCTCGCGGGTGCGCACCACGCGAGTACTGGTCAAAGCCCTCATAGACTGCGGATGGCCACCCACCCTGCGCCGACCGCGATGGCGGCGCTGGTGGCTGCTGGTGAAAGGAATCGTTCTAGTCCGTAAAGGAGCATGTCGATGCGAATGTCCACCAAGCAACTTCTCTGCGGTACAGCGCTGTTCTGTGCTGTCGCCGTATTGTGTCCCAGCCTCAGCGCCGCTGAACAGTGGCTGCAGGTCAATGCCAGCGGCGCGGCGGCCATCATGGCCCCGTCGGCCGCAACCCCGCCCGAGGTCTTCGTCGGGCGCTCGGACCTGAACGGCTTTTCGGCCACCATTGACGTGCCGGGCGTGCGGATGCGGCAGGTCGAGAGCAAGGCGGGCCAGTTCGTGGAGTTGTCCTGGGCCGACAGCGCGTCGATTCACGGCGAGATCGGCACCCCCGCCCTGCCGGTGGTCCGCCGGCTGTTCATCGCGCCGGCAGGTGCCAGCGTGTCGGTGGACTATACGTTCGGCACCGAGGTGACGGTCATGCCGTCGGCAACGGGCATGCCGGGCTGGGTCGCGCCGGTGCAGCCGCCGATCGAGAAGCTCCCCGGGGCGCGCGAGAACACGCCGTTCGCGTTCGAGGCGCACGCCTATGCGGCGGACGCCGTCTATCCGATGGACCTGGTCGTGGCCGAGGAGAGCGGCATCGCCCGCGGGCAGCGCGTCTGGCTGCTCGAGGTCCGGCCGATTCGCCACAACCCCGCCACGGGCGAGATCACGGTCTGCACCGATATCCAGGTGCACGTGCAGTTCGACGGCGGGACCATTCCGCGCGACGCGCTGGCCCCCCTGCCCGGCATGCAGTCGATCGTGCTGAACCCCGAGGTGCTGCCGCAGGTCAACAGCCGCGGCGACGGCAACTACCTCATCGTGGTGCCGAGTGCCTACGAGTCGGCGATCGCGGGTTTCGCGGCGACCAAGGCGGCCCAGGGCTACACCGTGAGCACGTACGTGGCGCCGAACAGCAACACGCAGATCAAGAACCACATCCAGAGCCTGTGGGGCACGGCGGCGGCGCCGGACTACATCCTGCTGGTCGGTGACACGGACACGATTCCGCACTGGACCGGTGGTGGCGACGGCTCGCCGGCGACGGACCTGCCCTATGCGTGCATGGACGGCGCGACCGACTGGCATCCGGACATTGCGTTCGGCCGCTTCCCGGTGCGCAACACCGCCCAACTGCAGGCCATCATCGACAAGATCACCTACTACGAGAACGGCCCGCTGGCCGATCCCGATTACCTGAAGCGCGCCGTGTTCATGGCCTCGCAGGACAACTACACGGTCAGCGAAGGCACGCACAACTGGGTGATCAGCAATTACATGATCCCCAACGACATCGTGTCCGACAAGCTCTACTGCCATACCTTCAACGCCACCACGCAGCAGGTGCGCGACGCGTTCAATGACGGCCGCTTCTGGGGCATCTACTCCGGTCATGGCGGCACGTACTCGTGGGCGGACGGCCCGTCGTTCTCGCAGAGCGACGTGAACAACCTGGTCAACGCCAACATGTACCCGTTCGTGTGCAGCTTCGCCTGCATCACCGGCACGTACACTGTCGACGAGTGCTTCGTCGAGACCTGGATTCGCGCGGCGAACAAGGGCGCGATCGCGATCTACGGCTCGTCGGTCAACAGCTACTGGACCGAGGACGACGTGCTCGAGAAGCGCCTGTTCGACTCGATCTTCGACGAGGATGACGACGTCCCCGCCGAGGTCTCGCCAGTCTGGAACGACACGCTGTACCGCTACCTGGCGGAGATGGGCACCGGCGGCCGCACGCGGCGCTACTTCGAGATGTACAACCTGATGGGTGACCCCGCGATGCGCTTCCCCGGCTCGTGCGTGGATGCCGGCGTGGTGATCCTGGACCAGGGCAAGTACGCCTGTGAGGCGCTGGGCTACGTGACCGTCAATGACTGCGGCCTCAACACCGACGACACCGTGGTGGACACCGTGGTCGTCGACCTCGATTCGACCTCGGAGACCGGCGTCGAGCAGCTCACCCTGACCGAGACCGACCCCGCGTCGGCCCTGTTCGAGGGCAGCTTCATCGTCAGCGGCAGCGACGCCGCCGGCGTGCTGCTGGTGGCTGAGGGCGACACCATCACCGTCAGTTACCTTGACGCCGACGACGGCCAGGGCAACTACGACGTGCTCGTGACGGCCGAGGCGGTCGTCGACTGCACGCCGCCGCTGATCAGCAACATCGACGCGATCGATGTTCAGCCGCGCGACGCGACGATCGGGTTCGACACCGACGAGCCGGTGCGCGGCACCGTCTACTACGGACCGAGCTGCGACAATCTCTCGAACGTGGCGGTCGGCAGCGGCTTCTCGATGACGCCGACGGTCAGCATCGCCGGCCTGCAGGACAACACGCTGTATTACTACCGGGTCGAGGCCCAGGACGAGGCCGGCAACTTCGTGATGGACGACAACGGTGGCGCGTGCTACTCGTTCGTGACGCCGGAGGTGCCGGAC
>CAYUZU010000003.1:0-240873 GCA_964448675.1 uncultured Planctomycetales bacterium
CCTGCATCTCGAGCCACAGGTCGTTGCCCTCACGCGTGCGTTCGCCCACGCCGGCAAACACCGAGTACCCGCCGTGCTGCGTGGCAATGCGTGCGATCAGCTCCTGGATGACGACTGTCTTGCCCAGACCGGCCCCGCCGAACAGACCGATCTTCCCGCCGCGGACAAACGGGACGAGCAGGTCGACGACCTTGATGCCGGTCTCGAACTGCTCGGTCTTGGGGGTAAGGTCGGCAAACTCGGGCGGCTCGCGATGGATGGGGCGGCGTTCCTTCTCGCCGATCGGGCCGCGGCCGTCGATGGCTTCGCCGACAAGGTTGAACACGCGCCCGAGGGTGCACTCACCCACGGGAACGGAAATCGGTTGGCCGGTGTCGACGATGGACATGCCGCGGACCAGGCCATCCGTCGAACCGAGCGCAACGGCACGCACCTTGCCGCCACCGAGATGCTGCGCGACCTCGCACCACAGGGTGTATTCCTGGGTCTCGCCGCTGAGCGACGTCTTCACCTGGCATTGCAGACCATTGTAGATCTCGGGCAGCTTGTCGATGTCGAACTCGGCATCCAGCGTGGATCCGATGACCTGGACGATCTTGCCGGCATTTCCGTTTCCGCTGACCATCACAATCTCCAAATGACGAATCGCGAATCGCGAATGACAGATAGTCAGGCGCGCCGGTGGCTACGAAGCACCGGCCCGCGCGCTCTTCACGATCGCTGTCAGAATCCTCACGCGTTCCGCGGCCTCTGCCGCAGTCTCCTGCGTCGCCACAGCGCCGCTCCCATTCTCTAACCCACGGCGTTCGCGCCGCCGACGATATCCGCCAGCTCGGTCGTGATCTGCGTCTGCCGCGCGCGGTTGTACTGCCGCGTCAGGTACTTGATCATGTCAGCCGCCGCATCCGTCGCCGCCTTCATCGCCACCATGCGCGCCACCTGTTCGCTGACAATCGCATCGTTGAAGAACTGGAACAGGCGGATGCGCACGGCCTCGGGGATCAGCCGGGCCAGGAGTTCTTCCGGCGGCGGCGAGAACTCGAACTCGATGCTTTGTCCGTCGGCGGCCTGGTCCGGGTCGGCCTTGGGCGGCTCGATGGGCAGCAACTGCGCAAACATCGGCCGTTGCGTGCTGACGCTCTCGAACCGCATGTAGACCACATTGACGCGCGCGATCTGATTCGCTTGATAAAGCCGCATGAAACGGTCAGCCATTTCCGCGACGCGCTCGAAAGCGATGCGATCCTCGACGTCGGTCATGGTCCGGTCAATGTCGACGCCGAGGAACTTCAGGTAGTTGATGCCCTTCTTGCCGACCACTTCCATGCTGGGTTTCAGTCCCTCATCGTGCAATTCCCGACGGGCTTCCATCAGCCGGCGCAACACCGCGCCGTTGTACGGCCCGCACAGGCCGCGATTCGAGGTCATCACCAGCAGGATGCTCTTTCCCTCGGCCTGGTTGGGCTTGAGCAGCGGGTGGTCGGCCGCCTGCTGCCCGCCGAGCGTGGCAATCATCTCGGTGATCTTGTCGGTGTAGGGCTGCGAGGCGGTGGCGCGTTGCATGCACTTCTGAAACCGCGCCGTGGCGATGAGCTGCATCGTCTGCGTGATCTTCTTGATGTTCTGCACCGCCCGCCGGCGCTTTACGATTTGTCGTGCTTTTGCCATGGACAGCTCAATTCAGAATGCAAAATGCAAAAACCCTTACTTCTGCGGAGTTGCCCGCAGGGCCTGGCGCTTCCCATCGGTCGATCGTCTTTTCCTGACACTGTCGACAAGATGCGGACCATCTCACCCGCCTCGTTTCGAAGTCTCTCGACGCGTGACTCGGGCAACATCTCCACAGCAATGGGCAGGTCCAGCCGGTAGCGCACCGCCACTGCTCCAGCCCGGCCGATGTTCATCCTGCGGGCACACTCGCGATTGCTGGCCGCTGCCCGGGCCTCGGCGACGTTAGCGCCAACCTCCGCGCCCGCGCACACAGCCTGACGCGCTACAACTTGTGAGCCTACGTCACGCGCCATCGCCTGCGCCAGCCGCACGATTCGTACCGCAAGACCGAATACCTGCTCGCGGATCTCGGCGCCGGGGCCGGTTCTACAGCCTACCCCAGGGGTGCCGTAAACGCGTCCCCGCCGCTTGCCAGGCAGTTCGCGAGTTGTGTCATGCACTATTCGCATCTTGCATTATGAACTTTGCATCTCTTGCACGAATCGCGCTTTGAACTCCTTCACCGCCGACCGCAGCTTCTCGTCCAGCTCGTCGGTCATCTTTCGACCCTCGACCAGCTCGTTGCGCACGTCGGCCTTCTCGTCCCGGTAGAACTTCAACAGGCCATCCTCGAACGCCCGCACCTTGTCCAGTGGCACGTCATCCAGGAAGCCGCGCGCACCAGCATGAATCGCCAATACCTGGTCCCACACATCCATGGGCTCATATTGCGGTTGCTTGAGCAGCTCCACCATGCGCCGCCCGCGGTCGAGCTGCCGCTGCGTCGCCGGGTCGAGCTCGGTGCCGAGCTGGGCGAACGCTTCCAGTTCGCGAAAAGCCGCCAGGTCGAGACGCAACGACCCCGCGATCTTCTTCATGGCGGGCACCTGCGCGTTGCCGCCCACCCGGCTGACCGAAATACCCACGTTGATCGCGGGCCGCACGCCGGCGAAGAACAAATCGGGCTCCAGGTAAATCTGCCCGTCCGTAATCGAAATCACGTTCGTCGGGATGTACGCCGACACCTCGCCCTCGAGCGTCTCGATGATCGGCAGCGCCGTCAGGCTGCCGCCCGACTTCGCCAACTTGCGGGCCTCGTGGTCGTCCTTGCCGAGCTGCTCCAGGTCGGCCTCGAGCGCTTCCTCGTCCTGCAACCCGATGTACTTCTTGTTGTTCACGCCCTGCTCGGTATCGTCCGGGGCCCCCTTCTTGACGATGATGCGCTCCTCCGCCAGCTTGCACGAGCGCTCCAGCAGTCGGCTGTGCAGGTAGAATACATCGCCCGGATATGCCTCGCGCCCCGGCGGTCGCCGCAGCAGCAGCGACAGCTGCCGGTACGCCTGCGCCTGCTTGGTCAGGTCGTCGTACACGCACAACGTCGCCTTGCCCTGTTCGTACATGAAGTACTCGGCCATGGTGCAGCCGGCATACGGCGCGATGTACTGGAGCGGCGCCGGGTCCGACGCCCCCGCCGACACAACGATGCTGTAATCCATCGCGTTTTTGTTGCGCAGCGTCTCGACCAGACCGGCGACGGTCGACTCCTTCTGACCGACCGCAACGTAGACACAGATCACGTCCTGCCCGCGCTGGCTGATGATCGTGTCAATCGCGATCGCCGTCTTGCCCGTCTTGCGGTCACCGATGATCAGCTCACGCTGCCCGCGGCCGATCGGGATCATGCTGTCAATCGCCTTGATGCCGGTTTGCAGCGGCACCTTCACCGGCTGCCGCCCGGCAATGCCCGGCGCCGCGACCTCGAGCGGCCGACGGTGCGGCGACTGTATCGGGCCCTTGCCGTCCAGCGGCCGGCCCAGCGGATCCACCACGCGGCCGATCATGGCCTCGCCACAAGGCACGCTCAACAAGCGGCCGGTGGTGCGAACCTCGTTGCCTTCCTTGATCTCGAGGAAGTCGCCCAGCACGACCACGCCGACCGAGCTCTCTTCGAGATTGAACACGACGCCGATGGCACCGTTCTCGAACTCGAGCATCTCGCCGGCCATGGCCTTGTTCAGGCCGTAGACCTGGGCGACGCCGTCGCCGACCTCCAGCACCCGCCCCACCTCGGCGACGTCCAGCTCGGTCTGGTACTGGCTGATTTCCTCTTTGATGACGCTGGCGATTTCGTCTGCCTGAAACTTCATGCCTGCGTTTCTCCGGTTGGGCGCCGGCCGGCCTCATGCTGGCCGCCGTACGCCGGGCTGTCAGTCCCGCCCGTCATGATTCCGCACCGACCTGCAAGCCGCGCTCGCCACGCTCGAAGAGCTGCTGGCGGGCGACCATCAGGTGGCGGCGCAGCGAATCGTCAAAGCGATAGTCCTCGACCTGCACGATGAGCCCGCCGATCATCCCGGGCTCCACGTCAAACTCCATCAGCGGCTCTTTGCCCGACAGCTCGGCCGCCAGCTGGCGCACCTGCTCCTTCTGGTCGTCGCTCAGCGGCACCGCCGTCTTCGCGCGAACCTCGATCTGGCCGGCGGCGTGCTCCTGGCGCAGCACATACGCCCGCAGTAGTGCCCGCAGCAGGTGCACCCGCCCGTGATCATTCATCACGTGCAGCGTGTTGAGCATCAGGTCGCTCAGCTTGCCGCGGAACATCTTCTCCAGGCTGGCCCGCCGATGGTCATCGTCGACCGCACCCGACGACAGGAACGACGCGAAGCCCGGCTCGATCTCCATCAGCCGCACCAGCTCCGCCAACTCGTCGCGCACCGCCGGAACCACGTCCTGCTCGGTCGCCAGCGCGAACAGGGCAGCCGCATACACGTCGGCCAACTGCAGTTGTTCGTCAAACGTCTCGGCCATAATGTCTCTCTGCGGGGCGCCGCGTCAGTTCAGCCGCGCCTTGCCCTGCTCGCGAATCTCGGCGATCGAATCGCTGATCAGCTTGCGGTGATCCTCGGCCGACAGCTCCTTCTCCAGCACGCGGCCGGCCACCATGATCGCCAGGTCCGCCGTCTGGTCGTACAGCTCCTTGATGGCGGCATCGGTGGTCAGCTCGATCTCGCGCTTGGCCCGCGCCGTCATGTCGGTTGTCTCCTGCCGCGCTTCGTTGAGAATGCGCTGCCGGGCGGCCTCAGCGTCCTGCCGGCCCTTCTCGACCAGTGCCGCCGCCTCGGTACGGGCGTTGTCGAGCTGCTGCTGATACTGGGCCAGCAACTGCTCCGCCTGCTCGCGCTCGTTCTTCGCCGACTCGAGCGAGTCACGGATCATCCGCTCGCGCTCGTGCAGGATCTTCAGGATCGGGTTCCAGGCCACCTTCGTCAGCACCGTCACCACCACCACGAAGATGATCAGCGTGACAAAGGCGTTGGCCAGCCCGCCGGCGAAGAGGTTCGGCTCGGCGTGTCCTTCTTCCGCGGCCAGGGCCGTCGCCGACGCCAGCAAAACGCCAGGCAGCACCAGGCCGCCGGTTCGTGTGCGCAGAATCAAGGTATCTCTCCCATGCGCGCCGCCCGCGGCGCGTCGAGCACCGGCGCCGCGGGCCGCCGCTTGCCGCCTACGTCAACAGGCACACCAGCACGCCGAACAGCGTCGCGCCTTCGATCATCGCCGCCGTAATCAGCATGGCGGTATTGATCGTGCCGGCCGCCTCGGGCTGGCGGGCCATCGATTCCACGGCCGAGCCGCCGACGCGGCCGATCCCGGCGCCACCACCCATCACCACCAGCCCGGCGCCAATGCCCCGGCCAATGCCCTTGAGCCCGTCGTCGCCCATCAGCGCGGTGAACCCGTCGCCTTCCTCACCTTCTGCCGCCAACGCGGCATCCGCGCCCATCAGGCCGAAGCCGACCAGGATGAGCGTCAGAGCAAGATACGCCCGTGCCTTGTGCATGAGTCCTCGTCCTTTCTTGGTAGTCACTCGGTGGGGTCGAGCGACGCTTCATCGCTTCTCGCCATCGCGTATTCCAGCCTTGCGACCCGTTACCCCACTTACCGGGCATGGCGAATCAGTTCTCGGTCGTCAGTCTTCAGTTGTGAGTACCGGGCGTCAGCGCCCGGGTGTCCGCTCTCATTCTTCGGGGAGCGGACCGACCATCTCCTCCGCTCCGTGAACCTCGTGCTCGTCGTGATGATGGATGTTGACCGCCTGCCCGATGAACATCGCGCTCAGGAACGTGAAGATGAACGCTTGCAGGAAGGCGACGAACAATTCCAGGAAGTTCAGCGCAACCGCACCGAGAATCACGGGGACGGAAACCCCCACCGCCGCAATCGCACCGAACGCCGCCGCCGCCGAGCTCACGAACCCGATGATGACCGCCAGCATCACGTGCCCGGCCACCATGTTCGCGAACAAACGCACGGCCAGCGCGAACGTCTTGGCCACCAGCCCGATGATCTCCAGGAACGCAATGAACACGTTCAAGCCCGGCGGGCCCATGAAGAAGTGGCTCACGTAAGACATCCCGTGCAGTCGCAAGCCGTTATAGACAATCATGAACAGCGTGCAGCAGGCCAGCGTCGCCGTAACCCAGATGTTGCCCGTCGACGTCCCACCCAGAATCGGGTGCGACTGGCCGTGCACCTCGACCGTCAGGAACGGAATCCACGCCGTCCAGTCCGCCAGCGGAATCATCCCCAGCAGGTTGCACGTCAGCACGAAAAAGAACGCCGACCAGATGTACGGCATGAACTGGTCCGTATACGGCCCCAGCGCCGGCCGCGCCACGTGCGTCCGCAACGCTTCGCACAGCCCCTCGATGACATTGCCCCACCCCGTCGGCACCAGCTGCCCCACTTCGTCGGCGCCGGCCCGCTGCTTCACGAACCGCGGCAGAAAAATCAGCAGCAGCGCCGCCGCCGCGATCTGCATGATGATGTGGTTGCTGAGCAGCGTATGGCCGCCCGGCGCCCAGATGGGGTGCTGGACCACGTGGTTCAGCGGACTGCCGGCTGCGAGCACCGATGCGATCATGCAGTCTCCTCCGCAGCGCGTCTCAGGAATCCCGCCATCCCGGTCACGTCGACGCCCAGAATCACGAGCTGGGCCAGCCCGACCCAGATCAGCAGCGGGTTGTTGTCGAATGCATCGGCGGCCCAGGCGGCCACGGTCAAGCCGATCGTGACCACAAACCGCACCACCAGGCCCGCCAGGATCCCGATCGGGTGCTGCGCCGGCGGCTTGGCAAAGTACAGGCACGTCGCCAGGCTGCCCGCCCACGCCCCCACCAGCGCGATCCCGATCCCCAGCAGCATCGCCTCGACCGCTTCGGCCCCCGCCAGCCTCACCGTCGGCCAGTACCCCACCGCCGCCAGCACCACCGCCACCCCCAGCGCAATCAGCCCGAGCCGGGCGAACGCGTGGGCAGGTCGGATGTTACTCGCTTTCGGATCGGTCATGATTCCGGTCGCTGTCGTGCCTGGACTGCGAATCGCTCTGCTCGGCGCTGAGCGCGATCGCCTGACGGATGAAGTTGTACATCCCGCCAACAATGCCTACAACCGCGCCCACGGTCAATCCTATCGGACGCGTGTCGAACTTGAGGTCCACCCAATAGCCCGCGAGCGTCAGCCCGATGATCGCACCCGCGAGTTCCAGACCCATGCCGGCATACCGCACCGACCGCAGTCGCCCCCCGCCCTCCTGCGGGTCCTGGCTGTTTCGGCGCTGAATCACGTCACGCCCGCACCTGCCTGACGATCGGCGTCGGCGGGACCATCCGCCGGCGTCCCGGGCCGCAGCCCGGCAGACGGACGGGGACTGTAGCGGCCTACCGGACGGACCGTCAAGTCGCGCACCACGCGGCACCAACTTGCGAGTCAAATCTCAATTGGTCATCATTTATCGGTCAATACCAACCCCCACCCGAACGGCGCCGATTCGGCTCTGTCCTGCCCCAGCCGCGTGGGGCTCTTGGAATGCGCGCAGTTTTCGGCTATCAAGAAGGTTTCGTGCGCGCCAGCATTGAATTTGGGCCACCAGCGTTGACGGATACCATGGCCGCTGATTCGACACCGTCGCCCGCTCGCCGCCGAATCCTCGTGCTCACCGACGAGGAAGGCGCCGCCGACGCGATTATTCCGCACCTCACCGCGCAAAACGACGTGCGGATCGTGCATCACGCGGACGAGGCCCTCGAAGTCCTGCGCGACGACGAATTCGACCTCGTCGTCTGCGGCAACTCCGAACTGCTCCCGCTCGCACGCGTTTCAAACCGGCAACGTGCTGGCAGCATTCTCGAGGGCATCGGCCAGGCCGTGTGCATCGTCAACCGCGCGGGCGACGTGGTGTGGGCCAACGCTGCCCTGCGCGGCTATCCCCCGGACGTGCTGGAGGCCGCCCGCGAATCCTGCAAGTCGCTTCTGGATGAATGGTCGGTTCTCGAACCCAAGCGGCCGGATGTGCGCGTTCGCCGCCGCGTGCTCAAGGTCGGTGACGAGTACACGTTTGACACCTCCGTATCCGCCCTGCCCAACGCCGACGGGCGCATCGACGAGGCCCTGGTGCTGCTGTCGGACACCAGCGAGATCTGGCGCATGCGCGAGAAGCTCGATGCGATCGATGCCGCCGGCCGCGAACTCGTTGCGCTCGATGTCGACGCCACCGAGCAGCTGGATGTCACCGAGCGACTCGAGCTGCTCGAGCAGCGGCTGATCGGCTACTGCCGGGAACTGCTCGACTTCACGCACTTCGCCGTGCTGGTGCTCGATCCGAAGACCAGGCACCTCGAGCCCGTACTCACCGGCGGCTTCTCTGAAGAGGCCAAACGCGTCAATCTATACGCCTCGGAGACGGACAACGGCATCAGCGGCTACGTGGCCGCCACCGGCCAGCCCTACATCTGCCCGGACATCAGCAACGATCCCCTGTACCTTCCCGGCTTCGAGTGCGCCAACTCGTCGCTGACCGTGCCGCTGCGCCTGGTCGACCGCGTCGTGGGCGTGCTGAACATCGAGTCGGATGAGCCGGCCGCCTTCAGTGACGAAGACCGCCAGGTCGCCGAGATCTTCGCCCGCTATATCGCCGTCGCGCTGCACACGCTCAAGCTGCTGGCCGTGCAACGCAGCGAGACCACCGGCCAGGTCACGGCGGATGTCGCCGCCGAGATCTCCGAGCCGCTCGACGGCATCGTTGGCGACGTCAGCCGCCTGCTCGAGCAGATTCCGGCCGATGCGCCCGAACGCGCACCGCTGTCGTCCGTCATCGAGCGCGTCGAGCGCATCAAGCGTGCGGTGCAGATGGTCGGCGAGACACCGGCGATTCGCGGCCTGCTCTCCGAGGAGCCCACCACCGACCCCGCGCTGCGCGGCAAGCGCGTCCTCGTCGCCGATGACGAGGACATCATCCGCGAGACCATCGCCGACGTGCTGACCAAGGCCGGCGCGCTGCCCTTCACCGCCCGCGACGGTGAGGAAGCCGTGGCCATGATCCACACCCAGGCGTTCGACCTCGTCCTGTCCGACATCAAGATGCCAAACAAGAATGGCTACGAGGTCTTCGCCGCCGCCAAGGAACGCAACGCCGACACGCCGGTCATCCTCATCACCGGCTTCGGCTACGACCCGAACCACTCGATCGTCCGCGCCAGCCGCGAGGGCCTGGCCGCGGTGCTTTTCAAGCCGTTCAAGGTCGAGCAGCTGGTGGAAGCGATCCGCAAAGCGGTCGAGACGCCCGCGCCGTGAGTGTCACCGGCCCCTCGCCCGGCGCGGCCTCGTGCAGATCGCGACGATGGGCGGTGTCTCCATCGATGACGTGGCGCCGCTGTTCACGCGACGCGTGGCTGTCGCGCATTCGCGCACCGAATGTGGCCTAGGCCACCAGCCGCTGCATGGTTCAGATAATCCCCGTATTGCGCACCACGGCGGTCGGTTCCGCGCTGCTTACGCCGAGCCGTCCGGGCTGGACCGCCCCGGCTCCGCCGTCGGTGCGACGATGTGCAGCTTGCGCATTTTGCGCCACAACGTAATCCGGCTGATGCCGAGTTCGCGCGCCGCCGCGATCCGATTCCACCCGTGCCGCTCCAGCACTTCCTCGATCGCGCGGCGCTCCGACGCCGCCAGAATCGGCAACCCCGCATTCGCCGTGCCCTGGCCGTCGCTGCGCTGGCGCCCGTCCCGCGACAGCTCATGCACGCCGTTGGTCGCGTGCATCGTCTGCACGCCGCCAACGATCTGGCCGGCGTCATTCCGCAGTGCATAGAAGCGAATGCGAACGTTGAGCTCGCGTCCCTCGCGATCATGCATCGTGACTTCCTGTATGACCGGCGTGCCCCCGTGCGCCAGCATCTGCGCCATCGGGCACTCGCTCACCGTCTCACAGATTTCTGTCTGGAATACGTCGGCACAGCGCCGGCCGATCACCGTGCTGCGCCGATAACCAGTCAGCCGCTCGGCGGCGCGATTGAAACTGGTAATGACGAACCCGCGGTCGAGGGTGAACACCGCCTCAGAGACCGCGTCCAGTACCGTTTCGAAGTGATCCGCCGGATGTCGTGTGTGTGGCTCGCTCGCTTTCACGAAATTCATCTTAACACTGCGTCCAGCCAGTTTGCAAAGCCCGTTCCGCTAAGATTTTTTGGTATGCTGGCAGGACTGTAACGGCGGATTACAATCCTGATTCAAACGCTATCATCAGTTATCTGCGTGGAGTCTGGCCCGCTATGGCGAAGAAACCCAAGAAACGGAAACGAAGCACGACCCCAGCCGCCAGCACCGCCGCCGTCGCGTCCTCACCGCAACGCGCCCCGCTGGCAGCCCTCACCTTGGGCGCCACCGCCGCACTGCTCGCGGCGTTCATGTCGCTGCTGCTGGTGCTCGAACATGTCGCCGACCTGGCGCTCCCAGGCTGTGGCGAAGGCAGTGCCTGCCAGCAGGTTGCCGAAGGGTTTTGGGGTAGTATCCGCATAGGCGACTTCGCCTGGCCGGTCTCCTTCCTCGGGTTGGCGTACTTCGTTTCACTTGTGATCGCATGGTTTGCCGCCCGCGGCGCGTTGCCCACACTCTTACGTTGGGTCGTGCGGCTGGGTGTCCTCGGCTCGCTGGGCTTCTGCGTCATCATGCTGGTCGAATGGAAGCTGTGCCAGTATTGCATCGGCGTCCACATCGCCAACTTCGCCTTCTGGCTGTTTGTAGAGTTCTCCGCCGGCCGCACACGCCACGCCGCCAAGCCGATCGCTGCCTTTGCCATCGCGTTCATGGTGGTGAACGCGGGAATCGGGATCTGGGACAGTGTCCAGCGTGGCCAGGTCGCCGCTGCAGCAGAGAAGGAGCGTTCTGAAGCGGTTCAGGAGATCATCGACAAGTCCCGGGAATCGCGCGACGACGAGCCCCGAGACCCGCAGCCACAAGATCCCGCGCCCGCCGATGACGCCAACGTTGACCCGAACGACGTCGCCGTCGAGCCTCCCGACGAGGTCATCGACCCGAACGTCTCAGCCGAACAGACGACGGAATACCCCTATGACGACGAGCCTTTCGTCGGCCGCTATCGCCTCGGCCCAGACAAGGCCCCCATCCGCATCGTCATGATCACCGGCTACCAGTGCCCGGACTGCTACCGCATCGAGCACGAGCTCGAAAGCCTCATCGCGCAGCGCGACGACATCGCCGTCTCGATCAAGCACTTCCCCTTCAATACCGCCTGCAATCCCTTCGTCAGCTTCACCTCGCAGCCCAATGGCTGCTGGGCCGCCCGTGCCGCCGAGGCCGCTGGCATCCTCTGGGGCACCGAAGGCTTCTGGAAGATGCACCGCCACCTGTTCGATCGGCGCGGCGGCTTCACGCGTCTGGACATGCTCAAGCCCGGCTTCTACGACGCGGACTACGACCCGCAGGCCTTCGCGCAGGTCATGACCAGCGACGAGACGCTGCAGCGCGTGCAGGCCGACTGCCGTGAGGCCAAGCAACTCGGCCTTTTCTTCACGCCGATGATCTTCATCAACGGTGTCGAGCTCCGCGGCTGGCACGCCCCGCGCGCGTTGGCCCGCACGATTGAGGAGGTGGCCGCCGCCAATCCGCCGGCACGCTCGCATGCGGTCGACAAGCCGCCGCTGGCCCTCCAGAAGTACGTCGTCGATTGGCAGGAAGAGCCCGTGCGGGACCTGCCCGCTGACGAGCCGGCCCGCACGCGTGGTCCGGCCAACGCCGCGATCGAGATCGTCCTCTGGGGCGACTATCAGGAATCCGGCACGGTCATCGCCGACGGCATCGTGCGGGACTTCATGGCCGGCCGCGACGACGTGGCGTACACCTTCCGCCATGCCCCCTTCAGCAGCGACTGCAACCCCAACATCCCCTTCCGCCGTCACGTGCTTGCCTGCTGGGCGTCACGGGCGGCCGAAGCGGCCGGCATCGTCGGCGGCGCGGACGCTTACTGGCGCATGCACGACTGGCTCATGGCACACCATGACAGCGCCTTGCGGGCTGCGGCGACCGAGCTCGGCGTCACGGCCGATGAGCTCCGCGGCGCCCTCTATGTCATGACGGCGGAAGCCTGCCTCGAGGCCTGCCGCAAGCTCGGGTTCGAGCCCGAGCGCGCGGTGACGCTGATGGAGCAAGCCGCCGCGGACGAGCTGCGCGCCGCCGTCGGCAAAATGGGCCTCGACGCCGACGCGTTCTTCCGGGCCCTGGAAAGCGCGGAGGCCGCTGCCGCAATCACCCAGGATCTCGACGCCGGCAAGCGCCTGCCGCGGCTGCGACACGGGGCGCGGCCCGGCCTGCACGGCATCCCGACCGTGTTCGTCAACGGCAAGTGGGTGCCGCGCTGGCGCATCGGCGCGGATCCGGTGCTGGACGACATCCTCGAAGTGGCGGCACCGGAGAAGTAGGACGGCCAACGGGAGCAGGACATGCTGATTATCGCCGACACGGGCACCCGCCGCCCGCAACGCGTCGCCGGCGCCCTGCTGCTGGCCACGGCACTCGTCGCGCTCGCGTCGCCGGCGGCCGCGGCGCAGCCCGGGCTGCGTACCTACGAAACGCCCTAACACACGCTGCATACCGACGCGGACGAAGCCCAGGTGCAGGAGGCCATCGCGCGCATCACTGCAATGGCCGAGGAGTACGAGCAGCGGACCCGCACCTTCCCGGGCGTCATCCGCCACCGCCTGCCGTTCTACCTGTTCACCGAGAAGGACGACTATCACGACGCGGGCGGGATGCCCGGATCGGCCGGGGTATTCATGGGCAACAAGCTCATGGCGCTGGTGTCGAACGGCAGCACCGCCCAGACCTGGGCGGTGGTGCAGCACGAGGGCTTCCACCAGTTCGTCGCTGCCAAGATCGGCTACGGCATCCCCGTCTGGGTCAACGAAGGCATGGCCGAGTACTTCAGCCACGCCGTCTTCACCGGCGATCAGTTCGCGACGGGCCTCATCCCGCCATGGCGACTGGCGCGGGTGAAAACGCGGATGAAGGCCGGCGCCTTCAAGCCGCTGGAAGAAATGATGGCCATGAGCTACAGCGAATGGTCGGACGACTTGCAGGGAGCCAACTACGACCAGGCCTGGTCGATGGTCTACTTCCTCGCCCACGGCGATGACGGTCGTTATGAGCGCGTCTTCAACAACTTCCTGCGTGACGTCAGCCGCAAGATGCAATGGCGGCGGGCGTGGGACAAGAACTTCGGCCCCGACGTCAGCGCGTTCGAGCAGCGCTGGCGGGCGTACTGGCAGGGGCTGGCCGACGACCCGACCGCGTCCGGCCGCGCCGAGGCCGTGGTGCGCACGGTGACGAATTTCTATGCCCGGGCGCTGAGCCAGCGGCAGCGCTTCGACTCGTTCGACGCGTTCCAGCAGGCCGCCGAGGCCGGTGAGCTCCGCAGCCATCCGAAACAGGCGTTGCCGCCGTCGCTGCTGGAGCGGGCGCTGGAGCAAGGCGCGGAGCTGGGCACGTGGTCGCTGCGGAAGAAGCGCGGCTGGCGCTGGCTGGTGTGCACCGCCGCGGACGGCACCGTCTACGAGGGACGCTTCAAGATTCGCAGCCGCCAAGTGCAGGAGGTCACGGTCGACACGCGTCCCGGCCGGGGCCGATAGCGAAGCGCGGGAGTTTCAGGATTCCAGGAAGGTCATCTCCTGGCGGGGAAACTGGAATCGTGGCGCGCCGAGCGCGGCTGGGATACCCAGACTGCCGCGCTGCCTGGGGACAGAGGCCAGCTTGCGTTCCTGCCGTGCTACTCCCCGCGATGTCGGCCGCGAAACGCCTCTTCGAGCATGGCCCGATTGGCGTACTCGATCTGCGACCCGGGGGCGATGCCGCGCGCGAGGCGGGTGATCGTCACGCCCGTGTCCGCCAAGGCACTGGAGATGTGCAGCGCCGTCGCGTCGCCTTCGAGTGTCGGATTGGTCGCCAGGATGACCTCCCGCACGTCGCCGCCTTGCACCCGCCGGACGAGCGCGTCGATGGTCAAGTCGCCGGGCTCGACGCCCTCCAGCGGTGCGATCCGCCCCATCAGCACGTGATAGACGCCGGTGACGGCCCCGGTCGCCTCGAGGGTCATCAGGTCCTTGGGCTGCTCGACGACGACGATCTGTGACGCGTCGCGCCGCGTGTCCTGGCAGATCGAGCACAACTCGTCGTCGGCGAGATTGAAACAGCGCGCACACGGGCGGATCTGGTCCTTGGTGGCCATGATCGCGTCGGCCAGGCCGACGGCCTCGTCGCGGCCGGCCTTGAGCAGGTGAAACGCGATTCGCTCGGCGGAGCGCGCCCCGATGCCGGGCAGCTTCCTGAGCTCCTCCATCAACCGCTGCAGCGGCCCCGTCAACGAACCCGACATCACCGAAACCCTCGCTACGCCCCCAATCGCCGCGCTACGCCCTCAGACACCCATCCTCTCCGGCTGCCGACTGACAGCTCTTGTCACTGGCCCCCACCCAGCATCTGGTCCATCCCCGGCAGCCCAAAGCCGCCGGCCATGTCCATCATTTCCTTCTGGGCTGCTTCCCGGCTGCGGGTGGTCGCGTCCGCGACGGCCGCGCAAGTGAGCTCCTCGATCATCTCGACATCGCCCGCCTCGACCAGCGCCGGCTCGATCTTGACCCCCAGCAGATCGCCACGCCCGTTCACCGTCGCCTTGACCTGCCCACCGCCGGCCTCGCCGACGAAGCGGGCTGCCTCCATGCGCTCATTCATCTCCTGCATGCCCTGCTTGATGGCACCGGCATTCTTCATGAGGTTCATCAGTTGACCGATGTTTCCGAACATACGCTTTCCTCTTGGCTGGGGTTGCTCCTTGCTGAAGATCCTAGCGGGTCGGGCGCCCGTTGTCGCATGTCACCCGGTTCGTGCGATGCCCTCAATCCGCGTCATCCTCGGCCGCCGACGTCGCCGCCCGCACGCGCACCTCGATCAGCGATCCATCGAACAGCTCCAGGGCCTGCCGCAGCAGCGGATCCTGCTGCACCCGTTGCCGCTGCTCGGGCGACGCTTCCTGCCAGGCGGGGGCCGCTGGTGCCGGGCCATCTTCTTCGCCGGCGTCGACCAGGGCCGTCGCGGGGGCCGCGCTCGGCGCCGCCGCTGGCGCAGGCACGACCTCTTCCACCGGCTTGCCGGCCTGCTTCACGACGCCCGGGGCGTCCGCGCGTTCGGTCACAGGTGGCGGGACCGCAGCGGAGGACGCAGGGGTTGGCGAAGCGGGCGGCTCGCTGTGGGAGGGCGCGGGCGGTCGATCAGCGGCGGGTGTTACCGCTGCGGGCTTTTTTTTTTCGCCGCCAGCCGGTGCCCCGTCCGCCGGGAGCTGGGCCAGCAGCTGCTCAATGGCCCCCCACGCCTTCATGTGGGCCAGCCGCACAAGCAAGGCCTCGGTCAGTGCGCGGCCCGCCCCGCTGTACCGCACGTTTCGTCGCAGCTCTTCGAGCATGGCGATCATCTGCACGTACTGCGACAGCTCGAACTGGCCACTGAGGGCGGCGTAGTCGTCGCGATTCGTCGCCGGGATCTCCACCAGTGCCGCGTCGACCCCGCACGCCCGCACCAGCATCAGGGCGCGCACGACTTCGATGGCGTCGTTACAGAAATTCTCCAGCCCGCGCCCCGCCGAGACGATCCCGTCGAAGTCGTTCAGGGTCGCCGCCACATCCCCGGCCGCCGCGTGCTGCAGCAGCGTCACGATGCGCTCGTCCTGGGCGGGCGGCAGCATCTCGTCGAGAACCTTGGCATCGAGCTTCTTCGGCGACACCGCCAGCAACTGGTCGAGAATGCTCAGCGCATCCCGCATCGATCCCTGTGCCAGCCGGGCCACCCGCTGCACGACGATGTCCTCGGCCTTGGCGCCCTCCTCCTCGATGATCTCTGCCAGCCGGCGTGCAATCGGCTCGGGACCGATGTTGCGGAAGTTGAATCGCTGGCATCGGCTCTGGATGGTCGCCGGCACCTTCTGGATCTCAGTCGTGGCGAGGATGAACTTCACGTGCTCGGGCGGCTCTTCGAGCGTCTTGAGCAGCGCGTTGAACGCGCCGGTCGAGAGCATGTGCACCTCGTCGATGATGTAGACCTTGAACCGCGATCGCGCCGGCCGATACGCCGTATTGCTCCGCAGGTCGCGGATGTTGTCCACGCCCGTGTTGCTGGCGGCGTCGATCTCGAGCACATCGACGTCATTGCCCTCGCTGATCGCCAGGCAGGCATCGCATTCGCAGCAGGGCGTGGCCGTCGGCCCGTCGCTGTTCAGGCAATTCAGCGCCTTGGCCAGGATGCGGGCCATGCTGGTCTTGCCCACGCCGCGCGTGCCGGTAAACAGGTAGCCATGGTGGATGCGGCCGGCCTTGATGGCATTGGCCAGGGTGGTGGCGATGGGTTCCTGGCCGATAACCTCGTCGAAGGTCCGGCTGCGATACTTTCGGGCGAGAACGGTGTAGGCCATAGGATCGAAAACCGTCCGCTATCGGTGATCTGCTGTTCGTCAGACGCCGTGCGCCCCCAAGCCTTCGACCGGCGGCCGTTCCCGCGCCCGCGTGCCTCCGGCCGATCGCCCAGAGCTGACAACTCGAAAAAGCCTGAGACGCCAGCCAGGTTGACGCTGCACGTGGGCCGAGCCGGGTGGGCTGCTACCTTCCGGTCCTGACCCGTTGTCCGGCCGACGCACTGCACCGGCCCAACCGACGCCCCAGGCAAACGTGATCCTAACGGGCCGCGGCCGATCCTGCCAGCCGGCCGCCCGGCCCTGTCGCCGCCTCATCCCACAGGCGCGGAATCCGGCGAAAAACTCGAAAAATCTTTCGCCCGCGAACCCGGTCGGTCGGCCCGGCGGGACGCGTGCCGGCCGTCGCCGTGCGTGAGGCGCCCACCGCCGCACGGTCGTTTCGCGGCGCCCGCGCGAGCGGTTTGAGCGGAGTGAGCGGCTTTACCGCGTCGTCATTCGCGCGCCCTCGGCCTGGCCGCGCCACGCATGGGCGCGCAGCGCGCCGCCGCGAGCGGATGAGCGGTTTGGGAATCTGCCGCAACGCCCTGCCGGGCGGCGCGCAGCGCACAGTGGCACATCCGCCGCCGCTTACTGAATACTGGTGATCGCGCAGTTCACCTGTTTCAACCGAAGACCAATCTTCGCGGCGCGTGACAACACCATTGTGCCCGCGCGCGTACACCAGTTCGCTATGGTGTTTTTCGTTGACAGCCGCCTGCCGCTTATCTAAAAGCAATGTGGGCCGAGTCATATTCGGGGCTGCAACGTTGCAGACACGGATCAGGAAAGGAGACCCCATGCTCAAGATTCGCTCACTTTGCGCGCTGGCGGTCAGCGCGCTGCTCACCACCACAGCGTTTGCCCAGGTCGACGTCATCGGCGGGCAGACCAATGTCGTACTCGATACCGACACGCTGTCGAGTGCGGCCAGCCTCGACCTGTCGGGCGTCTCGGACGACGTGATCGTGCCCGGCTCGCTGCCGGATTCCGTCGCGTTTCCGATCAACTCGCGGAACGAGACCGCCCCGGCGCTGTCGACCACCTTCTCGTACGATCCCGCGGACTTCCTCAACACGTTCAGCGGGACCATCGAGCACACCGGCACCGTTCTGTTCAACGCGGACACCATCGAGGTCGGCAACTTCACGATCGGCTTCGATGCGGCGCGCGCCGGTACCCTCGGCGGCAATGCCAGTGGCTTCTACGTCCAGGACACCGCCAGCCTCGGCGCGATCCTGTTTGACGTCGAGAATCCCACCGGCCTCAACCCGACCGAGACCTCGCTGACGATCGAGGCCGACCTGCTGGTCTCGCCGGAGTTCGGCCAGTTCCTGCTCGACAACGGCTACTCGTCGAGCAACCTGCAGGGCGCTGACGTCGGTGATGCGCTGGTCGCGGCGACTTCGATCCCCGAGCCCGGCACCGCCCTACTCTCGCTGCTGGGCGTCGGCCTGCTCGCGGCACGCCGCCGCTAGGCAAGCCGCGTTTGGCCCGGGGAGACCAGCCCGGGGCGGGAGGTGCTGCGAGCGTCGGTAGACGTTCACCCTTCGGCGGCGTCGCGTGTTATCACGCGGCGCCGCTTTCTTTTCGGGCGGCGCGAGCCGCCGGCCCGGCATGCACGAAGCCCGCGACTCGGCATGAGCCGCGGGCTTCGTTATTCTTCAAGCGTCAAGCGCAGCGTCGTGCCGCGCTGTGAGCCGTGTCAGCAGTGTTTAGCGACGACGCAGCATCAGGCCGCCGAGCGCCAGCACCAGCAGCGACGCGGGCTCGGGGGTCAGCACGGCGTTGTCCCAGTATGTCTGACCCGCACAGCCCCACTTGGTGCGGAACGACACGGTCAGTGGCATTCCGATCGCCGGGTCACCCGCGTTGGCCGTGTATTCCAGGGTCACCATGTGCCAGTCGGTGTCCTCGACCAGGATGTCCACGGGGCCCTCGTTGTCGATGTACGACTGGTTGCCGATCGAAACCGTGGCCAATTGGATCGTGCCGGGGGCCGGGTTGTCCGGATTCGCCGGGTCCATGCCGCCGGCGAACAGGGTGAAGTCGCCGGCGCGGTCGAGGTCGAGCGCCGCCGCGTTGAAGTCGATCGTCGCAGTGTAGGTCACGCCCTCTTCAACCACATCACTGACCGTCTGGCTGAAGCGGCGGTTCCAGTTGTTAATGAACGCGAACTGCTCGGTCTCCGATCCGCCAAAGTCAGTGTTCCGCGACAGGCCCTGATCACTCTTGGTGTTATTGTCGAACTGGTAGAAGTTGTCCCAATGCGCCACGGCCTCGATGTGACCTGCATAGTCCGGATGCGCCGGATCATTGATGAGCAGCTTCCAGCCGCCTACCGGCACCGGCGTCTGCCCGGCGCCCAAGACGGCATCGTCAAACGTCCCATTCATCAACATGTTTGCCGATGCAGCGCCGCTAAACACCAGCGCGGCAACGGCCGCCAACAGAAATGCCTTCTTCATGTTCGTCCTCCTCAGGATTGAAACAAAAAAAGATGTGTTTGCCTCGACTCCACCTCTCCAAGCGCCGGGCCAACCGGCGCGTCATCCACGATCACGAACTGTCGTCGGCCCTGGGCCACGACGGTGTAATCAGCCGGGCTGAACTGTTTCAGCCCCTGTCGCAGCGTTATACTCGCCGCGAACGGCTCACTCGCTCAATCCCAGAGCAAGCGTGGCTGACCCCGCACACAGCGCGCTGGCTGCACCAGGAACCCGGTCGGGCGCTCCGAGCCGTCCCCTATCCTAACCTACAAGCCCTGCGACAGCAACGTGTTATTCGCATCGACGGAGATCTTCTAACCCGCTCCCCGCAAGGCAGTTACGGTCGAATGCCCAGCGAGGGCCCGGTTTTCGGAACCGTTTCATCCCCCAGGTCCCGCGATCAGCCGGCCCCGTCCACCCGTGACCGCCCCATCACGACCGGTGCCGCCGCAACTCAAACACCGGCGGCTCGACCGAGATTCGCGGCTGGTCCGGCTCCTCGCGCTTGGCGAACAGGAAGCTGAAGCTTCCCATCATCAGCACGAACCCCGTCACCCACAGCACCGTGCTCACGGCGTCGCCTCCTTCTTCTTCTCACCGACCTTCGCCCGACTCGCATACGACCCGTCCCAGCTCACCCCCAGCTGGATGATCACCGGCACCTTCTCTTCCGTATCGGCGAGGAACTCCATCAGCGAGCTGCTCGCGCCCTCCGGGTAGTACACCGTCACCGTATACGTGTGCTTCCCGCTGCGCGACTTGTGTCGCAGCTGGTACTCACCGCCGCTCACCGGCGTAAACGTCAGGCGCACCGGCGATTTGATCACGAAGTCCGACGCGTTCGTCTCCAGGTTCGTCGTCCACGCCTCGTAGTGCGCCAGCACGTATCCATCGCGCGGCTCGAACCGTCGCTGCGCGACCGGTTCGATCTCCAGCTCCGGCCCGGTGATCACGACGTAATCAACCGTCGCCGCGTCATAGACGCCGTCGGCGTCCGTCACCCGCAGTTCGAACGTGAACAGCAGTGGCTCCCAGCCCATGGATCGCCCTACCGGCAGGCCCGTCGCCTTGGTCAGCGGCCGATCCGGGTCAGCGATCTCCAGCTGCGCCGGTCCCGCGACCTGGCGCCAAGCGTAGGTCAGATCGACCCCGTCGCTGCCGCGCCCGTCGAGGCGAAGCTCATCCCAGCCGATCCACACCACCTCGCCCTGGCCTGCGTCGGCAGCCGGCAGGTCGAAGCCGGCCTCGTCTGCGGAGATGGCGTTCGGATCCTCGTCCAGTCCCTCCAGCGCCGCCGCGATGTTGTCCGCCACCTCGCCATTGGGGTTCGCCACGGCCGCGTTCGGGTCGTCCTGGTACGCGGCCGCGGGCGCGTCGTTCAGCTCGCGCTCGGTGTCCCAGTCCCTCGCCGCGTAGGAAGCCTCAGCGCTGTCACCGCCATTCGGGTCCCGGTGTGTAACCGGTTCGGCCGGATAGCGCAGGCCGCGGCGCGTTACCGCCGGTCGCGGACGCCTCCCCCGCGGGGGCCGGTAATCCTCGCGTACCGTCGCATTCGGTTCCGGCACCGGCGTGACTTCGTCCGTTCCCTGGGCGCTGGCCGACTTGGGCACGTACCCGCTGAGGATCATCAAGCCGACGCCGGTCGTGAAGCAAACCACAAAGAGGATGTGCCGCATCGCTCGCGTTTCCTCGCCAAGGTGCCGGAAAACACACGGTCTCTATCCAACAACATCGATTCAGTCCGCACGCCGGAGCAGTAGAACCGGGCACAAATTTCACTGCCCGATAAAACGCGCGGCCGCGCCCGCCGTGGCGTGCGATCGGTTTCGCGGTACACTGCGCGGCTCATCACGCCGGGCGGAATAGGCCCGCAGCGCGTGCAGGAGTTGCGTTCATGCTCAGGGAAATCCTCGCCAGTCCCGTCGCGGCCGGCTTTCTGATCATCGTGCTGGGCGTGCTCATCGGCCGCCTGCGCGTCGCGAAGATCGGGCTGGGGTCCTCGGGCGTGCTGTTCGTGGCGCTGGCCTTCGGTCACCTCGGCTGGGTCGACGCCGCCGCCCTGCACGTCCTGGGCCAGTTCGGCGTCGTCATGTTTGTCTATGCCATCGGGTTGCAGGCCGGTCCGCGCTTCCTGCAGACGCTTCGTGGCAAGGGCGTCGTACCGCTCGTCGTGGGCCTCGGTACGGTCGTCGCCTCGGCCGCCGTCGCGGCCGTCATCGGCCTGCTGTTCGGGATTGACCCGGCGCTGGTCGTTGGCGTCTTCGCCGGTGCGCTGACCAGCACCCCCGCTCTCGCCGCCGCCACCGAAGCCTCCAACAACCCACTGGTGTCGGTCGCCTACGGCCTGGCCTATCCCATCGGCGTCGTGGCGGTCGTGCTCTTCGCGCAGCTCGTGCCGCGCTGGCTGGCCCAGCTCCCTGAAGCCAGCGGGCGCCAGGCCGACGCGCCGGCCGCCGACCCCGTCCACCAGCGCTGCTACCTCGTGCAGAACCCCGCCTGCGTCGGCCGGCACGTCAGCGACCTGCGCCTGCACGACCTGCTGACCGTCAACCTCTCCCGCGTGCTGCGCGGCGACCAGATCCTGCCGGCCAGCAGCGATCTCGTCCTGCAGCAGGGAGATGTCGTGATGGCCGTCGGCGCCGGCTCGGAACTCGACCGGCTCGCCCTCATCATCGGCCCACCCGTGCCGGCCGAGGTTGAGATGACGCACATGCCCAACGTCGTCGCGCGCGATGTCTATATCAGCGAATCGAGCTTCGCCGGTCGCTCGCTCCGCCAACTGCACGTCCGCAGCCGCTACAACGTCGTCATCACGCGCATTCGCCGCGAAGGCGTCGAATTCGTCCCGCGCGGCAACTTCGTCGTCGAGGTCGGTGATCTGGTGCGGGCAGTGGGCTACGAGCCGGACGTGCAGGCGTTCCAGCAGGCCGCCGGCATCCACGAGCAGCGCATCCACGAAACCGGCATCCCCGAGTTCACCTTCGGCCTCGTGCTGGGGCTGGTGCTGGGTTTCCTCCCGCTGCCCGTGCCGGGTGTCGGGGCGATCCGCCTCGGGCTGGCCGGCGGACCGCTGTTTGTCGGCCTGCTACTGGGACACTTCGGGCGTATCGGCAAGCTGCGCGTGCACGTGCCGATCGCCGCTCGCTATCTCATGCGCGAGCTCGGCCTGGTGCTGTTCCTGGCGAGCGCCGGCGCGTCGGCCGGTGCGCAGCTCTGGCCCGTCATCCAGGCCCAGGGCGCGACCCTGGCGCTGCTCGCGGCGCTGACGGTCGGCTTCGCGCTGCTCGTCGGCTTCGTGCTGGCGTACGTCGTCTTTCTCCAGACCACGCCCAGCACCATGGGGATGACCTGCGGTGCGATGACCAGCACGCCCGGCCTCGGCGCCGCCAGCGCCCAGTTTGAATCGGATGTCCCCGCGCTGTCGTATGCCGCCGTCTATCCGCTCGCGCTGGTGGCCATGACGGTCGTCGCCCAACTCATGGTCGCCGTACTGGGATGACCCGCGACGCCGCCGCAACGTCTGGTGTGCGCAGGCTGCGCTCGGCCGCGCGCGCCTTACGCGGGAGCCTCGTTACGCGTGCTCGCCACCGTCTCCGAACGTCCAAGCCAGCCGCACAGCCGCGCGTGGAGTAGCGCCGCGGCGTACCACCCGAGCAGTCCGCCCGCCACGACATCGCTGAGATAGTGTGCCCCGTTCACCAGCCGCGCCGCCGCCGTCACGATCCCGGCGGTGAGAAACACGGCGCGGCCCTTCGGCCACAACAGGCTCAACATGCACGCCAGAGCCAGCGCCGTCGTCGCCTCGCCGGAGGGGAACGACACGCGCTCCTTGCTCAGCAACTGCGACAGCGGCGCCGCGAACGCCAGATGCGTGTCCGCCTGATCCGGCCGTAGCCGCCCAATCGCTCCCTGGAGGACGTTCGCCAGCAGCGCTACGACCACCACCGCCGCCAAGGCCGCCGTGTAACGCTGCCATTGTCGCGGTGCGCGAATCAACGCAACCACCCACAGCAGCATCGGCAGGTACAAGTGCCCCATGCTGTAGCGCAGCCCGATCCATAGCGGCCGCGTCAGCGTGTAGAAATCGCGGTCGGTGACATTGTGCTTCGTTTCCAACACACACGACACGTGCTCGTAGAACCAGCGGTCGAGACCGGCCAGACCGACCAGCACGAGCGCCAATGCACCGACAGTGAGCGTGTTGCGCCAACGCAACGCCACACGTCCGACCGCAACCTGCCCCTCGAGCACATCATCGCCGTCACGCGACATCAGAATCTCCCCGTCGCCTCGGCCCGCATCTCCGCCGGCACACCGGCAAATGACTCACAAACGAATATCGGCCAGATGTTCATGCGATGGCCCTGCACGCGCGGCTCGACCGTCTCTACGAGTCGTGCGCCGCGCAGCACCGCGGGCCGCTCGTCATCGCCAAACAGCGCCGGCTTGCGCGTACCGACGTAGACGCACGGCCGACCGACAAAGTCCGCCGGATTATCGATGGGGTTGTGCCAGATATCGTACTGGCTCTGCCGCTGGCCGAGCGCCGCCTGAAGGCAGTAGACCGGCGGGTGTCCGGGGGCATAGAACGCGATCTGGCTGGCCACCTGGTAGTCGTCGGTGATGATGAACGGGTCGCCGCCACGCTCATGCAGGGCGGCGCAATGCCGTCCCACGGCCCGCCCGAGTTCCTCCCAACCGCGGAGCCGGGCGCTGGGGTCGAGCTTCGCCATCGGCGTGAGATTCAGGGCCGACTCGCGCGGCGCCACGAGCGCCAATGCGGGAAAAACCAACTCGCTGTAGTGCACCACAAGCACCGCCGCGCCGCCTAGCGCGATCCCCGCGGCGATCAGGAGCTTGCCCACCCGACGGGTTGCCGCGCGCGCGTCGTGCAGCAGCCGCGACAGCCAGAGCACCAGTAGCGGCAATCCGGTCACCAGCGCCAGGACGGGCCAGTTCGGCTGGATCTTCGTCACTGGACTGAAGACCAGAAACACGATCCACGGCGTGAGTGTTGCGTACAAGAGCAGCTTCAGCGCTGCCGGCGTGTGGTGCTCCTGTGCGCGTGGCAACGGATCACGCCACAGCTTGATCACCGCGATCAGCAGCGCCACGAACCAAACCGGCCCGACGACGGCGAGTTGACCGCCGATCAGTTCGAATACGCCGCCAATCTCGAAACGCGACTCTTCGGCGACGCCGGCCTGTCCGGCCACATGGCGAAAGCTCACCCAGTCGTGCTGTGCGTTCCAGATGACAATCGGCAGCAGGCCCGCGAAACCGACCGCCGTTGCGAGGTACGGTCCCGGTCGGCGCAGATTCGGTCGATATGAGCGCTCGGTGAGCATGGCCAGGCCCACCGGAGGAAAGATCAGGACCATCGTGTATTTCGCAAGAATGCCCAACGCGATCAGCAGGCCCGCCAGCAGCCACCAGCCGATCGCGCCGCCCCGCAGCCCGCGATGACACGCGACCAGCGCCCACACATAGCAGCATGCCAGCGGCGCGTCGATGGTCATGAGAATCGCGCCGACTGCCAGAATCGGCACGGTGAACGTCAGGGCCACCGTCGCCAGCCCAAGCCGCGGGCGGTGCAGGGTCTGCGCGGTGAGCACGAAAATGCCGAATCCGGTAAGCATGGACAGCAGGATGGCGGGGCCGCGTACCGCGAGAACCTCGTTGCCGAGCAAACGTTGCGACAGGTCGGCCAGCAGCCAGCGCCCGCCGGCAATGATGTACGCGACCAGCGGCCCCTTGCTGTAGTAGCTGAGATCCAGCCGCCGCGACCATTCCCAGTAGTGCGCCTCGTCGCCGGAAAGGTCGAGCGGGCAATCGAACAGCAGGTAGACCACGTGCGAGACCCCACCGATGAGCAACAGCGCGACAGCCGCCCACAAGTGGCGGCGGTCGGTCGCCGCGGGCTGGCGCATCAGGTCGGCGGCGGGCATGGGCTTACGGGGTGGCTCCTGGCTGTGTCGTTGCTGGGGCGCGTTGTACCTGGACGCGCAGCGGCGTGACCTCCACGCCGAAGAGCGAGCGGCGGATCTCGCCGCGGACGTCCACCACATCGCCGACGCGCAGCGCCGCCAGCCTGGCCGGCAGTCCATCAACGACGATCTCGCAATCCACGGGCACATCGCTGGCCAGGGTGTGCTTGCGTCCGGTCTTGGGGTGGACGAACTCGATCTCCGCAACGCGGGCATCGGCATCGAGCTGCGTGATGGTGACCCCCTCGAGATCACGCACCCTCGGCTTGCCCATCGACAGCATGCGCCAGCCGACGAAGCCCAATATGCCCACGCCGAGCAATGTCAACAACAGCGCTTTCCGAACCATGGGGCTCACGTTTTCCCTCGACCGGCACCACGACGGCTTCGCCCCGCGCGGCGAAATCCTCAGCCTCTCAACATCCTGTTATTAGGGACCGCCGCCCATGACGCGTCAAATCGGGTGTTCACGTTTCACGTGAAACGCGTTCAGTTTTTGTGAGCGCGGATACAGAAAAGATCGTCATGGTCGACAATCTCCGCCAAAGTCAGCCCAGCCGGCGCCAGCAAGGCCGGCCAGGCGTCCGGCGGCGGGAGGAAGTCCTCCGCGACGACGTCGCCGACACGGTCGTGGATGTCGTTGATCCGCCGCCAGCTCGCCAGGTGCAGCACAAGCAGGGTGCCGCCGGGGGCGAGGACGGTTGCCAGATTGCGCAAAGCGCGGGCCTGGTCGCGAAAATGCGGAAAGACGCTCATGCACCAGATGTAGTCGAACGGCCCCCCCGCCAGCCCGCCATCGCACACATCGGCACAGACGAATGTCGCCGACACGCCGCGTGCCTCGGCCTGGGCGATCATCGCGGGGGAGAAATCGAGCGAGGTGACGCTTCCTGGCGCGACCTGGTCGGCAAGCCACGCGGTGACCAGCCCGGTGCCGCAGCCGACCTCGAGCAGGTCCAGGCCCGGTCGCAGGCCGAGCTGCGGCGCCAGGGCATCGAGCCGGGCGCGGGTCTGGTCGAGCGGGGGCTGGTCTGCGTCCCATTGTGGGGCGAGACGGTCAAAAAACGCGATGCGGGGATCGGTCTCGGGCATGCCCATCCTCTATGATCCAGTCGCTTGCCGTGAGCGAGCGCAGCCGGTATTACGATTCGTTAGAATCGTATGTTTGGCGGTCGCCGTCAAGCGTACTGAATCCCTGATCCCTTGTGGTGGAACAGACCGTGCTCGAACGCAGTTGGTGGCTGGTGGCGGCGTGTGGCGTGGTCCTCGCCTGCGCCGGCTGCGGTGCGAAAACCCCCGACACGGGGCCACCCATCGCGGTCTCCAACGCCTACATCGAAGCCGTCGTGTACGACCTGCTGGGGCGTGATTATCCGGTCCTCGCGCTGGCGGAGCCCGGCACCTGCCCGGGCCACTATGACGTCCGTCCCAGCCAGGTGCGGGCGATGCGCGATTGCAAGCTCTTGCTGCGGTTCGACTTCCAGTCCGCCCTCGATCGTCAGCTCGAGCGCGCCGGCGACGCGGCGCTGTTGATCGTACCGATTCGCCTCGAGGGCGGGTTGTGCGAGCCCCCAACGTATGTCGAGGCCTGCGAGCAGGTCGCCGAGGCGCTCGTCGCCGCCAATCTCGCCCGCCGCGGGGACGTCGACCGGCGCGTCGCGGCCGTCCAGGAGCGCGTCGCGACGCTGGGTGCGGAGATGCGCACGCAAATCGCGTCGGCGGGCCTGGCGGGCATGCCGGTCTTGGCGAGTGAGCATCAGGCGAAGTTCGGCACCTACCTGCGGCTCAACGTGCTGGCCGACTTCGCCAGCGCCGACACGGTACTGCCGGGCGAGATCAATGCGGCGATCAGCGACGGAGAACGGGCCCGGCTCCTGCTGGCGAACCGTCCGGAAGGTCGGCGCCTGGCGGACGCGCTGGCGGAGCGCCTGGGCGCGAGGGTCGTCGTGCTCGACAATTTCCCCGACGTGCAGCACCACCAGACGCGCTTCGACGAGATGGTGCGCCAGAATGTCCGTCGCCTCGTAGACGCTGCCCGCCCATGAATGTCCCGGATATCGCGATCGAGCACCTCCGCGTGGACGCCGATGGGCGGACCATTCTGGATATCGAGCGGCTCAGCATCGCCAGCGGCGAAGCGCTGACGATTGTCGGGCCCAACGGCGCGGGCAAGAGCACGCTGCTGCGGACCTGCCTCGGCCTCCGCCGAGCGAGCACGGGGCGCGTCGCCGTCCTTGGTCACGACGTGACACGCCTCGGCAGCGGCGGGTTGACGCGGCTGCGGCGGGCCATCGGGTACGTGCCCCAGGGGCTCGCGGCACACGGGCAAATGCCGCTCACGGTGCGCGAGGTGGTCGCCATCGGCCGCACGGGACAGGCGGGGTTGTTCAAGCGGCTGGAACGCCTCGACTGGGCGCTCGTCGACGAGTGGATCGAGCGGCTGGGCGTCGCGCCTCTGCGCTCTGCAGCGTATTCCGATCTGTCGGGCGGCGAGCAACGCAAGGTGCTGATCGCGCGGGCCATGGTGCAACAGCCGCGCGTCCTGGTGCTGGACGAGCCGACGACGCACCTGGATCTCGGCTGGCGCGAGCACATCGTCGCGACGCTGGACGAGCTGTATGCACAGACCCGCCCGACGCTGCTGCTCGTGTGTCACGCGCTGGAAGTCATTCCGCGTTGCTGCCGGCGGCTGGTGCTGCTCCGTGACGGGCGGATGGTCGCCGAGGGGATGCCGGAAGACGTGCTGACCGCGGAGCGCGTGGCCGACCTGTACGGCCCCGGCCTGCGCGTGCTGCACGAGAACGGCCGACATGCGGTCGTGCCAAGTGGCGCGGGGGGAACGTGATGGACTGGTTGTACTGGCTGCCGGTGATGTGTGCGGGCGTCCTGGCGGGCGGCGCGTCGGGGATGATGGGCGTGTACGTCGTCGGCATGCGCATTCCGTTCCTGGCCGTGTGCGTGTCGCACGCGGCGCTGGCGGGTGCCGTGTTCGGGTCGCTGTGCGGACTGACCGGGCAGTGGATGCTGCTGCCAGCGCTCGTCGCCGCGGTCGCCACGGCCTTGTTGCTGGGCAGCGTCGAGGAGCGCGGCGTGCGGATCGACATCAACGTGCTCATCGGCGTGCTGTTCTCGCTGTCGATGGGGTTGGCCTTCCTGGGCATCGGGCTACACGCGGTGTTCGGGCGGCCGGACAACGAGGTGCGCAGCCTGCTGTGGGGCAGCCTCAACTTCTGCCGCTGGCGCGACGTGTACCTCATGGCGCCGGTGACAGTGGTGCTGGCGGCGTATGTGCTGCTGCTGCGCAAGGAGCTGCGGGCAATCCTGTTCTCCCGGCTGCACGCGGCGGCGGCGGGCGTGCCCGTGGGGCTCGTTTGGACGGGCTTCCTCGTGCTGATCAGCGCGTCGCTGACCGTGAACTTCCAGACGGTCGGCGGACTGATGATCTACAGCCTGATCACGAACCCCGCGGTGGCGGCCTTTCAGATTGCGCGCGGGCACGACCGGGTGCTGACCCTGGCCGTCGCGCTGGGGGGCGCAACGACACTCATCGGCTTCCTGATCGCGGCACTGGCCGATTTGCCGACGGGCGCGACAATCGTGATCGTCTCGTCCCTGCTGGTCGGCCTGGCGGCGGGGGTGAATCACGCGCGGCGCGGGCGCGAAACGACGGAATAGTCCCCAGGTTTCAGTAACAATGCTGAACCGGCACGCGGGCGGGGACATCGCGACCTGTCCGCCGCGGATCCCGGCTCCCGTTCAGTACGAGAAGTCGAAGGTCCAGGGGACGTTTGCGCCGGTGCCGGACCACTGGGCGTTGTCAGCGGTCTGCTCGGTGCCGTTGGTCACGGCCCCGTCGCCGGTGACCTCATAGCCAAGATCGGCGAGGGTGTGCGGCGTGACGTGCCCGTCGACCCACAGCACGTTGCCGCGCCCGCGGTGGCGCGGGTCGACCGCCGAGCGCGATGTCTTGTCTTTGGCGGCCATTTCGCCGTTCTCGGTTGCGTCCACCCAGGGCGGGTCGAGGTTGAAGCCCTCATCGCCCCACCGCTGGTGGTCCTTGAGGTTGTTGGCGTAGGGCAAACGCTCCATGGTCGGCCAGGTCGCGGCGGTGCCCATGCAGTCAGCGGCAGCGACTGTGCGGCCGGCCTGGCGGATGCTCCCGGTGCGAACAGGCCAGTTCTTGTAGGAGTAGACGTTGTTGTCGTCGCTGAGGCGCGAGTTGCCGAGGAACTGGTAGTTGTAGCCGTAGCTGCCGTTGCGCTCGTCAGTCCAGTCGCCCACGCTGGGGCAGACGTAGACCTCGTAGTCGTAGTTCTGGCGATCGCCCGCCTCGCCGAACATGTCGGTGGTGGTCCTGCAAGGCTGGGGGTCTTTGAACGGCGGGGCGCCGACGGATTCGCTCATCATCGCGACGAAGGTCGGGCGATACTTGGTGCCGCCGGCGATGTCGGCAAAGGCGTTGCAGTCGTCGATCTTGGGCAGGCGGCCAGGCGGGAGGACATCCCGGTAGTCGTTGGCATAGATCGCGATGCCCTGGCCCAGGACGTGAAGCTGAGCGAGGCACTTGGCAGCCTTGGCCTGCTGGCGAGCCGAAGAGAGCGTGGGCAGCAGAATGCTGATGAGCAATGCGATGATGGCGACGACCACCAGCAGCTCGATCAGTGTGAAGGCCCGAATCGGGAAGCGTGCGGGTACAAACATACAACCAGTATCGTCTTTCCTAGCTGTCGATGGAACGACCGGCGCCGATTATCAATTATCAATAATCGTTGATCAGATGGCCGTCGTTGGTGCTCAGTCGTCAGTCTTCAATTGTCGGTTTCCAGTGGTCAGTTGACAGGGGAAGCGCGGGGGCAAGGCGCGAATGGGACGTCAGGTGCCGGCGATCCAGCGTTCGAGCTGGTCGCGGGCGTCGTGATCGCGGAGCTGCTCCGGGGGGTGCTTCATCGTGAAGGCGGAGATCTCGCGCAGCGGACCGCCGAGGCCGCGGTCACGGGCCAGCTTGGCGCAGCGGATGGCGTCAATGGCCATGCCGCCGCTGTTGGGCGAGTCCTCGACGCTGAGTCGGAGCTCGACGTTCATGGGGACGTCGCCGAAGCCGCGGTATTCGAGCCGGAGGAAGCAGACCTTGTTGTCGCGCTGCCAGGGGACGAAGTCGGAGGGACCGACGTGGATGTTGCCCTCGGGCAGGGGGACGTCGAGCTGCGACTGGACGGACTCGGTCTTGGAGACGCGCTTGGAGCGCAGCCGCGACTGCTCGAGCATGTTGAGGAAGTCGGTGTTGCCGCCGGTGTTGAGCTGGTAGGTGCGGTCGAGTTTGACGCCACGGTCGCACATGAGGCGGGCGAGCATGCGGTGAACGATGGTCGCGCCGAGCTGGCTCTTGATGTCGTCGCCGACAACCGGCAGGTTGGCCTCGCGGAAAGCGCCGGCCCATTCGGGGTGCGAGGCGATGAAGACAGGCACGCAGTTGACCATGGCCACGCCGGCGTCGATACAGGCCTGGGCGTAGAAGCGCACGGCGTCTTCGGAGCCGACGGGCATGTAGCACACGAGGACGTCGGCCTGCGCGGCGCGAAGGACCGCGGTGACGTCGCACGGGTCAGCGTCGGCCACGCGGAAGGCCTTCTCCTCGGGGTAATCGGCCATGTGAGCCGCCACGCCGTCGAGCACGGGCGCCATCTGCACCGTGACGCCGTAGTCGGGCAACTCGGCCTGGAAGACAGTGGTACAGTTCGGCGGCGCGAAGACGGCCTCGTGGAGCGGCCGCCCGACCTTGCGGCGGTCGACGTCGAAAGCGGCCACGGGGGTGATGTCGTTGATGCTGTAGGGGCCGAGCTGGGGGTGAACGACGCCGGCGGTTTCGGTGGAGATTGGCGGCTGGTAGTAGCTGATCCCCTGGAGCAGGGAACTGGCACAGTTCCCCACGCCCGCAATGGCCAACCTGATCTGCGGCAAGACACGCCTCCTTACTTCACGCCTGCCCGATACGACGTCTTAATATAACCTTAATGAAGAACGCTGCCAGCCGGCACGGCCAACAAACCGGCCTGCGAGAGTAGACAGTCTAGCGGGAGGCTGCGTTGGCGGCGAGGGTTGCCGAGAGGTCGGCATCGGAGCGGCGGGCGATGTCGGCCAGCGCGTCAGCGACGGCATCGACGTCGGCGGCGGTGGTGAAAGCGCCCAGCGAAAGGCGCGTGGTGCCGCCGCGTTCGAGCGTGTCGATCGTGCGATGCGCGAGCGGGGCACAATGCAGGCCGCTGCGCGAGAGGATACCGAACTCACGTTCGAGAATGACAGACAATTCAGGCGGCTCGAGACCGTCGAGGCGAACGCTGAAGACGCCGACGCGGTGCTGCACGTCGCGCGGGCCGAACCACGCGAGGCCGTCGATCGCATTCAGCCGTTCGATGAGGCGCCCGCAGAGTGCGAGCTCATGCGTCCGCAAGGCGGCGACGGTCTGGTCGAGAATCCACTCGACCGACGCGAGCAGGCCGGCGAGACCGACGGCGTTGTGGCTGCCGGCTTCGAAGCGGTCGGGCAGGTCGTCGGGCTGGGTGGCGCTTTCACTGACCGAGCCGGTGCCGCCTTCGCGGGTGGTTTCCATGAACTGGGCGGCGCCGTCGCGGACCACGAGCACGCCGGTGCCGAGCGGGCCCATCAGGCCCTTGTGCCCGGGGAGAGCGAGGTAGTCGACCGGGAGGCTGCCGAAGTCGATCGGCACATGGCCGGCGGACTGGGCGGCGTCGATCAGGCACGGGACGCCGCGCTCGCGGCAGATGCGGGCCACGTCATCGATGGGTTGCAGCACACCGGTGACGTTGCTGGCATGGTTGACGGCAACGAGGCGGGTCTCGGGGCGGATCGCTTCGGCGAGCTGCCGGGGGTCGAGGCGCGTGGTGTGGGGGTCGACCGGGAGTGCGGTCCAGCGGATGCCGCGCTGCTGCTCGAGCGCGCTGAGCGGCCGCAGCACGGAATTGTGATCCATGCAGGTGGTGACGACGTGGTCGTTGGGGCGGACAACACCCTTGATGACCATGTTGAGGGCGTCGGTGCCGTTGAGCGTGAAGATCACGTGGTCGCGCGGCTTGCAGTTGAAGAGGTTGTGAACGGCCGCGCGGCAGCTCTCGAGGATGCGTTCGGAGGTGCGCGCCTCCTCGTAGGCACCGCGGCCGGCGCTCGCGTGCACGTTTTCGAAGTAATCCTGCACCGCCGCCAGCACGCCCGGAGGCTTGGGATGGCTGGTGGCCGAATTGTCGAAGTACCGCCGAACGGTTTGCTGCTGCTCCATACGTACTCACCGGCGTTCAGGGCTGTGAATTTCGGCCGGCCGCCTGGCGCGCCTCGTGACGGATGAGGGCCCCGAGGTGGGCGCGGAGGGCCACGAGCGGGGGCAGATCGGTCCGCTGCGCAAAGCCAGGCGGGCAATCGGCACCAAAGCAGTATACGTCCTGGCCGCGAAGCGTCACACGGTACACGGCGAAAAGCTGGTCCTCGCAGCGATAGAGGGCAGCGAGGAGCACCTGCTCGATGCTTTCGCCCGGGTTACAGGCCAGGATGAACGCGCGGAGCTGCTCGCGGGCCGCAGCCGGCTCGTCTTCCGGCGGCGCCACCGCCCCGCCGAGCTCGAGCATGAACCGCGTGCCCAGGTGGAGGCTGTAGGCGTCAGACGGGTCGAGCTTGTAGGCCGGATAGTAGTTCGGCTCGGTCTGGCCGACGATGACGTAGTGCTGCTGGTCGTGGCCGGCGGCCTCTGGCGGCGTGTCGGGGCCGGGTGCGAGGTCGAAACTGAACGCGGCGCAGTCGCCCTCGGTCTCCAGCGGGTGCTCGTCGAAGGTCGCAGCCAGGGTAAGCTCGTCGGGCTGGCGCGGGCCGAGCTGCTCGGCGAGGTAATCGCGGGCGGTCTGCTGGAGGACGTTCGTATCCATCGCGGCACCATGGACCTACGGTTGTTGCTCGCCGGATGTGCTGCTCGAGGGGATTATAGAGGGGACTGAACGGGTGTTCCCCTGCGTCCCGATAATAGTGGAGGCACCGTGGCCAGGCCCGGCGACGCCGAACCTCGCACGCTGGCGGGCGTATCCGGGGAGTTGCGCGGCTGCCTTGAAAGCGGTCGCGGCGACCCGGACCGCGGCTGCTAGGCAGCCTGCGGGGTGGCCGCTAGGATGCGGGGTCACGATTCGCGCCGGCAGCGCGGGCCGCTGCCGGGTGCCCCTTTGTCTCTTTGGGCCCTCACGGGAGTGCGGTCGAGCATGTGGCGGACGGTCGTCGAGCTATCACTCGTGGTCCTCCTGGCGGCCGGTCTCGCCTGCGGACAGGCGGGCTCCCGCGACGGCGAGCCGCGCACACAACCAGCGCGCGACGCAGCCAGCACGCAGCCGGCCGGTTATCCCGAGATGATTCCCTGGGTCGAGGCCAGCACCCGGGTGGACGGGTCGTACGAGCGCACGCTGCGCGGGCTGCTTGCGTGGCAGCCGCTGGTGAAGCGTGCGATCGTGTCGGTGGGCCCGGACGAGGGGGCCATGCTGCTCAAGCTGAAGCGGGCCGTGCCGGGAATCACCATCATCCCGGGCATCAAGACCTCCGCGCTGCTGGCGCCGGGGCGGGCCGGGTTCGACTCGGTTCGCGCCTGGGGGCAGTTGGCGGCGCTGAGTGAGCGGCTCTGCGACGCGATGAACGTCAAGGTTATCCTGTTCGAGCACGAGAGCGCCCTGAAGAAGTACCAGTCCGGCGAGTACGAGATGGACCTGGCGCGGCTGCGCGCCGGGCTGCGGCAGATGCCCGAGGATCTGCTGGTGCTGTGGTACCCGAGCGCCTATGGCGGCGCGCAGCTCGAGCCGAGCATCGAGCTCTGCCAGGCGGTGGAGGACGGGATCAAGGACGTGGTGTTTGTCGACACCGCGACGGTGTATTCGCCGCACGCGCTCGCGTCGCCGGCTGCCAGGCGGTGCAAGGCGCGGCTGGTCGAGACCGCCGACAAGCCGCCGGCGCGGATGATCTATGCGGGATGGGAAGGCATGTGGCCGTTGAAGCGGGTGCCGGAGGCGATTCGGGCGACGAGGGAGAGCGACATGGTGATTCTCTACCCCGGCGCGAAGCGCTGGGTCAGTTCCGCGTGGGCGCTCGGCAAGATCTTCGAGGAAAGCGGTATCCCGACGCGGCGCGACAAAGCGGATTAGCCCCGTCACTTACGCAAACCAGAGAGCAGGTATGAAACAGGTCTTGTTCGGCAAGCGCGTATACGTCACCGAGGTCCCGGCCCCGGGCATTGGCCGCGGCCAAGTGCTCGTCGAAGTCGCGTATTCGTTCATCTCCACTGGCACCGAAGTCGCCGGCGTCAAGGGCGCCAAGGGCGGCGTGATCAGCAAGGTCCGCCAACATCCGCAGCGCATCGCACAGGTCATGGAGATGATTCGCGTCGATGGCGTTCGCAAGACCTTTGCCCGGGTACAGGCGAAGCTCGAGGGCCGCGGGACGATCGGCTACTCGTGTGCCGGCCGGGTCGTTGCCACCGCCCGCGACGTGCAGCACCTGGCCCCGGGCGACCTGGTCGCGTGCGCCGGCATGGGCTATGCGTCTCACGCCGAGGTGGTGAGCGTGCCGGCGAACCTGGTGGCGAAGCTGCCGGCGGGCTGCGACCTGCGACAGGCCTCGGGGACAACGGTGGCGTCGATTGCGTTGCACGGTGTGCGGCGGGCGGACCTGCGGCTGGGGGAGACGGCGGTGGTGCTGGGGTTGGGGCTGCTGGGACAGATCGCACTGCAGTACTTCAAGGCCAGCGGCGTGCGGGTGATCGGCTTCGACGCGAATCCACAACGGGTCGAGGAGGCGCAGGCGCAGGGCTTCGACGAGTGTTTTGCGATGGTCGGCGAGGCGGCTGTCGCCGAGGTCGCCACCCGCACATCCGATAAGGGGGCCGACGGCGTGCTGATCACGGCGGCTACGGACGCCCCCGGCATCTGCCAGGACGCGATGCAGATGTCACGGCGCAAGGGGCGCGTGGTGGTGGTCGGCGCGGTGCCGCTGACATTCGACCGCGATCCGTTCTACCGCAACGAGATCGACTTCATGATCTCCAGCAGCTACGGGCCGGGGCGGTATGACCCGACGTACGAGGAGCTGGGACAGGACTACCCCTACGCGTACGTGCGCTGGACCGAGAATCGCAACATGCAGGCCATCCTGCAAATGATCGCTGACGGCACGCTGAACCTCGACCGGCTTATCTCGGCCGAGTATTCGATCGACGAGGCCGACCAGGCCTTCGCGCGGCTCAGCAGCGACGAGGGCCCCCGGCCGCTGGCGGTGGTGATCAAGTACCCATTCGAGGAGCGGCCGGCCGAGCGCAAACTCGGTCGGGCGGTGGACGTGAGCGCGGCGCCACGTGTCGCGGGCCGCATCGGCGTGGGTGTCATCGGGTTGGGCAACTTCTGCACCGGGATGCACCTGCCGAACCTCGCGACGCTGAGCGACCGCTTCCAACTCGTCGCGACGTGTGACTTCAACAGCGCCCGCGCCCAGGACGTCGCGCGGCAGCGCGGCGCGAAACTCGCCTGCTCGGACGCCGCCGAGCTGTTCGCCAGTCCGGACGTGCAGCTCGTGATGATCACGACGCGCCACGACACGCACGCGCCGCTCGCGATGGAAGCGCTGCGGGCCGGCAAGCACGTCTTCGTCGAGAAACCCGTGGCGCTGGACCCCGCACAGCTGGCAGCGCTCGGCGGCGTGCTGGCGGAGAGCGGGCGGTACTACATGGTGGGCTTCAACCGGCGTTTCAGTCCGCACGCGGCGCAGCTGCGGGAACTGCTGCGGGGCCGCCAGAGTCCGCTGGTGGTCAACTATCGCATCATTGCCGACCCGGCGCCCGCGGACAGTTGGATCTATAGCGAGGCCGGCGGCGGGCGCGTGATCGGCGAGGCGTGCCACATGCTGGACCTGTTCAACTACCTCGTCGGCGATGAGGTGGCGCCGGCCGAGCTGGATGTCGTCGCGCCGCCGGCGGGTGCGGGCGGGCCGCCGGGGGACAACTTCGTGGCGTCGCTGCGGTATGCGGACGGGTCGTTGTGCACGCTGACGTACTCGGCGCTGGGGCAGAAGAGCAAGGAGAACGGCAAGGAACGGCTGGAGGCGCTGTGGGACCGCAAGTCGTTCGTGATTGACGACTACGTGCGGAGCTTCGGCGCGGGCTGCGCGGCGGGCAGCGCGGGAAGCAAGTCGAGCAAGGGGCACCTGGAGGAGCTGACGGCGCTGGCGGACCACCTGCAGGGCCGCGGGCCGGCGCCGATCTCGTGGGCGGCGTGCGTGCGGGCAACCGAGCAGAGCTTCGCGGTCGACGCGGCGTGCCGGGGGGGTGTGGTGCAGGACGGCGCTGCCGACGATTCGGGCACGGAGGGTTGAGCCTTGTCCGGCGACGCGACTTCCTGGCCCCGACAGCTGCTCAGCCATCTGAGTCGGCCGTGGCGCCGCTACCTGTTCAACCGTGCCTATCGTACGGCGCTGGATTCGGACGGCTGGTCGGCCGAGCGCATCCGCCGCTATCACGACGAGATGCTGGTAAAGCTGGTGCGACACGCGGCCAAGCACGTGCCGTTCTATCAACGCCGGTTTGCGCAGGCGGGTATCGATGTCGAGGCTTTTCGTGGCGCTGTCGACCTGCCGAAGTTGCCGATAGTGTCGCGTGAAGAGCTGAAGGAGCACGCCCGGGAGATGTGCGTGCGCAACACGCCCTCATGGATGTTGACCACAGTCCACACCGGTGGCACGACGTCCGGCGTCGTCGCGACCACGTACGCGCCGCGGGCGATCAGTGACATCGAGTATGGCTACATCTGTGCGCTCTGGAAACGGGTCGGGGCCCGGCGGACGGACTGCATGGCGATGTTGCGTGGCGAGATTCTGCGCGACGAGTGTGACTGGAGATTCCAGCCGCGGCAGAATCGACTGGTGCTGTCTTCGTACAAGCTGCGCGCGCCGCTCGTGCGCGAGTTCATCGACCTGATGAAGCGGTACAAGGTGCAGTGGCTGCACGCGTACCCGTCGTCGGCCTGGGTCATGGCGACGCTGATGAAACGGCACAACATCAAGTTTGACGTGCCGTTGCGCGGCGCGCTGTTCGGCAGCGAGTCACTCTACGAGTGGCAGTACGAGACCTTCCGCGAGGTCTTCCAGTGCCCCATCTACACGCACTACGGGCACCGTGAGCTAGCCGTGCTCGGCGGCTGGTGCGAGAAGACGACAGACTACCACTTCCTGCCGACCCACGGTTACGTCGAGTTCGTGCCCATGCCGCAGTTCGCCGCCTGTCCGGATGAACCCATGACCGAGATCGTCGCAACGGGCTATCTGAACTGGCGTATGCCGCTGATCCGCTACGCGACGATGGATTACGCCCGGCCGCCGGAGGAAGGCGCCTGCCCGGCCTGCGGACGTCATCATACGCGCACGCGGACGATTTACGGCCGGGCGCAGGCGCTGCTCGTCGCCGCCGACGGCACCGTGGTGCCACACACGAACCTGGGAATTCACTCGTACGCCTTTGCGAAGCGCTACCAGTTTGTCCAGGACGCCCCGGGCGAAGTCGTCTTCAAGTTCATCCCCAGCGATCCGTCGCAAGCGGCGGCGGCCGTCGCACAACTGGAACAGGACTTTGCGGGTTTGCGCGACTGGGGCCTGACGGTGCGGGCGGAAGTGGTCGAGGACCTGCCGCGAACCTGGACCGGCAAGGACATCTTCGTCGTACGGAACATTCCGCTGCCGTGGGAGTCCGATGCCGCCGGCAGCATCACGCCAGAGTCGGAGTTGTCATGAATATCACGGTGGTCGGAACGGGACATGGCGGCTGTGCCATGGCGGCGGTGCTGGCGCAGCACGGTCACGACGTCAGTATGCTGAAGCTCGGCGTGACGATGCACTCCGAGAACTTCGCAGCGTTGCAGCGGAACCGCGCCATTCACTTGAAGGGCATCGAGGGTGAGGGCGAGTTTCGGCTCAAACGTGTGACGCGTCACCCGTTCGAAGCCATCGAGGACGCCGAACTGATCCTGGTCTTCTATGTGTCGAACTTCCACCCGATGGTGGCCAATCGGCTCGCGCCGCACCTGCACGAGGGCCAGGTGGTGGTCTTGAACCCGGGCTACCTGGGGACGCTCGAGTTCGCGCGGGCCATGGCGCGGCTCGGCCGGCGGGAGCGGCCGTTGTTCGCCGAATTCGAGACGCTGCCTTTCACGTCGCGCATCGGCCCGCCCGGCACCGTGACGATCACGTCGCGGAACGTGCGGCATCCGTTCGCCACCTGTCCCGCCAGCCGGGCTGACGAACTGGTCGAGTTCCTCCGCCCCGTGCTCGGGGAATGTGTGCCGCGCACGCACTTGATCGAGGTGGCCCTGCACAATCCAAACCTCGTCATCCATACGGTTGGCGTGTTGATGAATGCTGCGGCGGTCGAGCACCCGGACCGCCGATTCGCCATGTACCGCGATGGGTTCTCGCCCGCGGTGTGGAACCTGGTCGGCGCACTCGACAACGAGAAGATGGACGTGCTCGAGCACCTCGGGGCCCCGCGCACGCCGTACTTCGACGCGTTCCGGCTGCGTACCTTCGCCGACCAGGACGTCGATCCACTGGAGGGGTTCGGGCGTTACGCCGCCGAAGCGCCGGACGGCCCGTTCACGGTCGAGCATCGTTACGTCACCGAAGATGTCCCGATGGGGCTCGGCCTGCTGCACTCGCTTGGCCACGCGGCCGGTGTGCCCACGCCGATGGCGGACAGCATGATCCACGTGGCCAACGGGCTGATCCCGCATCACGACTTCTGGGCCGAGGCGCGGACGCTGGACAGGCTGTGGGACGGTTCCCTCGAGGCGCTGCTGAAGGAGCTGACGAGTTGAGCGCGTGCCCCCACCGCACTCGGCGGCGGCAGTCGCCGAAGTAATGCCTGCGACACCGAGGCCGATGACGACAGACCATAATCACACCCCGATACGTACGCTCACGCGGCTTCTGGCGTGGCCCCTGCGCAGGCGGCGCTACCGGCAGGCCTATCGGCGCAGCTTGGCCACCGACGGATGGCCCGCAGCACAGGTCCGTGCCTACCAGGACGCGGCCGTGCAGCGTGTCGTGCGCGCGGCCCTCAGTCACGTACGCTTCTACCGGGAGCGTTGGCGGGCGGCGGGCCTAGCGGTACAGGAGATCGCATGTTGCGAAGACTTGCGGCATGCGCCGACTGTCGACAAGCGCGATCTGCTGGAGCACCACGATGCGTTGCGCCGGCCCGGCACGCTGCCGCTGACGGTCACTCACCACACCACCGGCGGCTCAACCGGGACGATTGCCACGGTCAGCGGACCGCGCGGGATGACATACTGGGAAATGGGCTGCATTCACGCGCTGTGGCACCGGATCGGGTTTCGCCGGGGCGACCGCATCGTGACGCTGCGCGGCTCCATGCCTGCCGAGCCCGGCAAGGTGTGGTCGCACGACCGATGGGAACACCGGCTGACTATCAGCACCTATCACCTGCGTGATGACAATGTCGACGAGATTGCGCGGCAAATCGACCAATTCGCCCCGAAGTGGCTGCACGTGTATCCTTCGGCGGCGACACTGCTGGCGAATACCCTGAAGCGAACCGGCCGCCGTCTGGGAACACGCCTGCACGGGGTGCTGTGTGGCAGCGAGAACGTCTATCCGTGGCAGGTCGACCTTTTTCGGGAGGTGTTCGACTGCGCCACATACGCTCACTACGGCCACGGCGAGATGACCGTGCTCGGCGGCTGGTGTGAAAAGTCGCGGACATACCACTTTCTGCCACACTACGGCTACCTCGAACTGCTCGACGAGAACCAGCAGCCGATCACCGAGCCCGGTGTCACCGGCGAGATCACCGGCACCGGCTTCTTCAACACCGTCATGCCGCTGATTCGCTATCGTACCGCCGACTACGGCGCGTGGGACGAGCCCGGCCCGTGCCCCGCCTGCGGGCGCCACCACCAGCGCCTGGCCCGCATCGAGGGCCGCGTGCAGGAGTACCTGACGCTCGCCGACGGCACACGCTTCCCCGCCACCAACATCAACGCGCTGCACGGCATGTTCTTTGCGCTGATCTACCGCTTCCAGTTCGTGCAGGACCGCCCGGGGCACGCCACCTTGCGCTACGTGCCCGCCGTCGAGATGACGCCCCAGCGCGAGGCGGAGATCCGGAACGCGTTCGCCTACCTGGGTGAACTCGGCCTGGCACTGGACTTCGCGGCGGTGGACGAGATACCGTTGACACGCAGCGGCAAGCAACGGATCGTGATCACCGAGGAGCCGCCCCCCTCATGAGAACGCCGCGCGCCGCATCATCGCGCCCCATCGCCATCATCGGCCCCTACCCGGACTACGGTGGCCAGGTCGGCGGCATCTCGGTGCATATTCAGCGCATCGTGCCGTACATGCGCGAGGCCGGCCTCGATGTTCGCGTGTACCAGATTGGCGGCGCGGGCTGTCCGGCAGAGGGGGTCTATTCCTGTCGCGGCCGCTGGGGCTTCCTTGGGCCCATTCTCCGTACCGAGCGCCGCAGCGTCGTTCACTCGCATCTCATCGGCGCGCACGAGCGCGTCGCGCAAGGCCTCGCCCGTTACGGGCGCTCCGGACCGATGATCCTCACGGTGCACGGACGCAGCCTGCGCGATCAGATCCACCAGCCGCGAAAAGTTCCGGGGGCGCTCGTCGCCTGGGCGGCGCGCGCGATGGATCACGTCGTTGCGGTCAGCGCGGAAGTCGCCGGCGACGTACGGCAGGCCGGCGTGGCGCCGGAGCGGATCAGCACGCTGCCGGCCTACGCCCCGCCCCGGGTCACGGACGCCGAGCGGGCCCGCATGCCTGCAGAATTGTCGGCTTTCGTGCAGACGCACGATCCGGTGTGTTGCTTCATGGGGGCTTTCATCGAGTACGACGGCAAGGACCTCTACGGCCACGACCTGGCGCTGGAGATGCTGGGGCGGCTGCGCGCGGAGCACCCCAACGCCGGCCTGGTCATCAGCATCGGACGTGCCGGCGACCGCAGCAGCATCGAGCAGCAGGTGCGGGCCCGCGCGGCGCAGCCCGACGTGGCCGGTCACGTGCTCTTTCTGCCGCCGGGCCTGCCGTTGTGCCCGGTGATCGAGCAGTCGGACGTGTTTGTGCGGCCAACGCGCGTCGACGGCTGGGGTGTGAGCGTCGCAGAGGCGATTCAACTGAACGTGCCGGCCGTCGCCAGCGACGTCTGCCAGCGTGTCAGCGGTGCCTACCTGTTTCCGAACGAGGACGTGGCCGCGCTGACGGCCCAGGTCCGCCGGGCGCTGGCGGAAGGGGTGCCGGCGGGCGCAGGTTCCGAGCTGGACTACCACGAGCGGCTGGTGGCGCTCTACAGACGGTTGGCGCAATGATGCGACGGTACCGACCGGTGGCCGGCGAACAGGCAGCGGCGCGTCACCATGGGGAACTTGCGTCGAGAGCCGCAGAGTGGCTACGATCGCGCCGCGCATGCGTCGATGCCGACCGTAACGGAGAGGCGATACAACGAATCTGTTCTGAGGAGCTCCCTGATGGGGTTGCGAAGTGCGATCAAGCGCGTTCTGAACAACATCGAATTGCGGCGCGTGGGACGGAACGAATACTACCGACGGCGCGGTGCGGTCGTTGGCAAGGACGTGATATTGTCAGGGACGGTTCTGGCCGAACCACATATGTGCAAGATCGGCAACCACGTATGGGTGGCGCCGCGTGTGGAGTTCGTCAATCACGATGGCGCGATTGCGCTGTTCTGCAAGGTTGGGCGCACCACGGCGGTGAACGTCGTAGGGCGGATCGTCGTGCACGACAACGTGTTCATTGGGGCTCGATCAATCATCTTGCCCGACGTGGAGATCGGTCCGACCGCGGTCGTCGCCGCCGGCAGCGTCGTAACACGTGACGTGCCGCCCGAAACGGTCGTTGGGGGCGCGCCGGCGAAGCCGATTTGCTCGGTCGACGATTACCTCAAGCGGTACGAGGGCGAGGCTGCGACCTTGTGGGTAGAGCGCGAGGATGCGATTACGGAGCAAATGGCGCGGTTCTTCATCAAGGAAGATCACCGCGGGAAATATGCCCTGCGGGTCAGGCATGGCCATACCCGTTTAACGCGGCCCGATCCCGAATGAGTGGTGGATCGGTCATCCCCCTATAGACGTGGAGCCTAAGAACCTATGAAGAGGTTGCCGCATGCAGCATGACCCGCGCAGCCCTTCTCCGTCTCCAGCCGACGGCCCGGATGCCAGGCGCAGTCCCTTACGGCGGCAGTTGATGCGCGTGGCGGGTACCGACCTGAAGCGCCTCGTCACAACGGGGGTGCCACACCTGCTTACGGCGATCGTGCTCACGCAAGGCATGAACATGATCCGCCAGGTGCTGCTGCGCTGGCTGCTCGATCCGGCGGAGATCGGCAAGATCGCCTACGTGATGCAGATCGTCGACCTGCTAGTGATTCTGGCGGATATCGGTATCGGAACCGCGGTGTTGAAGTTTGCCGCCGAGCCGGTCAGTGATCGGGAGAAGAGCCGGATCTACGTGACGGGCATGTTCTGGAGCGGGGTCACGTCGTGTGTGGGCGCGCTGATCTACCTGGTGGCGGTGCTGCTGCTGCCGGTGCATGAAGAGCAGATGGTGCGCTACTTCATGCTGATGCTGGTGCCGTACATTCCGATCGCGGCGGTGCGGAAGCTGCCGATCCTGTTCATGCAGGCGCGCAAGGAGATCAAGCGGGCGGCACTGTACACGACGATCACGCAGGTCTTTACCCTGGCGATCCTGCTGGGGGCGACGGCGGCGTTCGGCTTGTGGGGCTACTTCATCACGCTGATCCTCGCGCCGACGACCAATCTCGCGGTGCTCCTGTGGGCGACGCAGGCCCACCTGCACTGGTTTCGCCCGTCCGTGCGCATGCTGAGGAAGTTCGCCACGTTCGGCTTCTTCAGCGTGCTGGCCAACGGCGCCAGCATGGCCAACGCGACGGTGACGATCGTGCTGCTGAAGTGGCTCACGGCGCCGGCTCCCGGCAGCGAGGCCGCCGCAGCCGCCAAAGCCGCCGACGTCTCCGACGCACTGGTCGGGCTCTACGCGACTGCCGCGCTCGTGCGCAACGCGCTGCGGTTGCTGCCGATGTCCCTCATGCAGACCGCGTTCCCCTATCTCTCGGGTCTGCTGAAATCGCCCGCGCGTCTGCGGCACCGGACATGGGAGCTGACGTGGAAGCAGACGGCGGTGCTGGTGCCGGTGGTGCTGGCCTGGGCGCTGCTGGGACCGTACGCGATTGACTGGGTGATCGGGCCGGAATACGCCGACGCGTACTGGCCCGCACTGATCCTGCTGGTCGGGCTCCTGCCGTTTTCCTTGCGGGCGCCCGCCGCCCAGACGCTGATCGCGATGAACAAGGTGCACCTGAACGCGGCCGCCAGCGCGATCCTGCTGGTCGCCAACGTGCCGCTGGTGCTGCTGCTGGTGCCGTGGTTCAGCATCACCGGGGCCGCGGCGGCGTCCGTTATCGCCGAGACGAGCGCGATGGTGTTCGCGCTGGTGACACTGCGGCTGGCGTTTCGCGATGGGCCGCCGCCGGAAAGCGGGGCGGCAACCCCCGGCGAGGATGACGACACAACGGGCAGGGCGCTCAACGACTGAGCTGCTCGTACAACCCGATGAGCTTCTCGATCTGCACGTCCCACGAGAAGTGCGCTCCGGCGATTTCGCTGCAGCGCTGCCGCAGGGCGTCGCCCTCGGCGTCGAGGCGGGTGCGCAGCTCGCGCGCGGCCGCGACGGCTTCTTCCGGCACGACGGGGAACTCGATGCTGCGGCCGATGCGGTGCTGGTCGGCGAAGGCGCTGAAGTCGCCGATATAAGGTGTGAGGATCACCGGCAGGCCGCAGCGGAGGTATTCGCTGAACTTCACCGGCGACGCGACGAGGTTGGTGAGGATGTTCTCGCGCAGCAGCAGCGCGACGTCGGCGGCCATCAGGTACGAGGCGACCTGGTCGTGGGGGGCGGATGTGGCGGTGTAGCGGTCGGCGGGGACGTTCAACTCGCGGAGCTGGGCCACGAGCGCGTCGGCCTCGCGCGAGAGGATGAGCAGATGCGCGTCGGGCATGGTCTGCTGAATGGCGGCATATGCAGCAGCGATCTGGTCGGGCCGCTGCCAGTGCGACATCGAGCCGCAATAGCACACGACGAACTTGTCGGCGAGGCCGAGCGCCTGGCGACGCGCGGCACGCAGGGCGGGATCGTAGTAGAACCGCTGAGTGTCCGCGCAGCAGCCGACGACCGTGCGCGGCACGTCGCGATCGAAGTCACACTTGGCGCGCACGTGGTCGACGAGCTTCTCGGACACCGTGTTGAGTCCATCCGCGCCCTGCATGGCGGCCTCCAGCGCGTCCCGCCGGGTGTTGGCCGCGGCAACGCGCGAGTGCGGCGCCCGCTCGGCCTCGTCCGCGGAATCCCCGCGCAGGTCCAGCAGCACGCGCAGCCGCGGGTCGCGCCGCTTGCTGGCGATGGCGGCGAGGGCAACCCCCTGCCCGCGGCAGTGGACGATGATCGGCGCGTCGCCGGTGTAGCCGCACGCACGGATTGCGGCGTCGAGCCGGCGTGACCAGCGCCAGGTCTGGTATGGGGCGTTGTACGGCAGGCGGTAGCGGAAGATGACCTGGCCGTCGGGCAACGCGGCGCGGATGGCCCGCTGGCGGTCCGACACCGCCGATTGGAACATGCTGCGGAGGCTGGTGAGGATGAGCACAGCCCGCTGGATGTGCGGGGCGCGCTGGCCGATGAAGCGCAGCGGTGCGAGCACCTGCGAGTCGAGCACCGGGGCAAAGACCCCCTCCCCGACCATGGCCATCACACGCATCGGCTGCCTGGCATCCGCCGTCATGTCGGTCACTCCGCGCTGAATTCGAACGTCTCGACCACGCGCCCGACGCGGGTCGCCGTGAAGACCAGCACCGGCGCGGGCACCTTCACGCCGTAGGCCGGCGCGTACCAGCCCGATGCGATCTCGCTGTCGAGCGGATCGCGGCCGGCGTGGCGGATCCGGAGTGTACGGCCGTCGCGCGTCAGTCGCCACGCCTGATCGTCCTGGTGGGGCTGGACGTCGGGGTGCAGCTGGAAGCGCCACCGGAGGCGGTGCTGGCCGGTGAGCGCCAGCGTATCGACCAGCGTCCAGCGGCGTGCGGCCACGTCGAACTGCAGCCGGCGCTCGTGGGGGCCGCCCCCCGCCAGGCGCTGGTAGCCGCGGTGCGTGCCGACGAAGCCGGCGGTGCGCCGGTCGCAGCGCCAGTCGTTCACGCGCGGGGCGGCTTCGTTGATGATGCTGTAGGTCGTGCGTGACAGCGGAAACAGGCGACACTGCGGCTGGTCATCGACGACGATCGTGTTGTGCACACGCGAATCGATGAAACGCAGTCGCCAGTCGGGCCACGTCGTGTAGCAGTACTGGCCGGGGTCGACAATGATCTGCCGGCCGCCGACGGTGGCCGTGAGCGACAACTGGTCGAGATGCCTGTGCGAGCCGACGGGGGTGTACTTGAGCGGGCCGCAGCGGATCAGGAGGTGGTCGTCATCGGTGCCGAGAAGGAACAGGCCGCTGGCGGTCAGGGCGCGGCCGGTGGTGGCGGCGGGCGGCGTGTGGGGCCGGTACGCGTCGAGGGCGGCGGAACCCGCAAGCAGGGCGAGCTCGGGCGTGGCGTCGGCCAAGGCGAGATCGGGGGCGTCCAGCAGGACAGCGGCGGCCGGCAGCAGGTGGCGCACGGACGTGTCGTCGCGCTGAACGAGCGGGAAGACGCGGCCGCTGTCGTTGTCGCCGATGAGCGGAGCCGCGCCGTTGCTGTCACTAAAGGCGTAGAGCGCGAAACACGCAGCGCGCAGCCGTTGGGCGATGTCCGGCCCCAGGTCGTGGCCGCCAACCTGGCAGGCACGCCAGCCGACGAGCGCCAGCTCGACCATCAGGCGGTGGTAGGTCGTCGAGCATTCACGATTGAAGCCGTCGGCGGCGAATTGCTGCATGATCTCGCGGCGCAGTTCGCGGGCGGCGAAGTCGAGCCACTTCGTCGCGGGTGGGTGCGGCCGCAAGACCGCCCCGATGACAGCGAGGCCGACAAGGTCGCTGAAATAGTGATTCGTGTTGGGCCCGAGGACGGCCTCGAGGTTGCCGCGGATGAACTGGCCGTGATCGGCGAGCGCCGCCCACATGCGTCGCTGCGTGTCGTCATCGAAGCTGTCGCTCCAGGCGGCGCAGGCGGCGGTCCAGCTCACGGCGCGCAGGGCGACGTCCATGGCGCATTTCCAGTTGACACCGCGGGCGACGGGGTTGTTGTCGAGCCAATCGTGCCACTGCGCGAGGAATACGTCGCGATAGCGGTCGGGGTTGGTCCAGAGCCAGGTGAAGACGTGCTGGAAGCGCGAGAGTTCCCATGGAACCTTGATGTCGCTCCCTTCGATCCCCAGCGCGATGGGCACGTCGAGGTACAGGGCATCGGCGGGAAAGTCGGCGCCGGCTTTGAAGTCGCGGTGCCAGGCCATGCCGCCGTCGGGGCGTCGGGCGTCGGTGGCGCCACTACCGAGGAGGTCGAAGTGACCCTCGGCCGCCTGGGCCGCGCGCGCGGCTGCCGCGGCGTGGCGATCGGGCCAGCGCTCGGCCGCGGAGGCGATCCACGAGCGGTCCGCCGCCCCCGGCCACAACTGACGGGCGGCGTTCCAGTTGGCGTCCGGCGGCATTTCGTCCGGGCGGGTGAGCGTGGGCGTCTGCCAGGTGCGGCGGCGCCGGCGTGCGAGACGGGGCGCCTGCCAATAGCTGATCAACCGCAACGCGAGGATGCCGGGGCCATCCCAGCGCAGCTTGGCCAGCCAGCGTTCGGTGTTCATGCCTTCGGGTCGGGCGGATAAGGGGGCGACGCGGTTTGATCGAGCGATGCTCCTGCGCCGGGCTCGTTCGTGTCCCGGGCGTGGCGCGTGTAGAGCGTCATGGCGAGCATCGGATACATGAAGACGACATAGGGGAAGATGTTGTTGCGCGGCTGGCCGGAGGTAAACGGCAGGTTGACCGCCAGGAACATGCACATCACCACCCAGCCGGCGAAGCAACCGGCCACGAAGCGCTGGTCGAGGAACGGCAGGCCGTTGTAGCGCCCGGGGCGACCGTAGTACAGCGTCGCACCGACCAGCAGGATCAGCGCCGCGACGCCGAACAGGCCCACGTCGAAGAACGCGCCGATCACGCTGGAGTGCACCGATGCGAAGTAGTCGTCGACGACGAACCAGTTGTTGAGGCCGACGCCGAAGAGCGGCGAATCGCTCCAGTAGGCCATGGCCTTCTGCCAGATGGGCCAGCGGGCGGTGCCCGTAATGCCGCCACTCGCCATGTCTTCGAAGCGTTCGATGACGAGTTGGAGATCCAGGGTGGTATGGCGCAGCGAATACTGGACCGCGGCCGCGACGGCCACGCCCCCCAGGAGCATGAAAGCCAGGGCGCGGCCGCTCAGCAGGTGCCGCGTGAAACTGGTGAGGCTCCACCAGGCTACGATCAGCCCGAACGCCACGACCGCGCCGCGGCTGGCACCAAGCCAGGCCAGTACGCCGAACAGTGCAACCGAAGTCAGCAGGAACACGCCGATGGTCATCGAGCGTTTCAACGCATGGGCATGGCCGAACCAAAGCGCCGCCCCGGCCACGAAGATCGTGGGGATGGCGTTGCTCTGGCTGGCGCCGAGGAATCGCTGCGAGACGCCGGACGTGTACCACTCCATCTCACCCAGCACGCCACGGCGGTAGTTGTACACCGAGATGACCGCGAGGCCGATCAGCAGCCCCAACCAGATCACCTTGTAATCTTCGACGTTTCGGAGGCGCTGGTACACGGCGACCGAGACGAGAATCGGGATCCAGAAACGACTGAACAGCGCCGGGAAGGCCACGCCGATGTCCAGCGCGGTAACCGTCGACAGGGCCGCCGCCACGGCCAGTGCCACCCAGCCAACCGTGAAGGACGTGGGTAGGCGGCGTGAGGGGGTGTACAGGCTGCCATTCGGACCAAACAGCGCGACGATGATCAAGGGCAGCGCCAGGACCATTTCGAACGAGAGGGCGTGTGTCTCGTCGCCCCACAGGAAGTAATGCGCACTGGCGACCTGGTTCAGGCCGAGGAAGCCGTAGAACAGCGCCGCCGCGATCGGGAAGGTGGACGCGCTCCACCCGAGCGCGAGAATGAGCATGCCCGCCAGCGGACAATACACGGCCGCCACGCGCGCACCGAGGTTCATGCCAAACACGTAGCCCTGCTGATAGGCGACCAGGGCCGAGAAACCGATCAGCGCCGTCAGCAAGGCCGCGGTGTAGAACCAGCGCTGGTCGAATCGGCCGACGCTGGGCTGGGCGAGCAACGTACCCGCCGCCGGGCTGTACGGGATGGAATGGCTATCGAATCTGGTCACTTCTCACCAAGCCCTTACAACGCCCCAGTCGCAGCAACGCCGCCACGCGGGCTGCCGAGACGATACGTTACGCGAAACGGCGTCTGGCGCCATGCCGGTCGACGACAAAACGCGGCGACACGGACGCCGCGACGGCCGCCAGCCGAAGTCCTTGAGCGACCGACGCCTGGACCGGCGCTGCGGGCCGCCCTGCCCTGTTTATCGGCGGTTCGCCAGCCTTATCCTCACGGCTCGAGGCGTCACAGGTAGACGCCCGGCGTGCTAAGCCCGGGACCGGTCCCGGTTTCGCCAGTGGGCGTCGTCCTCCGGCTCCTCCTGCCGTTCGGCCTCGGGCACGGCCTCAGCCCGTCCCAGCGGCACCCCGCGCCGCCGGTCCTTGCGGAATACCCACAACAGCGACGCCGTGAAGTTCAATACCGTCCCCACCAGCACCCCCATGAAAGCCGCCACAAACGGATGCTCGGCGAACATCGCCGTGCGCCCGAGCCCCATTGCCACCGACCAGCTCGCGACGGCACCGACCAGGCAGGATGCGACGAATCGCGGGTATTGCTGGAGGATCCTGCCAGCCCGGCCCCAGCTGAACGTGAAGCGGCGGTTGAGCAAGAAGTTCCAGGTGAGGGCCACCCAGATGGCAATGGCTCGTGCGATGTGGATTGCGACGCCGCCGCGCAACAGCAGGCCGTACGTCAGGAAGTCGACGGCCAGACCGGTCGCCCCCACGGCACAGAACTGCACAAACCGCGACAGCACGCCGAACTTGTAATCCGCCAAGCGTTTCAGGTGGTGGATGTAGCGAAGCTGTTCGCGCAAGTCGAGCTTGCTCTCGCCAAACTTGCGGTCGGCGAAGTGGATCGGCACCTCGCGAATTCGCCGGCAGCGACACTTGACGATCAGCTCCAGGCCGATCTTGTAGCCGATGGGATTAAGCTCTTCAGCCGCCCGGAATCGGTCGCGGCGCAAAGCGAAGTAGCCCGCCATGGGGTCCCTTGCTGTCGTAAAGGGTCGCGCAAGCCAGGTCGCGACACGGCTGTTCAGCCAGCGCAACAGGCCCCAGTCCTGGTCCATCCCCCCGCCGGCGACATAACGGCTTCCGATGACGAAGTCGACCCCCGGCTGTTGTAGCTCTCCCAGCAGGCGCGGAATGGCACTGGGCGGGTGACTGAGGTCTGCGTCCATGCACAAGAGGACATCGCCGGTGGCCTCCTGGAAGCCGCGGATCACCGCCGAGCTGAGGCCTCGTTCGTCGGTGCGGGTGATCAGGCGCGCGTGGTGGCCGTCACGGGAGAGCTGCGCTACAACTTCCGGCGTGCCGTCGCGGCTGTCGTCATCGACGATGACGATCTCGTGGCGGAGGCCGTGCTGCTGCAGGACCTGCGTGATCGCCGGGACGAGATGCGCGAGGTTCTCCGCCTCACGATAAGTCGGCACGACTACCGACAGCGTGACCTGGGACTGATCGCGCTCCCCGGCCATCAACGCAGCCCGGCGCTGGCCCCGCGAGTGGCCTCGGCCAGGGCGGCCTCGAGGTCCTCGATCAGGTCCGCGGCGTCTTCCAGACCGACGCTCAGCCGCACCAGGCCGTCCACGACGCCCAGTTGCTGGCGCACCTCGCGCGGCACCGACGCGTGGGTCATCGTCGCGGGATGGCCGATCAGCGACTCCACCCCGCCGAGGCTCTCGGCACAGGAAAACAGGTGCGTCCACGACAGCAGGCGCGCGGCGGCCTCCATGCCCCCCGCCACCACGCAGGACACCATGCCGCCACCGCCGCTCATCTGGCGCCGCGCGAGTTCGTGGTCCGGGTGGGACGCCAGGCCCGGGTAGATCACCTGCTCGAATTCCGGCCGGTCCGCGGCCCATTCCGCGATGCGTTGCGCGTTTTCGCAGTGGCGTTGCATGCGGACGTCGAGTGTCTTGAGGCCGCGCTGGGCAAGATAACAGTCGAACGGCCCGGGCACGCCACCGGCCGCATTCTGGTAGAAACGGATCGGCTCCATCGTCTCTGCGTCGCGCGTGACGACCGCCCCGCCGATGATGTCCGAGTGGCCGCCGATGTACTTGGTCGTGCTGTGGACAACGATGTCGGCGCCGAGCTCGAGCGGACGCTGCAGCGCCGGCGTCGCAAAGGTGTTGTCGACGACGAAGTACAGCGGTTGGCGCGCGACGCCACGCACGGCGTTCGCCACTCCCTGGATATCGAGCAGCCGCAACATCGGATTCGTCGGCGTTTCGAGCCAGACCATGCGCGTGGTGTCGTCCACCAGCGCGGCCAGCGCCGCCGGATCGGCGTCGTTGCTGTAGCGCGTGATCAGCCCCCACGGCTTGAGCACCTTCTCGAACAGCCGATACGTGCCGCCATACAAGTCGCCGTAGGCGACGATCGAATCCCCCGGCCGCAAGAGCGCGTGCACGACGGCGGTTTCGGCCGCCAGGCCCGATGCGAACGCCGCCCCGGCCGCGCCATTCTCGACGGCCGCGAGGCATTGCTCCAGACCGAGCCGGGTCGGGTTGGCCGAGCGCGAATACTCGAAGCCCTTGTGAACGCCCGGGGCCTGCTGGGTGTAGGTGCTGGTGACATGGATCGGCGGTACGGTGGCTCCCGTGGCCGGATCCGCCGCCTGACCGACATGAATCGCCTTCGATGCGAACCGCATGGATCGCCTCACGCTGGATACGAGCAGTGCTCTGGTCCCGCGACACGGGGGCGCGCCGCGCTGGATCCCACCATGCGAAACGGCCGCGTCGCGCAATGCCCGAACTGCGGGCAGCCAATATGAACTCGTATTCTACGCGCTGCCGGCACGCGCGTCTTGCAGCCCATGCCAGTATTCCACCAGGTCGATTCGCGTGATGATGCCACGGATGTGCCCCGCCTGCCGCACCAATACCCCCGTGTTGCCCGCCATCAGCAGCCGGTAGACCTCGTCGACCGACGTCTCGGCCACGACCTCGGGCAACGGCCGTGCCATCAGTTCCCGCAGCGGCTTGTGCTGCTCGTCGAGGCCGTCGTGCAGCAGCCGCGCCAGCGTGACTTCCTGAATCGCCCCCACGCTCCGCCCATCCTCCAGGATGGGAATCTGCGAGATTGCATGCTGTCGGCAGAGCTCCAGCGCATCGAGCACGGTGTGGTCCGGCGACAGGCAGAGCAGTTCACGCGGGCCGCGGGTGGCGGCGACCTCACCAGCCGTCGCCGGGTGGCGGACATCATCGGCAAAGCCCTGCTCCGCAAGCCACTGGTCGTCGTAGAACTTGCTGAGGTAGTTGCGACCCGTGTCGGGCACGATCGCCACCACGAGGTCATCGGCGGTCAGGCGTTCGGCGTAGCGCACGGCCGCCGCGACCGCCGTCCCGGACGAGCCGCCTGCCAGCAGGCCCTCACGCCGGGCGAGCATGCGCGCCGTCTGGAACGACTCGCGATCCGACACGCGGACCCAGTCATCGACCACGTGGCTGTTGAAGGTCTGCGGCACGTAATCCTCGCCGATGCCCTCGACCTTCCATGGTTTGGGCGAGTCCCCCGACAACACCGAGCCCTCGGGGTCAGCCCCCACGATGCGCACCGCCGGGTTCTGCTCCTTGAGGTAGCGCCCGACGCCGGAGATCGTGCCCCCGGTGCCGATGCCGGCGACGAAGCAGGTCACACGCCCGTCGGTCTGCTGCCAGATTTCGGGGCCGGTGGAGGCGTAGTGCACCTCGGGGTTGGCGAGGTTGTGGAACTGGTCGGGTCGCCAGGCGTTGGGGATCTCGTTGAGCAGGCGGTTCGCCACGCCGGCGTAGCTTTCCGGCGAGTCGGGCGGGACGTCGCTCGGGACGATCACGACCTCCGCCCCGTACGCCTTCAGCAGGCTGATCTTCTCGTCGCTCATCTTGTCGGGCAGGACGAAGATGCAGCGATAGCCCTTGACGGCAGCGGTCAGCGCCAAGCCGACCCCCGTGTTGCCGGCGGTCGCCTCGATGATGGTCGAGACGCCGGGGCGGATGAGGCCGGCTTGCTCGGCGCGCTCGATCATGGCGCGGCCGATGCGGTCCTTGGTGCTGGCGCCGGGATTGAAGAACTCGACCTTGACGTAAATCGGACACGGCAGTCGCCGGGCGATGTGGTTGAGCCGAATCAGCGGCGTGCGGCCGATGGTGTCAAGCACGTTGTCGAAGCGACCGGTCATGATGCTGCCCCTGCAAGCTGGTCGGGATTCGGGCCTGGCCCACGCAGAATGATCGTAGCACAATCATGACCAATTCGGTGCGAAATAATCTCGGCCGGCGCCGGGCATCCGGCGCCGCCCCCGGGGCCGCCGGACTATCGGGCTTTGGCGCCTTGGCGCCGGGCCGGTCTGCGATCACGCTACGACCATTCAGTACCATCCCGGCCCTCCGACTGGAGCAATACGGTGTCTGTTCACCCCCCTGCTCGCCGTCACGGCGGCTGTATCCTCCTGCTTGTGATTCTGCTTTCCGCGGGGCGTGCCGAGGCCGGCGAACATCCGCGCCTGTTGATAGCGGCGGACGATCTGCCGCGGCTGCGGCACGCATGCGGCGTCGGCGACGCCACCGGGGCCCCGGCGGCATGGGGCAAGTTCGGCCGCCGGGCCGCTGACTACCAGATCCTGCGCAGCCACGTCGCGCGGGGGGCGGCCGAGCAACCGCTGCCGGGCGAGCTGGCGGCGGCGGCGTTTCTGCACCTGATCGATTCGGACGATCCGCGTGATGCCAGCCGGTTGGCGCTGGTCAACCGTGCCTTCCGCAAGCCCAACTGGATCACCGGCGACATCATGGAAATGGTGCTGGCGCTCGACTGGTGCTGGGACGACCTGGAGCCGCCGGCGCGGCGCTCGCTGGTGCTGGCATTGCGGGAGGGGGCCGAGCCGCTGGTGGCGAGCGACAGCCCGCTGTACCCGCGCGTGTTTCGCAAGAAGCTGGCGGCGCTGGCGCTGGCGATCGCGGTAGACGAAGAGGATGACCCGAACCCGAGTTGGGCGTTGTTGCGGGCGACGTTGTTGAAGGACGGGCGGCAGTACGTGCTCAAGACGCTGCCGACGTTCGTCGAATGGCGCGGCCTGAGCCCGACCGGGATCGCCGTCGCCGCGCGTGAGGAGAACGACACCGCCCTGCTGCTCGAGCTGGGCGGACACCTCGTCGAGAACGATCTGTGGGCCGCCGAGAAGGACACGCTCGGTCGTTGGCTGGAGCACTATGTCTTCGCAGGCACTGCGCATCCCGCGTTGCGGCACCACTTCATCCGCGACGACGGCAATGCCGCCCCACTCACCCCCGCACCGGCGTTCGACGACCTGCTGCCCGTCACGGCCCACCTGATCGCCGCGCGCACCGGCGACCCGGCGGCAGCGCTGGTCGCGCGACAGGTCGAGGCCGATCTGCGCACCGAGAGCAGCCCGCTGGCCGGCCTGTGGCGGTGGGTGCCGATCGCGCTGGACATCCACGACGTGGCCGCCGCCAAGCCCGCGAAACTGCCGCTGGCGCGCAACCTCGGCAGTTCGGTCGTGTTCCGCAGCGGGATTGACCCGACCGCGACTGCGGTCTGGATCGACGCCGCCCAGCCGTGTCTGCGCCGCCGGCAACACTTCGACGCGGGACATTTCCTCGTTTACCGCGGCGGGCACCTGGCCATCGACGCCGCGCAGGACATCACGTTTGAAGCGGTGCCGAGCAAGAAAGGCAAGCAGCGGCTGGGACGGCGGGAGGAGCCGTTCGACTTCGAGCAGTTCTTCACGGCGACGATCGCGCATAACGCGCTGCTCTGCTGGGACGCGGCGCGCGTCGAGGAGTGGTACGGTAGCCGCTATCTGCCCGCGGGCGGACAGCGTCCCATCGAGGGCACATGCGACGACTTCACCACGCCGCTGGCAGCCCAGGAGCGCGCCACCGGCCGGCAACTGGCGTATGGCCAGCATGACGGCGCCGCCTACCTGGCGCTGGACCTGCAGCCGGCCTACAACCGCCGTGTCTTCGAGACCTACACGCGGGAGTTCATCTTCGCCGGCGGTAACATCCTGGTCGTGGTCGATCGCGCGGAACTGGTAAGCGGGCGGTCGCCGCCGACGTGGATCCTGAACCTGCCGGCGCGGCCGACGGTCGACGGAGACGCCCTTACAGACGTGACGCAGATCGCCGGCGCGACGAACGACGCCGGCGTGTGGTTGCACAGCGACGCGCAGTGGGTGCGGTGGACAGAAAACGACGGCGCGGCATGGCTGGCCGCGGTGCGTCCCAGCAAGCGTCAGGTCCGCCTTGTCGGGGGCCCGGCCGAGACGCTGCGTGTCGCCGAGGGCCAGCACAAGGGTCGGCCCTACATCGGTGGTGAGCCGGCGGGCTACGAGCGACTGATCATTCCGGCCCCGCGGCGAAACGCGCGCAATGCGTGGTATCGGCTGGGCGACCCGACGCTGCTCGGGCCGGCGTTCGGCAAGACGCCGGTGTGGGGACGCGTCGAGATTGAACCGACCGAACCCAATCGCAAGACACACCTGTTCGTGACGGTGCTGGTGACGGGCCGGGCCGCCAGCGAGCGGCCACCGGAACTGACGGTGCAGCAGAGTGAAGAGCAACTGCACCTGACGGTCGGCGCGGGCGACGGGTTTGCCGAGCTGCACCTGCCGCTGGGGCTGGAGCGCGGCGGTGCAGTGCGCACGTCGCGGCTCAAGCCGACGCGCTGGACGCTGCCGGATGACGTGGCGAACGATGCGGCGCTGCCGGTGGAGTAGCAGCACGGGCGACATGATTGACCAGGTGAACCGCACGGTTCACAGCGCCTTGGCGCGCGGGGACCACACCCGCCCCTGGAGCGCTGCTGAAGGCGTGCCGCAACGCATGCGTTGACCGGCCGCGCGCAGCGCCGCACAATGGGCCCGGCGGCCCCGCTGGCGCGGTGCGGGGCGCGTCTTCGTGCACGCACGCAGCGTTCGGCAGGAGAGGCCATGCCCTACATCCAGTTGATGCGACCGGGCCAGTGGACGAAGAACCTCTTCCTGTTCGCCGGCGTGGTTTTCGGCCACAAGCTGATCGTGGAAGGGCAGGTGCAGTGGGACAACGTCAGCGCCGTGCTGCTGGCGTTCGCGTGCTTCTGTCTGGTCAGCAGCGCGGTCTACGTCTTCAACGACGTCCACGATCGCAATGAGGACCGACTGCACCCGCGCAAGGCGTCGCGGCCGCTCGCGTCCGGGCGCGTGCCGGTGGGCAACGCGGTGGCGCTGCTGCTGGCGCTGCTGATCGTCGGGCTGGGCGGGGCGTGGTGGCTGGACGTGGGCCTGTTCGTGGTGGCGTTGGTCTATCTGGGCCTGCAGGGGCTGTACACGTTGTGGTTCAAGCACGTCGCGCTGCTGGACGTGATCATGATCGGCCTGGGTTTCGTGCTGCGGGCGGTGGCGGGCGCGGTCGTGGTGCACGTGGAGATCTCGCACTGGCTGGTGCTGTGCACGTTCACGCTGTGCCTGTTCATGGGCTTCAGCAAGCGGCGCTGCGAGCTGAACGAGCTGGCGGCGCGCGAAGAGGGGCACGCCGTGCGGCACCGCAGGACGCTGGCGCTGTATACGCCCGAGCTGCTCAATCACATGACCACGCTGACGGCGGGCATCGCGGTGGTGACGTTCATGCTGTACGCGACCGACCTCCGCACGCGCGAAGTGTTCGGCAACATCTACCTGGTGTACACGCTACCGATCGTGGTGTTCGCGATCTTCCGCTTCACGCTGCTGGTCGAGCACGGGCGGGTGAGCGGGCCGACGGATGTCGTGCTGCGTGACCGCCCGTTCCAGGCCGCACTGCTGCTGTGGGGCGCGATGGTGCTGGTGATTATCTACGGCGGCGCGGACCTGCGTGCATGGGTGCATGGCATCCTCGGGCGGGCGTCGTAAGGGCGATGGAAAGCAAAACGCCGGGCCCGAAGACCCGGCGCTCAGCCTGTGTGCGGGGGGTTCACGTTGGAAGCTAGCGGTTGCGGTTCATTGCCTGGAACTTGTCGTTGATCTTCAGGCAGGCCGCCATGAATTCCGGCTCGTAGTCGCGCTGCCGCGACGAGTACACGATCGCGTTGCAGTCCTTGGGCAGGCACTTGCCCGAGAAGCCGCGGTTGTCGGGATAGACGAACGTGTGATCGCGGCTGATGCGCGTGTCGGCCAGCCACAGCTCGCGCAGCACGTTGAAGTCCACACCGTGCGCCCTGGCGATGTCATAGAACTCGTTCACGAACGTGACCTTGACCGCGTAGAACGCGTTCTCCATGTACTTGCACACCTCGGCGGTGGTCGCATCGGAGAAGTGCAGGTGCACGTACGAGTTGTAGTAATGCTTGTAGAAATCGGCCGCCTTGCTGACCGCCTCGGGCCGACCGCCGAGCACGACGAACTCGCGCTCCGCCATGTTGCCGAACACGTGGGCCACCGTCTCGCCGAGGTATTCCGGCTGGAAGACGATCGTCTTGCCGGTCTTCTCAACGAGCCGCTCGGTCGTGCCGGGGGCCACGGTCGAACGGATGATGATCAACGGCGCCTTGATCCAGTCGCAGACCTCCTCGACGATCGAGGTGTCGCAACTGCCGTCGTCGCACATCTTCGTGGGCACGGCGACGAAGACCGCGTCGCAAGCGTTGATCTGCTCCTTGTTGTTCTTGTATTCGGGGTGGAACGGGTCATAGATGACGGTGTCGTCACCGCACAGCCGCTGCATGGCGCCACCCACGACGCCGCCACCGACTACGCCAACCTTCGGCTTGGCCACAGGTCCAGTCTCCTCGCTCACGAATATCGGGGGACCCCCACGGTCTCTCACGCGCCGCAGGGTAACGCAAAGATCTCAAATATCGCGTCCTGCGCCCCCGGTCAATACCGGAGCGCCGAAATTCACACGCCGCGCCCGCTACTCGTACGCCGGCGCCGGCACCGTCAACGGCTCGAAATGGCGCTCGCAGCGCGGCTCGTACTCGGCCGGGCCGCCAACCATGTGCTCGTCCGTCACCGGAACCATGCGCTGCGAATACGGCGCCGGCGCGCCGCAAACACTGCACGGCGCCCGCAGCCGCTCGACCTCGTCCGCAATCGCCTGCAGCTCAGGCAGCGGCGGAAACGGCCGCCCCCAGGCGTCGAACTCGAGCCCGACCACGTACACCAGCCGCCCCGCCCCGCGCAGCGCCGCCACCGCGGCGACGAGCCGACGTCCGAAAAAATGCGCTTCGTCGATACCGACAACGTCCGCGTCTGCCACCTGCTGTCGGATTTCCGCGGCGTCGCGTACCGGGGTCGCGCGCAGTCGCCGGCGGTCGTGGGTCACCAGGTCGCGGGGGTCATAGCGATCATCGAGCGCGTGCTTGCACGCCACGACGCGCCGCCCCGCCGTCGCGGCCGCCTCCAGGCAGGCGATCAGTCGCCCCGTCTTGCCGGCGAACATGCAGCCGCAGATGACAACGAGGCGGCCGGGGTCCGTCGCGTTGGATGAACTGGACACAACCATAGCTCCGGGGCGAGTATATCGGAGATGCCGGTCGGCGCCCCGCCGTCGCGTGGTGCGCGTGCCAGCGAGATGCCCCCGAATCAGCGGAGGGTCGCCTGATGAGCAAGGTTCGCGTCCATTGCCCGCACTGCAAGAAGGCCTACATGGTGCCCGCGGAGGCCCTCGGGCGGAAGGTGCCCTGCAAGGGCTGTGATGCCAGATTCATCCTGCAGGCTGCGTCCGCCGCCAAACCGGCCGCCAAGGCCAAACCGAAGAAAGACGACAGCAAATGCCCGGTTTGCGGCACACCGTTGGCGCCGGAGGCCGTGCTGTGCGTCGAGTGCGGCTTCAACCGCAAGACCGGCGAGGCCCACCGCACGCGCACCGAAGACGACGATGAAGCGGAAGGCCGCACCTACTGGCCGGCACACACGGCGATTCCCGAACACCCGCCGGACAAGTTCGATATCGCCGCGGTCTTCGTGGGCGTACCGTGGAAGCTGATCTATTGGGTGGCGCTGGTCGGGGCGCTGCTGGGGCTGGCGGCCCTGGCGGTGGTGTGGATCGTGCGACTGAAAGAAGCGGGCGAAATCGCAGCGCAACGCCAGGTGCTTGCGGACGAGCAGACCGAGCTGCAGCGGCTGGAGGATCAGCGGATCCCGGAAGAGCCGGACAGCCGCCTCCGGCAGCGCATCCTCGCCCAATCGCGCAAGGTCGATCGCGAACACACCAAGCTCACGTCGCTCGAGAGATTCCACAAGCCCGAGCCGACGCGCGAACTGGTCATCGTCGCGTCCGTCTGCGCCGCGCTCGGACTCCTGCCGCTGATCATCTGGCTGGTCAAACGCCTGATGCCGTCGCAGGATGAAGAACCGGCGTGAGGGGGTCAGCGCAGCGCCGCAACCGCTGCCATGAAACGCTCGAGGCGGGCTGCGTCGATCGCGTTGGCCCAGAAGCCGTCCTGCTTGAAGTGCGACCCGACGATGAACACGTCCGCGTGCCGCCAGTAGCGCGCCAGGTTGTCGGCCGTCAGTCCCGACCCGATGCACACCGGCACGTCCGCCGCGGCCCGCACCGTGGCGACATCCTCCACCAGCGTCTCTTCGCCGGTAGCGCGGCCGGTCACGACCAGCCCGTCGGCCCCGAAGAACGCCGCCGTGCGGGCCGCCTCCTCCAGCGGCACATCGCTGGTGATCGCATGGCTGGCGTGCTTCTTCTTGACGTCGGCGATGATGCCCACGCCCGTGGCCCCGATCTGCCGGCGATAGCGCAGCAGCGGACCCGCCTCGGCGGTCGGGAGCAGCCCCTCGTCGGCGACATGGGCGTAGGCGAAGTTCTCGACGCGGATGTACGCCGCCCCACAGGCGTGCGCGACGGCCAGCGCCTCGCGGTTCGCGGCGGCGAGAATCTGAACACCGAGCGGCAACGGGCTGGCTTGCCGCACCGCAACGCCAACCGCCGTCATCGTCGCGGTGATTTCCGGGCCAACCGCGCCGGCGAGATACGGCACGTCGTGCATGTTCTCGATGAGCAGGCCGTCGAGGCCGGCCTGGGTGTACGTGTGGGCCTCGCCGGCGGCGGCGGCGACGATCTGGGCCACCTTGGCGTTGTTCCGCGGCGTGCCGGGGAGGGCGGGGACGTGGATCATGCCGACGACGGCCTTCCGTTGGCGGGTTTCACTGAGCCAGCTCACGGGGTCTCCTGCGCTGCTGCTGTTTCGCGGATGCGGTATCGCGGCGGCGGCCGCCAGGCTCGCATGATAGCGTCGCCGGGCGGCGGGGGCAGGCCCGTCCCGCCGGACCAGGTAGCGCGCTGGCCTGCCGAGGATCGAGACGAAGCAGCGCGATCTCCGACCCGACGGGGACAAGGCGGCGTACCGGGTGGTTGGCGCGGCGTGGCCTCGGATCTAAAGACGGGATTTCCGCTGGTCGCGCGATGCGGTTTCGCTTATCATGAGAAGCGTTCGTAACACGTTGCGCTGCCTGCGATTGTAGCTCACGGGGCGGTCGCGGCCGGCTTCTCGGCGCCGCCGTCGACGGAACGCGTCGCACGCGCAGCAGGATTCTCGCTTGCTGTACGGTTCGCGTGTCGCGCTGCCGACACGCCGGCCGATCAGGATGTATCGAGCCAATCGCGGAGAGCACCCATGCCCGTCAGCATGAAAGGCTTCACACTGATCGAACTGCTCGTGGTCGTGGCGATCATCGCCCTGCTGCTATCGATCCTGCTGCCGTCGCTCGGCGATGCGCGCGAGCAGGCCAAGCAAGTCAAGTGCGGCGCCAACCTGCAGCAGATCGGCCGGGCCGTCGCCAACTGCCAGTACGAGAACAACGGCTACAACCCGACCTGGGACGACGGCGACTATGTCGCCAACGACGGCAATGTCATGCTGACGTGGGTCGACGTGCTCTATGACATGGACTACACCGGCCTCGTCGACATCAGCTTCTGCCCGACCGACAAGCGCCCCGACCCGCCGTGCAAGGAACGCGGCATCCGCTGGGACTTCAACTTCGTGGACAAGTTCGGCCTGTCGCGGGAAAAGAGACCGGGGGTCCGCACCAGCTACGCGCTGAACGCGCTGTTCAATTTCAACTGGCCGGAGGATCGCCACCCCAGCGCGTCACGCCAGGTGTTTGCGATCGACGGCAACTGGGCCTGGACCGGCAACCTCAGTACCCAGTGGCAGCTGTACCACAAGATCTACGGCAGCACGCCCGACATCTTCACCCCCAACTGGCAGGGTGCCATGTGCTCCTGGCGGCACGGCAAGCACTACGGCGCAAATGTGCTCTTTGCCGACTCGCACGTGTCGCTGGTGCAGCCGCGCATGCCCAAGGGCCACATGGACTTTCGCTTCAGCCTGGTCAACACGGCGGCGGTGTTCACCTGGCTGCCGGGGGAGACCGGTTCGCGCCTTTGCGACGGTGAGTACCGCGGCCAGATTCCCGAGTGGCGCGGGCGCACGCCCGTCTTCACCGAGCGGCCCGGCGCGACCGGTGAGTACCCGTACGACTGGTATCCGAAGTCGTTCCCGCTGCGTTTGAACTGCAACTATCGCAGCCGGAACGAGCTGTGGAAGAAGTTCCCCAATGACAAGAACGAGCGTGACTAGCACAACGCCAGCGCGGTAACTCATGAACCAGAAGACCAAGAGCGTTCTGTTGGGCATGGCGGCCGTGGCGATGCTGGGCGTGGCGGTCGGGCTGTACCTGACGCGCAGCACCGGCGGCACGCGGATCCCGGACGAGTTCAGCATCCACGGCGTGTGCCTGGAGACGGGCGTGGACGTGGCCGTCACCTACCGGGTGGGCGAGCGCGCGCCGTTCGTGAACCCGGCCACCGGCCAGCGCACCGTGTACATGTGGTACCTCTGCCGCGATTGCGCGAAGCGCTTTGTCCCGCCGCTCGTGCCCGACCCTGCGGGTGGCCCGCCCCGACCGCCGCCAATCCCGACCTGCCCGCTGTGCGGCGGATCGGATGTCGTCGCGTGGAACCCGGATGATCCGACGCAGCCCGAGCCGGTGGGCGATGCGCCGCTGCCGCAGATGGCGCCGTAGGGGCGGCGGTGCGCGTCGTGCTTTCCTGAACGAGTTGCAGCGGAGGTGGAAGGTGCCGCCACCGCGCCGTCGTGCGATACGTCAGCGCGATGGCGGTGAAGACGCGCGCTTGGGATAGCGTGGGCACTGGGGTGCGCGCGTTGAGGGCTCGTTATGGACTCGCAGGGCGGCGCGAACACGGGACCGGTCGGCCAGGGGTTCGTCCACCTTCGCCCCTCGGCGGTGGGGCTTCTCCGAAGCACCCAAGCCTGGCGGCCCTGACAGACTGACGAAGGCGGACGCGCACAGATGCACCCCTTTTTCCTTCTCGCGACCCGTCGGCACGACTGGCGGCAGCACGCGAACACCCCGAACCCGTGCGACCACTTCGCGGCCCTGCGACGAAATCCGCTGCCGGGTGTGATGTCGAGTGGCGTACTACGCCAACCGGCACCACCCTTCACTGGGGTATATCGATCAGGGCGACCGCGCCCAAGATCAGAATCTTTCGGATCTTACGTGCCAGAAGCGCGACGCGGGATGAGGCCCCCGCGGTGAATTCCCAGCGCTGCACGGCGTGCGCAGCGATGGCGGCCAGCTGCGCTGCGGGACGTCTGGAAGGTGTTACTCGGGGGCAAAAATTTGCTCGGCCTCGGTGACCTGCTCGCTGAGGCCTTCCATGGCGGCGCTGATCTGGGCGCGGGTCACGCCCGCCAGCGCGAGCACTTCGTCCGAGAGCTCCTGGCCGCGCGCCGTCAGGTACATGCCGTACTGCGCGTCACAACAGAGCGTGTCGGCGACATAGACCAGCGCTGCGGTGCGCTGGAACTCGGGCTGGAGCGTACGCGGCTCGTGGTGGTAGGCGATGGCATAGCGGAGGCCGGGCGGGAACTTCCACTTGATGGCGAGCACGCCGCCCAGCGCCTGGTGGTCCGCTTCCATGACGGCGCCCTCGAGGGCGCAGAACGGCTGCGGCTGGTTGGTGCAGGTGTCAACGACCTCGCGCAGCCTGTCGGGCATGACCTGTTGCGCGACGATCAGGCCCATGTCGTGCACCAGCCCGGCGACGAACGCCTCGTCCGGCACCATCGACTTGGCGCTGGTCGCCAACACGCGCGAGCAGACGCCCACGGCCACGCTGTGGCGCCACAGGTCGAGCGCGGAGAACGTCTCGGTGATGGGACCGGTCTGCATCAGGCGCGTCAGCGAGGTGGCCAGCGCGAGGTTCTTCACCGCGGTGAGCCCGAGCATGAGGATCGCACGGTCGAGGCTGGCGATCTGCGACGGCAGGCCGTAGAACGCCGAGTTGACGATCTTGAGGATCTTGGTGGCCAGGGCGGGGTCGCGCTGCACGACGGCCTGGATCTCCTTGGCGGTGGTCTTGGGGTCCTCGACGACTTCGACGATCCGAGCGGTGACTTCCGGCATGGAGCCGAGCTCGGTGACCTTGGCCAGGGCCTTCTGCAGCATGGGCGACAGCGTCTTGTTCGCGGCTGTCACCGTGGTCGCGTTGTGGGCCGCCCCGTTGGACATCATCGGGTTCCTTCTAGTGCGAATCGTCCACGAAGACGCGTTCCGCCTCGTCGACGCGGTCGGGCAGCATCTCGTTAAGGTCGGCGATCTGCTGTTCGGTGATGCGCAGCTCCTCGCGCATATCCCCGGTCACTTCCTGCGTCGACCCGGGCAGCCAGAAGCCGTACTGGCCGCGGCAGCAGATGGTGTCCGCCACGTAGACCGCCATCACCATCTTGCGATACTCCAGCGGCGCCGCCATGGGCTCGTGATGAAAGCCGATGACGTAGCGCAGTCCCGGCGGGAATTTCCAGCGCGCCGCCAGCTCGAAGCCGAAGAGCTGGTGGTCGGCCCCGACCAGCCGGTCCTCGACATCGCAGAATTCCTGCGGCTGGGCATAGCAGGTGTCCGCGACCTCGCGGAGCTTCTCGGGAAACATCTGCTGCACGACGATCAGGCCCATATCATGCACCAGGCCGCCGACAAACGCCTCGTCGGCCTCGTCGAGGCGGGCCAGGCGCCCCACCTCGCGCGCCGCGACGCCGACCGCGATGCAGTGACGCCACAGGTCGCGGGCGGCGAACTGCTCCGAGACCGCCTCGGGTTTGAACATGCGGGACAGCGAGGCGGCCAGGGCGATGTTCTTGACCGCGCTCAGGCCGAGCATCAGGATCGCGCGATCCAAACTGGCGATCTGGGACGGCAGGCCGTAAAAGGCCGAGTTCACGACTTTCAAAATCTTCGCCGCCAGGGCCGGGTCGTTGCGCACGATGTCGTGCATGTCACGCGCCGTGGCCCGCGGGTCCTCGACCACCTGGACGATCTTCGTGGTGACTTCCGGCAGCGAGGAGATCTCGGTCACGCGTCCCAGCGCCTTCTGCAGTTCGGGGCTCAGCGTTCGCCCGGGGGCATTCGATGCGGCGGAACCAGACGACATCGTTGCTCCTTGTCCGTCGATGCGCGCTTGTGCATTCTCGGTCGGCGCGACGCGGCGCCGCCCCCGCCCGTACAGGAGCTGCGCACGTCCCGACCGAAACGTCTTCTTCCCTACTCATCGGCCGGAAGGGCGCCCCTCTTCGCATTACCGTGAATCCCGCATGCGGCATGGCACAGCGGACCCGTGCGGCAACACGAACCTGCAACCGCGCACGACAGCAGGCCATGATTGCGCGGCGGCGTTCGCTTATCGGTCTCTGCACCCGCGTGACGCCGGCGCCCGACGCAGCGTGCGGTGGCGATCGGCCCGCGTTCGCTCGCTTGCTGCCGCTGCGCCGGGCCGATACACTCCGTCCAATTGCGGCTCGGAACAGAGGTTGGCGCAACGCGGCTCGCCGGATCGCCCGCCGCAAAGCAGCGTTTTCGGCACGTCAAGATCTGGTGGCGTATGCAGACGGATCGCCTGATCCCGCTTGCCAAGGAACTGCTGACGGTCAGCATTGACGAGACGACCAGTGACCTGTGGCTCTGGGAGCACAGCGAACGTACCATGCGCATCGCGCGGATGCTGGTGCGGCTGCCGGAGGTGGAGGCCGAGTCGGCGGACCTTGAAGCCCTCACGGCGGCGGCTCTGTTCCATGACGCGGGCTGGATCGTGGAGTACCAGCAGGGCCGCTGGCAGCGGTGGCAGCTGCTGAGCCGGCCGACGAACGACATCCAGCGGGAACTCGGGGCGGCCATGCTCCAGGAGGAGGCCAGCCCCATCCTGCCCAGTGCCATGGTCCGCGACGCCGCCGACATTATCCGCCAGTGCAACGACCGCAATGCCCGCCGGGTGGAGGCGCGGGTGCTGGCGGAGGCCGAGACGCTCGACGAGGTGGGGACGCTGTATCTCCTGCGGCAGCACCGCCAGTACCAGGCCGAGGGTCGCCCCCTGCAGCAGCTATACGACAGCTGGCAGCGGCAGCGGGAGTACGGATACTGGGCCCTCCGGCTCAACAACGATTTCCGGTACGAGACGACGCGGGCGCTGGCGGAGCGGCGTCTGGAGGCCGTTGACGCGTACCTGATGGCGCTGGGCCGGGACCTGCTGGCCGCGGACGTGCGTCAGCTCCTGGCGGACATCGGCGTCGCGGCCCCGGCCGAACCGAGCTGACGCCCAGACCGCAGATGCTGCGCCCCCTGCCGGGAGCAAGTCTTGGAAGCCGACATTGCCCGCATCCTGATCCACAAGGAGCAGATTCAGGCCCGGGTGCGCCAGATCGCATCCGATATCGCCGCGACCTATGCGGACGATGAGGTCGGTTTGACGCTGGTGCCGGTGTTATCGGGGTCGATCATCTTCCTGGCCGACCTGATCCGCGAGCTGCCGCTGAAGATGAAAATCGCCCTGGTGCAGGTGTCCACCTACCCGGGCCGCTCGACCACGCCGGGGACCCCCAAAACCGTCCTGGAGCTCAATGGGGACGTATCAGGACGGCACGTGCTGGTGGTCGATGATATTCTGGACAGCGGGCGAACGCTGCGCCGGGTGCACGCGATGATCGCCGAGCGGCAGCCCCAGAGCCTGCGGACGGCGGTGCTGCTGCGAAAGCCGGCGCGGGCGCCGGCGGATGTTTCCGTTGACTTTGTCGGATTCGACATCGATGATCTGTTTGTGGTCGGCTATGGACTGGACTACGACGACCACTACCGGAATCTGCCGCATGTGGCCGTGCTCCATCCGGAGTTGATGCCATGAGCAAGCCAGACCGCTTTGACAGCGTCGCGGCCGAGGCGCCCCCCAGTGTCGAGGCGACCCCCGTAACCGCGCCGAAGACGGCCAAGCTCGAGCTGCTGGACGACGACGAGGTCGTCCAGATCTCGATCAAGCCGTCCGTGTGGTTCATCCCGATCGTCTCGTTCAAGTGGCTGGTGACGGCGACGATCGTGGCGGTTGCCATCGCCATCGCGATGCGCCACGGCTGGACGGTGCAGGGGCTGGTCGCGTTTCAGGTCGTGCTGGGCATCGCGGCATTGCGCGTGGGGATCGCGACGCTGCAGTGGGCGAGCAAGCTGTACGTGTTGACGAATCGGCGCGTGATGCGCTTTCGCGGCATCCTGCATGTCGACATGGCGGCCTGCCCGCTGGCCCGTATCAGCCGGGTGGATCTGAATGTCGACAGTTTCCAGCGCACGATCGGGCTGGGCACGATCGAGATGACGTCCGAAGACGACGGGCAGCGCCCCATCGACTGGCAGCACGTCGGCCACGCGGCCGAGATTCACGACCGGCTCGTGCGCGCGGTCCGCAAGTCGCAGTCGTAGCCGGGGAACGTCGCGGTCGGCAGGTCACGACAGGACAAGGGCACGCGCCGCGGCACGTGCCCGTTTTCGTATCTACCGTTCGCTGTGCGGCGGGCTGATCCGTCACTTCGCCGCGCGTTCGAGGACGACCCACTCCTTCGGCACCCGGGCCATCGTTTCGACGGTCTCCTTGTACTCGGGATACGCTGCCGGCGCCGCCCACAGCTCGTTCTGCGTGAACGTGTCCGCATAACGCACAGTGCCGTTCTGTGTCGAGAAGTCCGCTTCGAACGCCACGATGCCACAGTCGTCGGCGTAGTCCTTTCCGGCGTAGTACACCGTGAACCCCGCGGGCACCGCGATCTCCATGCGGTTGAGATTGCGCGACCGGCGGTACCACTTCATGGGAAACTCGCGCGTCGGCTTGCCGACGCTGCTCGCCTCGTACGCGATCTCCGGGAGCTGGAAGACGAGCAGGTCGTCGCCGGCGCGCATGGCGTAGTCGACCAGGGTGTACTTCTGGATGAAGCGCAGCGGCTGCGTGACATCGCGCAGGTTTTCGATGGTGTAGTCATCGAGCCGGGCCTTGGGGTGCATCGCGGTCAGCCCCATCTCGAAGCTGCGCCGCAGCTCCTCGTCCTTCTGGTCCTTCCAGGCGTTACGCCGCGAGACTTCGTCGTTGCCGAAGTACTCCTCGGTCTTCTCGACCGCGAGGTCGCCGGCGGCGTTCAGCGCCATGCGATATGTCACGCGCGTGCCCTCGGCCGAGGGATCGTTGAGCGGCACATCGATGAGCTGCCCCCCACCGGCCTTGACGAGCAGACCGCGCGTCCCCTGGTAGCCCGCGGGCATCTGGCCGAAGCGCACCGATTCGTCGTAGACCGGTAGCAGCACGCGGCCGTCGGGCAGATCGACCGCCACGAGCGCGTCGCTGAACTGGCGGATATTGGGGACGTCTGCGAGCAGTTCGCCGTTGCCCTGCGGGCAGGCCAGCACGACGCCGCTGTCGAGACCCGCCTCGTTCAGCATCGTCGCCAGCAGCATGGCCTTGTCGATGGCGTTGCCGGCCCGGTTGGCGTACACCTCGCCCACCGGCCGCGGGGCGTAACTATAGGAGCTCGGCGGCACCCACAGTTGGCGCACGGCTTCAACGAAGTGGCGGTACACGCGCTGGGCCTTTTCGCGCGGGCTGGCGGCGTCGGCCACCAGGGCCGCCACCTTCGTGCGGATCTCGTCGCCGGGCTGCGCGGCGCTGCGCATCGCCGCGGCGTAAGCGTCGGCGATGGAGGCCCAGTCGTCCGCCAGGGCCGCCGTCACGCGCGGGTAGAGGTCGCCCGCGGGCGGCATCATCGGTTCGGGCACGACGCGCTGGCAGTTGCGCGCCACGACACGGTAGATCGTGCGACCAGCGGCGACGTCCTTCGAGGTCGCGACGTTCGAGCCGAGGCGGTCCTCGTGCCAGATCAACTCGCGTCCCGCGGGCACGCTGATCCGCAGCTCGGCCTCGAGAATCGGCTCGTCAGCACGGAACAGCGCGGTGACGTAGAACGGATCCAGCGGGCCGGCCATCAGGCGGCGCTTGGTCACCTGGTAGTCGAGCACCGAGCCCACCTTGAGCTGTTTCATCGCGAACTTCTTCTGGTACAGCTTCTCGTACTCCGGCGTGCTCGAGTGGACACTGGTGATGTCGACGCCGGCGTCCGAGATCGGCGTGACCGAGCCGTCCGGATTGATCGTGCGGGCGAAGTCGATGTCCAGCGTCTCCTCGCCCTTCTTGAAGTAGCGCGCGACGTTGGCCTGGTCCTTGCCGCGCTCCAGCAGCACCTTGATCACGCGGCGCTCGCGTAGGGTGTAGGTGCCGTCGTCCGCGACCTCGAAGTCGTGCAGGCGATACATGGTGACATAACCGGAGTCGGGATACACCAGCTTGGTGGGCTGGGCCGCGAGCAACCGGTCGAGCAGCGGATCGTCGAGCTCCGCCACCGTCTTGGCGCTGTCGCCCTCGCGCTGCCGCGTGAGATCGAGGCGCTTGATCTCGTCACGCGGGAAGGTGCGCGGCTCGTCTTCCCCCTGGATCCAGAAGACGATCTCGTCGGGGCTCATCCGCACCAGTTCCCCGACGTGCTCGAGCCCGTCCTGCAGATACAGCACGTCGTGGGCATGCTGTGCGCCGGTCGGCGCAACCAGCGCCACGAGCACCGCCAGACAGATCACGTTGCGTTTCATGTGTTTCTAGCTCCGCGGCTTGTAGAGAAACAGGGGCTTCTTGGCGAAGTCGGTGAAGTCTTCCATCAACTGCTTGAACGTCGCGTAGTCCGACGCGGGCACGCGCCGCCGGTCCATCGTCAGCTTGTCCGTGTACACGACGGCACCGTCGACGTACTCGAAGCTCGCCTCGTAGGACGCGTACGGCGAGCTGTACGCCACGTCGTCCGGCAGGCCCTTGGGCTCATACCCGTCGGGCAGCTGCAGCGTCACCGTCTGCCGCAACCCCATCGCCGATGGCACGAGGATGTCGAACTCGCGCTCGTCCAGCGCGGTCAGCACGGCCGCGCTCTTGGCCAGCTTGCCCAGCGGCATCTCGAAGATCATCAGGTCACCGGCAAACGTCGGGTACTCCGGCATGACGATCTTGAGCTTGATCTCCAGCGGCACGGTGAGGTCCGACTCGTCGCTGATCTCCAGGTCGACGACCTTCGCCCCCGGCGACAACGAGTTGATCATCTGCTCGGCGACCATCTTGCGCAGCATCTGGTTGATCTGCTCGAGCCCGGCCCGCGCGAAGCCCTCCATGCTGCCATTGAGCGAGAACTTGAAGATCGCCTGCAGCGTGCCATCCTCCTTGAGACGCATCTTCATGTTGGCGTCGATCATGTTCATCTCGGCCGGCGGCACCTCGACCTCGCCGATCTTGCGCTCCAGCACGTTGATCGTGGAAACACCGTGGTCGACCATCGGGAAGTACGGATAGCGGAACGACGTCCCGGTGCAGTCCAGGTGGAAGCTGCGGCCGTTGAGATGCACCTCGGTGATCGCGTGATTGCCGTACATGGTCGGCAGCTCGCGGTCGTCCTCCGGCAGGCCATAGGTGGCGACGATCACGGGCTCGGCCTTGATGCCGACCGCCTTGAGCATCGTCGCGAACAGCGTCGCCTTGTCGATGCAGTCGCCGTACTTGTTCTGCAGCGTCAGCGTCGCGGGGTGCCCCGACCAGCCCGAGCCGAGGCTGCCCTTGATCGAAATGTAGCGCACCTCGCGCTGCAGCCAGTGGTAGATCCGCTCGAGCTTCTGCTCCGGGTCGGCCGCGTCCCCGACGATCTCGGCAACCTGGGCCTCGATCTCCGGCGTGACCTCGGTGTGCTTCTTCTGGAACTTGCCCAGGAAGTCGAAGATGTAGTCCCAGTCCGCGAACGGCGACGCGGCCATGTGCGGCACAACCTCGCCCACCGGCGGCATGCCCGGTTCGGACACGACGTGCTCGATGTCCTCGAGCTCCCACTGATAGACATCGTACTCGCCCTCGGTCCAGCGCTTGGGCGCGGCCTGGTCGGCGGGGAGGTGCCCCACCTGGTAATGCAGATCCTGCCCCTGGGGGACGCGCACCGTCGCCCGGCTGTGCAGCGACGGCTCGGTCCCGCCGAAGTACCAGCGCGGGAAGAACAGCGCCTCGTCGTAGGGGTCATAGACTTCCTTCTCCCAGATCGTCTCGACGATCGAGCCGACCTCGACCTGCGGCAGCTGCCCGCTGACGGTCTTGTACTCGGTGAAGAAGAGCATGCCGCCCGTGGGCTTGACCTCCTTCAGGTCGGCCGGGTCGAACTCGTGCACTTCGCCGGTCGGCGAGATCGTGCGGGCCCGGACCAGGTTGACCCGCTCGCGCCCCTCCTCGTACGCGAACTGGATCGCGCCCAGCGACTTGAACGGTTCCTTCAGGATCAGCGTCGCACTGTGATAGCGCTCGACGTGCGTGCCGTCCGGCCGCAGCGTCCAGTTGCCATCATCCACCAGCGTGACGGCCCCGACGTCCGGATAGCGCTCGCGCGCCGCGTCGGCCTGGGCCAGCAGTTCCTTCACCTCGGCGCCGGCCATCAGCGGGGCGCGGCCCGCCTCGCTCGTCGTGGCTTCGCCGACAATGATCCGCCGCACCTCGTTGCGCGGGAACGCCCGCCCGTCGTCGACGACGAGCTGGCCATCCTGATAGGTGACGGTCTCGGTCTCGATGCGCGTGCCGTCAAACAGCTCGACGATGTCGGCCCGCGCCGCCAGCGGCCACGCGAGGGCCACCAGCAGCAGGCAGCGCAGGCACTGATCAATCAATTGCTTCCTGGCCATCGGTATTCTCCGTGGTATCCGATCGCGAAATGCGTGTATCCCTTTCCCGGACACGACGCAGGGATTGTACGCCCTTTTCCGAGCCCCGTGCTGGCCGGCTGACAAGATTCCACATCCCCCGGCCCGGGCGGTACGCCAACCCCTAACTTTCCGCACCAAAGCGGTTTAGCCAGGCGCGCTGCGCGAAGGGCAGCTTCTCTTTCTGCGGCCACTGCTCGGCCGGCACCCCCACCGGCAGCAGCACCCGGATCACCTTGTCCGCGGGCACCGCCAGCAGCCGCCCAATCTGCGCCGCATGGTCGCGGACGCGCAGCCAGCCGTCGATCCAGACCGTCGCCAGCCCCAGGGCCGTGATCGCCAGCAGCATGTTCTCGACCGCCGCCGCACAGTCCTCGATATCAAAGCTGTGCCCCTCGTAAACGGGCGTCGGGTCGCGGTGCACCACACAGGCGATGAACGCCCGGGCCTGCTGAAACGCCGTGTTCGACGGGTGCAAGTCCGCAATCTGCCGCACGAGCGCTTCGTCATCGACAATCACGAAGGTCGTCGTCTGAGCGTTCTTGCCCGAGGGCGCCCGGATCCCGGCTTGCACAATCCGCTTCAGGGCGTCGCGCGGCACCGCCTCGTCGCGAAACGCCCCGCGGTAGCTGTGTCGTTTGTCGATCGCTTCGAAGACATCCATGAACAACCTCCTGCCAAAACCCACCTCGGGGTCAGGTATACCCCGAACCACACGAACACACAAAGCCCGCATCCCGTGCCGGTTGTCTGACCGCGGCCAACGCTTAGAATGGCGAGCCGATATGCGTCGGCTTGTTCTTCCAATTCTGGTGCTCGCCGTCCTGATCGGCTGCGTAACGCCCGGCGGCCCGCAGCTCGGACCGCCCCCTGCGCCGATCCTCAGCACGCGCGCACCCGACCCCGTCGTGCCGATTCCACCGCGACAGCTGTCCCGCAGCATCGTCCGACCGCCTTTCGCGCGGCCCATCGTCGGCAAGACGATCGTGATTGACGCCGGCCACGGCGGTCGCGACCCCGGCGCGCTCGGCGTCGGACCATCCGTCGAGAAGGATGTGAACCTCGCGGTCGCCCGGCTGGTGGCGGCGGCGCTGCGCACCCGCGGCGCAAACGTCATCATGAGCCGCGACACCGATCGCTTCATCCCGTTGAACGACCGGGCCGCGCTGGCGGAGCGGTCCCGGGCGGACCTCTTTGTCTCCATCCACGCCGACGCTTCGCGGCGTTCCTCGGTCCGCGGGGCAACGGTGTACATCGCGCGCGTCGCCTCCAGCGACAGCGAACGGGCCGCCAGTCGCATCGTGAGCGCTTTTGAGGACGCCGGCATCGAATGCCGCGGCGTCCGCCGCGCCGGCTTCCGGGTGCTGGTGGGACATTCCCGCCCGGCGGTGCTGGTCGAGTGCGGCTTCCTGACCAACCGCGCCGAGGCCGTCCGGCTCGCGACCAGCAGCTACCAGCGCCGCCTGGCCGACGCCCTGGTCGAGGCGATCGCCCGCACCTTCAGCAGTTGAGTTGGCGCCGCGGGCGGTTCTCTGCCCGCCCCTGCAGCCCCAACTTTGCCTTTCCTGCTTGACGTGAACCGCGCCGCTGGGGACTTTGTTGGGCCATGTCAGCAGCTTCTCCCCAGCAGCGTCCGGCCACGCCCGCAGCCAACCCGCGCTGGGTCTACCTGCCCGCCGCCGCCCTGGCCATCGTCGGGGCCGGTGGCGCCCTGTGGCTCGGCGGCGTCGCCCTGGTGCTGGTGGTGCTTTATGACGGCGCCCTGGCCGCCAGTGTGGTGGCGGCCGCCGCCGGCTGGGGGGCGTGGCCGACGGTCTGGTTCGGCCTGGGCCGGCGCGAGGCGCTGCAGCAGGTCTGCGTCGCGGTCGCGCTCGGCCTCGGGTGGCTCGGCGTACTGACCCTCGTGGTCGGCGTGGCAGGCTGGCTCAGCCCCACGCTGGCGTGGGTTCTCATCGCAGCGGGCTGGGCGATCGGCCTGGCACGAATCATCCTGGCACCGACACCGGAAGCACCTGCCGGCGCCACACGCCCCGCGCTGTGGCGCACTGCTCTAGTCGCGCTGTTGCTGTTGGCGCTGGCCGTCCCGCTCGTGATCGGGCTGTTCGCGGCGACGATTCCGCCCGGCGTGCTGTGGAACGCGGAAAACAAGGGCTACGATGCCCTCGAATACCATTTGCAGGGTCCGCGCGAGTATTACGAAGCCGGCCACATCCACTTTCTGCCGCACAACGTGTACACCTCGTTCCCGCAACAGATGGAGATGCTCTATCTGCTGTTGATGTACATGGCGGACGGGCCGTGGACGGGGGCCGTCGCGGCCCAGCTGCTGCACCTGCTTTGCGGCGGGTTCGCCGTGCTGGCGCTGGTCGCATGGACCCGACCGGGCTGGGCCCGTGTGGTGGTGGCGCTGGTCGCAGGCTCGGTGCCATGGCTGGCGTACCTCGGGGCGCTCGCCTACGTCGAGATGGGGATGCTGCTGTTCGCCTCGGTGGCGGCAGGGCTGCTGCTGCGCGACGTCCAGCGACGCCAAGGCGCCGGACAGGCAACCCCGGTGGCGCCAACACCCTGGCGTGTTCTCTTTCTGGCAGGGATCTGTGCCGGGCTGGCGGGCGGGTGCAAGTACACGGCGCTGGTGCTCATTGTCGTCGCGCTGCTTGTCGCGTGGCTGGTCGTGATGCGTGGCGGATTCGGGCGGCGGCTGCGCGGTGCTGTCATTTTCGGCTGCGGCGCCGTACTTGCGTTCAGTCCGTGGCTGATTCGCAACGCGGCGTTCACCGGCAATCCGGTCTATCCGTTTGCGTACTCGTGGTTCGGCGGCAAGGCGTGGGACGCCGAGCTCGACGCGCGCTGGGAGCGCGGCCACCACCTGCCACCCGCGCAGGCCGACCTCGCCAGCCGGGCGCGCACCGTGTACGACGAGCTGCTCGCGGCGCGCATGTTCGGCCCGGGCGTGTTCGTGCTGGGGCTGCTCGGCGTGGTGGCAGGTCGACGGCGCGGGGTGCTGCTGCTGCTGATCTGGCTGCTGATGATGGTCAGCGCATGGGCGGCACTGACACATATGCCGGGGCGCTTCGTCGTGCCGACGGTGATCCCGCTGGCCCTTCTCGCGGGCCTGGCCGTCCCACGGAACTGGGCCTGGCGGCTGTCCGCCCGAGCCACCGCCGGCGTGACGACGGTCGTGGTGCTCCTTGCGGCCGGCAGCGCCGTGTGGAACGGCGTCACCCTGCGGAGCATCCTGGTCGAGCACGAAGCATGGTGGGCCGAACATGGCGTGCCGCTGCCGGCGTTCGTCGGCGCGACCGAGGCCCTCGCCGCCGCCCAGCCGATCAACGATCTCGTACCACCGACGGCCCACGCGTATCTCGTTGGCGAGGCGCGGGTCTTCTACGTCGCACCCGAGGTGGATTACAGCGTGGTCTTCAGCCGGGACCCGTGGCTGGCACACGCCGCGCAAGCATCGCCCGCCGCGGCGATCGACTGGCTGCGTACCCAAGGCGTGTCGCATGTGGTATTCTCCTGGCGCGAGATTCGGCGGCTGCAAGCGACGTACGGGTTCCCGGAATTCGTGACCCCCGGCTGGGTGGCGCGGCTGGAGATGGCCGGCCTGCGGCGCAAGACGCCCGACCCCGGCCCGGGGCTGCTGCCGCCGACCGAGGTGTACGAGGTGCCCTAACGCACCGTAGTGCTCGAAGCGTATCCCGAGCCGACCGACACGCGAGACGTGTAAACAAGAGTGGTGATGCCGGATAAACCCGAGAAGAAGTCCCGCTTTCGTTGGCTGTTCCTGGTCCTGCGCTGGGGTCTGTGCGCGGCGGCCGTTGTCTTCCTGGCGTACACCGTCAAGTGGCACGACCGGGTCGAGCTGCAGGACGGCACCAAGGTTCGTCTGCTCGAGCAGCGCGACGATGGCTTCCTCGTCGTGCAGGATGGCGAAGAGACCCTGATTTCCCCCGACGAGGTGAACTACCAGCAGGTGGACGGCCGCGACATCCCGGTCATTCTCCTCGGTGTCCGCTCGGTCGTCCTCAAGTTGAACAAGCCGCTGGCGCTGCTGGCGTTGCTCATGTTCGCACCGGTGTGGTTCCTGCAGTCCTATCGGCTGGTGCTGATGGTCGCGATCCAGGGGCTGCGGCTGGCGTACTGGAATGCGCTCAAGCTGACTTTTGCCGGCAACTTCTTCAATTTCGCCCTGCCCGGCACCACCGGCGGCGACCTGGTCAAGGCCTACTACATCAGCTACTACACCCACGACAAGACCGAGGTGGTCACGACGATCTTTCTCGACCGCGCCATCGGTCTGCTCAGTGTCGTCTTGCTGGCCACCGGCCCGCTGCTGCTCTACTGGGACCCCGAGAAGTTCGGCTACCTGGCCGTCGCGCTGACCATCATCTTCGCATGCCTCGCCGCGGGCGGCGTCGTGATCTTCAGCGGCCGCATCCGCAAGGCCCTGCGCCTGTCCGAGCTGGTCGGCAAGCTCCCCATGGGCCAGCAACTGCTGCGCATCGGCCGGGCGACCGTCGCCCTGCGGCACCATCCGTGGCACGTGGCCGGCGCCCTCACGCTGTCCCTGGTACTGCAGGCCGTCGTCGTCCTCAGTGCATTCGTGCTTGCCCGCGCGCTGCACATGCACGGTGACCTGCTCACCTACTTCGTCTATGTCGCGATCGGCTTCCTCATCGCGGCGATTCCGAGCTCGCCGCAGGCCATCGGCGTGATGGAGGCGGCTTACGTCCACTTCTTCACGCAGAGCGGGCTCAACACCGCATCGCAGGCGGTGGCCCTGGCGCTCGGCGTGCGACTGGTGCAGCTCGTGTGGGCCCTGCCCGGCGTGCTCGTGCCGATCTTTGGCGCCCACCTGCCCAGCAAGGCTGAACTGGCCGCGCTCGAGCAACAGGCCAGCGAGCAACAGGCCGCCAAGGCGAAGACAGCCCCCGACAGCCCCGATGTGCCGGCCGACGGCGAGACAGCCCCCGCCGCCAGCGGACAATGACCACCCCGGCGCCGCGTAACGCTGCCGTTCCACCATGCCTGCGTCGCCTGCTGGGCGTTGCAGCGCTGGCAGGGATCATCTTCGCGGTACACGGCCAGGCGTTGCAGCTTGGCTGGTTCATGGATGATTACGCCCATATGCGCCAATTGCGCAACTGTGGCTGGTCACTCGCGGAACTGGCCGACGCTTGTCGACTCGAACTCGTCGGCGGCACGATCGAGCTCTGGTGGCTGCCGGATGTCACGCTGCGGTTTTTTCGACCCCTCGCGTTCGGCCTGATGAAGGCCAGCTACACGTTGCTCGACTGGAACGCCGGCGCGATGCACGCCGTTTCGTTGCTCTGGCATCTAGCGGTATGCGTGCTGCTGTTTGTGCTGCTGCGCTGTTGTGGTGCGTCGAGTTGGCTGGCATGGGGTGTGGCGGTGCTGTTCGCCATTCACCCGGGCCACGTCGCGACAGTGCAGTGGATTGCGTGCCAGTCCGAGCTCATGGTTACGACGTTTCTGCTGGGGGCGACGTTGTGCTTCGGGCGTTTCCGCGGCTGGCCGGGCTTTGCGCCCGTTGGCCGCGAAGCCGCACACGGCGGCGTCTGGGGCATTGGCGCGATCGTCCTGTTTGTCCTTGCCCTGGGCTGTCGCGAGAACGCGATCATGTTTCCGCTGGTGATGGCGACGGTCGAGCCGATCGTGTGGCGCAGACGCGATCGCCGCGTGTTGCTGGTGTACGGGATGCTCGGCGCGCTGATCATCGCCTACCTGTTGCTGCGCACACAGGTGCTGGGCGGGTCGGCGGTGCCGCCGCGCCCCTACGTCGTCCCCCCCGCCGATCCCGACTTCTTCCGCTACGTCATCGACAAGGCGCTGTATTATCTGCTCGGCGAGTTTCTGCTGTACCCGTGCGTACCCATCGGCGGCTTGCCCTACTTCCACGAGCACCCGTGGCTGTTCTACGTGCCCGGGGTGGCGGTGGTGCTGGTGCTGCTGGCGGTCAGTGCGTGTTTCTGGCGGCGGCGACCGGGATTGCTCGGGCCGGCGTGGCTGCTCGGTTTCGTCGCGCCGGTGCTCCCGGTGTTTGCCTCGCCGCATCACCTGTACCTGCCCGGTGTCGGGTGGGCGGTCGTGTTGATGCTTTTGCTGCGTTGGCTGGCGGCGGGGCCGGCGCAGTGGTCGCTGTTCTGGCGGCGTGTGCGGCGGTTTGCCACTGCGGGTGTTACGGCGTTGGCCATGCTGTTCTTCGCGTGGATCTCGACCTGGGTGGCGCTGCCGCTGCGCAATGCGCACCAGGTCGAGGACTGCCTCGTCGCAGAGATGATTGCCGCTCCGTCGGGCCTCGAAGACGGCGACACACTCTATGTCGCAAACCTGCCGATGATCGGCCATTACGCGCGGCTGGCGATCGAGCAGCGCACCGGCCTGCGGAACCTGCGCGTCGTGCCGCTCACCTGGGCGCCGCGCATTCTCGGCATGGCGACGCCTGCCGAACTGCGCTGGATCGACGAGCACACGATCGAAATGCATGTGGCGGGTGATCGCTACTTTGCCGGGCCCATGGCACGGCTGATCGAGGAAGCCACCGGCGGCCCGATCCCGGACCGCGTGGACGCGCCGCCGCCGTACGGCTTTGTCGTGACTGTGCTGGAACGCGACGCGGCGGGGATTTCGTCACTACGCTTCGAATTCGATCGCCCGCTGGGCGCGGATGACATACACTTGTTCTGGGGCTCGCGCGCCCGGTGGGCGTACGAGGTCCGCCCTGACGATCACCGCTGAGCCCTGACCCGAGGTGGCCATGGATGTAAACGAACGACTACCGGCGCTGAGACCCCTCGACGTAATGCACGTCGAAGGCGACGACGGCGAAGCGCAATTCGTCCTGCGCGACCGCATGGGCATAGCCCCGCAGGCCCTGGCGGTATCGGTGCCGGGCTACTTCGTCATGGCGCATCTTGATGGCCAGCACACCTGCGCCGACGTGCAGGCTGCGTTCGCCGAGCAGCTCGGCATGCAACTCCCCACCGAGCAGGTCGTCAACATGATCGAAACGCTGGATGCCGCCTGTTTACTACAGAACGAGCGGTTTGAAGAGGCCTACGCCAAGGTGCGCGATGCCTACTTGGCGGCGCCGGCCCGCGACAACCGCGAGCGCTATCCCGACGCCGACACGTTGCGCAGCGAGTTGCAGCAAATCGTGGAGGCCGGCACGCCCGCGCGTGTGCGGCGCGTCTCCGGCATCATCGCCCCGCACCTGGACTACGCCCGCGGCGCGCCCTGCTACGCCGACGCGTACGCAACGCTGGCTCGTTTCGGCCCGGCGGACCGCTACGTCATTCTCGGGACCAACCACGGCGGCCGGGCGACCGGCACGGTCAGCACGCGCAAGGACTTTCAGACCCCGCTGGGTGTGGCCCCGGTCGATCGCGACCTGATCGCAACGCTCGAGCAGCACCTGGGCGAGCCGCTGTGCACGTACGAGCTCGATCACCAGTTCGAGCATTCGATCGAGTTGCAGGTGCACTTCGTCCAACTGATCAACGACGGGCAGCCATTCGAGATCCTGCCGTTGCTCTGCCAGGAGCCGCAGGGAGAGAGTGCGCCCGCTGGGGGCGGCCCGGACATCGAGAGAGTCGGGGATGCGCTGGCCGCGCTGCTGGCTGATGACGACCGCCGCACGGTGATCATCGCCGGCGCCGACCTGAGCCACATCGGCCAGCACTTCGGCGACGAGGAACCGGCGACGCCGGAGCTGTTGGAGGAGGTCGGCAAGCTGGACCAGCAGTTGCTGTCGCTGGTGGCATCGCATCGCGAGGAGCACTTCGCGAGCATGGTGCAGGCGTGTGAGAACCCGACGCGGATTTGCAGTGTGGGCTGTATCTACGGTTTACTGCGGGCGCTGCCGACGCGCAAGTGCCGCATCCTGCGTTACCACCAGGCGACCGACTACGAGAACGACGTGCACGTGACGTGTGCGGCGGGGGTGGTGAACTGACGCCGCATGCGGTCGGACATTGCTCTGAATTGTCCGAGAGACCGACCCCCGCGCGGGGCGGTTCGGCGGTTCGGCCGGATCACGGCGGCGGCCCTGCTGCCGTTAGGACCCGTACGGCCGGTCCGGGTGCCAAGGGCCGAGAAAGAAAGGGGTTACGGCGCCGGGGCGGATTCCGGGGTGATTCATGTTGGGGGGCTTGCAGGATCGAGCCGAAGGGGATAAAAAGAAACATTGCCCCGCGTTCGCAGGCGGAGGCGACAACGTGCGGGTGTAGCTCAGTGGTAGAGCGTCACGTTGCCAACGTGAATGTCGTGGGTTCGAATCCCATCACCCGCTTCCGGCAGGGTCCTCGCTACGGCGTGGGCCCTTCTGTTTGCGCATGCGTTCGCGACGCAATAGGATTCGAACCCACCTGGCGCGCAGCGGCAGACGTGGGGCTCGTCGGCGCAGGCGCGGCCGTCCCTACTCCCCAATATCCTCGTTCCAGAGCGCGGGGTTGGCCGCGATGAAGTCGTTCATCAGGTCGATGCAGCGCTGGTCGCCGCGGATGTCGAGTTGGACGCCGCGAGATTGCAGCAGCGCCTCGCCGCCGGTGAACGTGCGGTTCTCGCCAATCACCACGCGCGGAATGCCGTACAGCAGCACGGCCCCCGTGCACATGTCGCACGGCGACAGCGTCGTATACAGCGTCGCCCGGCGATAGTCCGCGGCCTTGAGCCGGCCGGCATTCTCCAGGCAGTCCATCTCGGCGTGGCGGATGACACTGCCCTGCTGAACGCGCTGGTTGTGGCCGCGGCCGACGATCTGATCGTCAATCACCAGCACCGAACCGATGGGGATGCCCCCTTCGTCGAGCCCGCGCCGGGCTTCCGCGATCGCGACATCAAGCGGGTCGGTCACTGAGAAACTCCTCTCATCTGTTCCTGCATCCACGCCGCAGGCGGCGAGCGCACGCCGTGCGGCCGGCCGTCGCCGGGCCTGTGGAGACACTATCGGCGGGGGTGAACGCGGGCTACAGCTTGTTGGCGGCCGCAGCCCGCGCCCCCGCGGATCGACGCGACGAGGCGCGGTCAGGAACCGGCGTGGCCTAGCGCATAACGGCGTCGAGTCGGCTCGGGATCAACAGGTGGCGCAGGTCGTTCAAGCTGAAGGTCGCAGTTCGGCCGTCGGTGATGCTGCCCGCGTCGGTCAGGATGTGGAGCTGGCCCTGGCCGGAGACCGGCGAGCCGAAGACGTCCGCCAGGAACAGGTTGTTCGCCACCAGGTCCATGGCGTAGATCGAGTACATGCTCTCCTCGGCGCCCAGCGCAATACTCGGGGTCGCGCCCTGTGTCAGTGGCAGGGTGAAGCCGAGCAGTGCGGGACCGCTGCCGGGCGCGTCGGTCGCGCTGCCCACGAACACCTTGCCATTCACCGCGAGCAGGCCAGTGACGTTCTGGATGCCGCTGCTGACGAAACTCAGCGCAACGTCCGGGGCCTGGCCATCGGTCAGGTTGTCCGCCGGGCTGAAAGCATACAGCACACCGGCGCCGCCGACGTAGAGCGTGTTGTCCACGACGACCAGCTCGTACGCGGCGCCCTCCACGCCGAGGAACGACGTGTCGCCGTCAAGGGTGACGTCCGGGGCCTGGCCATCGGCCAGACTGGCGAAACTGTTGTAGATCGTCACCGTGCCGTTGGCGGCGTTGGCGACGTACAGCTTGTCACCGACAATCAGCAGCCCGCGCGGGCGGTCGACGGCGGAGCCAGCGGTGTTGAGGGTCACGTCCGGTGCCACGTCGCCGGCGATGGCGCTGGCGTTGTTGAAGATCAGCACTTCGTCATCGTCTTCGTCAGAGCAGATCAGCCGATCATTGTGTACGAGCATTCGCACGACATCATCGAGACCGGCAGGGCCCGGGCCGGTCAGCGTGGCATCCGGCGCCGCGCCGTTGCTCAGGTTGGTATAGTCCCGGTAGATCGTGATGGTCGAGTTCAGATTCGACACGTACAGGTCGTCGCCGGCCACGAGCACGTACTGGGGCCCGGCAACGCTCGAACCCGCGTTGTCGAGCACGACGTCGGGCGATTGATTCACCCCACCGTTCAGCACGTCGAGATAGATGGAGACACGGCTGGTGGTCGCACCGGATACCTGGTCGCCCACGACGAGGTCGATGACCTCACAAGCGTCACCGGTGCCGTCACCGTCAGCATCCCCCTGGTCCGCGTTGGCGAAGTTCGGGCAGTTGTCGCAAGTATCACCGATGCCGTCGCTGTCCGTGTCGGTTTGGTCGGGGTTGGGGGCAGCCGCGCAGTTGTCACAGGTATCGCCGATACCGTCGCTGTCGGCGTCGGCTTGGTCCGCATTGGCGGTAGAAGCGCAGTTGTCACAAACGTGACCGACGCCGTCGCCGTCAGCGTCCGCCTGGTCGGCGTTGGCGGCAGCCGCGCAGTTGTCGCAAGTGTCGCCGATACCGTCGCCATCGGCGTCCGCCTGGTCGGCGTTGGCTTCGCTGGTGCAGTTGTCGCAGGCATCGCCCACGCCGTCGCCGTCCGTATCCGTCTGATTGGCGTTGGCAACGCTCGGGCAGTTGTCCGACGCATCGGGGACGCCGTCGCTGTCCGTATCGGTGGCTGGGCAACCGCCAATCCAGATGTGGGCGACCAGAGCGAGCGTCAGAAAACAGAGTACGGGCGTCATTCGTGACGACATGGAAACTCCTTGTTCGCGCACAGCGCAGCAGTGATGTGAGTCCGCCCCGCGGTGGGGACCTGATCGGTGGAGAACATAGCCGCAGACGGGAGTTGCGGCAAGCACCCGAAAGGCGCAATCGGGACGGGCAGTCTGATCAATTGCGTGGCAGGGCGTCGAGGTAATGCACAAGCTCACCGGCGATCTCGTCGAGCGCCTGCCCGACGGCACCCAGTTCAGCCTGCCACAGCGCCTCGCGGAATGTGAGCTCGTCTTTTGACTTCTCCGTCGTATACGACTGCGACGCGGTCGTGCAGAACGGCACGATGCCGGTGCGTACATCCAGCAGCAGTGCCTCGACCACGCAGTGCGCGCGAATCTGGTCGGCCTTGAAGAACCGTTGCTTCGTGTACGTGCGGCTCGACGAACGATAGAGCAGCACGACGTCGGCCTGGTAGCGCGCGGCGGCCGCTCGAATGTGCGGCACGGTCATGCGCTGTGGCATGAGCAGCGTCGGCAACACGGCGGCATTCGCGACGCGCGTACTGCCGGTGAGCTTGTCGATGAAGCGGTCGGAGATCTCCTCGTCGAGCTGCGCCAGTTCGTGCGACCACCAGCGGTAGTCATGCTCGGAGATGCGGATGATCGCCACGCGGGCGTCCGTCGGCACAATGACGCGCGCCCCGAGAATGTCCTCGATCGTGTCGTTGCTGAGCACGGCCTGGTCCTCGGGAAAGAGCGACTCGGTCAGAACCGGCCGACGGTCAAACCCGTCCCGGTCCGGCTTCGGTGCGTAGTTGACGGTGGCGGGCGTCGTGCATCCAATCATCGCGGTCAGCGTGGTGCAGAGTGCGAGCAGCGTGCGCATGGCGGCTCCTTTGTCATGAGGGTCCCGATGAGGGTGGGGACGAATGTGGCGTGTTGCGAGCAACCCCGATCTCCTGTCGCATGTCGCGGACGGACCGGGGCATTATCCCGGCAACCGGCGGCGCCGGCAAGGCGCATAGAAAGCGGCCGTGCACCGCGCAAGTTGACGACACACGACCGCCTCAGGAGGGATGTGGATGAGCTCTATGCCGCCAGCCGCCGCCGGATCATGCCCAGCAGCGAGCAGCCCAGCGCGCCGAGCACGACGGCGCCGGGGGCGGGAATGACGTTGGCCTCATACCAGAAGCCGGTGTCGAGCGAAGTGCGCGCGTTCTGACCCTGGGTCTCAAGCGCGTCGTACAGGTTGAGAAGCGGCGACCAGGCACCGGGAGTGAGCGCCGCCTCGAACAGGTGATTCGCACGAAACGCGCTCACCCCGAGGTCGGTGACATCCAGCACGGCACCAACGCCGTTGTTGGTCGCGTCGATCTCCGGCTCCGTGACTGCGTCGATCAGCGACAATGCGCTGCCACCAAGATCCGTAACACGCATGGTGTAGCGGAGGTACACGTTTGACCAACCCCACGTGCCGCCCGTGCGATGCCAGACGCGCGTCGACCCGGTCCAGCGGGCGATGCCGTTGATCAAGTCAGAATCGCCCAAGCTGAGGTTCATCAACTCCTCGGGGGTGCTTGCGGCCCCGTCCATCGCCGCCCCAACCGCCCAAGTTGTGCTCACCGGCGCGGGACCGTAGTACAGCCGGCTGTAGTCGCCGAGGTTGATCGCAGAGAACTCGTAGTCCAGTCCGCCGGTGCGCCCTGGGTTCCCTGACGACGCAAAGGTGTATCCGTTGCCGCCCGCCGCGCCATTGATGTCATAGGTCGGCCCGGACAGGGCCGCCTGGCCCGGCACGAGGCTCGCGCCGGCCATTACTACCAGGATTGTGCCAACTACCCTCTTCATTGTTTTCTCCTTCCCATGGGATCACGTCGTGGCAAACACCGCCACGATCCGAGGCCTCAAACCAGAAGACTGGCGGGGCCGGCCGCGGCAGTCCCCGAAGGAACCGCCGCGGCCTCGCGCGACGCCGCGGCACGCGGCTCATCGCGGGGCCCCAACCGCCCGAACACCCCGGGCCGATTGGTGCGACAGCGCAGGACGCGAAGAACCGTCCGCTTCAACTGCGCTGGCCCGAACACCGTCGCCCAACCAGCACCGATTGGATCCAATTTCGGCATCGTGGGTCAATCCCCCTAAACAGGGGGGTGCGGTCTGCGCCCGCCGCGGCCCGGTTTCCTAACCTCGCGTCACCGCGTAGGATACGCGCCGCAGGGCGTTCCGCAGGAACCAGGGAGTTTCGTGCGATGCGGCTGGCTTTTCTGGGTACGGGTGATTTCGGGGTCGGGGCGCTGCACGCGCTGCGCGCCGCCGGGCACGAGATCGTTGCCGTCATCAGCCAGCCCGACCGCCCCGCCGGCCGCGGCCGCAGCGTGCGGCCTACGCCGATCCACGCCGCCGCCGACGAGCTCGGCCTGCGCCACATCCAGGCCGACGACGTCAACGCCCTCGATCTCGATGCCGCGATCGACGACGCCGAGGTCGCCGTGGTAGTCGCGTTCGGCCAGAAGCTGGGGAACGAGCTTCTCGACAAACCCCGCCACGGCTGCGTGAACATCCACGGCTCGCTGCTGCCCAAGTACCGCGGCGCGGCCCCGTTTCAGTGGGCGATCATCAACGGCGAGCAGGAGACCGGCGTCACCATCTTCCGCGTCAACGAGCGCTGGGACGCCGGCGACATCCTGGGCCGCCGCAGCCTCGCCATCCGTGAGGACGAGACCGCGGCGGAGTTGCATGACCGCCTGGCCGAGCTCGGCGCGGCCCTGATCGTCGACGTGGTCGCCGACCTCGCGGCGGGCCGGGCAACACCGCAGCCGCAGGACACGTCGCAAGCCACACGGGCCCCAAAGCTGAGCAAGGCCGACGGGGCGATCGACTGGACCGCCCCCGCCGCCACCATCGTCCGCCGGATTCACGGCCTCTGGTCGTGGCCGGCGGCGACGTGCCGGTTCCTTTCGCGCAGTGGCAAGAGCGAGCGCCTGCTGCTGGTTCGGGCGGCGGTGGCCGACGACGGCGCGCCGCCCAGCGGCGACGTTCCGCCCGGGGCGTTCTGTGACGACGGCACCGTGCAGGCCGACCCGGGACGCGTGCAACTGCTGGAGGTCAAACCCGCCGGTGGCAAGCGCATGACGTTCGACGCTTTTGCCAACGGGCGGCAGGTGACTGTGGGCGACCGCCTGCTGCCGGTGGATGACAAATGAGCGACGCGGCGCGCACCGATACCACACTCGACGGGCGGACCGCCGCTGCGCGGGCATTGACCGACGCGCTCGACGGTACACAGTTCGTCTGCGACGCGCTGCGGTCGCTGCGTGCTGCGGGATCACTCAGCGGTCGCGAGGCTGGGCTGGCGATGGAGATCGGCCAGGGGGCCGCGCGTCACCTCGTCACCATCGAGCACGTCCTCAGCCATGTCGCCAAGTACGAGCCGCGCCGCACGAAGCCCATCCTGCGGGCGATCCTGTATTGTGCCGCGTACCAGATCATCTGGATGGATCGCATCCCGACGTTCGCGGCGGTGGACGAGTCCGTGCGCCTGGCGCGGAAGCTCGCCGGCGGCCGCTCGCCGGGCATGGTCAACGCGATTCTGCGCCGCCTGACCGGCGCCATTGTCGAGCCCCGCGGCGCGTGGCAGCGCTTGAACCCGCAACACGTGCGCGTGAGCTGGGAGCAGGCGTGTCACTTCAAGCTGCCGGTGCTGCCCGCCCCCGGAGACGACGATCCGTCCGAACACCTCGCGGTGGCCGCCGGCGAGCGACCGCAGCGTTATACACAGTTGTGCCGGCGCTACGGCGCCGCGCGTACCGAGTCCATCGCCTGGGCGTCGCAGGCCGTCCCGGTCACGGTGCTGCAACGCAACACACAACGCGCGACCGCGGAGGCATTTCAGACGTACTTGCGCACCGCGTGCGGCAACGTGGTCTCGTTTGCGCGCGGTGCCGCGTTCGTGCCCGCCGGCGTGGCGGTCTTTGACAGCCCGGCGTTCCAGGATGGGCTGGTCTACGTGCAGGACATGACGGCGCATCGCGCGGCGCTGGCGATCGCAGCACGCCCGGGCCAGCGTGTGCTCGACCTCTGCGCGGCGCCCGGTGGCAAGACCGTGACGCTGGCGCTGGCCATGCAGAATCGCGGGGCCGTCATCGCCTGCGACACAGCCGCCGACCGGCTGAAGCTGGTCGATGCCAACGTCCTGCGGCTCGGGCTGGATTGCGTGCACACGCGGCTGCTGTCGCCCGAACAGGATCACATCGATGCCGGCAGCCAGCCGCTCGACGCGGCGATTGTCGACGTGCCGTGCTCGAACAGCGGGGTGATCGCGCGGCGACCGGAGGCGCGGCTGGGGCTGACGGCGCGCAAGCTCGGCTCCCTCATCGAGGTGCAGCGTGAGCTGCTGCGCAAGGCGGCCGAGCCGGTGCGCCCCGGCGGCTGCGTCGTCTACAGCACGTGCAGCATCGAGCCCGCCGAAAACGAGGAGGTCGTCGCGTACTTCGCGGTGGCAAACCCGGAATGGTCGCTGGTCGAGGAAGAGACGACCCTGCCGGCGTGGGGGCCCGCATTGAGCGACTGGCGCGATGGCGGCTACTTCGCCCGGCTGCAGCGGGCGGTGTGACACCTACGAGCGCAAAACGGCAATCACCGCGTCGACGACGTCGTACATCCGCCGCAAGCCACGGTGCGTGCGGGCAGCGATGTGCGGGGTCAGCAGGCACCGTTCGCACGTGAAGAGCGGGTGCTCGGGCGGCAGTGGCTCGGGGTCGGTCACGTCGAGCGCGGCACCGGCGATGCGCTGCCCGAGCAACGCCGCCGTCAGCGCCGCCGTGTCCACCACCGCCCCGCGTGCCGTATTGACGAGGTATGCCGTCGGCTTCGTCCGCGACAGCACGTCCGCGTCGATCAAGCTGCGCGTCTGCGGTGTCAGCGGCACGTGCAGCGTGATCATGTCACACCGCGCCCAGATGTCGTCCTTGGGCACCGCTTCGGCCGCGAAGTCGAACGGACCGACGTCGGCAATGTCGTTGTACAGAACCTGTGCCCCGAATCCCGCTGCACAACGCCGCCCCACCGCCGACCCGATGCGTCCCATCCCGACGATCCCCACTGTCCGCTGGTGCAGCTCGTCGCCGTGCCCGGCCGCCCGCGCCCCGGTAAAGACACCGGCGCGATACGCCGCCGAGAGCCGCCCGATCGGGCGCAGCAGCTGCAGCATGAACGCCAGTGCCAGGTCGGCGACCGCCTCGGTGGCGGCCGCAGGCGTGTTCACGACCTGAATCCCCAGTTCGTCGGCGGCGGCAACGTCGACCCTGTCCGTCCCCACGCCCGGCACGCCCACCACGCGCAGCCGCGGTCCCGCCGCCAGCACGCGCCGCGAGATCGTCACGTGTGTCCGCGCCACGATCGCGTCACAATCCGCCACATACGCGCAGAGCGTATCTTCATCATGCGCCGGCGGACGAACGACCTCTCCTGCGGCCGCCAGGCGCGCCTCGGCATCCGGACTCAACGCAAATGGCAGCAGGATCTTCGCCATGGCCGCCCTCGTCATCCCTGCCGCTCGGCGGCCCGGCGCCGCAGTTGTCCGCATGCCGCGTCGACGTCACGCCCGCGCGAGGTGCGAATGTGGGCGTTGACGCCACGCTCGCGCAGCTCGCGTTGAAAGCCGTAGGCCTCTTCGCTGTTGGGCCGATCGAACGGCAGGCCGGGTACGGGGTTGTAGCGCAGCAGGTTCACGTTGCAGCGCAGCCGCTTGCAGATGGTGGCCAGCTGGCTCGCATGCTTCTGGCTCATGTTCACGCCCGACAGCAGGATGTACTCGAGCGTGATCTCGCGACCGGTCTGGTCGAAGAAGTAGCGGCAGGCGTCGAGCAGTTGATCCAGCGGCACCTTGCCCCAAGGGATGAGCTCGCGGCGCAGCCCCTCGTCCGGCGCGTGCAGCGACAGGGCGAGGTTGACCTGCAGCCCTTCGTCGGCCAGCTTGCGGATCTGGGCCGGCAGGCCGACCGTGCTGACCGTGATGCGCCGGGCGCCGATGTTCAGCCCCCACGGGGCGTTGATGATGCGCAGGGCCCGCACGACGGCGTCATAGTTCGCCAGCGGCTCGCCCATGCCCATGAAGACGATGTTGCTCAGCCGGGTCGGGCGCTCGGCGTCGGGGGCCGTGGTCGCGCGCACCAGACGATCGACGCGCCACACCTGCTCGACGATCTCGCCGGCGGCCAGGTTCCGCTGCACGCCATCGAGGCCACTGGCACAAAACCGGCAGCCGACGGGGCAGCCGACCTGGGACGAAACGCATACCGTGTGGCGCTCGGCTTCGGGAATCCACACGGTCTCGATCGCAGCCTCGTCCGGCCAGGTGAGCAGGAGCTTGCGGGTGCCGTCGCGGGCGGCGGACTCGGAGGTGATACGCGCCTTGCCAATGACAGCGTGCTCAGCGAGCCAGGCGCGCAGGGCCTTGGAGAGATTGGTCATCTGGTCGAAACGGTCGGCGTGCTTCTCGTAGATCCACTGCAGGATCTGGTTGGCGCGGTAGCCGTCCTGCTGCTCGGCGACCATCCAGGCGCGGAACGAGCCGAGGTCCTCGTCGAGCAGATGTCGTTTTTGGTCGCTATAACTCTCACTGATCATTCGCGCATGTTATCACCCACGCCGAGAGCCCGGAAGCGGAGCAGCTCGTTTGAAACCGTTCAGGCCGCAACCCCCAGCGCCCCCCCTTGCAATGCGTGTTTACGGGCCCTATGCTCTTAACATGATGGCACGTCAGGGCCACAGCACGTGGTCTCCAGGGAGGGGGAAACACTGCGGTTCTGTTCGCGATTCGTCACGTCCGGATTCACTGCCCGCGCCGTACCGGGCCGCGCGCGGTCGTTCATTGGGAGACGCTTCATGAGTGTTATCGCCGGTCATCGTCATACGAGCCTGCCCAAGGGGCGGGAAGGCAAAGCGGATCTCGATTGGGAGAACCTGAGCTTCGGCTTCACCCCGACAGACTACAACATTCGCTACGTCTGGCGCGATGGCGCCTGGGGCAAGGGCACCCTCAGCGAGGAGCAGACCATTCCGCTGCACATTGCCGCCACCTGCCTGCACTATGGCCAGGAGTGTTTCGAAGGGCTCAAGGCATTCGAGACACGCCGCGGCGACGTGGTCCTGTTCCGTCCGGATGAGAATGCACGGCGGATCGCCAACTCGTGTCGCAAGATCCACATGGAGCCGATCCCCGAAGAGATGTTCATCGACGCGGTCGAGCGCGTCGTCAACGCGAACCGGCGGTTCGTGCCGCCGTATGGCACGGGCGCGAGCCTCTACGTCCGGCCGCTGGTGCTCGGCACCGGGCCACAGGTCGGTGTGAAACCCGCGACGGAGTATCTGTTCATGGTGTTCGTCACGCCGGTGGGGCCGTACTTCAAGAGCGGGTTCAAGCCGGTGGACCTGATCGTCGAGGAAGAGGTCGACCGCGCGGCGCCGCTGGGCGTCGGGGATGTGAAGGTCGGCGGCAACTATGCGGCGGGGCTGCGCGCGTCACTGCGGGCCAAGCAGCGCGGCTACACCGAGGTGCTGTATCTCGACGCGAAAGAAAAGCGCTATATCGACGAGTCGGGGCCGGCGAACTTCTTCGCGATTACCGCGGACGACCAGTACGTGACACCCGACAGCGAGTCGATCCTGCCCTCGATCACCAACAAGTCGCTCATCACGCTGGCCGAGGAGATGGGCCTGCGGCCCCAACGCCGCCCGGTCGACGTCGAGGAGATCTTCGACTTCAAGGAGGCCGGCTGCTGTGGCACGGCTGCCGTGATCACACCCGTCGGCTCGATCACCTTCCGCGAGCGCAAGGTGGTGTATTCGCAGGACGGCGCGGCAGGCAAGAACTGCACCGAGCTCTATCGCCGGCTCAAGGCGATCCAACTCGGCGACGCGACGGACCGCTACGGCTGGATCCACCGCGTGCGGGAGCAATAGCAGAGGCAGCCGTCATCAGTCTGCTTTCAGCTCTCGGCCGCACGGCCGTTGCGGGTGCCGCGGCGGCCTGCGCCTTGTGTGCTGCGTGTTCGGTCGACGGTCGTCAGTAGCGGCGGGCTGTCAGCCACTGGCCATCAGCCAGCGGATCTTACCAGCCGACGATGTTGTAGCCACAGTCGACGAAATGCACCTCGCCGGTGACGCCACTGGAAAGATCGCTGAGCAGGTACAGACCGGCCGAGCCGACCTCGTGGCCGCGGACATTGCGGTGCAGCGGAGCCTTCGGTGGGTAGTGGCGCAGGATCTTGTCGAACCCCCCCACGCCCATTGCTGACAGCGTCTGGACGGGCCCAGCAGAAACGGCATTGACGCGAATGCTGCCCTCGCGCCCCAATTCGCCGGCGAGATACCGCACGGAAGACTCGAGCGCGGCCTTGCACACGCCCATGACGTTGTAGCCTGGCATCATGCGGGTAGCGCCGAGGTAGGTCAGGGTGAGAATGCTGGCATTCTCGTTGAGATAGCGCAGGCCGTGCTGGCACAGGGCAATGAGCGAATAGACGCTGACGTCAAGCGCCTGGGCGAAGTCGGCCCGCGAGGTCTTGTAGAACGGGTTGGTCAGGGCCGCCCGATTGGCGAAGGCAATCGAGTGGACGATGAAGTCCAGGTGGCCGATCTGGCGGTTGATCTCCTGGAAGGCCCCGCGAATCTGCTTATCGTCAGTGACGTCGCACGGCACGATGCAGGTGGCGCCGAGCGGCTCGGCAAGCTGGCGCACGCGGCGCTCCATCTTCGGCGGCGGCAGGTGGGTGAAGGCCAGCTCGGCCCCCTCCTCGTGGAGGCGCTGGGCGATGTGCCAGGCGAGTGAGCGATCGTTGGCGACGCCAAAGACGGCGCCGCGCTTTCCGTCCATCAATCCGAGAGGCATGTTCTTCACGTTATTCTCCTCGACCCGGTCGGCCCGACCGCGCAGGGGCCGCTTGTTGAGAACTGTATGCGCGCGCCGGTGGAAAACAAGGGGCAGAGGGCGACGGAGCGAGGGAGGGGGCAAGCCAATGATCAATCACCAATGATCGGTGGGGAGGTGGCCGGCAACCTGGCTCTCCGGCAGGCTGAATTGCGCATGCACCAGCCCGCGGCGGAGAGCTGAGGGCGACAGCTCCCCCCGCTTGACGGTTTTTCGTCGGCCTGCTAGTGTTGCGCAGCTATTCGCAGTGAGAATGTGAGGGAGTGCCAACGTGGGATATCACAGCGTCGTCTGCGTCAAGCAGGTGCCGGATACCGCCAACGTGACCGGCGAGGCGATGCGCGAAGACGGGACCGTCAACCGCGCCGCCCTGCCGACCGTTTTCAATCCCGAGGACCTGTACGCCCTGGAGGTCGCACTGGACCTGCGCGACCGGTTCGGCGGCACCGTGACGGTCCTGACCATGGGCCCGCCCAAGGCCTCGGACGTGCTGCGCGACTGTGTCTTTCGCGGCGCGGATCGCGCCATCCTCCTGACCGATCGGCGGGCGGCGGCCAGCGACACCCTCGCGACCAGCTATATCCTGAGCCAGGCCGTGCGTAAGCTCGGTGAGGTCGATTTCGTGTTCTGCGGCCGCCAAGCCATCGATGGTGACACGGCGCAGGTCGGGCCGCAACTCGCCGAAAAGCTCGGCATTCCGCAGGTCACCTATCTCGAGCAGCTCGTGGACGTGCAGGAGCGGACCGCGCGTATCCGCCGCAATGTCGGTAATGGGTGGGAAATGGTGGAAACGACGTTGCCGGCGCTGGTCACCGTGCTGGACACGGTGGGCGCGCCGCGGCCGCCAGCGGCACGGCGCGTCATGAAGTACAAGCGGGCGCGGACGCCGATCGAGCTCGAAGCCGAGGCGAAGGCGGCCCTGGGCGACGCGTCAAAGGAAGAGATCGAGAAGGAGGTCGAGCGGCGGGCCGAGCACCTGCGGCCACGGGGGTTGATGCTCGACCAGTGGAATCTGGATGACATCGAAGCGGACCTGGCGTGGTGCGGCCTGAACGGCTCACCGACCAAAGTACACCGCGTGCAATCGATCGTGCTCAAGAAGGAAGGCTACACCGAGATCCCGCCGACCGAGGCCGGCGTGCGGCAGCTCGTTCGCGAGTTGGTGGTGGACCATACGCTGGGGTAAGAGGGATTTCAGGAGAGCCAAGAAGCGACGCAGGGTAAGGCGAGGGTCAGGCAGCCGAGTTTCAGGCCCCCCTTTGTATTTTGAACTGTGCATGTTGCATTCTCCGGCTGATGGCTGAGCGCCGATCGCTGGGTTCAACTGGCGGGCAGGACCCGCCCTACCGAGAACTGACAACTGAGAACTTTCTCCCAATGATCGATCCGAATCCGAATGGCGAAGTGTGGGTGTTTGCGGAGCAGGAAGACGGCTCGCTGCACGATGTGTCGCTCGAATTGTGCGGCAAGGCCCGCGAACTGGCGGACCGACTCGGCGTCCAAGTGGGCGTGGTGCTGCCCGGCTGGAACGTGCGCGAGCTGAGCTATCGCCTGTTCCATTTCGGGGCCGACCACGTGTACCTGGTCGAAGACCCGAAACTCAAGCACTACCAGACACTGCCGTATGCCCGGGCCGTCACCGCGCTCATCGAGAAGCACAAGCCGCAGATCATGCTCTTTGGTGCGACGCCGCTGGGGCGCGACCTGGCGCCACGCTGCGCGTCGGCCATGCGTTGCGGACTGACGGCCGACTGCACGGCGCTCGACATTGCCGACGTCGAAGACAAGGCCGCCAAGACGGTCCACAAGAACCTGCTGCTGCAAATCCGGCCGGCGTTCGGCGGGAATATCATCGCCACGATCATCAACCCCGAGCGCTGGCCACAGATGGCGACCGTGCGTGAAGGTGTCATGGCGCTGGTCGAGCCGAACGTGCAGCACAAGGGTGAGATCATCGAGGAGAAGGTCAAGTTCGACGAAGCCGACTTCGCCGTCCGCATCGTCGAACGCCACCGCGAAGAGCGTACCGTGAACCTGAAGGGGGCCCGCACGATTGTCGCCGGCGGTGGCGGCGTCGGCAGCAAAGCCAATTTCAAGGTGATCCACGAATTGGCGGGCGCCATCGGCGGCGCGGTGGGTGCGTCTCGGGCCGCGGTCGATGGCGGTTTCATCGACAAGGCCCACCAGGTGGGACAGACCGGAACGACGGTGCGGCCGGCGCTGTACGTCGCCTGTGGCGTCAGCGGCGCCATCCAGCACCGGGCCGGGATGGAGGAGTCCGCGAAGATCGTCGCGATCAATTGGGATCGCGAAGCGCCGATCTTCAACGTCGCGCATTACGGCATCGTCGGCGACCTGAACCAGGTCATCCCGATGATGGTCAAGGCGATCAAGGAAAGGCCGAAGGAATAGCACGGGCGCTGCGCGCCTGCTTTCCGGCGGGTAAGACCCAACCTACTGACAACCGAAAACTGACGACTCAAAATGCCCAACTTCTTCACCGACAACGACGACATCCGGTTTCTCTTCGATCACCTGGACCTCGGCGAGTTGGCCCGGATTCAGGAGGACGACTTCGCGGACGCACAGCGACCCGATGTCGACTACGCCCCCATCGACGAAGCGGACGCCGTCGACAATTACCGCCGCGTGATGGAGATCATCGGCGATGTCACCGGCAACACGATCGCCCCGCGCTCCGAGCAGATCGACCGCGAGGGCAACACGCTCAACAAGGATGGCACGGTCGCGCTGCACCCGCTGGTGACCGACAACATCCGGCGGCTGGGCCAGGCGGACCTGATGGGCTTCACACTGCCGCGGCAATACGGCGGGCTGAACTGTCCGACCACGGTCTATTCAATGGCGATCGAGATCGTCAGCCGGGCGGACGCGTCGCTGATGAACATCTTCGGGCTGCAAGGCATCGCCGAGACCATCTATGCCTTTGCCGACGACGAGATCAAGCAGGCGTACCTGCCGCGGTTTGCGCGGGGCGAGGTGACCGGGGCCATGGTCCTGACCGAACCCGATGCCGGCAGCGACCTGCAAGCCGTGCGGCTCAAGGCGATTCAGGATGATGACGGCAACTGGTACCTGCGCGGCGTCAAGCGGTTCATCACGAACGGCTGTGGCGAAGTGTTGCTCACGCTGGCCCGCAGCGAGCCGGACGTGTCGGACGGGCGCGGGCTGAGCCTCTTCATCTCGGAGCGCAGCGACCGTGTGAAGGTCCGTCACCTGGAGCACAAGCTCGGCATTCATGGCTCGCCGACGTGCGAGATGGTGTATGACGACGCGCCGGCCAAGCTGGTCGGGCAGCGCCAGCGCGGGTTGATCACGTACGTGATGGCGTTGATGAACGGCGCACGCGTCGGCATCGCCGCCCAGTCGCTGGGCATCGCGGAGGCGGCGTATCGGCTGGCGCGCGAGTATGCCCATTCACGCAAACAGTTCGGCGGCCCGATCGAGCGGTTGCCGGCAGTCGCCGAAATGCTGACCGACATGAAGCTCCAGCTCGAGGCGGCTCGCGCCCTGACCTACGAGACAAGCCGCGTGTGCGACCTGGAGAACAACAACCAGCGCGTGCTCGAATTCGCACCGCCAACCGACAAGGACGAGGCCAAGGCTCGCAAGCAGTTCGGCAAGCAGCTCAAGCGGCTCAACGGCATGCTGACGCCGATGGCGAAGTACTACGCCTCGGAAATGTGCAACCGCGTAGCGAGCATGGCGTTGCAGGTGCTGGGCGGCTCGGGCTACATGCAGGATTACCCCGCCGAACGCTACCTGCGCGATGCGCGCATCACGAACATCTACGAGGGCACCAGCCAGCTTCAGATCGTCGCCGCGGTGCGCGGGGTGTGCTCCGGCGCGTTCGAGAAGCGTGTCGAGGAATTCGAGCAGGCGCCCTACGCCGATGGGCTCCACAAGGAACTGCTCGCCAAGCTCGTCGCCGGCAAGCAGCAGGTCGTCGAGACGATCCAGTTCGTGAAATCGCAAGGCACCGACTTCCTCGATCTCGCGGGGCGGCAGCTTGTGGACGCAGCGGTGGCGGTGTACATGGGGCATCTGTTGCTGCAACAGGCGGCGGGCCTGCGGCCCCGAGGGACGGACACCATGGGCGCGGGGCTGGCATTCACGGCCACCGACACCCCCGGGCCGGCGCACGAGCGCAAGACGTGCGTCGCGCGGCGCTTCGTCACTACCGAGATGCCGAAAGTCACGCTCAACTGCGAGCAGATTCGTAGCGGCGACCGTTCGCCTCTGGATGAGTTCGAGGCGTTGGCGGGGCCCCTGCCGGCAAAGGACTAGCCAGACACCTGCCGCTATCGGCGATCAGCTCTCATCCGTCAGGCGGTGACAATCAGCGCCACCATGCGACGAGACCGATGCCGCGCGCGGCGATTCGTCACTTCTTGTCGGCGCTGCCGGCGTTCCTCCGTCCCCGCCTGATCGCCACAATTGCACGAACGCCGTCGTTGCCGCATGATGTCTCGCGTATCGACGCCGATATTCATGCCGAGGAGAGATCATGCACGCCAGACGATTCGCGCGGGCCGCGTTGCTGCTCGCGTTCCTGACCGCCCCGCTCGTCGCTGCCCCGTACGTCGGCTATTACCGCCATCCCGCGCTGCACGGCGACACCGTGGTGTTCGTCGCCGAGGGCGACCTGTGGACGGTGCCGATCGAAGGCGGCATGGCGCGGCGGCTCACCAGTCACCCCGGCCACGAGGAGCAGCCGGCGATTTCGCCCGATGGCACCCTGGTTGCGTTCACGGGTGAATACGAGGGGCCCAAGGAGGTTTACACGATGCCGCTGGCCGGTGGTCGCCCCACGCGGCGGACGTACGGCGCCGAGCGGATCGCGTTCGTCGGCTGGACACCGAGCGGGGCGGTGCTGTACTCGACGCGCACATACTCGACGCTACCCAGCTATCAACTCGTGTCGCTGGACATCAGCCGGCCCGATGTTGCCGCACTTCCGGACGTGATCCCACTGGCACAGGCGGCCGACGGCACGTTCGATCCGCGCAACGACGTGCTGTACTTCACGCGACAGGCGTTTCAGGGCAGCCACACCAAGCGTTACAAAGGCGGTACCGCACAGGCCATCTGGACGTTCGCGCCGGGCGCCGACGAGGCGGTGCCATTGACGCCTGACTACGCCGGCACCAGCCGCCGACCGATGTGGTTCGAGGGACGGGTGTATTTCGCTTCGGACCGCGATGGCACCATGAACCTGTGGTCGATGCGGCCCGATGGCAGCGATCCTCAGCAGCATACGCGGCACGATGGCTGGGACGTGAAGACGCCGGCGTTGCACGGCGGGCGCATCGCGTACCAGTGCGGAGCGGACGTTTACGTCTATGATATTGCAGCCGGGGATAGCCGGGTTGTGCCGATTACGCTCCCCTCGGACTTCGACCAGACGCGCGAGAACTGGGTCGACAAACCGATGGACTACCTCACGGCGGCGCATATCGCACCCGACGGCGAGCACGTCGTGCTCACGGCCCGCGGCCAGGTCTTCGTCGCACCACGCCGCCTGGGCCGTTTCGCGCAGGTGTCGCATCGCGATGGCGTGCGGCATCGCGGCGCACGATTTCTGCCGGGCACGGACCGCTTGTTGACGCTGTCGGACGCCTCGGGCGAGGTCGAGGTCTGGACGCTGCCCGCCAATGGCGTGGGCGAGCCCGTCCAACTCACGAACGACGGCAACGCTTTGCGGTGGGAGGCGCTGCCGTCGCCAAACGGCAAGTACGTCGCGCACCACGACAAGGAGCAGCGGCTGTTCCTGCTGGACGTCGCGACTGGCGCGAATCGTCAGATCGACGCCTCACGCATCGACCAGATCCTGGATATGACATGGTCGGCGGATAGTGGCTGGTTGGCCTACGGGGTGCGCGCGGACAACATGTTCACGGTGGTCAAGCTGCATCGCGTCGCCGACGCAAGCACCACCACCATCACGACCGACCGCTTCGACAGCTACAGCCCGCGGTTCAGCCCCGACGGCGATTGGCTGTACCTGCTGTCCGACCGAAACCTGAAGTCGCTCGTGGACAGTCCCTGGGGCAGCTACGCCCCCGAACCGTTCCTCGACAAGCGCACCAAGGTATACCAGTTGGCACTGCGCGATGGCCTGCGGTCGCCGTTCGCACCGCCGAACGAGCTGGAACCGGCCAACGACGAAGGCGGCGCCGATGAGCCGGCCGCGGAAGATCGGGAGGAGAAGGCGACCGAGACGCCGCCAGTAGAGATCGAACTGGAGCACATCACGGCGCGGCTGCGTGCGCTGCCCGTGCCGGCAGGGAACTACAGCGAGTTGGCCGTGAACGATGCGGCGTTGTTCTGGTTGTCGTCGCCGACGGGCAAAGACCAGAAACACCTGGTCGGGCTCGAGATCACGAACGACGAGCCCAAGGTCACGACGCTCGTCGAGGACGTGCAGCAATTCGAGTTGTCACAGGATGGACAGCATATCCTCCTGCGCAAAGGTGACACACTGTATGTCATCGAAGCGGCGGTCAAGGAAGCGGACCTGTCCGACGCCGCGCTCGACCTGTCTCCATGGAAGCTCGCGGTGCAGCCGCGCGAGGAATGGCGGCAGATGTTCGTCGAAGCGTGGCGGCTGGAGCGTGACTACTTCTATGACCCAAACATGCACGGGGTGGACTGGGACGCGATGCGGCGCAAATATGAACCGCTGATCGAGCGCGTCACCTCGCGTGAGGAGCTATCGGATCTGATCGCGCAAATGGTCAGCGAGCTGGCCGCGCTGCACATCTACGTCCATGGCGGCGACATCCGCGCCGGTGCGGACGACGTGCCGACGGCGTCGCTCGGCGCGCGGCTGCAACGCGACGAAGCGGGTGGTGGCTATCGCGTGAAACACATCTACCAGTCCGATCCGGACCAGGTCGAGCGCTGTAGCCCGCTCGCCCGGCCCAATGTCAATGTCGCGCAGGGCGATATCATCACGATGATCAACGGGGTCGACGCGCTGTCCGTGGCCGATATCGGGATGCTGCTGCGGCACCAGGCCGGCCGGCAGGTGCGGCTGCGCGTGAAGCCGGGCGGCGGCGGCGACGCGCGCGACGTGATCGTGCGGCCAATCGACAGCGAGGCCCTGTGGGACCTGCGCTATCACGAATGGGAGTACACCCGTCGGCTGGCGGTCGAAGAGCAAAGCACCGGACAGATCGGCTACGTCCACCTGCGCGCCATGAGCGGCGAGAATTACACCGAGTGGGCCCGCAACTACTTCCCCGTGTATACGCGGGCAGGGCTGATCATCGACGTGCGGCACAACTGGGGCGGCAACATCGATAGCTGGATCCTCAGCCGGCTGTTGCGCAAAGTGTGGTTCTACTGGAGCCAGCACGCGGGGCATTCACCGACATGGAACATGCAATATGCCTTCCGTGGGCACGTCGTCGTGCTGTGTAACGAATGGACGATGTCTGATGGCGAGGCATTCACCGAGGGAATCAAGCGGCTCGATCTCGGCACCGTGATCGGCACGCGAACCTGGGGGGGCGAGATTTGGCTGTCGGCCCGCAATCACCTGGTTGATCGCGGCATCGCGACATCGGCCGAGTTCGGCGTCTACGGGCCCGAGGGTGAATGGCTGATCGAAGGCCACGGCGTCGAGCCCGACATCATTGTCGACAACCTGCCGCACGCCACGTTCAACGGTGAAGACGCGCAGCTCGACGCGGCGATCCGGTACCTGCAGAAGAAGATCGAAGAAGAACCGGTCGAGATCCCCCTGCCACCGCCGCACCCGGACAAGTCCGGGCGATAGTCCTACCGGGCGTCACCGACGGCGAGCCCTGCTCGCGCCCGCCGCCGGTCGGCGTTGACCGTCGTTCACAGGGCACAAGCCGACCGTACAACTACGGCCGCAGGTTCGGCGGCATACCCGGCGGCATCCGCCGCGGCTGCTGGGCAGGCGGTTCCTCACTCTTCAGGTAGGCATCCAGCCCGCGCATCAGCTTCTCGACGTCCGCCTGCCGCAGCCGGAAGATCTGCTCGCGCTCCGGAATCCCCGCCTTGCGCGGCAGTTCACCCGGCCGTTCCGGCGTCATGTGAACGGTGACGGCCTCGTCGCCGGCGAGGTTGATAATCAGCCTGGCCGGTGGGTCGATCAGCTGCTCGGCGGCGAGGTCGCCATCGCGATAGGCGAAGAACGCCTCGGCCCGCAGCTCGGCGATTTCCTTGACGAAGTCACCCACGGTCTTCTGCGACAGGTCGACGTACGGATCCGCCGGATAGGTCCACTCGCCATCCTGCTTGACGAACATCAACGTACCGCCGGTGCTTTCGATGCGCACGCTACGGATCGCCTCCGCGTCGAACGAGAAGAGCTTCGGCTCGATCAGCTCGCCGGTCAGGCTCTTCCACACGGTGTCGTCGAGCTCGAAGACATACGGGGCGTCGTCCTTGCGGGCGTACGGTACGCCGGCCACGCGCGACAGCCGCAGCGTGTGATGGATGTTCGGCCGCTCCTCGGTGACGCCCTGCGTCGTCGGGCCCGGCACGTCGAGCACCTCGAACGTGATGGTCGTCAGCGGCTCGTCCAGTCCGTACTCGGCGAAACTGTCCGTGCCCACGATCTGCCGCGCCCGCAGCCGCGCCAGGTCGCTGGTAAAGATGCGCACCGGCGTCTTGGCGACCGGCGCGTCGGCCGGCTGGGCGAGGGTCCATTCGGTCCCGTCGCGGACGAGGCGATAGGTCATCGCCGGCCGCTCGATGTCGATCTGGCGCAGAAGAATCTCGGTGTATTCGAAGATCTGCCGCGAGCGCAGCGCGAGCGCGTCGACGGCCAGCCGATCGGCCTGGGCCGCGCTGGCAACGATCACGGTCGGGTCACCGGCGCGCTGCACGTGGGCATGCCGGCCACTGGGCGTCTTGCTACCGACGCGGATCGTCAGCGGCTCGACCGCACCACTGGCGTACACGGTGAGCGTGGCCCGCGGCGTCGCGAGGCCATACTGCTCGGGCGGACCGGGCTGATTGACATAGTCGACCGCCTCGAGATCCTCGATCGCTTCGAGCAAGCCGCGCATGGCTTCGTCGTCGAGCTGCTCCAGCTCGCCACTGCCCTGCCAGCGACCGTCCGCCTTGTTCAGCACGATGCGGTCGCCGCCGGACTCGATCTCCAGCTTGGTGACGTCGGCGGCCTTGACGCGGGTGACGCGCGGATCGCGCAACTCGGTCAGATCGGGCACCAGCCGTTCGGCGTTGGCCTTGTTGATTGCGACCACCCACGGCTGATCCGCCGGCGAGGCGTAACGCTTGGTCCCGGCAATATCGACGCCGCCCAGCACCAGGCCGTGGGTCTCGGTGACGACCTCCGTTTCCGGCTCGGCGGGCTGGGTCGCGGTCGGGTCCGCCGGCGCCGCGGGCGCGACTTCGCGCTCGGTCTCGGTCGTGACGGAGAACCGCAGCCAGGCGGGCTCGAGGCCGAATGACGCCAGCGACTGCGGTGCGTCCTCGACGAACTCGTCGGCGCGCAATCCGTTGAACCGCATGATCAGGCCGCGGACCTTCTCGCGATCCGCATGGGCCCGCACCGGCTCGTTGATCACCCACTGCTCCCCATCCGTGCGGGACAGGTCATACGTGACGCCATCGTGCTCGATGTGCACGTGCGCGGCGTCGTCGATCTTCAAGTCGACCAGCCGCTTGGCGCGATACTCGTCGAGCTCCTTGGCCACCAGGGGCTTCAGGTCGCGCTTGGCGATATGAATCACATCCGCGTCGGCCGCCCGCACGTACGTGTCGGACGACATGATCACTGGCTCGCCGACCTCCAGCGTCCACGTCTTGTCGAACTCGTCCACCAGCGTGATGGTCGCCACCGGCGGCGCCAGGCCCGCGCCCGCGGCATCCGGCTGCCCGGCGGCGCCGGGGGCAAACGTGCTGCGCGATTCGAGGTTCACCACCGCGTTGATCAGGCCGCGCACGGTATGTCCCTCAACGGGGACCTCGAGCGGCGCGACCATCTGCCACTTGCCGCCGGCCGGCTCGTCCGCACCCTGCAAGCGCTCGAACACGAACGTCTCGCGGTCCGGCCGGGCGAGTTCAACCCGCAGGATCTCGCCAGTTTCCGGCGTCGTCTCGAAAATCGCGACCGCGGCGGCCTCGGGCTCGGACGCGGCCGTCTCGCGATCGGCCTGTTCCAGTTGCGGCGCGGCCAGCCACAGGCCGACGCCGATGATGACCAGGGCAATCAACAACACGAACGTGGTCTTGAAGTTCATCGCGCATTACCTCCGCCGGAACAACCACACGCCACCGCCGGTCAGCAGCGCCAGCGCCGGCCAGATCGCCACCAGGAACACGCGCCAGAAACTCAGCCAGGCGTCGTTCTTCAGCTTGTCCAGCCGGGGGATGTCGGTCGCTTGCGGACCGACGGCGATGCGGTCGGCGTTGTCGGTCAGCCAGTGCAGTGCGTTGATCATCAGGTCCGGGTTGGCCGGGTAGGCCGGGTAGGCCTGCAACCCGGCGCCCGTCATCGCGAAGCCGCCGGGCTGCTCGATCATCGGGTTGGTCACGAACGTCCGGCTGGCGAACACGACGAGCCGCTGGTCGTCCTTGCTCGCCGCAACGGCCAGCGGGAACGGCGGCGCGATGTCGCCTTCGCGGCGCCGCGTCCCCATCAGCTCGCGGAAATCGGTGTTGAGCTGCTGCAGGTCAGTCACGGCCCAGATATCGTCCGACTCCCGCACCATGATGAGCGGATCGGCCTGAACGCCTTCAGGCCTGTCAGCGTCGCTCATGATTTCCAGCGGACAGGTAGCATCGAGCCCCGCCGGGCTGGCCTGCAATGGCTCGGTGATCGGGTGGTCGGTCAGCCGCAACGCCGGCCCGCTGATAATGCCGGCCTGGGTCCGCGGCGTGGGCACGTGCAGCGACGGATCGTCAGGCGACTGCGCAAACGGCAGTACAATGGCGTCGTGCAACACATCGATGCCCCATTCGTCCCGCAGGTAGTCGGCGTACTCGTAATCGCCACCCGGCGCCCCGGGCATCGGCGACGACGGCGGCGTCCAGCCTGCCAGGAAGATCGCCTTGCCGGACTTCTTCACCTGGTCCAGCACCAGCTGCACATCCTCGGCGCTGATCGGCGCTTCCCGCGGCGGCTGCATGGGGTTCGTCTGCTGCGGCGGCGTCGGCGGCAGCACGACGAAGACGTTCCGCGCGGCCTCGTCCAGCGGCGGCGGCTCCTTCTGGGTCTTCACGTCCCAGTCCGCCGTCAGGAAGTTCTCCTTCTGCAGCAGCGTGTCGAGGGCCTCGAACGGCGCTCGCGGCGGCTGGCGCATGTTGCGCATCTGCGAATAGTCCGGCACGATCGGCGACGGGCCGCCCCAGCGCGTGTAGATGACCTTGGTCTTCTCCTGCTGCGTCAGGGCGAGGATCGCCGACGATATCGCCTGCTCGCCGCGGAACTCGCGTTCGTCGCCGCCCGCGACCGCACCGTCCCGGCGATAGGGCCAGACCTCGTTGAATGGCACGAGCTGGGCCGTCTCATCGGTCTCGACCAGGATCGGCGGCGCGTTGACCGCGCGGTTGAGCTGATTCGAGAGCTGTTCGAGCTCCAGCTCCTCGAGGTTTTCCGTCTTCTCCATGAAGGCCTTGCTGTCCGTGCGGAGCGAATCGTAACCCGCGGTCAGCTCCTGCAGGAACGACAGGACGTCAGCATTCACGTTCGCGCTCGGGCCGGCGTTCTGCTGCACGACCTCGTCGATGGCGTCGAGGAAGTTCGTGAAGGCCTCCAGGTGGCGGCGGGCCTCGTCGACCGCCTGTGAATACCGCGGAATGTCCGCGTCGAGCAGCGCCGTGACGTTTTCGGCCATCGTCTCCGCGTTGCGCTTCAAACGCTGCAGGCCGCTGAGCACCTGCGTCAGGAGCTGCTGCTCGCCTTGCAGCGATTGCGCCAGCGTCTCGGCCGCGGTGATGTCCTGCGCGAGCTGCGCCATGAGCGCCTCGTTCAGGTCCGGGAAGCCCTTGAGCGCCTCCTCGTGCGCCTGGGCCTCGTCCCGGTAGGCCGGTTTCTCACGCAGCCGCTGCAACAGCGCGGGCAGCTGCATCGGGCTCTTCATCGGGTCGATGAGGTTGGCGGTGACGCGGCCGTGGCCGGCGAGCTCGTAGAGATCGAGCAGGTCGCCCACGACGTCCTGGCGCTTCTGGGCGCGCTCGTCGTACTCGCTGATGACGGTGTACAGGGCCGTGACGCGCACATCGGTGTCGAGGTTCGCCAGGAGCTTCTCGGTGCGCGGGCTCAGGCTGTTCACGCCCGAGCGGGTCATGTCGATCTGGCCCTTGAAGCGCTGCGCGAAGTAGATCGCCAGGACCACCACCGCCGCCACCAGCACGACCTGGAGCAGGACGTTCGTGCCATAGACGAATCGGCGTCGGGCTACGTTGGTTGCTTGAGCTACCGCCATCGTCGCGACTCCACCACCTTCACGGTCAGGAACAGGAACAGGACCGACACGGCCAGGAAGAAGACCACGCCGTCACTGGTAATCAACCCGCGGCTGAACTCGTCGAAGCGCTGTATGACGTTCACCTGCTGAAACACCAGGCGCAGCTCGCCCTCGACCTGGCGTGCGACGAAATACGCCACGCAGGCGAACAGCAGCAGCGGCACCCAGCCCAGGATCCACGCCACGATCTGGTTGCTGGTCAGGCTGCTGGCGAACAGGCCGAACGCCGTAAACGCCAGCCCGATCAGCACCAGCCCCAGGTACGCGGTCAGCGACGCGCCCCAATCCGGCGAGCCGTACGCTTCCATGAGGACCAGGTAGATGAGCGTCGGCACCAGCATGATGATGTAGAACAGCACCGAGGCCAGGTACTTGCCCAGCACCATCTGGCCGTCGCTCAGCGGCGCGGTCATGAGCTTCTCGATCGTCCCGCTGCGGTATTCCTCGCTGATGCTGCGCATCGTGATCGCCGGCACGATCACCGTCAGAAACCACGGCGTCCAGAAAAACACGTCGCGCAGCGTCGCCGGCTTGCCGGGGGCAAAGCTCTCGGACCACAGCACCGATGCACCGGTGATCAGCAGGAAGCCGGCGATGACGATGTAGCCAATGGGAGAGAAGAACAGCGACATCAATTCGCGCTGCATGATGGCGGTGACGTTTCGCATCGACATCAGCCCTCGCTATCCGTCCGGCCGTCGCTTTCGCGCGTGCCGGCCACGATCTTGACGAAGAAGTCCTCGAGTGTCGCGATCTCGCGCCGCAGTTCCCGCAGCGGCCACTGCTGCTCGACCGCGACCTTGTAGATGTCCTCGCGCACATCCGCCTGGCTCGCGACACGCAATTGCGTCCAGCCGTCGCGGCTCTCGGCGGCGACGTCGCTCACCCCCGCAATCTTGCGGACGCGCTCCGCCGCGTCGCGCTGCGGCGCCTTGAGTTCGGCAATGAGACTGCCCTGCCCGGTGATGCGCTGCCGCAGCTCGTCCGGCGTGCCGCTGGCGACCAGGCGACCCTGGTGAATGATGATCAGCCGCTGACAGGTCGCCTCGACCTCGGGCAGGATGTGGCTCGAGAGAATGACGGTGTGATCCTGCGCCAGTTCGCGAATCAGCGAGCGCGTCTGGCGGATCTGCGCGGGGTCCAGGCCCACCGTCGGCTCGTCCAGCACCAGCACCGGCGGGTTGTGCAAGAGCGCGTCGGCCAGGCCCACGCGCTGGCGAAAGCCCTTCGACAGGTGCCCGATCGGACGATCGATCACGTCCCGCAGCCAGCAGCGCTCGGTCACGCGCTCGATCGCCGATCGCCGCGCGTCCCCGCCCAAGTCGTGCAGCTTGCCGCGGAAGTTGAGGTATTCACGGACCCGCATTTCATGATAGAGCGGCACCGACTCCGGCAGGTAACCGACGACGCCCCGCACCTGCATGGATTGGGTCAGTACGTCATAGCCGGCGATCGTCGCCGAGCCAGCCGTCGCGGGCATGTAGCCCGTCAGAATGCGGAGGGTGGTCGTCTTGCCAGCCCCGTTGGGGCCAAGGAAACCGACGATTTCACCCTCATGGACGGTGAAGGAGATGTCGTTCACCGCCCGGTGACTGCCGTAGTGCTTGGAGAGGTTTCTGACTTCGATCACGCGTAAGTTCTCCCGCCGACTACAGTTCGAGACCTTCGCCGCCGCGGTGGCAAGTGGAGTACGCTCAGGGGTTTCGCATGTTCGACCCGGGTGCCGCGTCTCTCACCCGCCCCGACACATCTGCCCCGAACGGATGCGCAACCCGCCAGGACATCGCCGGTGCAACCGTGCGAACAAGAGCGGAGATTCTAAATGAGAGCGGAGTGGTGTCAAGGCGGTGCGCGGCCGCCAGTACCGCTCCCGGAACTCGGCAGCGAGTGGGCGCCCCGGCGTCCACCGACCCGGATTTTCGCCGACCTCAAGATTCTTCCCGAAAACGACCGAATAGTATGTTGCATATGTGGCCATACTATGCTAGATTGCGGTGGCTATGCGAGAGCAGCGGCAGCAGGCGATACGCAACATCCTCTCGTCGCGGTCCATCGGGACCCAGCGGGAGCTGCTGGCCGCGTTGGAGGAGGCCGGCCAGGTGGCGGACCAGTCGACGCTGAGCCGCGACCTGGCCGAACTGGCTGTGCGAAAGGTGGGTGGGCGGTACGAGCTGCCCAGCGACGAACCGCCCCCCACCGACGCCGCCTTCGATTTCAACGCCGCAGTGCTCAGCTACGCCGTGTGCGGCCCGAACCTGATCGTGATTCGCACGCAGATCGGGCAGGCCCAACCGGTGGCCCTGGGCATCGACGGCCGCGCCGAACCGTCGATCGTGGCGACGCTGGCCGGCGACGACACGATCTTTGTCGCAACGAAGACGCGAAAGACACAGGCGGTCGCGCTGCGGCGCCTGGAAGCCTGGTTTGGAGACAAACGTGAGCGCTGAGAAGAAATGCGTACTGGCGTACTCGGGCGGGCTCGACACCTCCGCGATGGTGCCGTGGCTGCTCGAGCAGGACTACGAAGTGCACGCCGTCCTCGTCGACGTCGGGCAGGAAGAAGACCTCGAAGCCCTGTGCGAGAAAGCCATCCGCTACGGGGCGGCGACGGCCACCGTCCGCGATGCCAAGCCGGCCATGTTCGAGCGCGTCATTCCGCTCGCAATTGGGCTCGGCGCGACGTACGAGGGCAACTACCGCCTGGGCACCGCGCTCGCCCGACCCTTCATCGCCGCGGCCCAGGTCGCCGTGGCCAAGGCGCTGGGCGGCGCCACGCTGATCCACGGCGCCACCGGCAAGGGCAACGACCAGGTCCGCTTCGAATACGCCTATCGCTCGCTCGCCCCCGACTGCCCGATCGTCGCACCGTGGAAGACCTGGAAGTTCGGCGGCCGGCAGGACCTCGTCGACTACCTCACCGGCAAGGGCTTCATCGACAATTACGCCGTGCAGAAGGACTTCAGCCTCGACGAGAATCTCTGGCACATCAGCGTCGAAGGCGGGCCGCTCGAGGAGCCGGACACCCTGGTCGATATCGACGAGATTCTCAAAGCGGTCGAGGGCAAGTTCGCCTGGAAGAACCTGTTTGGCCCGGGCGAGTCGGTGGTCGACATCACGTTCCAGGCCGGCGTGCCGGTCGCGGTCAACGGACAGACCAAGTCGCTCGAGACGATCGTGTCGCAACTCAACCACCAGTACCGCAAGGCCGACTGGGCCTGGGACCTGATCATCGAGAACCGCTTCACCGGCGTGAAGTCGCGCGGGCTCTACATCAACCCCGCCGCCAAGCTGCTGCACCTGATGGTCGATTCGCTGGCGCGGACCTGTCTCAACAAACCGACCTACGACCAGTACGTCACGCTCGGCCAGCAATATGGCACGCTCATGTACCGCGGCGAGTACTTCTCGGATCAGCGGGTCGTGCTCGAGGCGGCCGCGACCGCCCTGCTGGCGCAGCTCAAAGGCACCGTCACCGTGGCGCTGACGCCAACGCCGCACGTCGTGAAGATCGCCAACACGCAGTCGATGTTCACCAAGGAGATGGCGACCTTCGAGCAGAGCGAGTACGCTCACTCGGACGCGGCCGGCTTCATCAGCCTGAGCTGGCTCTCGAACATCGGCAAGCCTTACGCCGGGACGAACAATGGCGGCGCTGTGGAAGCAAAGAACTGCACTGCATCCGACGTTTATCCCACGAAATCGGTGCATGCGGGACGACTGGTTCCTGCTGGGGTTTGAGTTACGGCTCCAGCGGGCACATGCACTGGCGCTGCGGAGTGCGGCCGTTCTGAGTGAATCGGAATGCGCCGCACTCCACGCTGCGCTGGACGAGATCGCCGCCGAGTGCGGCACCGCCCCCTGCCCCGACACAGACGCCGAGGATATCCACACCTGGATCGAAGCCGAGCTCACGCGCCGCGCGGGCGCGGCCGGCAAGAAGATCCATACCGCCCGCTCGCGCAACGATCAGGTGGCGACGCTGCTCGTCATGTATGCGATCGATGCCGGCGAGCGGATCGACGCCGAGCTCCGCACGCTGCTGCAGAACACCTGCCAGCAGGCCAAGCGCTGGGCCGACCTCGCCCTGCCCCTGCTCACGCACCAGCAGTTCGCGGCGCCGGGCAGCGTCGGCTTCTGGGCGCTCCGCTACGCCGCCAGCTTCGACAACCTGCGCCGGCACCTGCGGTGGTGCAGCCGGCAATGGCGGCGCTTCTGCCCACTCGGCGCCGGCGCGGTGGCTGGATCCTCCATCGCGCTCGACCGGCAGCTGCAAGCCCGCGAGCTCGGCTTCGACGAACCCGCCCCGAATGCCCTCGCCGCAACGTCCACGCGCGACGCCTGCCTCGAACTGCTGGCACTGGCCGCCCAGGCCGCCAGCCACCTGCAGTCCTTCGCCACCGATGTCCTGCTCTTCTCGCAGACACCGCTCGCCTGGACGAAGTACCCCGCCGCGTTCGGCACCGGCTCCAGCATGATGCCCAACAAGCTCAACCCCGACGCCATGGAACTTCTCCGTGGCGAATGTAACGCGCTCGGCGCCGCCCACGGCGAGATGCTCCTGCTGCTCAAGGGCCTGCCCAGCGGCTACAACCGCGACCTGCAGTGCGTGAAGCCGCTCGTGCACGGTGCAGCCGAGCGGCTGCGCGAACTCCTGGCCATGACGGCGGCGTTCATCGCCGAGTTGGACTTCGACGCCGACGCCCTGGCCGCGTCACTGCAGCAGGGGCACATCAACGCCACGCTCCGCATGGAAGAACTGGTGCGGCAGGGCGCACCGCTCCGCGACGCGCACCACGCCGTCGCCGACGAGGTCGCCCAGTCCCCTGACGGTGCCACGCCCGCCCTCGCCGACGCGCTGCAACGCTACCAGACTACGGGCGGCACCCACCCCGACGAGGTTCGCCGCGTGGCCGACGTGCTGCTGGCGGCGACGGCCGAAGACTGAGTCTTCCGTTGTGACTTGTCGGCGAACAGGTGTCCGTGGTCAGTTGGCGGCGTCTGGCGACGTCTCGGGGGTCTTGGCCTGCAGGAAACTCTTCAGGTCCGCCTCATCCACCGCCGGCTCGCCCGGGCTGACATTGTCGAGCCGTCCGTCGAGCAGCCACTGCTCGAGTTCGTCCACCTGCGCAAACAGGTGTGCGAACGAATCCACCACGAACAGCAGCGGCTGGTAATGGTCGATTTCGAAGTACTGGTTGATGACCCACTCGAGCTGCACGGGGTAGCGTTGCACATCGGGAGATTCGATCGCGTGCGCCAACTCGCCATAGGAACTCAGCAGCCCGCTGCCATAGGCCCGCAACCCGCCATTGTCTCGCATCAGCCCGAACTCGATCGTGAACCAGAAGAAGCGCGCCAGGGCCTTGATCCGGCTCTCGGTCACCTGCACGCGCCGCTGCTCGTCAGGAATGTCGCGCGCCGTCTCTGCCGCGCGCCGCGCAACCTCACCAACACGCACCAGCACGTCGGCGAACACCCGGTCAGTGTGCATCGGTACGTGCCCGGCGACATCGTGAAAGATGTCGGGCTCGGGCAGATAATCGAGCTTGGCGCCATCGCGAATCGTGATCGTCGTGGGGAAGTTGCGCGTGCGGATGCAATCGAAGAACAGGAACGCCGGCACGTAGCCACTGACCGCCTTCGCCTTGAATCCGCTCAGTGGCTCGAGAAAACGGTTGATGTCCGCCAGCCGCGGGACGTTATGCGGATCGAGTGCCAGGTTACGCACGCCTTCCATGAAGCGGCTGTTGGCGTACTTGTCCCAGCGGGGCACCATACGCTCGTACAGCCGCCGCCAGGTTGCCTGATTCTCCTCACTGTAGAGCTCATAAGGCTGCTCGATGAACAGCTCGCCGTTGGCTTGCGCCTGTTCGATGAAGGGGGCCTTGGTGGTGGTCAGCCCCACGGTGGCGGTGCTCATGGACGGTCTCCTCCGATTTCACAGGCCCGATGTGCTTCGAGTGATTGTAGCGGCGCGCGGCCCAGGCGCCGAAATTACGACATTGCCACCCCCCTATCCCCATAATCGCGGCTCAGTCGTCGCCTTCCTGCGCCAGTACGGCCCGCAGGCGCCCGACCAACGCGGGGTCCACCGCGGCCCGCCGCTGCGGGCAATGCGGATGCTCGCAGACCTCGCACGGGTAGCGATCGGGGCTGACCTCCCCTTTCGGACCGATCCCCACCAGCCCCGAGACGGACTTCATCGGCAGCATCAGGCAGCTCGGTGTGAGCCGCACGTTGATCCGCCGGACCGGCAAGCTCTCGAACAGCGGCACCTGCTGCCGCACGTGCATCCCGCAATACCCCGGGCTGAACGAGGGCGTCACGTCCTGCCCCTGCCGCCGTGCCCAGTCGCGGATCACCTGCCGCATACGTTCCGCGGCGCCCTCGGCGGTCTCCGAAGCGATTGCGTCGGCGATCGTGCCCTGCATGATCTTGCCGTTGCGCAGCCAGCGCCGGCTCAGCCGCTCGAGGGCCGAGCCGATCGTGACCACGAACGTGGCGATCTTCGTCGAGTGCTCCAGGAACGCCCCCACCGCCCCGCGATAGATCGCTCCCGAGGCCAACTCGATCCGCCCGGGCTTCAGCAGCGTAATCTCGTCGATGCGATACACGCCCCGGGGCCGCGTCAGGTGGCTCACTTCGCCCAGCATCTGATCGACCAGGTCGAACCAGCGCTGGTGGTTGGCCCGTCCCGGCTTGAGCCCCACCAGCCGGTGAATCTGCTCCCGATCCGGGTCGACATGCTCCAAATGCAGGACATCGGCGGCCAGCGCGGCTGGCTGCTGCTCGGGCGTGGTCTGGTTGGGGCGTATCAACCGGGCCTCCAAAGGAACGCAGTAACTGAACCGTTTGATTATACCGGCAGATGGTCGCGGATTCGAACCGGACCGCGCGCCGGCTCGTCCAACGTCCGAAAAGCTCCTGACGCCGGCATGCGCCACAATTCGCTGGTCACACGCCGCGCCGGCCTTGTACAAGCCGCAGGTCGGTTGCTATAGTCGCCGAGACTGAAACGGTTTGCTGCGACGGGGTTTGGCTCGAACCGATGGAGTTGGCAATGTCGGTGTTGGATGACCTGGCCAAGGCTGTTCTGGAAGGGGACGAAGAGGCGTCGCCGAAGCTCGTGCAGCAGGCCCTCGACGAGGGGCTGCCCGCGCACGAGGTCCTTCAGCAGGGGCTGCTCAAGGGCATGACCGAGGTCGGGCGGCTGTTCCGCGACGGCGAGTATTTCGTGCCCGAGGTCCTGATTTCGGCCGAAACGCTGAAGGCCGGGACCGCGGTGCTCAAGCCGCACCTCGTCAGTGCAGGTGTCAAGCCCGAGTTCACGGCGGTGATCGGCACGGTGAAAGGCGACCTGCACGACATCGGCAAGAACCTGGTGGCAACGATGCTCGAAGGCGCGGGTTTCGAGGTGGTCGATCTCGGTGTCGACGTCGACGCGGACAAGTTCATCAGCGCCTGCGCCGAACACAACGCGCACCTGGTCGCCATGAGCGCCCTGCTGACCACGACCATGCCCGCCATGGAAGATACGGTCCAGAAGATCAAGGACGCCGTGCAGCCAACGCCCGTGATTCTTGTTGGCGGGGCCCCCATCACGCAGGATTACGCTGACAAGATCGGTGCCAACGGCTACGGTCGCGACGCAGCCACGGGCGCCGAGTTGGCCAAGGAATTGCTCCCGTCGAAGCGTTGAGGGACCGGCGCGCCGCGTCGAAACAGGATCCGTACGGGGGAACACGCGCCGGCCCCCGCTTGTGCCCCACGGCCCGCGGGCGCCGCGACAGGACGGTATCATGCCCATGACCTCCAGGGAACGTGTCGCGCGGGCACTGGCGCGCCAGCCCCACGATCGCGTCCCGATGTACGATTGGTACTGGACCGAGACCGAGCAGACGTTCGTCCAAGAGATCGGCGACCCGCGCCTCGCGTCCAACATCCACAGTCCCAAGGCCGGCACCCACGACCGGCTCACACTGTGGGAATACTTCGACATGGACATCATGCAGGTCGGCTGGCCCAACCAGATGCTGCGCATGGTCAAGCCGACCATCCTCGACGAGACCGACGAATGGGTGCTCCAGCGCGACGGCAACGACGCCGTCCTGCGCTGGTGGAAGCACAAGATGGGCACCCCCGAGCACGTCGACTTCGGCATCAACACACCCGAGAAGTGGGCCGAGGTCAAACCCCTGCTCACCGCGTCGCGTGACCGTGTGCGCTGGGACGAATGGTGGCCGCGGTACAACCGCGCTCGCGAGCAGGGGCGGTTCATCTGCTACGCCGGCGTCGAGGTCATCGAATCGGTCAAGGACGTCCTCGGCCACGAGATCATGCTCAAGGGCATGATCAAGCAGCCCGACTGGATCCAGGACGTCTTCGAGACCTACACCCAGTTTCTCATCGACATGTTCCACCTCGTCGAAGCCGAAGGCATGGTGTGCGACGGCGCCTTCATCTACGGCGACACGGCGTACAAGAACGGACCGTTCATGAGTCCGCGTCACTACCGACAGTTCTCCAAGCCCAGCCACCAGCGCTTCTTCGACGAGTTCAAGCAGCGCAACATGCCCGTGATCTTCCATTCCGACGGCGACATCCGGCTGATCCTCGACGATCTCATCGAGGCGGGCGTGGACGCGATCAACCCCATGGAGAGCCGGGCGAACATGGACGTGCGCGACCTCGCCCCCCAGTACGGCGAGCGACTGAGCTTCGTCGGCAACATCGACGTGATGGTGCTGACCACCAACGACCGCGAGAAGATCCGCGCCGAGGTCGAGTCCAAGATGAAGGCGACCATGCCCTACCACGGCTACATCTACCACAGCGATCATTCGATTCCGCCGGGCGTGACGCTGGAGACCTATCGCTGGCTGCTGGATGAAGTGCGGCGGATTGGCGTGTATGCGTAGCGATTGGCGGGAACGGGCGGGGACTGGCTGAGAAAGAAACGCCGGCGCCTGCCCGGGGGCGTTCGGCGCGACCGCGACGTCACATCAGGGGGTGGACCGTCGACAGGCTTCGCACCGGCTCCGGGACAGGCGCCCGAGCGCTGATCTGTGTGTTGCAGGCCTGCAGGCCGCGTTCAGCGCGGCATATGGCCGCAGTTTGAACACTTCACCCTCCTCCCTCTTCGGAAAAGCTCAGGCAGCAAAGCACAGCCGGGGCTGCCCGATACGGTCGTGTTGATATGCCTGTGGTGGCGTGTCTGTCGTTCTTCCAAGCTCGCTGCGGAACATCGGCCGTGGCATCCCGGCTCCACGGCAGGCCGGTGGATCACCCGTGCGGAACGGGCGGCGGTCGGGGCGGGTGCGGGGCCGCCGGCTCGCCTCCGGCGCGGAAATGACCAGGCCAGCTCCGCGGGCGGTCATCCCCACGGGGTGTGCTCCGGTGGGCGCGCCAGTCGGCGACGCCCTGGACCCCTGGCACGGGGCGCGCCAGGCCCCCATAGGGCAGGCGGTCGTGCGAAACGGGCAAGCGATGATTGGTGCGATGATCGTTGGTCAGGGCGTCCCAGGAGGCGCGCACGCAGCGTGCCAGCCACGCCGCCCCGCTGCGTGCGAGGCAGGCGAGGGCCCGCCCGATCGAACGCGTGGGCGTGCGACCGAGCGGGCCTGTGAGCGTGAGGGGGCTTGAGGGATCGTTGAGCGTGGTCGGCGGGCAGGCGGCGGTCCGGCTCATGACAGGCTCCCGTGACGCGGATGTCTGGTGCAGGTGAGCGGAAGTGCTCGATTCACAGGCAGTATGCCCGGCAAACAGAATGCTGTCAAGTTGCATGCATGTTAATTTTCTACAAATTGCTATCAGAAAGCCTGCTGTGCGCCGGCATGCTTTCCGATTACAATAACCAGCCACCGCCAAGGCCGTCGCGAACCACGAAAGGCACCGGCCCCATGCTCTTCGGCTTCGTCCAGATCAAGGGAGGCGTCGGCAAGACGCTGCTCTGCTGTCATGCCGCCCTGTGGCTCCATGACCGTGGCTTGCGCGTCGTCGTCCTCGACACCGACACCCAGCAGGCCGCCGTCCGCTGGCTCGCTGAGGCCGAGTCGGCCCTGCCGGTGCGGTCCGTGCTCGACGCCCGCGCCCTGGACACGCAGGCGCCCGCCCTCGCCCGCCACTACGACCTCGTGCTGATCGACGGGGCGGCGGGGCTGAGCGAGGCGCTCGTCACGACGCTCAGGGTGGCCGATCGCGTGCTGATCCCGCTGACGCCGTCGATGCCCGACCTGCTGGCCGCCCGCCAGACGGTGCAACTGGTGCGGGAGGTTCAGCCGCAGCGCGCAACGCCGCTCACCGCCTGGGTCGTGCTCAACCGGGCCCAGAAAGGCCGGCGCCTGACCGAGGAGGCCGGCGAGGCCATCGTCCGCCTCGGCCTGCCCGTGGCCCAGCAGGCGGTCTTCCTGCGGGCGGCGTTTCAGGACGCGTTCGGGTCGGCGGTCTGGCGCGACGGGGCGGAGGCGGCCGCCGCCGCAAGCGAGATCGATCACTTGTTTGAAGGAATCTTCGCAGACGTGTTGCCATGAGTAAGCGAAAGAGCATGAAAGACCGCCTGGCGGACCAACCCGCCACGCCGACGACGAAGCAACCCACCGCTGCGCCCCCCGCCGCCCCTAGCGAGCGGCTCGTGCGGGACGACCTCAGCCCCTTTCCATCCAAGGGCCGCTCGGCAGCGGTCTCGTTCCGTAGCTCGCCAGAGCTGTTCGAGGCCCTGGTGCAGATCGCCGCCCAGCGCAAGCCGGCTCGCAAGCACCCCTACACCCAGCAGGACATCCTCTGCGTCGCGCTGGCCGAATGGCTCGAACGTCACGACGCCTGGCCGCCGGGAGAATAGCATGGGGAAAGAAGCGACCAAGCGCAGGGATTGAGGGATTGAGAAGGGTACGGCAGGCTTTGCCCGCCGAATACCTCTGTTCCCCCGCGCGCTACGCCGCCCTCACTCATGCCGCAATGCATCGATCGGATGGATGATCGCCGCCTTGAACGCCGGGATGATGCCGAAGAAGATACCCACCGCCGCGCTGAAACCCAGGGCCAGCCCGACGGACCACAGGGGCACGTCGACCGCGACCATGTTGGGATGCATCTCGGTCAGGTGCGTGATCACGTAGCCCAGCACCACGCCGATCGCGCCGCCAACGGTACTCAGCACGACGGCCTCGGTCAGAAACTGCACCAGGATGTCGCGCCGGTGCGCCCCCACGCTCTTGCGCAGGCCGATCTCGCGCGTGCGCTCGGTCACCGACACGAGCATCACGTTCATGATGCCGATGCCGCCGACCAGCAGCGAGATGCTCACGATCCCGGCCAGCGCACTGGTGGCAATGACGCGAATCCGGTGAAACTGCTTGAGGTACTCGTCCTGCTTGAAGATGCCGAAGTCGTTGTTCTCGCCCGGCCGCAGCCCGTGCCGCTGCCGCAGGATACGCACGATGCCCGACTCGGCCTGGCTGATCTGGCTCTCGTCGACCGCCTCGACATAGAAGCCGAGGTACTTGCGGTTATTCGGATACAGCTTGAGGGCCGTGGTCCAGGGCACGATGACGATCTCGTCCATGTTCTGGCCCATGTGGCTGCCCTTGGCCTCCAGCAGGCCGATCACACGGAAGCGCTGCCCCTCGATGTGCACGAAGTCCCCCACCACCGCCTCGTCGCACTCCAGCTTGCGCAGCACCTCGCGCCCCATTACGCACACCGGCGCCGCGCTCTCCACGTCCACCGCCGAAAAGAACCGCCCCTGGTCGACGTAGAAGTTGCGGATCGGCTGGAAGAACTCGTTGCTGCCGCGCAAGTCGATGTTGGCGAGCTGCCGCCGGCCATACTCGATCTGGGCCCGCCGAAACACCCCCGGCGAAATCCGCCGGATCTCCGGCACGCCGGCGTCGACCGCGTAGATGTCGTCGATCGTCATCTCACCCGGCCGCAACCACTCGCCCTTGGCGTTCTGGCGCCACTCGGGATAGACGATCATCATGTTGGTGCCGAGGCCGCGCAGGAAGTTCGTCACGTAATCGCCGAAGCCCTCCACCAGCGTCACCACCGTGATGATCGACGTCACCGCGATGATGATGCCCAGCACCGTCAGGAGCGAGCGGATCTTGTTCGCCCACATCTGCACCAGCGCCGTCACCACGTTGCCGCCGATCGCGGCCAGCCGGTCCGGCACGAACAGGATCACGCTCGTCAGCACGCGGCTCACGCTCATGCCTCGCTCACCGTCGCCGCCTCGGCCCCGGTCCACTCGACTGGCGGCGGCGTGGCGCCGTCCCACACCACCTGCCCGTCGCGCAGCATGACCACGCGCCGGCAGCGCTCGGCGATGTCACGCTCGTGCGTCACGATGATGATCGTCTGTCCCTCGGCGTGCAGGCTGTCGAACACCGCCATGATCTCCTCGCCGGTGGTGCTGTCGAGGTTGCCGGTCGGTTCGTCGGCGAGAATGATGTCGGGCTCCTGCACGAGGGCCCGTGCGATCGCCACGCGCTGCTTCTGCCCACCCGAGAGCTGGTTCGGGCGGTGATGGGCCCGGTCGGTCAGGCTGACCCGCTCGAGTGCGGCCAGGGCCCGCTGCCGGCGTTTGCGCACGCGTGTGTAGCGCAGCGGCAACTCGACGTTTTTGAGGGCGCTGGTCCGGCCGAGCAGCTCGAAGGACTGAAAGACGAAGCCGATCCGCCGGCCGCGGATCGTCGCCAGCCGGGTCTGCGACAGCTTGCTCACGTCCTGCCCGCCCAGCCGATAGATGCCGCCGGTGGGCACATCCAGGCACCCGAGGATGTTCAGCAGCGTGCTCTTGCCCGAGCCGGACGACCCCATGATCGCGACGTACTCGTTCTCGTCGATGCGCAGCGTCACGCCGCGGAGTGCGTGCACCAGCTCGGTGCCGACGCGGTAGGTCTTGTGCAGGTCGAGCAGCTCGATCACGGGCTGCGGCCCGGACACCGCGTGGTCGGCACCGACCGCCGCGCCGTCGCCGTTGCCGCGTCTTCGTGACCACCACCAGCCCATCAGGCACCTTCCGGCTCGGCACCGCCCGCCGGCTTCGCCGCGGCATCGGCGTCGTTGGGTTCATCTGCGGTCGCCGCGTCGTCGTCCCCCTGGCCGATCTTCACGTGCTTGTCGTTCACCTTCACCACCGTCCCGGCCCGGAGCTGATCGAGGCTGCGGTACGGTCCGGCGATGACCACCTCGTCGGCGGTCAGCCCGTGCGTGATCTCCACGCCGGTTGCGTCGCTGATCCCGGTCTCCACCAGGCGCGGCTGTGCCCGGCCGTCCGCGACACAGAACACCACGCGCAGGTACTCGGCCCGGGCCGACGTGACGGCGTTCGGATCGCCCACACACTGCCGGCGCTCGTACTCGGCCACCAGTTCCTCGGGCAGGTCGCGCCGGCGGCGATAGACGACGGACTCGACCGGCACCACGCGTGCGTCGGTTTCGCGTGCGACCTCGATCTCGACATTGGCGGTCATGCCGGGCCGCACGCGGTCGTCTTCACCCGTGATGAGCACGAGCGTCTCAAAGCTCACGACGTCGCGCCCCAGCGGCTTGGTACCCTTGGTACCGACGCGCAGCACCTTGCCCGTGATGCTGTCACGCGTGTCGGATTGCAGAAAGACGCGTGCGGCCTGCTCGGCGGCAACCAGCGGCGCATCCGCCTCATCGACGCGGCAGCGCACCTGCATCTGCGACAGGTCGTTGATCACCAGGATGCGCGTGCCCGGGTTGTTCATGGTGCCGGTCACGACGACCTCGCCCTGTTCGGCGAAACGCTGGGCGATCACGCCGCTGATCGGTGCGCGAATCACGGTCTTCTCGAGCGTCTCGCGGGCCGACTCGAGCGAGGCTTCGGCGGCCCGCAGCTCGTGCTTGCGCATTTCGACGAGCGCCTCGGCGCTGCGCAGCACCGTGCGATACTGGTTGACGGTGTCGACGGAGGTCGCGCCGAGCTCGATCAGGCGCTTCTCCTGCTCGTAGTCGAGACGGGCCTTCTCGACCTCGGCCTCGGCCTGGGCGATGGCCGCTCTGAGCCGGGCCACATTGGCCTCCCCAGAGAGGACATGCGCGCGATAGTCGGCATCGTCCAGGCGGCAGAGCAGGTCGCCCTGCTCGACGAAATCCCCCTCTTCCACCGGCATCTCGAGGATCTTGGCGACGATCTCCGAGCTGATGTCGACTTCATCAATCGCTTCGACCTCGCCCGGTGCCTGGACCGTACGGATGATCTCGCGCACCTCGGGCCGGGTCGCGTCCACCATGACCTCGGGCTCGCGCGCGACGTGCAGCACACTGCGCCCCTCCTCGTCGCGTGTCACGCCGTTGAGGACGAAAATGCCGCCCACCACCGCCCCGACGACCACGATTCCCAGCAGCGCCTTCATGTCCTGCTCCCGAATACGCGCAAGTCACTCTCCGTCGTCAGCCGGTCGACGCCGCGCCCTGCTGCGCGACGGTCCCGGTCACGAGGGCCACGCGTCCGACGCCGCCCGCCAACCAGCACAGCCCGCAGACCAGCCACGCGCGCCAGCCGACCAGTTGCCGCGTCGCCGACAACCCGACGATCACGACACCCCAGAACCACAGGTAGAATGGATCGAGCGCCGACAGCGCCCCATAGGCGGCCGCCAGTGTCGTCGCGGCCATCTCGTCGTCGCGGAGGAACCATACCAGCCGCGCCGGCGACGTGTCCACGTCCAGTGTTCGATACTGCAGCATCAGGCCCAGGAGCACAACCAGCCGCAGGGCTTCGATGAACGACGCATACACACAGATCGTCAGCAGCGTGTTCCATTCGGGCTTGCGCCCGGTGAGCGCCACGACGCCGTAGAGCACCGCCGCGATGACCAGCACACCGGCGAGCACCCGCGCGGGCTGGACGACGACGGCGCGGATGCGGTTGAGCACCTTCCAGAACGCGCCCATTTCGTACTCGTTCTGGTACAGGTCGCGCAGTTCGGAACGCTGTACGACATTGCGCTGCTGGGCGTCGATGGCGGCGATGCGCTGCCAGACCTGCTGGTCGACCTGGCGATCGATCAGGCCCGTCTGCACCGTGGCGTAGCCGACAAGCGTCACCAGCGCCAGCAGGATCACCAGCGGCCAGCGCCAGGCTGCAACGTCCTCGACACGGCGAAACAGGCCGCGCGGCTGGACGAATACCAGCGGAATGTCGCGCACCGCGACCGGGCGGGGCTTGGCTTGTTGGACGGTCTCAGCCACGGCAACAGCCTCTCGTGACCTGGGGCGGGTCTAACGACCTCGATTATGCTGCACCTGCGATGGAATTCACAGTCCGAGGGGGGATATTCAACCAGGCGCCACAATATCCGACAGCCGCGGTGTCGCAGGCCCCCCACGCGGCCGGCCTTGTTTCGCGGCCGGCGGCGGGACATAATCGATGTGTGGATCGCCTCGCGCAGGTGGTCCCCCGGGGAAAGCGTCCGCCCAAGGTCCGCGATGGAGGTCGAAAGGTGTTTCAGAATCCGCTGAATAGCTTCAGTCTGCTCGTCTGCGCACTCGTCTTGACCGGTCCGGCGGCGGCGCTGGCCGATTGCGTCGTGCCGGCCGACGGGATGGTGCTGACCGAGGACACGGCGTTCTGCAGCGGCACCTACCATCTCAGCACCGGCGTCGAGATCGGGGCGAGCGGGATCACCGTCGAGGGCAACCTCACGCAACTCATCGCGGCAAGCTACGGCCAGGGCGTCGGGCTCGCGGCGAGTGCGGTGGACGACGTGACCATCCGCGACCTGACGATCCGCGGCTTCGACTTCGGCATGCGGTTCACCAACTGCCAGAACCTCACCATCACCGAGTGCAACGTCTGGAACACACCGGAGCTGCCCCAGGGCTCGATCTTCCTGAACATCTTCGACGGCCCGAACGGCGCGTACTCGCACGCGATCTGGCTGCGCTACTGCGACGGCGCCACCATCACGCACAACAACGTCGAGAACCAGCAGAACGGCATCAGCCTGTTCAACTGCGACGGGGCGCTCGTCGCGCACAACCAGGCGTCCTTCAACACCGGCTGGGGCATTACGCTCTACGATACGGACAACTCGGTCATTCGCGACAACGTGGCGGACTATTGCACGCGCGACTATCACGGCTGGAGCGGGGCCGACGCGGCGTCGCTGCTGATGGTCTACGAATCGGACAGCAACCAGGTGATCAACAACAGCCTGGTCGGCGGCGGCGACGGCGTCTTTCTGGCCGGCGCGACGCATTCGCTGCAACGCAAGCCCAACAACGACAACTACTTCGCCTACAACGACTGCTCGCTGAGCCCCAACAACGGCTTCGAGGGCACCTTCAGCCAGCGGAACGTCTACGAGCACAACGTGACCGACGGCTGCAACTACGGCTACTGGCTGGGCTATTCGTCGTACTGCACGCTGCGTCACAACACCTCCAACGACTGCATTACCGCCGGCATTGCGATCGAGCACGGCCACGAGAACACGATCGAGTTCAACACCCTCAACAACAACCAGCACGGCATCTGGTTGTGGACCGATCAGGACGAGAGCCTGGTGGCGGCGTACCCGGAGTGCCGCGATTCGCACACGTACCACATCGAGGGCAACACGCTCGAGGACAATACGTACGGGATCAACTGCGAGGCGGGCGGCAGCAACCGTTACAGCTACGGTTACACCATCGTCGGCAACACGCTCATCGCGAACACCGTCGGGATCCGCCTGTGGAACAGCACCGACAGCACGCTGCACGGCAATACGATCCGCGACAGCGGCAGCCACGGCGCGTACTTCAGTAACAGCCCCGACAATACCTTCTATAACAACTACCTGCGAAACGCGCTGAACGCCTACAGCAACTCCCTCGTGGATTGGAGCATCGCGCCGGTCGCGGGCACCAATATCGTCGGCGGGCCGATGCTCGGCGGGAACTACTGGTCGGACTACGAGGGGGTCGACACCGACGGCGACGGCCTGGGCGACACGCACCTGCCGCACGATTCCGGCGGGACGATCCTCGTGGGCGGGGACAGCCACCCGCTGATCTGGGACGACCCCGACTGCAACGGCAACGGTATTCCCGACGCCGATGAGCCTGACTGCAACGGCAACGGCATCCCCGATGATTGCGACATCGCCGACGGCACCAGCCCGGACTGCAACACAAACGGGCGGCCGGACGCGTGCGACATCGCCGAGGGTACCAGCCATGACTGCAATGCCAACGGCATTCCGGACGAATGCGACGGCGACTGCAACGCGAACGGCTTGGCCGATGAATGCGACATCGCCGCCGGGACGTCGCAGGACGTGAATGGCAACGGCGTACCGGACGAGTGCGACGATCGCCCGCGCTTGCTGGGTGTGCGTCCCCTGGGGCCGCGTTCGGTCGAGGTGCTCTTCTCAGAAGCGGTGCGGCTGGAGACCGCCGAGGATCCCGGCCATTATCAGATAACGCCGCGGGTGACCGTGTGGGCGGCGGAACGGCAGGCGGGCCAGCGGGCGGTCATGCTGCAGACATCCGCGCTGGTGTTCGACACGCTGTACACGCTGACTGTGGACGGCGTCACCGACCTCGAAGAGCCCGCCAACACGGTCGCGTCGGGCACGACGTGTGTCTTCCGCAACGGCGGCGGGCAGCGGGTCGACGACCACGCCGTCGCGCTGTACGACTTCGAGGAAGGCGATGGCGATACCGTCTTTGACGTGTCGGATTACGGCGACCCCCTGAACCTGACGATCGACCCCTACAACCACGTGCAGTGGTTCGCCGGCGGGCTGTCGCTGGCGTGGCCCGCGATGCTGTACTCACCGGCGATGGCGACCAAGGTGGCCGATGCCTGTGCGCTGAGCAACGAGATCACCCTCGAAGCGTGGGTCATCCCGGCGACCACCATCCAGCACGGGCCCGCGCGCATCGCGACCATGTCGCACACGACTTCCGCCTGCAACTTCACGCTCGGGCACGGCGCTGCGGATGGCGGCGTCGCAGACGTCTTCGACGTGCGGCTGCGCACGAGCGAGACCGACATCGTCGGGCAGCCTTCGCTAACCACGCCGCCTGGCTCGCTGCCGACGCAGCCGACACACGTGGTCTACACGCGCGCGGCCGATGGCACGGCACGGCTGTACATCGACAAGGGCCTCATTGCCGAGGGCCAGGTGCCCGGCGTCTTGAGCAACTGGAACCCCACCTATCGCCTCGTGCTGGGCGACGAATTCCGCAACAGCGTGCCGTGGCTGGGTGCGTACCGGCTGCTGGCGGTGCATAGCCGGGCGCTCGGCGCGGCCGAGGTCGCCCAGAATCACGACGCCGGCGCCGATCCGAGCGCAGGCTACGTCGGTGGCGACCTTGACGAGGATGGCGACGTTGACAGCCTGGACCGTGACGATCTGCTGGACTGCCTCGCCGGCCCCGGCAATGCGCCGGGCAGCGGCTGCGAATCGGCCGATCTCAGTGGTGACGCCGACGTGGACCTCGGCGACCTCGCCACGCTCCAGCTGGCGTTCACCGGCCTGTAGATCCGGCAGGGCAGGATTCGCGTATCCGAACCGGCGGGCGAAACCCACCCTACTCCGCCGGCGGGTGGCTGACAGCGGACAGCTTCCCGTCACGGATGCCTGAAAACGGAAGACATCTGAGCTACAATCCCCGCCCATGCCCCGAGTCTCCTTCATCATCCCCGCCCACAACGAGGCGGCGTATCTCGGCGAGTCGCTGGCCGCGCTGCATCATGCCGCGCGCCCGCTTGGCGGCGACTATGAGGTCATCGTCGCCAACGACGCCTCGACCGACGCGACCGGCGACATCGCCCGGTCGTACGGGGCACGCGTGGTCGACGTGAACCGCCGGCAGATCAGTGCGGTGCGCAACGCCGGGGCGGCGGTCGCCAGCGGCGATACCTTCGTCTTCGTCGATGCGGATACGCTGCTGCCGGCGCGGACGCTGCGCGACGCGCTGCGTGCGCTGCGGCGCGGCTCTGTCGGCGGCGGGGCCATGGTGCGGTTTGACGATGACATCGGCTGGTGGACGCGCCTGTCGGCGAGGATGTTCACCGAGACCTGGCTGGGCATCCTGCGCTGGGCGGCCGGGTGCTTCGTCTTCGTGCGACGGCCGGCGTTCGAGGCCGTGGGCGGCTTCGACGAGCACTACTTCATCGGCGAGGAGATGGTCATCAGCCGGGCCCTGAAACGGCTGGGCCATTTCGCGATTGTGCGGTCGCCGGTGATCACCTCGGCCCGCAAGCTGCGTCGCTTCTCGCTGTGGGAAACAAACAAGACGGCGATTCGGCTGATCGCGCAGGGCCCCGCCGCCTGGCGCCGCCGCGATGGCTTGGGATTGTGGTACGAGGACATGGGACCGCACGGGACATGACGGGGGCCAGATTCCGCCGGGCCGAGCCCGGCCTACCCCGGCGACAGGAACAGCAACGCCACGCCCGCGACGGCGACGACAGCCCCGACGATCGCCCGCGGGCTGATGCGCTCCTTGTACACGACCCGGGCCAGCGGCAGGATCAACACCGGCGGCAATGACGAGAGCGTCTGGGCGATGCCCAGCGGCACGCGGTCACACGCCTCCAGCGACATCCACACCCCCAGGAACGGCCCCACCACTGCCCCACCGGTCGCCAGCAGCAAGCCCGCGCGCAGCTGCCCCCATTGCGGCGGGTGCACGCCGGCGGCCGCGCGCCGCTGCTCGTAGCGCCAGCGTAGCCAGATAATCGGCACCATACCGAACGCGGCGAAAAACATGCGCGTCAGCGTGGCCGCCTGCGGCGTGAGGTGCTGCTCGGGCGGGAGCCAGCCGTGGCCGATGCCCTGCTTGCTGAGCAAGAAGCCGCCGGCCTGGCAAATCGCGGCGATGACGGCGAGCGTGAGGCCACGCGTCCGCTGGCGGCGGTCGACCTTGAGGTCGCGCGCGGGGCGTTCGAGTACGACCCACGCGACGCCGCCGATGGTGCACAGCACGCCGACCCAGCCGATCACGTCGATCGTCTCGCCGAGCGCGAGCCAGCCGAAGAGGGCGGCGAAGAGCGGCGCGGTGGTCATGATGAGCATCGACAGCCGCGGGCCGATGCGCACGAAGGCGGTGAACAGGGCCTGGTCGCCGAGCGAGAGACCGACCCAGCCGGAAAGGGCGAGCAGGATAACCTGGCCGAGGACCGCATCGGGGATCCAGTGGCCGCTGAGCAGGCGGTGGGTGACGCCGAGGAACACGATCGCGAGCGCGATGCGGACGGCATTGGTGGCGGTGGCACCGATACGCTGGCCGGCGGCGGTGAAGAACAGCGACGTCGCCGTCCAAAGCACGGAGACGGACAGCCCGGCGGCGTAGCCCACGTGGGTATCGGAGATCTCGATCATGGCGCGGGCATCATAACCGGGATCGTGAAGAGAGCGACGAAGCGACGGAGCGACGGCGTTATTATCAATGATCCACTGCGAGGGCCGACAGAGAAGCGACAGAGAGGGAATTGGGAAATGCGGGATTGAGGATTGAGTTGTGGGAACGTCCAGTGGCACACATGAGAAGAGCGCGGATGCCCGCGAGGCACCCGCGCTCGTTTCAATCCATTCAGGTTCGTCGACGTCTACGCGCGCCGTTTACGCCCGGTTGATCCGTCGTGCAAGCGCCAAACCAATCAGGCCCAACACGACAGCGCCCGGCACCGGGACGATGTTGAGCTGAAATGCCCGGTCACCGTGGTAGACACTGGTCGGCGTCCAATTGACGGTCGACTCCTGGCCCGGCGGCTGCTCGTCTTCACGCCGCCACCACGAGGTGCCTTCGTCATTCGCCGACACCCAGTGCCAGTAGCCGTCCTCGGCCGGGTTGGTGGTGTCGTCAATGATCGACAGCAGATACGCGCCGACGCCGACCGGGATATTCAGACCGGTGAACGTATACTGGTAGACCGTCAACTCGCCGAAGAGGGCCTCGCCCGTATCGACGCGCGTGCCGGCGCCGATGTTCTCCTCGTAGAAAAAGGCCTCCGCCGGATCGTCGGCAGCATCGAGATTGTGCAGCCGGAGCGTGAAGTCATCCTGGGCGGGCGGCGCGTTGGTATAGTCGCTGTAGTTGTAGTAGAGGCCCCAAACCGTCAGCGAGGTGATGCGGCCGTTGGACGAGACGGTGAACTCATCACCAGTGACCTGCCCGTAGCGCTGCTGGAAGTCGCTCAGCAGGCCATTGAGGCTGTCATAGTTCGGACCGCCCGGCCCGGTCATCCCAGCGATCGTCGCCGGGACGATGCAAACTGCGAGGGTGATCCCCAACCACGTTGAACGCTTCATGCTTCTTTCCTCCGATCCGTTGCTACGCGCGCCGAACTCATCGTGCCGTGCGCCTTGTTGTCGCCGTCGGCGGCCCAGAGACGCCTCTCGCCTCCCAGGAACGGGCGCCGCCGTCAGGCAGTCTGCTCGCTTTCACCAGAACATGGGTCCCCCGCCAGAGACGGAGCTAAACCGCTCCCGATCGTAGAGAATCACCGCCGGCGAAACAATGCCGACCATCGGGCTAACATACCTGATTATCGGTTGTGTGGTCGCCGACGGCATGCGCCCTCACGGCGGCGTCCCGCCCTCCGGCTGCGTGGTCGGCGCCCGCTCCCAGCCATGGGCCTCGGTTGCGTCGGCGATGCGGCGGCCCTCGCTCTCGTTCGGCGCAGCGGTGAATTCGCCGGTCATCAGGTAACGGGTCGCGGGTCCCCAGTTGCCGAAGATCTGCTGGCCACGGCGCGCGACCTGAAGCCGGAAGCTGCCGCGCATCTGGTCGCCATCCTCGCGATAGAGCGCCACGATGCCGGTCATCGACACGAACCGCGCCTGGGCCGGGCCAAAGCGGGCGACGCCGCGGAGTTCGCGCTTGGTGACGCGGTACTCGCGTGCCCGCCCCGCCGGCGGCCCTTCGAGCACGAGCGAAAGCTGAAAAACGAGGTGCTCGGGCAGCCAGCCCCAGGGGCGATCGTGCTCCAGCGCGACCCACACCTGCCCCTCGTCGTCCTGCCACCAGTAGCAGTGCTCGATGGGCAGCCGGGTGACCTTGGGCGGCGGCGGATCGATGCTGTTGAAGTTGAGCGAGGCGAGCTGCACGTAGCCCGGGCTCTGGCAACCAGCGAGCGCGACGGCGCCCGCCAGCAACACCAGCCGCCACGGAGCGCGAAGCAGCAATGTGCGAGGCCGGGCACTCACGCGTGCGGCAGCGGGAATTGCCCGCACAGATCGCGCACCTCCCCGCGAATCTTCTCGAATGCCGCCGCGTCTTCGCCGGCCGACAGCGTGCGGTGAATCAGGTCGGCGACGGTCTTCATCTCGGCTTCCTTCATGCCGCGCGTGGTCAGCGCCGGCGTGCCGAGCCGCAGGCCACTGGTCTGCGTGGGCTTGCGCTCGTCGAACGGGATCATGTTCTTGTTGGTGATGATGCCGGCGTTTTCGAGCCAGGCCTCGGCCTGCTTGCCGGTGAGGTCGGGATGGACGGCGCGCAGGTCGACGAGCATGAGGTGGTTGTCGGTGCCGCCCGACACGAGCCGATAGCCCTTGCCCATCAGTGATTCGGCCAAGGCGCGGGCGTTGTCGACGATCTGCTGCTGGTACTGCTTGAACTCGGGCCGCAGGGCTTCGCCGAAGGCCACCGCCTTGGCGGTGATGGTGTGCATCAGCGGGCCACCCTGCGTGCCGGGGAAGATCCAGCGATTGATGACTTTGAAGTCGTCCTCGTTGTTGACGAAGATCATGCCGCCACGCGGTCCGCGCAGCGTCTTATGCGTGGTGGTGGTCGTATAGTCGGCGACGTTGATGGACGTCGGGTGCAGGCCGGCGGCAACGAGGCCGGCGATGTGGGCGATGTCGGCCATCACGCGTGCGCCGCAGGCCTTGGCGACCTCGGCAAACCCGGCGAAGTCGATCGTGCGCGGATAGGCCGACGCGCCGCAGATGATGAGCTTGGGCTTGTGCTCCTGCGCGAGTTTGCGCACGGTGTCCATGCTGACCTGCTCGGTATCCTGCTCGACGCCGTAAGAGACGACATTGAACCACGCGCCGCTGAAGTTGACCTTGAGGCCGTGCGACAGGTGGCCGCCGTGCGCAAGGTCGAGCGACAGGATGGTGTCACCCGGTTGCAGTGCGGCGCAGAGCACGGCGACGTTGGCCTGGGCGCCGGAGTGCGGCTGCACATTGACGTACGACGCGCCGAAAAGCTTGTTGGCACGGTCGCGCGCGAGATCCTCGACCGCGTCCATGTTCACGCAGCCGCCGTAGTAACGTTTGCCCGGGTACCCCTCGGCGTACTTGTTGGTGTAGACCGAGCCGTTCGCGGTGCGCACAGCGACCGAAACGTGGTTTTCGGACGCGATGAGCTCGAGAGTGTCTTGCTGGCGTTCCTCTTCGCGGCGGATCAGCTCGGCGATCTCGGGATCACTGTCACTCAGCGGGCGGGACATGAAGTCGGTCATCGGCACTCCTCTCGTTGTGTCAATCGCGGGCGTCGTCGGACGGCTCCGGCGCGTCGGGGGTCGGTACCACGCGGTCGGCGGGCGACGGCTCGACCATGCCGGGGCCGAAGCGGGCCTGCAACTCTTTCAGCAGCGCACGCTCCAAGCTAGTGTCGCGGCGGACGCGCGTCCAGACCGTGTTCTGCTGGCGCGTGGTGGCGGCGTCGCGATCGATGGCGGTCTCGTGGCCGGGGAGGTCACTGATGCGGCTGCTGGAGGCGGGGATCGCATTCCGGGCAGCGGTGTCGCGGCGCTCGATGTCGATCTGGAGCCGGGCGATGGGGCCCTGGGTGCGCGGGAGCAGCTTTAGCGTCGCGCGGCGCCGCAGGGTGGACTCGCCGCCGTAGAAATCGCGCGCAGTGCCGCTGTCGCGCTGGGTGGTGTACTCCTGCCAGGGTGTGGTGACGACGTAATGGGAGTAGTCGGGGCGGGCCGCGCCAAACTCGTCGCGCAGCAGCAGGGTCGCGGCGGCGAGCACCTCGTCGGCGCTACCGCCGGTGATGACGCGCTGCTGCGGGTTGATCGCGGTGTCTTGGATCGTGCAGCCCGTGGTGCCCAGGGCCGCGAAGAGGGTGAGCAGGACGGCGAACCGCATCATGGTGGTTCCTTTCGAGCACGAGTGGGCGCATGGCAGCGACCGCCAGTTGCACGGGATCGTCACCGCCGACTGGCGCGTTATTCCTCCCGCGGCGGCACGACGAGCGGTTCGTCCGCCGGCGGCTCGAGTATCGTACCCGCTGGCGGTGGCGACGTCTTGTCCCCTTCGGGGGTCGGCGTGCGGAGGGGCGCCCGCGGCGCGGGCAGGACGGTCTCGCCGCGCAGCATGGCGGGGTATTGCGACAGGATCGAGCCGCGGAGGTCGAGGGCCGCAGCGCGTTCGAGGTTCTCCAGGCCGCGCTCGCGATAACCGCCGTGATACTCGAGATAGCCCAGCAGGAAACGCAGCTCGGCCGTTTCGCGCTGGTCGAGCTGGCGCATGATGTCGGAGCGGCGGATGTCGATGTTCTCGCCGCCCCCCATCAGCGACGTGAGGTCGAAGCGGAAGCGTGAGACCTCGGGGTATTGTCGCAATCCCTGCGCCAGGGCCAGGGCCGCCGAACGATAGTCGCCGGCCGCCAACAGCGCGTGCGCCTTGCCGATCAGCGGCAACGGATTGGCGGGATCGGCGATGTGGGCCGCTTCGTAACGATCGGCAGCCTCGGCGAAGTGCCCGATGTCCATGAGTGACTCGGCCTTGAGCAGCAAGTCGTTGACGATCGACGCGCCGCGCCCGGTGAACGTCGTCAGCGGCGTCTCCAGTACGCGCGCGACGAACTCGTCCGCTTCCTCGAGATCCGCGGTCGGCGCCTCGGGCATGGCGCCCGGCGCGAGATCGGGCTCCTCCACCAGGGCCTGCTGCATTTCATCAAACCAGGCCGACGCCGGGCTGTCCTCCAGCGCCAGGGCCAGCCGCATGTCGGTGAACACGTCGTAGCCGGGCAGCACACTGGGGTCGGACAGTCGCTGCGACAGGGTCAGGCTGTCGGCCTCGGGGTCGGCGGTTTCTTCGAGCCGCTCCGGCAGGATCAAGCCGGGCTGCAACCGGCCTCCGCGCCACCCCGCCGCCCAGGTGGGCGCGTCGGCGTCGGAGTCGAGCACGCCGACGGAATTGAGCATGTTGCCGCTGAGCAGCGCGTCAAGCGGCGTGGTTTCGCCGCCGCGACGGTTGTCGGCGGCGGCGGCGGTGCCTTCGGCGTCCAGCCGCAGCGAGGGGCGGCGTGCCTGGTCCTCGGGTCGCTCGACGTCGAATCGACGCGTGCGTGTCGGGTCGGTCGTGGGCGGGAAAAGATCGCTGACGGCCGGCGTCGATTCGCGGAAGGGCTCTTCGAGGCCGGGCAGGCGAATGCGTTCCGGCGTGCGGCGCTCCCAGGGCAGCGGCGGCTCGGCGCCCAGGGGGACCGACAGCGGCGGCGCCGGCGGTGGCTGCGTGCCGAAGATGCTGCTCGTGGTGGCCCATGCGTCCTCGGCGCCAGGATCGACGAGCTGATAGACGCCGGCGGGCGATTGCGTCAGGCGCATACGGAGATCGAGCGGCTCGCTCATGGCGGGGCTGCGCACGCCGGGCAGGGTCTGCCCAGTCAGGAAGCCGGTCGTGTAGGCCGTGGTGGACGGGTCGTAGTAAGGCCGGGCAAACGCCCGGGAGCTGAGCGTGTTGACCGGGCGGTAGGCATCGGCAGCGCTGATGGAATCGCGGCGAAAGGTGTACAGCGAGGCGCTGCCCAGCGGGGCGCGGAAGTCGGTCGGCGACGGAATCGGGGAGACGCTGCGCAGGGCCATCCCGCGGCCGACATTGCCGGAGGCATAGAGATTGCCACCGACCAGGGGCGACATCGGGCGCGTCAGCGTGGGGTAGTTGGCCGAGGGTGGCCGGAGCATACCGCGCGACAGCGACGTGTTGACGTCGTAGCGCATTCCGGGGTTCACCCGCAGGTCGACGGTGGGATCGATGGCCTCCTGCGCGTGTACGGCGCTTGCGATGGTCGCCACCATGGTCAGCGCGAGAACGATGGGCAGACACCGGGAATGCGATTGGCGATACAGAGGATGCATGAGACACCTCGGTCGATGCGGTCAAGCTACGGCCGCGGCGAAGACAGCGTGCGGCCTTCCTTGATTGTACCACGCTCGGCGGGTGATCGCCGGGGCGGATCGCGAGCCGGGGGCTACGCGAGGTGGCGGCCGCCGTCGATGGCGAGGACCGTCCCGGTAATGTAATCGCCATCGACGAGCACGAAGTGGACCGCGGCGGCGATATCCTCCGGCGTCCCGGGGCGCTGCAGGGGGATCTTGCGCGTCAGGCGATCGCGTGTTTCCTCGTCGTAATCCTCGGGCCAGGCCGCCACGCCCGGGGCGACGCCGACGACATTGACGTCCGGGGCCAGGCTGCGGGCCAGTACGCGGGTGAGCGTCTCGAGGCCGCCCTTGGAGACGACATACGCGAGGTGGTCCGGCCAGGCACGCTGCAGGGACGCGTCGAGGAGATTCACCACGCGGCCGCGACGCTGGCGGAGTTGTTCGCGGGCCGCATGCACGAGAACCGCGGGGGCCGTGAGATTGACGTCGAGCGTGCGGCGCCAGTCATCCAGCGAGAAGTCGTCCAGCGTCATGGATTCGAAGAGCGACGCGTTGTTGATCAGCACGTCGAGACCGCCGAAGTGCTGCGTGACGCGCGCGACGAGGGCCGCGGCCTGGTCGGCATCGCCAAGGTCCGCCTGGAACGCCTCGGCAGCAACACCGGCCCGGCGACAGTCATCCACCGTACGGGCCGCATCCTGGGCCGAGTGATGGTAGTGGACGGCGATCGGACATCCCGCCCCGGCCAGGCGCAGCGCGATCGCCCGCCCCACCCGCCGGGCGGCGCCCGTCACCAGCACGACGCGATCCTGCAGGTTCATGATTCCTCCGTGACGCGCGGAATCTGCGCGTAGCGAACCCATTGCAGACACAGGCCCTGCGCCGGCGCGGTCTGGCCCGCGAGGCGGCGCTCACCCGCGGCGAGGATCTCGGCGGCGCGCTCGACCGGCCAGTGCCCGCGGGCGATTTCGAACAGCGTGCCGACCATGTTACGCACCTGATTGTAGAGGAAGCCATCGCCCTCCACGTCGATCAGAATCTCGTCGTGCCGGCGGCGGATGCCGATGCGGCGGACCGTGCGGACGGTGGTGGCGCGCGGGCTGCCCTGCGAGGCGAAGCCGGCGAAGTCGTGCGTGCCGGTCAGCGCGGCGGCGGCGGCGCGCATGGCGTCCAAGTCCAGCGGCACCCACACGTGCCATGCGTAACGCTGGTGGAAGTGCTCGGTCGGACGGCGCTCGGCGGCGAACAGGCGATAACGATAGAGCTTGCCGAGCGCATGCAGCGCGGGATGGAAACCGGGCGGCACCAGTCGCGCATGCACCAGGGCCATGTCCGGCGGCAGATGATGTCCCACGGCGCGGCGGAGATTGCTCACTGGAATGGTGGCGTTGGTACGGACCGTGGCGACCTGCCCGCGGGCGTGGACGCCAGCGTCGGTGCGACTGGCACCCTGGGTGCTCAGCGGATGGCGCAGGATGCGTTGCAGGACGCCTTCGAGCTCCTCCTGGGCCGTGCGCACACCCTGCTGGCGCTGCCAACCGTGAAAGTCCGTGCCGTCGTAGGCGAGCACAAACATGATCTTGCGGTCCATCGGTGGCGATCCTACCCGCGCACGAGGCGTCCGTCACGGTGCGCGCAGCAGGCGCAGTACAGGCGGGGTGAGAACAGACGGCCCAGGGCACGGCTCACGGCGCCGCCGCACGAGGCGTGTTCAGCACCACGTGGCCGGCGGCCACCGCACTTCCGGCGCGGGGCCCGGACGCCGCGGGGCAGACCGGCGCAGTGCCCTACCCTCGGAGCGAAGCAGAGCGATGCCCTACCATGTGCGCCCGATGTGTCAGCGATCGCTCGGCGTCTGCTCGATCTCGTCGTCACCGCCGGGCAGCTCGCGCATGACCACTTCCTCGTCGGTGTAGTCGTAGAACTCACGGTACTGCTGGCGGAAGTAACCGCCGGGCCGCGACTGTACGCCGTTGAGCACCGCGCCGATGACCCGGGCTCCGATGCGGCCGAACTGCTCGCGGGCCCGCTTGAGGGTGCCCTTGGTGCCGTGCACGGCGCGAGCGACAAGCACGACGGCGTCACACAAGCGCGCGACAACCAGGGCATCGGTGATCAGCAGGCACGGCGGGCCGTCGATGATGACGCGATCGTACTGGCCCTTGGTCTTCTCGAGCAGGTCCTGCATGGCACGCGAGCCGAGCAGCTCCGCCGGATTGGGCGGCATCGGTCCGGTGGTGAGGATGTCGAGGTTGGGCAGCTCGGAGCGCGTCGCGAGCTTGTCGAGCTGCTCCTGCCCGATCAAGACGTTACTGAGCCCTTCGCTGCGGGTGTTCTGGAACGCCTGTCGCACGCCGGGCCGGCGGAAGTTGCAGTCGATCAGCAGCGTGCGCTCGTTGGCCTGGGCGAAGGTCACCGCGAGGTTGATCGCCACGGCGGTCTTGCCGTCTTCGGGCCTCGGGCTGGTGATCAGCAGGGTCCGTTGCGACTCGGTCGGGCCACTGAAGGTCAGGTGGGCGCGCACCTGCCGGAAGGCCTCGGCGATGATCGACTGCGGCGCCTGGCGCGTGGCGTCCTCGACCTCGTCGATGTCGGCTTCCTCCTCATCCAGCAGCGGGATGCAACCGAGCACCGCGAGGTGGCCATAGCGGGCCACGTCGATCGGCGTGCGCAAGGCCTGGTCGGTAAACTCGCGCAGGAAGGCCAGACCGACCGCCGCGAGCCCCGAGAGGAACATGCCGCCTGCGAGCCAGGTGACCAGACGCGGGCGGCTGGGCCGGGTGGGATCGCGCGCGGGGATGGCGAGCTTGAGGCGGCCCTCCTTCTTCTGCATGTCGAGCTGGCTCTGGGCGTCGAGCAGCTGCATGCCGATCTGCTTGAGTTCGCCTTCGAGCATCTCTTCGTCTTTTTCCCAGCCGGCGAGCTTCTGGATGGTCTGGTCGATGTCTTCCTGGCGCGCCTCGTGCTCGGCGAGCTGCTCGCGCACCTCGATCATCATGCGTTCCATGCGCGCCTGCTCCTGGCGGAGCGACTCGACCTGGCGCGCCCGGTAGTCCTGGGTCAGCTCGTCGCGCCGGGCGGCCTCCATCTGGAGGTACTCGGCCCGCTGGCTGTCGAGCTCGCGGTACAGGCGGTGCTCCTTGCCCAGGCGGTTCTTGGCCATGACGCTGAGCTCGATGTCGAGCCGCTCGCCCTGCTGGCGGTAGAAGCGCAGCAGCGGATCGTTCTCGATCATGACCTTCATCTCGGCCGGCAGCGGCAGATTGCGCGGATCGACGCCGCGGATCGTATCGAGCTGAGCGGCGATGTCCGCATCGCGCGCCTTGAGCTCGGCCAGCGTGTTGTTGAGCAGCGAGATCTGCTGGACCTGGACCTGGCGGTCGGATTCCAGCGCGGGCATGTCGCGTTCGGACCGGGCCGCTGCGATGTCCTCGCGCTTCTTCTGCAGGGTGGTCTCGAGCTGGTCGCGGCGGTTCTTCAGCGTGTTGATGCGTTCCTGGCCCTCGTCGGTGACGTCGGAACGCGACATCTGCAGGTGCTTGCTGACGACGGTGCTCACGAAGAGGGTCGCCTCCGACGCCTTCGGCATCGACGCCGACACGCTGATGAGATACGTGTCGCGCATGGGCGCGGCGCTGACCTGGTCCTTGAGATCGGTGAGGCATTCCTCGAAGCGGTGGGCGTCGCCCTGCCCGAACGACTGGTAATAGGCAGTCTGCTTGATCTTCGGGTCCTTGAGGACCTCGGTCAGCACGTTGGCCGACTCGATCTTGGCGGCCTCGGTCGCCAACTGCCGCAGAATGTAGTCTTTCGGCAGGTAGGCCTGGCCCAGCAGCGCATCCGGATCAGCCGGCGGAATGAGGCGCACATAGGCCGCACTCGTCCACATCGGCGCATAGCGGTAGACCAGGAAAGTGGCCGCGACCACCATCGCGTAGAACAGGCAGAACAGCACACCGATCAGCAGCTTGCGCTGCTTGACGATGCGCCAGACGTCGGCGGCGGTGATTCCGGCGCCACCCGCGTCCACGCCTGCACCCTGCATCGGCTGCGCCAGGGGCTGCTGCCCGGACATCACCATCTGTTGAGCGTCGTTGACCGTGCTCATGACGTAACCTCATCCATTCGACTGGCCGTCGCGGCCGGGCCTTCGTACCGGCCCGCTACGGCAGTGACTGCATCAACTCGTTAAACCGCTGCCTACGTCCCTCATCGGCCGTCTGCTCGGCCAGCGCCAAGCCCTGGCGGTACAGCCGCCGGGCATCGGCACTGCGGCCGCGCTCGGCGTAGACCTGTCCCAAATGCTCGAGGATGGCCGGGTTGCCCCGCGGCTCGAGCCGGTAGGCGTGCTCCAGCGTGGCCAGGGCCCGGTCCAGGTACTCCTCGGTCTCGTTGCCGGACATGGCATAGCGATAGTACACCCAGCCGATCGTGTCGAGGATATTGGCGACGTTGCGGTCTTCCTGCAGCAGCCGCTCGAGCTGCTCGGCGTACTGGACCGCCTCGGCCGGGCGCGGGAACGCCGGCCCCTCCGACTCCACCAGGAGGTAGGCGACGTTGTTCAGGGCGTACATGTGGTCGTCGCGGATCTCGAGCACCCGCTTGTAGGCGTCGATCGCCTCTTCGCTGTTGCCCTTGCGCTCGTGGGTCTGCCCCAGCGCCAGCAGCGCAGCGAGCCGCTCGGCCGACTGCGCCGCGGTCTTCGGCAGGACCTCTTCGAGGATGTCCCGGGCCTCGTCCGGGCGGCCGAAACGCAGCACGTGCTCGGCCAGGGCGATGCGCGAGCGCTGCCCGGCCGGTGTCTCGATGTTGGTGCTCTCGGCCACGCGCTGCAGGAGCTTCTCGGCGTCGCCGGGCTGCAGCGTCTCGCGCAGCTGGGCCGCAACGGCCCCCACCAGCGACGTGCTGGCGAAGCTCGCGTCGAACAGGGCGCGGCCCCACTGCTCGATGGCCTGCTCGCGGCGCCCCAGGGCCCAGTACGCCTCCGCCCCCGCCATGCGAATGGAGGGCGTCGGCCGCTCGAGCGGCAGGTTGGTGAAGACATCCAGCGCTTCCTGCGGCGCCTCGGCCCGCGTCAGCATCGAGATCCGGGCGGCCAGGCAGGCCACCCGCAACCCCGGGTCGTTCGTCGCCAGGTCGGCGGCCCGCTGGTAGTAGCGGGCGGCGGCGGCGTACCGGCGGCTGGCGTCGTCCTGGTTGCCGGCCTCCTGCGCCCGGTCGCCGAGCTTCTCCAGCAGTTGACCGAGCTCACGCGGCCAGACGGGCTCCTCGGGATAGCGCTCCATGTATTCGCTGATCAGTGCCTGGGCGCGGTCCAGCTGGGCGTTGTCCGGCTCGCGCGTCGAGCCGTCGGGCAGCGGCCGCGGCGAGACGAGCAGGTCGACCATGCGGGCCACGACGGTCTGCGTCTCGGCGGCGGAGGCGCCGGCGGCGTTCAGCGCCTCGAGCTGGGCGCGCAGCTCGTTCAGCGCGAGATCGACCTCGCCCATGCGCTGATGGAACGAGGCCAGCATGCCGCGCAGCTGGTCCTCCCAGCGGGCCCCGGGCACGAGCAACTCGCGGGCCTTCATCAGGTCGCGGCGGGCCCCCTCGTAGTCGGAGCGGCCCATCGACAACGTGGCCCGGGCGAGCAGCGCACGGGCGTTCTCGGGGTCCATCTCGAGGATGCGCGTGAGGTCGCGTTCGGCGGCCTGCCGCTGGTTGGTCATCATGGCGATGCGGGCCCGGGCGCCCAGGGCGGACAGGTCCTCGCCGTGTCGCTCGATGTATTCGTTGACGACGCGCTCGGCCTCGCCGGTGCGGCGCATCACGAGCAGCGCGTCCACCAGATCCATCCGGATGCGCTGCAACACGGGACTGTCCGAGGGCATGCGATCCAGCAGCCAGCGGCAGACCTCGACCACCTTCATCGGGTCATTGGCCCGCTGGTAGAAATCGATGAACGACAGGCCGACCATGCGGTCCACTTCGTTCTGCTCGGCCTCGTTGTCGATGACCTCCCGCACCATCTGCTGCGCCGCGCGGTACTCGCGCTCGGCACCGCCGAGCTTGCCGTCGCGCTCGAGGAAGCGCGCCACGAGCAACTGCGCGGTGACCTTCGCGGCGCCGCGCTGCGTATCGCGGAACGCCTCGAGCGCCGCCACGCCGTGATCCGACTGGCCGCTGACGGTGTAGAAGGACGCCGCCATGCGCGCCATGTCGAAGCGCAGCTGCTCGGGGCCGGCCATCATCATGTCTTCGAAGAAGGCGTTGCCCTGCGACAGCAGGGTCTCCTGAGCCGAAGCGTTGTCCTGCTCGTCCGCGTATTCCCAGGCACGGATGTACAGCTCGGCCAGGCGCTGCAGGTTGGCCAGGTCGTCGGGGTTGTCCGCGCGGATGCGTTCGCGCTCGGCAACGGCCGCGACCGGTGCGGCGTCTTCCGAAGCGCGTTCGCGCCGCTGCGCGACGAACGGCAGGTTGGGAGCCAGCTGGGCGAGCATCTCGAAGTGCTCTTCGGCCCGCCTGGTGTAGGCGGCCCGCTCCTCGCCGACCGCCTGCTCCGCCAGGCGATCGTAGGTGCTGGTGAGCAGCCCGTGCGCATCCACGCTGCGCGGGTTGTACTGCACGGCGCGGTTGAGCGCCTCGACCGCCTCGCCCGGGCGTCCCGCCATCAGGTAGGCCCGCGCGAGGTCGACTTCCAGCTCGGCCGACTTGGGCAGGACGTTGATCGCAGCCCGGTACTCGCGGATGGCGTCCTCGGCCCGCTGCTGCAACAGGGCCAGTTGGCCGCGGTACGTGGCGCCCCCGGCACTGTCGTTGCCGCGATTGTCATTGGCCCCCGAGAGCCGGCCGATGAGGTCCGGCAGGGCCGCCAGGTGCTCCTCGGCAACGGTGTCCTGCCCCGCGCGGCGGGCCTGTTGGGCCAGCTGGATGCGCAGCTTGAACTCCTCTTCGACCACGCCGAGATTGTCCGGCATGAGCTCGCGCAGCTCGAGCAGGTACGGCAGGGCCTTGGCGAATTCACCGCGGCCGCGGTAGTGGTTGTAGTACTGCTCGGCGCGGGCCACGGGGTCGGGATTCTCGTCGATCAAGCTGCGCAGCTTGTCGTCGCGCTGCTCCGGATCGTCCTCGCTCAGGACCACGTCGTAGGTGCGCAGCAGGCCCTGCAGCGCTTCGTGCGGCGGGTCGTCGAGCAGCTGTACGACGTAAGCGTGGGCCTCTTCACGTCGATCGGTGCGGTCCATGGCGGCCAAAGCCATCTGCAGGGCCGCCTGGGCCTGGCGCGCGTTGAGCATACCCGTGTCGAGCGCAGCCTTGGCCGCCGCGATGGCGGCGTCGTAGTCCTCGGATTCGAGCGACTGGCGCGCGCGCCACATCAGCGTCGCCGGGTCGCCCTGCTCGCCGACGACTTCGCGGGCGATCTCGCTCGCCTCGGCGGTCCGCCCCATCTTCGCCAGCACCTCGGCGCGCGCGGCACGAATGGCGCGGTTGTCGTCGTAGGCGTCGCGGTAGCCGTCCAGGAGCGAGAGCGCGTCCTGCGTTTCATTGAGCCGCGTGTGCACATCCGCCAGCAACAGCACCAGCGACACCGGCGGCGGCCGGCCGATCTGCTGGCGGTACTGCTGCAGCGCGTCCACGGCACAGCGCTTTGCCTCGCCGAGCTGGCCGTCGGCCTGGTAGAGCTCGGCCAGGTACTCCAGCGGCAGCTTGCGCACCCGGCCCGCCCAGAACAGCGCGTGCGGCGCGGCGTTGGTGGCGCGCTGGAACGCATCCACCGCTTCCACGCGGTCGGCCTTCACCGCGGCCATGCGCCCCTGCATGTAATGCGTGAGCTGGTGCACGTTCCAGTTGACCTCGGCATCCGCCAGGAAACCCTCGGCGCGGTCGATCGCATCGGCCGCCTCCTCACGCCGGCCGAAGTGCACGCAGAGGTCGCGATAGCGCAGCGCCGTGTCGAACCCGTTCAGCACGAGCATCAGGCGCTGGCCGTTATTGAGCACGGCCCGCAGCGTTTCCAGCGGCAGGGTCTCGACGCGTCCCTGCTCGTACACGTCGAGCGACGAGGTGAACGCCGCCGCCTGCTCCTGAAAGCCGTCGCTGCCCTGGGCACGCAGCAGCTCGGTCTTGGCGCGCAGGTCGTACGCATCGAACACCGCCGGATCGAGGGCGGTCGCCCGGTCGGTGTTCTCGACGATCTGGACCCGCAGATTCTCGCGTTGCTCCTCGCTGAGGGCGTCGAAGCGGGTGGCGAAGCGCACGTACAGGTGGCGCGCCAGGGCCTGGTAGAGGTCGGGCACGCGGATCTGCAGATCGGTGAGCTGCTCCCAGTCCTCGCGCGGAATCACCCCCGCCGCGGAGCGGATCCTGTCCTGCGTGCGGATCATGCGGTCTTCGGCGGTGGTGAGGGCCCGCCGCAGGTCCTGCTCGCCCACGTCGAAGGCGGCCACAGCCTGCTCGTCCTGGTCGGCGCGATCGTGGTCGCGGGCCTTCTGCTGGAGGATCTCCGCCTGGCGTATGGCAAGCGGCCCGTGCGCCGGATGCTCCGCAATGGCAGCCGAGAGCACGGCGCCGGCCTCCGCGAAGAACTTCTCCAGCAGGGCGTCCAGTTCGTAGGTCGGCGCGTTGCGCTCGAGCAGCGCGCGGCGTTCGGCGTCGTGTTCGCGTGAAAGGTGCTGCACGTAGACCAGCGCCACGTGCGGGTCGGTCGGGGCCAGCTCGTAGGCTTGGGTGGCGACCTCGGCGCCCCTGGCCTGAACGGCGTCTTCCTCGGTCGGGTCCCACAGGCCCTGCGCGTGGCTGGCCAGAGCGAACGGATTCTCAGGCTCGACTTCGAGCAGGGCGCTGGCGTACTCGCGCCACTCGCTCCACCAGCGGGTGCGCCCCTCGAGCTCGGCCAGCCGCCAGAGGCCGGTGAGGGCTGCCTCGAGCACGGCGACGTTGGTCGGGGCCTTCGCGTGGGCCCGCTGGATGTTCTCGGTCCACATGCCGAGCTGGCCCAGCTTGTACAGGCAGCGCGTGCTGCTCAGCAGGTAGCTCACGTCGCTCTGGTCGGTGGCGTTGTAGGCCTGCTGAAACAGGCCCGCGGCACGGGCCAGTTCCTGCCGGCTGCCGTTGAGCTCCAGCGCCTGGGCGTTGTTGGCCAGGATCTGGGGGTCACGCTGCGACGCCTGGCGGATGATCAGGCCTGCCACCGAGACAACGAGCACGACGCCCATCACCGTGAGAAAGGCCACGAGGTTTTTATTCAGACGTTTTCGCTTGGCCATGGACGGCTACCCTCTCCCTACGGATTCACCTCGGTACCCGACGAGCTGTGGGGAAAGACGGAAAGATCAAAATGGTCGTCGAACAGCACAGGCATAAGGGCCTCGAGCAGCGGCTGCAACGCCGCCACCGAGGCCTGTTCGCCGGCCATCTGTTTGAGCCCGTCGTCCGTGAACGTGACTTCTATCTTGGCATAGTACGCGTGCGACTCGGTCGGGTTCGACAGACGGAGCCGCACTCCGTTCCGCGTCGTCGCGTAGCCGGCATTCACGTGAAAAAAGTACGTCACGCACGTCTCGCCCGTGGTTCCGCCGCGACGCCGATTCGCCGGGGCCACGAACCGCACCACCCGCACCGGGACCTCGTCGTCAGCCGCCCCGACCCCGCGAACGCGGATCTGCCGCGTGTCGGCGCCGAGCTTGTCGTACCCGCCGGCATGATAGCACTCGTCCGGCACGTGGGGCACCATGTCGGGCTGGCCGGTGTAGTACGTCACGAACAGGTTGACCACGGCCGTCGGTGCATCGGCAGGCTTGGTCGTGTCGCGCAGGTAGACCTGGAGGTACTCTTCGGTGCCGAGACTCTCGATCATGTCGGCGCTGAGCGGCTTGATGTGATCGCTCGCCGGGTGGCGCTCGTAGCGCGGGGCGAGCTTGCGGGCGTCGAATTGCTGCAGCGGCACCTTGAGTGGCACGGCCTGCTTCTGGAAGTGCAGCCCGAGCCATTGCGGCAGGACGCCGACCCCTACCGCCGCGAGGGCCATGATCACGACGCAGGTCCAGTAGCGCGCGCTGCTGCGCAGCACCACGGGGCGCGCCGGGGCGCGGACATCCGGGCGGGGCTGTGTCGCGTTGGACTTGGCGGGCGTCTCCAGCATGGTCTCCGTCGTTGGCGTTGTCAGGCCCGGGCGGGGTCGTCCGCCGGCTCCTCGGTTTCCTCGACGACCAGGTGATTCAGGATCCAGCCGATACCACTGAAGATGCCGAAGGCCAGCAGTATGATGGCCAGGCCGAGCATCATGTGGTACTGGCCGGTGGCGTATTTCGGGTCGACGAACACGTGCAGCCAGCAGGTGATCGTCACGCGGATGAAGTTGCAGAAGGTGGCGATCGGCACGCAGGAGGCGATCAGCACGATGCGATGCCACAGCGGCCGCTCCGACATGCACGCCACGGCCACACCCAGGGCGCACAGCGTCACCGTACTGCGCATGCCGCTGCATGCGTCGGCCACGCCGATAATGCCGGTCTTGCCCTGGTAGATGTACTCGAGATTGGACCCGACACGTGCGATCATCAACTCCGGCGCGTGCAGGAAGCTCAGCACGGCACTGGCAACCTCGGCCGCCATGCGGCGCAGCGGGTTGGTCCAGGCGAAGTAGAGCCGCGACGGCAGCGGAACCGCAAAAAACAGGTACAGCCACGGCAGCCACAAGTACCACATGGCCGGCAGGCCGCAGAGCATGATGATGACGCCCAGCAGCGAGACCATCATCGAGAACGGCTTGGCATAGCCGAAGGGCAAGCGTCCCGAGAGGGCCCAGAAGTACAGCAGCAGGCCGGCCAGCAGGATGGGCAGGCCCACCCAGCCCCAGCGGACCGGCTGGCGGCGAATCCGGTCCCAGCGCAGGTACACGAGGTAGGCACTGAAGATCGGGATCAGCGGCCCGTGTGACCAGTCGGCCTCGTAAATCCAGGCATGCACCAGCACGCCGAACTGCGGCGGCAGAAAGTCCAGCAGGTTCCAGAACGTGGCGACGAAGAGGACGCCGACGGCGGCGGCCTTGATCTGGGCGGAGCGGTCAAAAGAGAGCCGCCACCGCGCTGCCGGGATGCTTGCGGGGGATCCCGCCATGCCAAAAGCCTTTCGGTGCTCGCCCGAGGTTCGGATGCAAGGGCCCGTCAGAACGGCAGCCCGCGCTGCTGTCGCTGAATCTGCTCGAGGGTCTCGGGGTTCGTCCGGGCACCGTAGGCGTCCTTGTCGGCGAAGTTGCGGTCATAGACGAACCCGAAGCCGTAGGTGAAGCGGAACGAGTTCCGAATCACGAACAGGAACGGGGCGACAATGTGCGTGCCGACGTTGACGATGTCGTTGTCCCGCAGGTAGAAGTCCGGCTCGAGCCCCGCGAAAATCGCGTCCAGGTTCACCCGGATCGTCACCTGCTTGTCGGTGCCCGGCTCACGCCGAATCACTTCGCAGCGCTGCGGCCAGGCCAGCGGGCTGAAACCACCAACGGCCGCGATCGCCTGCTTGATGGTGATTTCGCGACCACCGAAGCCGTACACGCCCGGGCGGTTCACTTCACCCATCATGTAGTACACGCCCGTATCGATCGGGATATTGATCACATCGCGATCGCGGACGACAATATTGTAGCGCTCATCTCCGCGCTTGAGCTGCCGAACATCGATCTCGATGACGCGCTGCTCCAGATCGAACTGGTCCACATCCTCCCAGTCGAAGGGCTCCTCAAAGACGTCCTCCTCCAGCGGCGGCAACGTGTCGGCCACATCCGCGTCGGGCGCCTCGGGCGGGGCCGCCTCGACCCGGGGTTCGGCCACGTCGTTCGGCTCCAGCAACTCCCCGGTCACCGGGTCGAAAACCAGCGGCTCGAAGGAGGGCGCCGCCGGTTGCGTCGCGGCTTCGTCCTCGGCGACCGGCGCTGCGGGCTGCGTATCGGCCTGTGACTGCGACAGGATCTCCTCCAGCTCCGTGCGGCTCGGCGGGCGGTCCTCGTACGTCGGCTGGGTCTGCGGCGGCGTCTGCACCGTTTCATCGCTGGCGAGCGTCACCACGCCGAGTCGATCCGCGCCGCCGGGATCGTCGACATCTACCGGCGGCGGTACGCGCAGCTTCTCGTCCGGCACCTCGGGAACCGGGGCCGGCGCTTCCACCGGCCGGCCGGCACGCGGCCCGCGGCGGATCACGAACATCTTCCGCGCCGTCGCCGAAACGTCGCCAATCAGGCCCAACATGTCGAGCAGCCGCATGTCGGGCTCGGGGATCGGATAGGTGCCCGGCGACGTCACGGCCCCCAGGATCGAGAAGACGCGGCCACGGCGACTCTGCGTGAACACGATCACGACCGGGTTGGGCAGCAGCTCGGCCTCGCGCAGCCGGGCCGCCAGTTCCTGTTCGACCTCGGCCTCGGTCAGGCCTTCCACTCGCACGGTGCCAAGCTCGGGGATGCGGATCTCGCCCAGGTTGTTGAGTTGCAGCGCGGCCGAGAAAGGCTGCGACGAGATCAGGTCGTAGATCGTCAGAGCCACGACGTCCCCCGGCACCAGGCGGTATTCATCGTACACGGGGACGAGGTCGGCCGGCGTCGGCTCGGTGGTGTTCGTGTAACCGAAGTCGTAAGGGGTTTCGCGGGGCGTCAGCACCCGCAGCACGTCGTCTTCCGCCGCCTCAAGCGCGAAGCGTCCCACCTTGGTCGGGTCGAGCAGGCTATTGGGCGGCAGCGCCGCACAACCACTGGTCAAACCCAGCACGACACCTGTCAGTAGCGTAACCAGACACGCTCTGGCGAGGGTTCGCGCGTTTACCATCCACTTCTCCTTGACGCTTGTGGTCCCGGCAAGCCGGGTCAATCCGCGCCGCATTCCGAGCCCAGGTGTTCGGCCCTGACGATGGGCTGACACGGCCGCACAGGTCCTCGCCCGCACGTTTGAGAGCCCGAAAATGTACCTCTCGCGACGCACGTCTGTCAATCATCCCGAGCCGGGCAGTCCTTTGTCCAGACGTGTCCTACGCACGTCCTACGCCTCTGACCGTCAACAGTTCGACCGGGCCGGCGGCGGCACCCGTCAACCTGACACGTTATCGGCGCATAACCCGCCGTTTCTTCTGGCAGATCGCGCAGCTCTCGCCGTCGCTCACCCAATCGTGCGCCCCGGGCCGCGGGCGTTTGCGGAACACCCGTCAACCTCCCGATAGATCCTGCGGACGCGACGCGCCTTACGGCCCTGGCGGGCCGGCCGCCGTGGAATTCGAGGCCCCGGCCCATGACCCGATTTCGCCCCCAGACCGCCGCCCCGCGCCGCTCGCTGATCCTCGGTGCCGGGGGGCACGGCCGCGTCGTGCTGGATATTCTCCTGCAGACCGGGCGCGATCAGGTCGTCGGCTTCCTCGACAACAACGCCGACATCCACGGTCGTCGCGTGGACGGCCTCCCGGTCCTCGGCGCCATCGACGACCTGCCGGCGCTCGCCGAGAAGCACGGCATCGACGGCGTCATCGTCGCCATCGGCGACAATGGCGTGCGGCAGGGATTGGCCCGGGATATCGATGCGGCCGGCATCAACCTCATCACGGCCGTCCACCCGTCTGCGACGCTGGCCCGCAACGCCACCGTCGGCCGCAATGTCGTCGTGGCCGCGGGCGTCGTCGTGTGTGCCCACTGCCAGATCGGCGACTCCGTCATTCTCAATACGGGGTGTATTGTTGATCACCAAACCATGATCGGGGAGGGCAGCCACGTCTGTCCCGGGGTGCGGATCGCGGGGCGCGTGAAGGTCGAATCCGGCACGTTCGTCGGCATCGGCGCGACGATCGTGCCCAAGATCACCCTCGGCTGCGAGTCGATCATCGGGGCCGGCGCCGTCGTCATCGAGGATGTGCCGCCGATGGCGACCGTGGTGGGAGTCCCCGCCCGGCCGATCAAGCTCACTGCCGCGTCCGAAGACGTCACCGCGATGCTTATGCCGGCCCGCACCTGAGCGGTCGCCAATCGCCAATCCACGGCTCACAGAGCCATGGCACAGGGGGGCGCTACGATGCTGCCGTCTCACTGTGGGATTTGATCACGCGTCCGAGCGTGGGGACCCGGGCATCCACCGGCCTGACGACCAGGCTGCCCGCTTCGTTCAAGAGCTGGCGTGCCCGCTCGCGGTACTGCTGGGCGTCGCGCGCCGCCGCCCCGAAGGCCTCCGCCAGCTGCTGCCCGACATCGGCGAGGCCGTCATCGAGGCCGGCCTGCAGGGCGCGGAGCACGGTGCGCTCCATCGACGGGCGCAGCATGCGATCGAGCAGATACGGCAGCGCCCAGGCGATGGCCACCAGCAGCAGGCTGTTCACCGCGAAGTTGACGCCGAGAAAGTCCGCCGGCGAGACCGCGTGGTAGAACCCCTGCACGACCTTCCAGCCCACCCACGCCATCGCGATCAGCGGCAGAAACGCCATCAGGAAGCCGGTCCCGCGGCGCAAGGCGCGGGTCAGCGCGTTGCCGGGCCGGGCCAGCGCCGCGCGCACGTGGTCGCGCAGCGTCTGGGTGATCCGATCGCCGGCGGCGTCGGCCACCTCATCCAGCCGCCGCCGCAGGGGGACCACGGCCAGGTCGCTGCGGCGGGCACTGACCTCGGCGGCGTCGAGGCAGGCGCGCAGCTTGGACTGGGTCCAGTCGTCCCAGAGCTGCCCGGTCAGTTCGTTGAGCAGAACGATGTCGGTCGCTTCGGGGTCGGTCGCTTCGTCACCCCGTTTCTTGCTCCGCCGGCTGAGCACATGCTGGCGGAGCTGCTCCCAGACGGTGTCCGCGTCGGACGCGAACCGGCCGGCGATCGCCTGCATGGAGTACGCCGCACCGTCGCGCAGGGTCGCGGCCGTCGCGTCCCAGCCCGCGTGCGCCTGACCGGCGAGCTGCTCCCAGGTGGCCTCGTTGCCGAAGCGCCGGGCGGCGGCCTGGATCGCGCCGCGCAGCTCCTGGACGCGCGCGCGGTGCCCGAGACGCGTGAGCTCCCGTACGCCATGGGCTGCCTGCAGCTCGCGCAGGATCTCCCGCAACTGATCGAAGTCGTCCCGGGCGGCGGGGGTGCGGTCGGCGGCGCATGACGTGCTCAGCAGCAATGGGTTTTCGAAGCCCGCCTCGCGCAACATCCGCGCGAAATCGTCGACCTGCTGCGGGTCGCCCTCATCGCTGCGGTTCATCACGAACAGCCAGCCGTGCTTGTGGCCGCGTCGTCGCAGCACCTGCCAGCCCACGTCATCGCGGTAACGCTCGGGGCTCACCACGTAGCACACCAGGTCGACGTGCGGCAGCCAGGCCAGGGCGTTGCGGCGGTTCGCCTCCTCGACACTGTCGATGTCCGGCGCGTCAATCCACAGCACCTCGCGCTGCGCATCGCTGCCGTGCCGCTTGATCTGCACGGTCTCGACCGGCAGGTCCGGCGGCAGTTCGGCCAGTTGCACGGCGTTGTGAACGTAGACCGTGACCTCGCGCGAGGTGGGCCGCTCGACGCCGGTGCGCGCGATCGTCTCGCCCGCGAGGCGGTTCAGCAGGCTGCTCTTGCCGACGCCGGTGCCGCCGAAGAACGCCACCACCAGGGGCCGGCGCTGCTCATCGGTGAAGAGGTCGGCCGGGGTGCCCTGCTCGACAGCGTTCAGTCGCTGCAGGTCGTCGTCATCGAGCCAGCCGGCCTCGTGGGCGGTGGCGAACCACGCCCTGGCGCGCTCCAACAGCTCGGCCAGTGGGCTAGGCATGGTCGGGCTCCCATTGCTGCAAGGCCGCTTCCGCTTCCTGAAGCTGCTCCGCGGACACACCGAGCAACCCCGGCCCATCCAGTTGGTCCGCCAGCCCCGCTAGCCGGGCCTCGAGCGTCTCGCGGACCAGTTGCTGCTCGACGGCCGCCCGTTGCCGCGACTTGAGCCCGCGGTCGACGCGCGACATCTCGAGCCCCGTGGCGCCCTCCAGCAGCAATGACGTCACCGCAAAGGCCGCCGGCGCCCAGACCGCATCCATGGGTGTGAGTCCGCCGGTCTTGACCGCCAGCAGCATGTAGCCCAAGTCGATTGACGCCCGTGCCGTGCGGAGCGTGTTGAGCCGGGCGGGGCTGCGGCGCAAATGTTCGTAGAGCTCGTTGGCGGCGCGTTGCACCTCCTGCTGCACCTGTTCGTGATGCGCGCGAATGGCCCGCTCGAAGGCTTCGCGCAGTGTACCCTGCTCACCTTCCAGCCGGCGCTCCAGCGCCTGCCAGACCGGGGCCCCGGGCGTGCCCGGTGTGCAGCGGCGTACCACGTCACGCTGCAGGCCGGCGAGCAGTGTCTCCATCGTGTCGACCAGTACCGACGCCTCGACACCCAGGCTGTGCACGGTGCCGGGCCGCTTGCGCCGATCCGACCACAGCGAGCGGCCGACGCCGAGAACCTGCCGCGCGGGCCACGTCAGCACCTGGCGCGTGCGGGCAATGAGCCCCCCCACCGTCGGTAATTCGAGCAGATCGAGCAGCGCCACCGACGCCCGCCGAAAGCTGTCGTAGCGCTGCGGGTGGTTCAGATAGTCGCGCTCGTAAGCTTCCATGAACGACGCCGCGGCGGTTTCCACCATGCGTTGCCACTGCGCGCGGGCCTCGCGTTCGGCGCGCACCGGGGCGCTCCAGGCGTCCCAGTGCGCTTGAATCAACGCCTTGAGACCCGTCGCGTACCGGCTTCGCGCCGCTTCGGCGGATTCGGCCAAGGTCGCGATGGCCTCCTGTATGGTTGCCTGCGGCGCGGCCGGCAGCGGGCCTTCGGTTCGGGCCAGCAACGGATCGTGCGGCAGCGGGACGACGGGCACCGCACCCCACGCCGCGCCATGCTGCGCCAGGCGCTGGCGCAGCGAGCGTTCGATCACCTCTTCCGAGTCGGGCGTGGTCTTGTTCAGGACGACCAGCAGCGCACGGTGCAGCGGCGCCACCAGGTCCAGGAAGTGCCAGACGGAGAGATCCGCGTACTTCTCCTTGCTGAGCACCAGCACGTACGCGTCGGCCAGGCCCGCCACCTCGAGCACCGCCCGGGCGTAACGCCGGGCCGCCAGCGAGTCGAAGTCCGGCGTGTCCCAGACCACGGATTGCGCGTCGCCGGCCGCCTGGTCGAAGAGCGAGTCGGCCGGGGCGGCGGTACGTGGTGCGATGCTCTCCAGGCTGTAGGCGTTGAGCACGTCACGGTCGAGCCCGCCGGGGGGACGTCGCTCGGCCCCGGGAAAAAGCGCCTCGGCCCACGCGGCGTCGGCATCGGGCGGCGCGCGCCAGATGCCCTGCGCATGGATCGTGAAGCCGGCCAGCGGGCTCACCTGTGCCCTACGCTGGCCGACCAGCAGGTTGACCACCGAGCTCTTGCCGGTCTGCGTCGGCCCGAGCACCGCGATCTGCGCCGGGCGGGCGGTGTGTGGCGGCGCGGCGTGACGCAGGGCAGCCTCCGCCAGCAGCAGGGATTGCTCGTGGCGGTCGAACTCGTTGCGGTCAATGGCGGGCCCCCCGGCCGCGCGCAGGCGCTCGTATGCAGCCCCCAACTGCCCGATAAACTGCCGCAGCGTCACGGCGGCTGCGTCCTGTGCTGACTGGCTGGCGTCCACGGGACGGTATTCTGCCCGAATGTGGCCCGCTTCGACAGGCCCCCGTCGGCCGCCGGTCGCGTTGCGACCGCCGGCGGGTGCACCTATACTCCACCGCCGACATAGGCGAGCAGGAGACGCGGATGCCCATCTACGAGTACCAGTGCCCGGCCTGTGGTCACCGGTTCGAGGAGCTGGTTCGCAGCCAGCGCGACGAGAAACAGGTGAAGTGTCCGGCGTGTGGTGCGGCGAAGGTCAGCCGCGAATTCAGCGTCTTCGCGGCCCACGAGGGTCCCGGGCGGGCAAGCAACGGCCCGGGCCCGTGCGACACCTGCTGCAACCCCGCTGGGGGCTGCCCCTTCGGATCCTGAGACGACAAGGCGAGCGACGTGCCCCAGCAATCCTCGGATGCCACTACCAAGACCATCGCGGCCGGTGTGCTGACCTGGCTGGTTCCCGGCGCCGGTCACTATGTGCTGGGGCATCGCGGCCTGGCCCTGGTCTTCTTCGTCGCGATCACCGTGCCTTACGTAATGGGGATTGCGATCGGCGGCGTGGTGAATTCCGTCAACCCGCGGACCAATCGCTGGTTGTTTCTGGCGGAGATGGGCATCGGCGGCTACACGATGCCGAGTCTGCTCGTGTCGCGCAACATCGAGAGCCGGCTGCTGCGGGACGTGGGCCTGCCGTCCGTTCCCCACCCGGGCCAGTTCAACGAACAGGCCCACCGTGCGTGGGAAGACGCCCGGGCGCCGTATGTCGCGTACTACCCCGAATCGGACGTGGCGCAGATCTACCTCGCGACCGCCGGCCTGCTCAACATCCTTGCCATTCTCGACGCCATCTCGCGGGCGCAGACGGGAGGATTGCCGACGTTCCATCGTGAGCTGGCGGGGGCGCCGGCCGAAGGTGGTGGCTCGTGATCGAAGGGGGCGGGCCGATGCTCGCATGGCTGTTCGTGCATCCGATCGACCTGCCGACCGGTATGCGCCTGTGGATGATCCTGCCGCTGGTGGCGTGCGTCGCGACGGTGTACCGCGCGACCCGCGCCCGGCGCATTGGCGACATGCCGAAGGCCACCGTGATCACCTTCGTCAACATCCTGGCCGGCATGGCGGCCATCGCCGTCGCGTTCTACATCGCCCACCTGATCGCGCGGCGGTTCTTCTGATCGGGATTCCTGCCCCGTCCCCCGCAGCCAACCCGCAATACAGTGTCAACTGGTCGCTTGCTGCTCGATTGGCCAGACGATGTCAAAGCGGGCACCGCGGCCGGGCACATTCGAGCCGGTGATGGTCCCGCCCATCTCGCTGACCAAGCCGTGCGCGACCGCCAGGCCCATGCCGGCGTTACGGCCGGCGCCATCCGCGAGCTCGCCTTTCGTGGTGAAGAACGGCTCGAAAAGGTGCTCCATGTTGTCCGGGCCGATCCCGCCGCCCGTGTCTTCGATGGTCAGCTGGACGTGGTCCTCGTCGCGGCGGACGAACGTCACGCTCAGCGTGCCGCCGCCGGGCATCGCCTCGATCGCGTTGCGGACGATATTATCGAGCACGACCCAGATCTGGTCGCGCCGGACGGGGATGGTCGGGACGACCTGCCAGTCGACCAGCAGCTTGATATGGCGCTGGGCGAGGCGCTCCTCGGCCTCGTCGAGGTAGTGCAGCACGACCTCGGTCAGGTCGGCCAGGTCGCCGCCATGGTGATCTTCCTGGGCGAACGCCAGGAGCTGGTGCGTCATGTGGGTGGCGCGCCCGACGGCGTCGGCGGTGCGCTGCAGCGCGCGGCGCATGGCCGAGAGCGTGTTCATGTTGATCGCGTACTCGACGCTGGTGGCGATGCAGCACAACAGGTTGTTGTAGTGGTGCGCCACGGCCCCGGACAGCGAGCCCAGCGACGCCAGCCGCCCCTTCTTGTCGACCATCTGCTGCAGTTGCACGCGGGCCGTAATGTCGCGGAACCAGAGCGAGATGCCGCGCAGCGTGCCGTCGGGCTCGAGCACGGGGGTGAACCAGACGGCATACTCGAGCGGCTCGGTGGGGGTACCGCCAAGCCGCGTCTGGAATTCGAGGATTTCGAGCGTCGAAACGACCGTTTCGAGCAGTTGGTCGACCGCCTTGCGGTCCTGCTCGGGAAATAGCTGGCTGACGGGGCCCGCCAGGGCCCGGCGGCCAAACAGGCGGGTGGCGGCGGCGTTGCCGGCGACGATGTTGCCGTCGGTGTTGCACGCGATGATGGCGAAGCCGGCCCCCTGGAACAGGCTCTCCAGGTACGCCGGATCCAGCCGCCCCACCGTCGCTGTTGTATCAGTCGCGCTGGGCGACATGGTTCACATCCATCCGCAAGAACACATATGAATCATAGGACGTGTCGTCCTGAGCGGACACGAGAAACGCGTTGCCGATCAATCCGAAGACATCGGACGCCTCGCCGGGGGCGATCAAGATAAACTCGCCCGGGGCCAGACCAGCAACGAAGCCCGCCGCCCCGAAGGCGCGGCCGGAATAGTTCGGCTGCCGCGTGAGGCCGAGTTCGCTGCGCACCCAGCGCCAGCCCTGCAGGTGCTGGCGCACCTCGGGCACGACCGCCAGCAGCACACGGTCGGGCTGCTCCAGGTCGAGCACGTAGCTCACGCGCAGCACGTTGCGGCTCGCGGGCCAGGTCTCGCCGGTGAGCACGCCGCTGTCGTCGGCGAAGAAGAGCGTCTGGGCGCGGGGCGCGGCATCGAGTTCGAGGGCGAGCGGGTATTGCGGCGGCAGGCGTACGGGCGTCAGCGCGATGGACTGCACACCGTCGATCGCGTCGAGCGTGGCCTGCACCGGCTCCCACCACTGCGCGTGCCCGACGCCGACGCGCAGCCCGTTGCGCTGCAGCCGCAGCAAGGTGGCGGCGTCGATGACGGATTCTTCCAGGTAGTTCCACATGGGGCGCGTCTGCGCGCGGTGGGCCCGCGGCACGCGGACGTGCAATGCGCTGAGCACCACGTCGAGGTGCAGGCGTCGCGCGGACACCGCGTCGCGCGCGGCGGGCGTCAGCGTGAGTTGCTGCGGCGGGCCGGCGACAAGTGGTGTTGCTTCGGGCTGGGGGGGGGTGGTGACGGCGGGTTCAGGGGCGGGGTCGTCATGGGACGCTGTAGGCAGCCAACCTTGTTTCGGGGCACCGTTGCACCCGACGGCCAGGCCGACTGCCAGCATACATAGGCAGCCCGTGTAGACCCGGATACTGCAGCGAGCTACAGGCACGGCACCAAAGAGCATGCGCTTCGTCAAGTCGTTCTCGCTCAGCCAGCCGTCGCACTGCCTGCCGCTTCACGTGCGGCAAGCACAACTATCCCGCCAAGATAAGTTTATCAAGTTGCGCGGCCCATTACCACTGCGCTTCCTCGAAAGCGCCGAGCGAAGGGCCCTTCGGTTTGCGGCTCATGTCCTTGAGCAGCGCCGCGGCCAGCGGGACGTCGCCGGGGCGGGTGATCTTGATGTTGCGGTGGTCCGATTCGACGATCGCAACGGGTTGGCCGGCCTGCTCCATGACTTGCGCGTCATCCGTGGGCTGAAAGCCGTCTTCAAGGTCCGCATATGCCTTGAGCAGGAGGTCCTTGCGAAAGACCTGCGGCGTCTGGGCCTCGTAGAGCCCGGTGCGCGGTACAGTTTCATCAATGACGCCGGACGCCGCGACACGCTTGATCGTGCCGGCCAGCGGTGCTGCCAGGATCGCCGCCCCGGTCTTGCCCGCCTCGGCGAAGACCTTGTCGATCCAGCTCTCCAGGACGCACGGCCGCACCGCGTCGTGAATACAGACCAATTCGGCCTCGTCGGCGACGTGCTCGAGCGCGAGCTTGACCGACGCGAAACGCTCGGCCCCGCCCTTCACCAGTTTGATACCCATGAACATGATGTTGGCGGCGTACTTCTCCTTGACGACGTCGTAGTCGTCCGGGGACACCGTCAGGATCGTCTGGCATACGTCGTCGCGGTTGATGAACAACTCGATGCAGCGGATGAAGATCGGACGGTTGTCGATCTGGGCGAACGGTTTCTTCACGTCGCCGCCGAAGCGCTTTCCCGCGCCGGCGGCGGGGATGATGACCGCGGTCTTCGCCATGGCAGAGCTCCTATCGCGCTGGGTATGCCCGGCTCACGAGGCGCGGGCGGTCGTGTGTGGCGCGTTGCCCGTCAGCGTCGCAGCATGCGGGTTGCCCGCGCACGGGTCAAGCACTTTCAGCGGCCCGGCGCCGCGCGACTACACACCGGCCATCCGGGTGGTATACTCTCGGATCAGGCCCGGTCGGCGTCGGGATGACGCCCGGGCCCGGACCTGCATCCGTGCCCGGCCGACGGCGTTTGTCGGTGCCGGGCCCATGCGACGCGTGTTCTCTCCCGTACGAGGTATCCACGATGCACACCGGCGTATTCGGCAGAAGGCTGATGGTGTATGGACCCCTGCTGTTGTCGCTGTTGACCGCGTGTGACGCGACGGGCTGGAAGAAGGACAAGCTGCCACCCGAACCGCCGCCCAAGCCGCGGGCCGGCGCCACCGCGGACCCGCTGGTGCGCGGCACCGTCGGCCAATACACCCTGCTCACCAGCGTGAGCCCGGAGGTACTGCGCGGGTTCGGCCTGGTTGTCGGCCTCGACGGTCGCGGCAGCAACGACTGCCCCGTGGTCATTCGCGAGTACATCACCGAGTTCCTCGCCAAGCAGATCGCGCCGCAGGGCAGCGGACGCCGCCCGGCGCTCACGCCCAATCAGCTCGTCAACTCGCCGGACACCGCGGTCGTGGAGGTGACCGGGCTGTGGCCCGCCGGCGCTGTGCGCGGGACGCGCTTCGACCTGCGCGTCGAGGCGCTGCCGGGGACGGCCGCCGAATCGATCGCGGGCGGGTTGCTCTTGCCGGTCGAGCTGCGCTTCTTCGATCGCGCCGCCAGCGGGCGGGGCATGCTGACGGGCGCGGTGCTGGCCGAAGGCGGCGGCCCCGTATTCGTCAACCCGTTCGCCGAAGAGGACCGCGGCGCGACCGACGCCGACCCGCGCCATGGCGCCGTGCTCGGCGGCGGAAGGGTCGTGGAGCCGCGGCCGTCGCGGCTGGCCCTGATCGAACCGCGTTACGACATTGCGCAGGCAATCGAACGCCGCGTCAACGAGCGCTTCCCCGGCCACGAACCGCAGGCAGCCGAGGCCATGAGCATCGGCTACGTGATGCTGAACACGCCGCCGACGTTCGCGACCCGACCGCATGTCTTCCGCCGGCTGGTAGCCCACCTGTACCTGGCGCGCGGCCCGGGCGTGCTCGAGCGTCGGGCGCAGGAGCTGGCCGAAATCGCAGTCGGACCGGGGGCGGACCTGGAGCGCGTGGCCCTGGCGTGGGAAGCGCTGGGCGCCGGCGTCGTGCCGCATATCCAGCGGCTCTATGCCCATGAGGACCCGGCGCTGCGGTTCTACGCCGCCCGCGTCGGGTTGCGGCTGGACGACAGCAACGCGTTGCCGCCGCTGGCCAACCTGGCCGCCGCGGGGCCACACGGCTTGCGGCTGCTGGCGATCAAGGAGCTGGGGATGTCGCGGTCGCCGCAGGCGCCGCTCAAGCTGGCGCCGCTGCTGAGTGTCGACGACCAGGAAGCGCGCATCGCCGCGTACGAAGCACTGCTCGAGCACCACCACCCGGCGATCGAATCGACGACGTTCCCCTTCGCGCTCGACCCCAGCCAGCTGAACTTCACACTCGACGTGGTGCAGACGACCGGCGCGCCGCTCGTCTACGTTCGGCGGACGGACGAGCCGCGCATCGCGGTCTTCGGCCGCCAGATCCCACTGATGCCGCCGGTGTTCTACACACACCCGCACGACGCGCTGACCGTGCTGACCGTCGAGGGTCACGAGGACGTGCGGTTGTTCGTCAAGCGCAACGGCCGCCTGTCCGACGAGATCATCGTGCCGGCGCGGGCCCAGGATGTGGTCCGGGCCCTGGCAGACCTGCCGCGGCGCGATCGGACCGACCGGCTGCGAGGCCTGGGGCTCCCCTACTCCCGCGTGGTCCAGGTGCTGGTGAACCTGTGCCGCAACGAGACCATTGCGGCGCCGCTGGTTTTCGAACAGCAGCCGCTCGCGGAGGTACTCGGCCCGGAAGAGCCGACGCTGCGACCGGAGACCGACCCGGAATACCAGCCTGACGAGGTCCCGGCCGAGGCACCGCCGGCCACGGACCCGTCACTCCCGCCGCTCGAGGAAGACGAATGAGCACCTCCGACAAACGTGTTCGGCTGCAGAAGTTCCTGTCGGATGCCGGGGTGACGTCGCGCCGCAATGCCGAAGCGCTGATCCTCGAAGGCCGCGTGCTGGTCAACGGCCAGGTCGTGGACGAGCTGCCGGCGTTCGTCGATCCCGCGCAGGACAAGGTCGTCGCCAACGGGGTGCCGGTGCGCGCCCAGCGGCGCCGCTACCTGCTGCTGCACAAGCCGAAGAACGTGGTGTGCACCAATCGCGATCCGGCGGGCCGATTGCGGGCGGTCGACCTGCTGCCACCGAACACCGGCCGCGTGTTCCCGGTCGGGCGGCTCGACGCGGACAGCACCGGCCTGCTCCTGCTGACCAACGATGGTGAGCTGGGCGAGCGGATCTCGCACCCGCGCTACGGCATCCCGAAGACCTACCGCGTGGAGGTGCGCGGCCGGGTACCGGGGGACCTGCCGGCCCAGATGAAGAAGGGGGTGCACCTGGCCGAGGGCAAGGCCCGCGCGAACGAGGTCGAGGTTACCCACGCGAGTAAGCAGCGCTCGGTGCTGATGGTCACGCTGCGCGAAGGGCGCAACCGGCAGGTGCGACGGATGTTGTCGCGGCTGGGCTACCCGGTAAAGACCCTGAAGCGCGTACAGATCGGGCCGGTGTCGCTGCGCGGCCTGCCGGTCGGCGCCGTGCGGCCTCTGAAGTCGGGCGAGCTCAACGCGTTGCGGCGTGAGCTCGACGCGGCCGCCCGCGAAGTGGCCGAGGGCCGCGATCGCGGCCGCAAGCCGGGGCGTAAGCGTGCGACCAGGCGCGACGACAAGGCACAGCCCGCCCCGCAGCGCCCGGCGCCGCCGGCACGCAAGAAGGACGAGGGCCCGGGCCGGCGGCTGATCACCTGAGGATGAGGGGGGATCGGCGGCGCGCCACCGCGCCGGGGCATGGTTGATCGTCCGGCGCCGCGGCCAGCGTGTGTGTACCAAGGTGACGGGGGCTTCGGCTGCGTGTTCACTTCATGCGGTCAACGGCTTCCTCGAGCGTCGGACACACCTCGAAGAAGCGGTCGAGCTGCGACGTCTGCAGGACGCCGGTGACGAATGCCGACGGACGGGCGAGGATGACGCGGCCTTCCTGGATGTTGGCTTGCGCGGTGACGCGGACGAGTTCGCCCAGGGCGGTGGAGTTGAGATAAGGCACCTCGCTGAGGTCGATGACGACGCGCACGCCGGGGCCGGTGTACAGCCCGGTGACCAGCTCGACGAAGTTGGGCCCCTGCCCGCCGATGAAATCCCCGCGGATGCGGACGACCTTGACGCCCGCGTGGTCTTCGATATCCACCGTCATGTGCACCTCACTCGCACGCTGTTGTCTGTCGGGCAACATCCGTCGCGCTAACGTAGTCGACGCTGCGCGCACTGGCAACGGGGAGACGGGGCGCGGGCGTCCGTCAGAGACGCGGCGCCGGCGATCAGGCGGATTCCTTGCGCAGGCGCCCGGGAGCCAGCAGGTCGGCCTCGCCGCGGACGACTTCGGGCGTGACGGTGTACTTGGTGCCGCGCTTGAGCTCCGGCAGATCGAACATGTACTCGAGCATGAACTCCTCGGTCACCGAGCGCAAGGCGCGGGCGCCGGTGTCGCGCTCCATCGCGCGTTTGGCGATTTCCTGCAGCGCTTCGGGCGCGAACTCGAGCTTGGCCCCTTCCATGTCGAACAGCTTCTCGTACTGCCGCGTCACGGCGTTCTTCGGTTCGGTCAGGATCTCGACCAGGGCGGGGACGCCCAGCGGCTTGAGCGGGCAGATCACCGGCAGGCGGCCGACGAACTCGGGGATGATGCCGTATTCGATCAGGTCGTCCGGGGCCACCTCCTCCAGCAAGTGGCCGAGGCTGTGCACATCGTCCTCCTGGCCCGCCTCGGGATCAAAGCCGATCTTCTTGTGGCCCAGGCGCTTGCTGACGATCTTGTCGAGCCCGACGAAGGTGCCGCCGCAGATGAACAGGATGTTGCTGGTGTCCATCTGGATGTACTGCTGCTCGGGATGCTTGCGGCCGCCCTGGGGCGGGATGTTGCTGACGGTGCCCTCGAGCATTTTCAGCAGGGCCTGCTGGACACCCTCCCCCGACACGTCGCGCGTGATCGACACGTTGTTCCAGGTCTTGCCGATCTTGTCGATCTCGTCGATGTAGATGATGCCGCGCTGCGCCGCCTCGAGGTCGTAATCCGCGTTCTGCAGCAGCCGCAAAAGAATGTTCTCGACGTCTTCGCCGACGTAGCCGGCCTCGGTGAGCGTGGTGGCGTCACCAATGGCGAACGGCACGTTCAGCACGCGCGACAGTGTCTTGGCCAGCAGCGTCTTGCCCGACCCGGTCGGACCGATCAACAGCACGTTGCTCTTGTCGATTTCGACGTCGTTCTCTTCCATCGCGTCGGCGTGCGCCAGCCGCTTGTAATGCGTGTGCACCGCGACCGACAGGGCCCGTTTGGCCACCTCCTGGCCAATGACATACTGGCTGAGATAGTCGTAGATTTCGCGCGGCTTGGGGATCGACTTGACCGGGGCGCTGGATCGGCCGGCCCGGCGCCGCTCCTCGCGGATCAGGTTGTGACACAGCTCAATGCACGAAGCGCAGATAAAGACGTCGCTGGCACCCTCGACCATGGGGCCGGCGTCGCGATGGCTCTTGCCGCAGAAGCTGCAAACACTCGAGCGACGTCCACGACCACCTGAGGAACCACGATTGCTGCTCATCCACCCAAATCCTTCGCTCTGACCCTTGCCGCGACCCGCCGGCAAACCGGCGGCCGCCTATGTATTTCGACGCGGTTACGACCGTGACCTAAACCATTTTATCCGGCGGGGCTTTCATTGCCAAACGAGCGGCGTTTTCGTGCAGTTTCAGCGGGGTTTCGGCCGGGCGCGGTTTCGGTGTGGCGGGTTTTACGTGTCGGCTCAACCTTCCGATTGCCGCGCGTCGCCACGGTCGTCCTCCGCGGACGCCGCCGGCAGATCCGTCATCTGCGCGAGCAGGGTGTCGCGCATCGCCTTGAACTCCTGCTCGGTGATCTCGCCGCGGGCACGCATGTCCCGCAGGTCCTGAAACGTGAAGGCCTCGGCCTGCACCTCCTGGTGCGCCCAGCGACGAACGGTCATGACGACGATGAACCCCACCAGGATCGCCGCCACCACGACCGCGAGCCAACCCAGCAATCCGGCGTATTCGTCCACACCCCACCTCAGCCGCGGGCATTTCGTCCAAAGAAACGGGCGGCGCGGCTGCCAAAGCCCACGCCGCCCAATTGATCAACCGACCCTCGATCAGGGACCGAGGACTTCATCGTCCGACAGGTACCCGCCGATCTGCTGATGCACCAGCAGCGTGTTGCGAATGATCAGCAGGGTCTTGTAGGTCTGGATCGTGCCCTTGCCGGCTCCGTTGGCCGCCCAGGAGTCGGGCTCGACGGTGCTCTGGATCACGTTGACGATATTCTCCAGCTGCACGTCGTTGGCCAGTTCATTCTGGTCCTGCTGCTGCTGCTGGTTCTGCGTGCCGAAAACGCTCTGGCCGCCGCCGCCGCCCTGCTGCCCCAGGCCCTGGTTCTGCTGCTGGAAGTCCGGGCGGGGCGTGCTGGGTGTCGTCAGGAGCATGTCGGCCACGTCATAGACCTTGGTCACCATCTCGCGGCCGAGGTCTTCCTCGGTGGAAATGATCAGCAGGTTGCCGCTGGCGCGATAGGCCAGCACCAGGTCCGGCCCGGCGGCCTCATTCAGCAGCAGCCAGAGCACCTGCGACATGCGGAGGTTCCGCACCTGCATGCTGATCGGGGTGTCGCGCGGGACGCCGTAGTCCTCGAGCTGCTGCCAGCGGACCACGATGTTCATGTCCATGAACTCGGCCAGCCACTCGATCACCTGCTCGAACGGCTGGTCCTGGAAACGGACTTCGGGCATGCGCTGGTTCAGTACCTTCAACGTCGGGACGCGCGTCTTGGGACGCTGGACCGCCGGCTGCGCCAGGGCAGCCGCCGGCGTGGCGACCACCGCCACGATCAGGGCCAGGGTGAGTTTCCGGTTCATGGTCGTCCTCCTGAACTGCTGGGACCGTACCGATCAGTGACTTCCCCCATCCCGGCGTCTCCAGTGTCTATTGTAGCAGATTCTGCGGCCCTCGCATCCGTCAGGGCCGGTTTTCGACGATTCGCGACGTCTGCGGTGACCGTCGACAGCCGCCGTGGCCAGCCCGCCGCGCGGCACAGAATCTCGCGCAACGCCGGCAGCGACAGCACGCGCGGCAGGCCGATATCGGTCGCCATCGCGAAGGTCTCGCTGACTCGCCGGTGCAGTCCGCCGTGGGTCCCGTGCATCCGCACGAAGCGGTTGAACAGGCCACTGCCCACAAACCAGCCGGCTGCCATGCTGACAACGACGTCGGGCTGCTCTTCGGCGATATCAAACAGCCCGTCCCACAAGCGCGGCACCGCGGCAGGAAACGCCAGCGCGGCCGTGGCTTGCAGCCAGGCATCCCAGTCAGCGAAACCGGCATCGTCCACCAACCGCTCGGCCTGCAGGCGGCATCGGGCCACATCGACGCCGAGTGGATCCCCCACCCGGTTCTGGCACCGGTAGCGGCGCGCACCGCTGGTGGCGAGCCGGCTGTGGATGACGGCCTCGTCCCGGCCCACGCAAACCCGCACGGCGTCGCGCTGGCGGGCAGCGACAAGCTCGACCTGCGGCAGGCCGCGCAGGGAGGCGGCGACCGCGTCGCGCGTGGCCTCGTCGAACGCGTGCATGCGGGCAACGTCCAGCAAGCCGAACAGCGGCATCACGACATCGCCCGGGCGCCGCAGGCGGTTTGTGACGCGCAGGCCGGCCGCTTGCAGCACCGAGCGCAGATCGCACGGTTGCAGGTAGCCCTGCGCCGGCGGCCAGGCGGAGATGCCGTGGTCGGAAAACATGACCAGCGAGAGCCGCTGGTCGACGTCGCGATGCAACCGCTCGATCCAGGCATCGAGCCGGATGAGCTCCGCGTCGATCTCCGCAGCGGGCAGCATGTGCCCGAGCGCGTCGGTGCTCAGCAAATAGAGCACGATGGTACTGGCGCCTTGCCGAAGACGGCGGTCGAAGACCCGCCGCGCGCGGCGCAGCTCGCTGTGAAACACCTGCCGCGGCAGGAGATACATCAGCCCGTCCTCGACGAAGTTGAGACGGTAGTCGCTGTACCGCACCCAGCGTTCGTTGCCGCCGCTGAGATAGAACCACAGGGCCGCGGTATTACGGTTCCGCGATCGGCGGAAGTAGCCGGCCTCGTAACCGGGGGTCGGGCCGCTGGCGAAGAACGTGTCGAAGGCGGGGTCGGTCAGCGTCGGAAAGACGGAGATCAGGCGCGCGGGCGGAGAGAAGCGGCGGAAGTACCCCGCGCGGTGCAGCCCCGCCATGCGCTCGTGCGCGACGCCGTCCAGCAGCAACACCAGCAACGGCCGGTTGCCCGGACCGGACGCGGCGAGACCATGGCTCATTGGCTGCCCCCTTCAGCAGCCGTACATCGCAAGCACCGGATTGGTCGCGGCCGGCTTCGCATACGGTCCCCTGGACCGCACCAGCATAGCGAAGCTAGTTCATGGCAACCAGTGTCGCCTCGAGCTGCTTCAGGTTGTCCTGCACGTGCGCGTAGTCGTCGGCGTTCGGCCGGTGCTGGAGGTAGCGCTGCAGGTGGGCACACGCCGTCCGCACGTCGCCCTGCCGGTAGCACACCGCGGCCAGGTCCTGCAGGTGGCGGCCGTTGCGCGGCTCGAGCGCGGCCATGCGCTCCAGGATCCGCGCGACGTTCGGCAGGTCATAGCGTGCCAGATACACGTTGCGCAGGTTCCGCAGCAGCCGCGCCAGCACGCCATGCCCGTCCACCGGCCGCAGGTAGCGGCGCGTGAACGGGAAATTGCGCCCGAAGCGGCGGCGCACGATGCGACGACAGTCCCGAACCGACAATGGCCGTCCGTCGCGAAACGGATCGGCCAGCACGAAGCGCTCGGGGTCGTCGAAGCGTACGATGAAGCGGCCCGGCAGGGCGACGCCGTACACCGGCCACTTCAACCGTCGTGCCACCTCGATCCAGACCATGGACAAGGCGATGGGGATGCCACGCCGCTGGTCGAGCACGCAGTTGAGATAGCAACTGTCGGGTTCGTAGTAGCGACGGCGGCTGCCCCGCAGCCCGTGTCCTTCCACCAGGACCTTGCGCAGCGCCTCGTAACGCAGCGTCGCCGACAAGCCGGGCCGCAGCGCGGCCACCTCGTCGGCCAATTCGTCCAGCCTGCGCAGGTAGCGCGAGATGTTCAGGTCCCGATGGACATCCCGTGCGAGGTGTAATGCAGCACAGTCGAGGCGAATATGATCAGGGTCCAACTCCATCAGCAAATCAAAGGGATGCCGGCTCATGTCCCTCACCCAAGCCGTTAAGATTACCCACTCACTAGGCCCGCAGAACGCGCGCCCCATTAAAAGCCCGTTGTCGCCCCGACTATAGCAAGTCGCCCCGGGGGGATGCGAGGGCAAAAACGCGCGAAGAGTTATCAGACGATGCGCAACCTTTGCCCGATAACTTGCAGCGCGAAAACACACACAATTACCATGTGCGCATGCAAGAACTTGACGGCGATGTTCTTATAGAAAACACCCTGTGCATCCGCTGCGCAGCGCATCCTGTGTGAAGCGGACGGCGAACCGTGATTGGCCCGCATGTTTGACGAAAAAAAAGTCGCGCAAGCAGAAAAAAAACGTCGGCGTGGCGCGCACCTGTCGCGCCTTGCCGTGCTGTTGACCGTCGCCGCGTGCGCGGCCGCGCTCTTCTTCCGCACCGAGCTTCGCGCGCGCTACTGGGCGTGGCAGATCGCCCGCGCCGACGACGACAGCGCCCGCGCCCGTTACCTGGCCGCACTGTGCGGCGCCGGGGAACGCGGCCGCTGGGGTATCAGCGCCCTGCTGGCGGCCGACGACCCGGCGCTGCGGCAGGCCGGCCTGCTCGCGGCACAGCGCATCGACGCGGCGTGGCCGACCGAGCGCTTCATGCACCACCTGCAGGACCCCGACCCCGCCGTGCAGGAGCTGGCCGCGGTCAGCCTGGCCATTCGCCAGCACGAGGCCGCCCTGCCCGCGCTCAAGTGGCTCTTTCAGACCGGGGACGAATCCACCGCGTCGGCCGCCGCCGTCGCGCTCGAGCAGCTCGGCACCCCCGGGGCGGTCGGCGCGCTCACCGAATTGGCCGCCGAGCGTCACGGGGTGGCCCGGCAGGCGGCCCTGGTCGACGCCCTGAGCGGGATCGGGCGCCCGGGGTGCGTGCCGGGTCTGCTGCTGTCGCTGGGCGACCATCGCGTTACCACCCGGCCGACCCGCAGCGACGTCCTCGCCCGGGCGGCGCTTGGCGAGCTCCGCCGGCGCGGGCAGGTCCTTGCCACTTCAGTGCCGGCCGCGCTGCCCGCGCCACACACCATTGCCGAGCGCGCCGCCGCCGGCCTGCGACGTGTTACCGGCCTCGACCTCCCGTTTTCGTCGGACGCGGAGCCCGTCGCCCGCGAATCCGCGCGCGATGCCTGGCGCGCCTGGTACGCGGACCACGAGGAAGGCCGGCGCGACTGACCCGCCCGGGTGCCCGGACCACGGGCGCCGCACGCACCGCTCGGTATGCAACGCCAACACGCAAGGAAAAAAGCACCGGCCGATTTGACTTCCGCGCCGCTGCGCGCCTAAACGCCGCGCAATGCGCATCACCCGTTTCCGGGGCACGCATCGCGGTGCCGCGGCGGATGCCACCCGCGCCCCTCCAGCCACCCCCGGGGTCCGGTAGTCGATCGCGCGCCGCCAGACGGCGTGCTGTTCGTTAACGGCCCATAATCATGAGCTCATCTCACGCCGCGAGTTGACTTCGAAAAAAAGCGTGTCCTAGAACCTGAATGAAAGCCGAGCACACAGTTCGCGGCACACGGCGACGCGTGAGCGAGCTGCCTGAAACTAACCACTGGTGCGCTTCGGGGTGTTGCGCACCTCGGGGAGTGGAGATGAAGATGAGAGAAGCAAGATTACGCGCTGCGCTATGCTGTCTGGTGGGCAGCTTCCTGATGGTCGTGGCCGCCAATGGTGCGACGATCGCGACGTTTGCCGACCCGGCGAGTGACGGCACCACGCCACTGTTCGACCTGGATAACACCGCAACCCCCAACCCGATCCTCTCGGGCGGCTGGGACGGGACCGACCCAAACCTGCCCATGCTGACGCTGCAGGTGCCGTGGACGGGCATGACCTACCAGGATGCCTCGTTCACCATGACGGACCTGGAAGTGACCGGTGAAGGCGAACTCGGTCCCGGCCAGATCAACTTCTTCGCCGCCGGCGACCCGAACACGCCCGTGCTCTCCATCACCTTCGAAACCGCCCGCATTTTCGGGAACTTCGGCTTCGGCGGGGCGGGCTTCAACGGTGACGATATGGTCGTCTTCTCCGGACCCGGGATTCCGCCGGCCGACGAACTCATGGAAGAGCAGTTCTCCTTCAGCTTTGCCAACACCGTCGCGACGCAGACCGGTTACACATACACGGCGTCGTTCACCTCGTCTGCCATTCCGGAGCCCAGCGCCCTGGTGCTGCTGGGGGCCGGACCGCTGATCCTGCTTCGTCGGCGCGGCTAGACCCTGAACGACCAGACTCTGCTCAGGCGGGCTGGCGGCTTGGCCGTCGGCCCGCCTTGCTGCGCGCGCCGCCCCATCCCCGCGCCTGAAGACGGCCCCAGCGCCGACCGGCTTTGCGCCCGCGCCGGTCTTTGACTACAGTACGCCCGGCGCGGACGTCCCGCGTCCACGGCTTCGAGGGAGTCAACAGCGCGTATGGGCAGCCCGCGATCGGCGACGGTCAGCACCCCGCGCGCCGGAATACCCGGCGGCAGCGCCGCACGCGTGCTCGGTCCGATCCTCGCCTGGCTGCACGCCCTGCCGTTGCTGGTCGCCCTGCTGGTGCCATTGGCAGCCGTCTACCACGCCGCTGCCGCGTTGCTCGCACCGGGGGACGGCGAACTGCTGCACGAGATCCTCAAGCCCGGGCGCTGGGCCATGCTGCTGGGCAACACCGCGATCGTCTGCGCTGCCGCCGTCGGCACCGCCCTTCCGCTCGGTGGCACGCTGGCCCTGCTCGTGACGCGAACCAACCTTCCCGGCCGGCGCCTGCTCACCGGCGCGGCCCTGTTCGGCGCGTGCATTCCGATCTACGTCAGCACGGTCGTCTTCTTCGCCCTGGTGCCAGCGTATCAGCTCGCCGGTTCGGCACTGGCGGCCGGCGTCCTGTACGGGTTGGTGTACACGCCAGTGAGCGGCCTCATCCTCGGCGCGACGTTCCGGGCGGCCGATCCCGAACTCGAGGACCTCGCCTTGCTGGACGCGCCGCCGCGTACCGTGCTGCTGCGCGTTGCGGTTCCGGCGGCACGTGGCGGCATCGGCGTGGCGGCGCTGGTCACGGCGCTCCTGGTCACGACGGACTTCACCATTGCGGATGTACTCGCCGTACCGACCTTCGCCCGCGAAGCGTACAGCCAGTACGCACTCGACCGGCGCCATGCCGGCCCGCTGCTGACCGCCCTGCCCGTGCTGCTGTTGCTCGGGCTGGCCCTCGTCCTCGCGCAGCGGCGGTATGCCCGGACGGGCCGCGTGTCGCCTGAGACACCCGCGACGCTTTCTCGGACTTATGCGCTCGGCCGGTGGCGCCCATGGACCATTCCGGGGGTGATCGTCGTTCTCGCTGCCGGCCTGGCGGCGCCGCTGGTCGCGCTCGTGTTGCACATCGACCCGCTCGACGGCGCCGTGTGGCGCATCGTGCGCGACCTGCTGCCGGAGGTCGGCCATGCGGCCCTGGTCGCCACCAGTTGCGCCACCATCGCGGTCCTCGCCGCCGCCGGTCTGGCCTGGAGCCTGATCCGCGGCCGGCGTACGCGTTGGCTCACGGGTGGGGCGGTAATCGTGTTGCTCGCGCTGCCGGCGCCGGTCGTCGGCATTACGCTGATTCTGCTCACGAACACCGCATGGCTGGGCGACTTCTATGACCACCCGGCGAAGATCGTGCTCGGCCACCTGGTGCGTTTCCTGCCATTCGCCGTACTGCTGCTGGTGCCGGGCGTACAGCGCATTTCACCCGAGCTCGAAGATGCCGCCGCGCTCGACGGCTGCGGCTGGCTGCGCACCCACGTAGCGCTGCGCTGGCCGAACCTGTGGCGCGACGCGGCCGTCGCCTGGCTGATCATCGTGGTGTTCAGCTTCGGCGAAGTCGGCACGACCGTGCTGCTGCAACTGCCGGGCTGGTCGCTGGCATCCGTGCGCGCGTTCACGCTGATTCACTTCGGCGTCTATCGCGACCTGGCGCTGTTGGCGATCCTCGCAGCCTTGTTTATCCTGCTGCCCTGGGCCCTGTTGTACTGGTCGTTGCGCCGTGCGGCGGTCGCACGAGCACGACGAGCATGAACCTGTCCAGAAACCTGGGGAGCTCCCGATGTCACGTTTACTCGCATACGTCCCCCTCGCGCTCGCGCTGGTCAGCTTCGGTTGCGAGCGGCAGTCCGCCTCACCCGACCAGCAGGCTGCCGCGGACGAGGTGATCGTCTACACCGCCCTCGACCGGCAGTTCTCCGAACCCATCCTCGCGATGTTCAAAGAGCAGACCGGCATCGCGGCCAAGGCAGTCTACGACACCGAATCGACCAAGACCGTCGGGCTGACCAATCGCCTCATCGCCGAGGCCGCGCGGCCGCGCTGCGATGTCTTCTGGAACAATGAGATCCTCAATACGCTGCGGCTCAAGGACAAGGGCCTGCTCCAACCCTGCGAACCGCCCCAGGCCACGAACTACCCCGCGCAATTCCGCGACCCGGCGGGCTATTGGCACGGCTTCGCGGCCCGCGCCCGGGTCCTCATCGTAAACACCGATCTCGTGCAACCCGACGAGTTGCCGAGCTCCATCCGCGACCTGGCCGACCCGAAGTGGAAGGGCCAGACTGGCATCGCCAAGCCGCTGTTCGGGACAACCGCGTCCCACGTGGCGTGCCTGTTCGCTCACCTGGGCAAAGAGGAGGCCATCGCCCTGCTCGAGTCGTTCAAGCAAAACGACGTCCAGGTCGTCGCCGGCAACAAGACGTGTGCCGTGATGGTGGGCGCGGGGGACCTGGCGTTTGGCCTCACCGACACCGACGACGCCATCATCGAGCAGGAAGAGGGCAAGCCGGTCGCGATCGTCTTTCCCGACACCGGAGCGGGCCAGATGGGTACGCCGGTGTTGCCCAATACGCTCGCGCTGCTGAAGGACTGCCCGCACCCCGAGGCGGGCACAATGCTGATCAACTTCCTGTTGTCGCCCGAGGTCGAAACGCAGCTGGCCCAGGGCCCCTCGGCCCAGATTCCGCTCAACGCCAAGACCGAGGCGTCCTCGCGCGTCGGCACGCTCAAGAACATCAAGCCGCTGCAGGTCGACTTCGCGGCGGCGGCCGAGGCGTTCACCGCGGCGGCGGCGTACATCGAAGACCGTTTCCTGACGGACTGAGCCCCGGGGGCCCGCGTCCGTCACGATCATGAAATCGCGTCGCTGTGGCGCCGTCGGTCGCGTGAACCGCCGCCAGCCCCTAGAATCCGCACCATGACCAAGCACGCTGCGCTTCATGTCGAGTCGTTTATCGAGGCGTCTTTTCAGGAGAACGCCTACCTCACCTGGGAAGACGGCCAGGCTGACGCCTGGATCATCGATCCCGGGTTTCCTCCGCAGACGGACGAGATCATCGAGGCGGTCCGCCGGCACAAGCTCCAGCCGGTCGCCGTGCTGATCACGCACGCGCACCCGGACCACATCGCCGGCGTGGCGGCGATCCGGGCGGCGTACCCCGATCTGCCGCTGGTCGGCCCGCGCGACGAACAGCACATGTGTCGCGATCCGCAGGCCAACCTGTCGGCCATGATGGGGCTCGAGCTGGTCGTCCCCGAGTTCGACCAGCCCATCGCCCTCGGCGACACCCTCAAGCTCGGCTCGCTGACGTGGAAGGTGCTGGATGTGGCCGGCCATTCGCCCGGCGGCGTTGCCTACTACTGCCCCGCGGCGGGCGTGGTCTTCACCGGCGACGCCCTTTTCGCCGGCAGCATCGGCCGCACCGACTTCCCCGGCAGCTCGCACGAGCGCCTGCTCGACAATATCCGCCAGAATCTTTACGCCCTGCCCGCCGACACGGTCGTCTACTCGGGGCACGGGCCGGAGACGACCATCCGGCGGGAGCAACAGACGAACCCCTTCGTGCAGGGAGGGCTCGATTGATGCGGCCGTGGCTCGGACTGTTCGCGCTGGTGCTGTGCGTGGGGTGCTCGCAATCGCGCGGCGTGGTCGACGCGTTTCCGCCGTCGGCGATCGCCACGCCGTGGGTCCTTCAAGACCGCGTCTGGCACGGTACGATCGACGAGGCCGCGCCGGGCCTGGGCGACGACGTGATCTTCTGGCGCAGCCGCGGGGCCCAGGACGTCTGGCTGGCGCGCTACTGCCATCGCGAGCGGCCCAATCGCTGCCTGACGATTCGTTGCTTCGCGTTCGACGACGAGGGCCGCGCGGCCGCCGCCTATGAAGCCTACAAGCCGACCGATGCCGAGCCGTTCACAGCCGGCGACGAAGGATGCTGGACGCCGATCGGCGTCATGTTCCACTGGGACCGCCTGGTGTTCGACGTCTTTGGCCCCGACGAATCCTCGACCAACCAGTGGCAGGCGGCGATGCTGGCCAGCTTCGTGCTGAACCGCATGCCCGACGGCGTGCCCGCTGCCCCGCAATGACCCCGGCCCGCGACATGCTGCTGGGCCTCATGCTCGGGTGCGTCCTCGCCGGCTGTGAGCGCACACCGCCGGCCCCTACGACCGAGGCCGTACAAACCCGCCCCGTCACAACTGCAGCCGCCGCGCGATTCACACCATGGGTCCTGCAGCCCCCCGTCGTCGCCGCGGAGCGGGACCGGTCGTGTCCGCGGATCCTGAGCAGTGCGCCCCGGGTGACCGAGATTTGCTGCGCGCTGGGCCTGCGCGAATGCCTGATCGGCCGCACGCGTTTCTGCGACTATCCGCCAGGGATCACCAGCGTACCGTCAATTGGCGGCCTCAACGATGTCAACAGCGAAGCGCTGCTCACGCTGCAACCCGAGCTGGTGTTGGTGTCCGGCGCGAGCCGCCACATCACCCAGCGCCTCGAGCAGCTCGGCCTGCACCACGTGACCCTGCCGGACGTCGCGCTGGCCGACCTGTTCACCTCGATCGAGCGCGTCGGCGCGCTCGTGCAGCGGCCGGCGACGGCGGAGCGGCTGGCCGCGGGCATTCGCGACGAGCTGGCTCAGGTCACGCAGCGCTATGCCAACACGCCGCCGGCCCGCGTGCTGCTGGCGATCAGCCCGTTGCCCGACCCACCCACACAGGCGTTCGTGGCCGGGCCGGGTTCGTATCTCGACGATCTGTTGCGGCGCGGCGGGCACGTCAACGCCGCCGCCGGCTTGCAGCGCTCCTTCGCCCCGCTATCGCTCGAGGTCATCGTCGAGGCCGACCCGGATGTCATCATCGAGCTTGCCACTGACGCCGCGCACCGCCCGGGGGGCGACCTCGAGGCGCAGCGCGTGTGGGCCAAGGTCGGCGTGCTGCGCGCGGTGAACAACCGGCGTGTGCACGTCCTGCGCGGCGAGCAGCATGGCATCCTCGGCCCGCGCATCGCGCAGACATTCGACGCGATTTGCGCGACAATCGCCGGCCGGAATCATGACTGACGCCGCTGCCACGATTGCCGAAGCCTGGTCGTTGCGCTGCCGCCGCCTGTCGGTGCGGCGCGGGACGCATCTCGCCCTGCGCGATGTCGACCTGACGCTCGGCCCCGACCAGTGTCTGTCCGTCGTGGGGCCCAACGGCTCGGGCAAGACCACGTTGCTGCTGACCCTGCTCGGGCTGCTGCGCCCCAGCACCGGCACCGTCGAGCTCGGCGGCCGCGACGTCGCACGCCTCCCGCCGCGGCAACGGGCCCGCTTCGCGGCGTACGTGCCCCAGGTGATCGACACGGCGCCCGCGTTCACGGTCGCCGACGTGGTCGCGGGCGGGCGGTTCGCACATGTCGGGTCGGCGGGCCGGCTGGGGGCAGCCGATCACGAGGAGATCGCACGTGCCATGGCGCTGTGCGGGGTGGAATCGCTGGCGGCGCGCACGTTCGACACGCTCAGCGGTGGCGAGCGGCAGAAGACGCTACTGGCCGCTGCCATCGCCCAGGACCCGCGTGTGCTCATGCTGGACGAGCCCAACGCGGCCCTCGATCCGCGGGTGCAGATCGACCTGGTGCGCATTCTCCGCGACTGGCAAAGCGACGAACGCAGCCTGGTGGTGATCAGCCACGATCTGCAACTGCCGGCGGCGCTGGGCGGATGCGTCGTCGCCCTGCGGCACGGGACCGTGGCGGCCGCGGGCGCTGCGGCCGAGGTCCTCACGGCGGAACGGTTGGGCGCGGTCTACGACGCGCCGTTCGGGGTGGCCACCACCGCCGACGGGCGGACGCTGCTGCTGCCGGCGTGGTGGACGGGGTAGCCGCGAAAGGGTGGGGAGGTCATGTTATGGTGCGGCGCTGCTGCCGCGCAACGGCCGAGCGGCGTGCGACCGGCGCGCGGTGCCCCCCCTACTCGGTCGCCTGCTCACCGCCGACACGCTGCTCCTGCCCCGCAAGCAGGCGGCGGATGTTGTCACGATGGCGGACAATGATCATCAGCCCCAGCAGCGTCGCAACCGTCAGCAACGGCCAGTGGTTCACCAGGGTCAGTCCGCGCACCTGCACGTAGCCGAGCACCGCCAGCGGAAACACCACCGCCAGCGCGAGCGAGCCGGCCGAGACGGTGCCGGTCGCGAAGCGTGCTACGCCGTACGCCACAAGCGCGATCGCCATCGCGATCGTGAAGTACGGCCAGATCCCCAGCGCCACACCGATGGTTGTCGCCACGCCCTTGCCGCCACGAAACCCGAGGTAGACCGGGAACACATGTCCGAGCACTGCGGCGACCGCGACCGCCAGCAGCAGCATCTGCCGCGCGGGGCTGGCGAACTCGCCCTGCAGCAGGATTGACGCCGTCAGCGCCGGCACCAGGCCCTTGAGAATGTCGATCGCCAGACACGCGAAGCCCCACTTGCGGCCAACCACGCGGCCGACATTGGTCGCGCCGATGTTACGGCTGCCGTGCTGGCGAATGTCGACGCCGTGGGCCCGTCCGATCAAGAGGCCGAACGGGATCGCCCCCAACAAGTACGCCGCGATGATCAGGATCGTGGGAATCAAGCCTCATCGGCTCCGGCTGAGGAGGAAGCGGGGTCGTGCTCGTCCTGCGTTAACGCCGGCCGCAGCTTCAACCACCTGGGCCGCAGCCGGTCGCGCAGCGGCTCGCCCCAGCGCCACCCGCGGCCTCGGGCCTGCGTGGCGAAGTCCTGCCGCCGAACGTCCTCGTCGCCCGTCGGCCACGCGCGGCGCGCGCGCCACCACGCGGCGAGCTCCCAGGCCCGCAGCCACAGCGCGTGATGCAGCCGCCCGGGGCGCTTCAGCGCTGGACGGCGCGGCGCGTGCTCGCGAGAACCTCTTCGCGGGAACGGGATGGAATCGTGTGGGCGCTCCATAGCTGCTGGCGCTCCAGGATGGTCTTCTCTTCGTCGTAGTAGTTGCCAACCGGGCTGACGCCGCCTTCGACAGTGTCGCCGCCGGCGTACTGCCGGTCGAGCAACCAGCGCGCGATCTCTTCGTCTTGCTCGGCGGGATAGATCAGGGCAGTGACGTAACGCGTCGGCCCGGCCGCCGCCCCGCGATCCGCCAGGTGCACGAACGCCCGGCACGGCGGCGGCGTTTCCTGGGCCATCGTTGTCAGCGCGGCGAAGTCGTCGCGCGCCTGGTCCGCGCCGCGCCGATAGAACAACATCGCGGACTCGAGCTGGAATCGCTCGGCGGCCACGCCGCGCAGTTCCATCCGGCCGTCGGGGGTGGCCCGCATGATCCTGTAGACCCCGCCGCCAGCGGTCGCCGGGTCCTCGAGCAGAATGGCGATTTCCTCGGCGGTGTAGCCGACAGCGGACCAGTCGCCGAAGTCGTAGACGTACAGGCCGCGATAGCGGTCGGCATTTGCCACAACGGGAAGCTGCATACAGGCGTCCTCACTCGTCTCTTGTCGCGTGACGGCGGCAGCGCGGGGAGATTATAGCGAATCGCGGGGAGGGCTGCAGCCGGGGGAAAAGGGGCGGGCGAGTCGAGCGTGGGCGTGGGCGGGACTCGACTCGCCCTTCATCAGGGGAACGGAGGCTTTTGAAGAGGGCTCGTAGCGGTTTCACAAACCCTGCGGGTCACTGCAGAAAGCACGAAACAGGCCAATCCCTGGCACGCTACGAGCCCTGCGCCATCATGGCGACAGCTGGTGTCGAGCGGCGGTTCCGGCCGTGGCGCACGGGATGAAACCCAGCCGATCGACAGCCACGATGCTTCGAATCAGTTCTCCTTCTGGGGGCGTGCCGGCGCCACCGGGTGCTCGCACACATCCAACTCGGCGTGCAGCACCTGTTCGTCCGCCAGGCCCCAGGCCAGCACCTCGTTCCGTACCAGTTCACCCAGGAACGGCCGGGTGATCAGGCGGTAATCGAGGGCGAAAACCTGCGTTTCGATCTGCCCTGCCAGAAAGCGGGCGATCGTATGACGTAATCCGTAGTGGTTTTCCAGCGTGGCCACGATCGCCGACTTGCGCCAGGGCTTGCCCTTGGCGCCGGGCTGGTCGCCGGCCGCCATGACCCGCGTGCGCCGGCGGCGCGAGGCGCGCATCCGCCGGTGGCGCTTGAGGTCGTCGGCCACGTCCGCGAGCCCGGTCTGCTCGAGGACCGAGGCGACGCAGCGGAAGATGTACTCCGTGGTCGGCGGGTTCGGGTGCTTCCACTCCTGCAGATGCAGGGCCACCGCCCGGGCCAGGGGCGTCGACAGGCGTGGGTCGTACGACCGGGCCTGCAAGGCGCTGGCCAGGGTGGCACTGAGCTTGTCGCTACCGAACCGCTCGACCGTGCCGTCCCGCTTGGTAACCACGATTTCCTTGGTTTTTTTCACGGCTCCGAGGTCCCCTCAAAGAGGTTACGCTGCCCAGGGACGTCACCGGCCGCGCGCTCGATGACGTCCTGAGCCTCGTCAATAAAGTCCCCCACATCCTCGAACTGGCGGTATACGCTGGCGAACCGAACGTACGCCACCTTGTCCACTCGCCGCAGCACCGACGCGATCTTCTCGCCGATGGTCTGGCTGGAAACCTCCTTCTCGAAATTGGAAACCAGGTATTCTTCCACTTCGTCCACGACTTGTTCCAAGCGCTCGGACGTGATCGGTCGTTTGTACGCCGCCTGCCGGATGCCTTCCATGATCTTCTCGCGATCGTACGGCACGCGCGATCCGTCGCGCTTGATTACGGCCAGCTTGATCGACTCTTCGATTCGCTCGTACGTGGTGAAGCGCCGCCCACAAGCAAGGCACCGACGCCGGCGGCGAATACTCCGCCCGCTCTCGGTCCCGCGCGAGTCGATGACCTTGTCATCGTCTTCCTTGCAGAACGGACACCGCATCGTGCCCCTGATCCGCGCCTTTGGGCCAACGAGCCGTGCGACCAGCGATCGAACATGCCCGTCTGACCGCCACCACTCTGCAAACCTCGTCAAGCCCGTTTGCTCGGCGAGCCCCACAGATTGTTACGCTCAGCAGTCTACCCCACAATATCCTGTGTGTCAAACAAAATCGCGCGCTCCCCGGGACATTCCTTGGCCCACCCGGTATAAGGCGACCTCCATGGGCGCACCACTCGCCGAACTCGTCCACGAAAACATCCGCCTGGTCGGCTCCTCGCTCGCCGGCGAGGAGACCTTCATCGTCGCGCCCGAGCTCAACCTCGCCTTCGACATCGGCCGCGGCCAGCGCGAAACCCTCGCCGTCGACCACGTATTCCTCTCGCACGGACACATGGATCACGCCGCCGGCGTCGCGTACTACTTCTCGCAGCGGATGTTCATCGACAACCTCCCGGGGCACGTCTACCTGCCCACTCCGCTTGTCGAGCCGGTCGAGAAGCTGCTCGCGATCTGGGGCGACATCGACGGCAACAAACCGCCCGCCAACATCCACGCCGCCGAGCCTGGTGTCGACATCCCGCTGCGCCGCGACCTCGTCGTGAGACCGTTCGAGGTCAACCATCCCTGCCGGCGGCGCGGCCGCCCCGTGGTGCGCGCCCTGGGTTACGCCGCGATCGAGGTGCGCAAGAAGCTCATCGACGAGTACCAGAATCTCACCGGCCCGCAGCTCGTGGAGCTCAAGAAGCAGGGCGTCGAGATCACACGCCGCCTCGAGATTCCGCTGGTGGCATACTGCGGCGATACCGCCGCCGGCGACTTCCTCGATCACGACTTCGTCCGCAACGCCAAGGTGCTGCTGCTCGAATGCACCTTCATCGAGGACGAGCACCGCGACCGCGCCCGGGCCGGCAACCACATTCACGTGACGGACCTGCCGGCAATCATCCCCCGGCTGAACAACGATCGCATCGTGCTCATTCACGTTTCCCGCCGGACGGCCCTGCAGACCGCCCGCAAGGCGCTGGAGCGCGAGCTCGGCGACCTGCGGACCGACCGGATCACGTTCTTCATGGAACACCGGCGGCGCAAACGCGGCCCGCGCGGGGCTACGTGAGCAACCCTCAGCCGACGGCGGACAGCGTCTGCGCATTGCCAACTCGAAGCTGGTCACTGAGGACTGACGACTTCTCTCACACTCTGAACAGCGCCCCCAGCCGCTTGCCCAACGCCAGCGAGGCCCCGAGGATCGTCACGATCAGGATCACCATCCCCCACACCCCCAGCGCCGAGGCCATCTGCAAGCCCGTGTCGGGCTTGTCGGCCAGGTCATAGATGGCCTTGGTCATCGGCGAACTCTCGCTCGTGAACGACAGGATCAGGCTGTCCGACACCTCCAGCATCGAGCGGCTGAATACCAGCAGCCCGCCGGCGATGAAGTTCGCCGCCAGCAGCGGCACCACGATCTGCCACATGGTCCGCGTCGGGCTCGCCCCCAGGTTGATCGCGGCCTCCTCGAGCGCCACGGATTGCTGCTCGAGCCCCGCGGCACACGACCGCACCATGAACGGCAGCCGCCGCACCGCGTAGGCCGTGACCAGCAGCGGTGTCGGGTCGTGCTGCTGCGGATTCAGGAACGCCAGCGGCGAATCGCCGAGCGTCATGACGAAGTAGCCGAACGCCATCACCAACCCGGGCACCGCCAGCGGCAGCATTGCGAGGCTGTCCAGCGTCGTCGTCAGCCACGAGGGGCGCCGCACCACGAGATACGCGATGGCAAAGCCGAGAAAGACGTCCACCGCCGTCGCGATGGTCGCGTACTTGAAGCTGTTGAGCACGCTCTTGCCGGCATAGCCGTCGCCGGTGGCCATGTCGCCGATCAGCTCGGCATGATACGTGAGCGTGAGGTGCTCGGGATCGAGCTCGATGATGCCGGTCGACGTGATGCTGCCGAGAATCACCGAGATGTGCGGCAGTACCGCCACGAAGAACACCAGCGCGAACGGCAGCGTCACGAGGACGGTGCCGCCCCACTCGGTGCGCTTCGGCTCGGCGGCGACAGTGGCCTTGGCCATCATGCCGCTGCCGGCGCGTCCCAGGAACAGCTTGCCGACGAGGTAAAGCAGGATGCTGGCGGCCAGCAGCACGACCACCAGCGCGTAGGCATCGCCCTGCGGATTGGTCGTCTTGAGCTGGTCGAATACCTTCACCGCCGCCACGTCGCGAAAGCCGACCATCAGCGGCGTGCCGAGCTCGGTAAACGACCAGATGAACACGATCGTCGCGCCGGCGAATACCCCCGGCCGAATCAGCGGCAGCGTGATGCGCCAGAAGCGCCGCCAGCCGCGGGCCCCGAGGTTCTGCGCCGCCTCGTCCAGCGCAGGATCGATGTTGGCCAGCGCGGCCTGCACGTTGAGAAACGTGATCGGGTAGAGATACAACGCCTCGAGCACGACGCAGGCCCAGAACGGATACGCCAGCCAGTCGATCGGCTCGGCAGGGTCGATCCAGCCCAGGTGCATCAGCAGCAGGTTGATCCCGCCGTTGCGCGACAGCAGGCCGCGCATGCCGATCGCGCCGACGAACGGCGGCAGGATCATCGGTACCAGGATCAGGCCGAGCCACCAGCGCTTGCCGGCGAAGTTGTAGTTCTGCGCCAGCATTGCCAGCGGGATGGAGATCGCCAGGCACAACACCGTCACGTAGAACGCCATCAGCACGCTGTTGATCAGTCCGTTGGTCGTGCTGATCCCGCCCAGCTCGCTCAGCCGCTCGGAAAACGTCTCGGCCTCCCAGGCGAACTCGATGTCGTCGATCAGCCACTGCACGTCTTCCTGGAAGATGCCGAAGACGTCGCGAAACCACAGCAGCGAGAAGTCGCCCTTGACCACGAACGCCGGCCAGACCACCGCCACGATCGGCGTGATCAGCACGACGCCGAGGAGGCCGAGCAGCAAGAGCGTGACCAGCAGACTGACCGGTTGACGCGTCATCGCAACCTGGAGTTTCCGGAGACGGGAGTCGATCTCTCACGCGCGCGGGACACTATACGCCAAGTTGGGCTGGATGTCGCGATCGGCGCGCGCCGCCCATTCGTACCGGCCTGGTCGGGATTCGCGTACCGCTCAGCCGCGGGCGATGAGCCCAATCAGCCGATAGACGAGCTTGGCCGCCAGAAACTCGGTGACGGTGCTCGGCGGCAGCGGCCGGACCTCGACCACGTCGAACCCCACGACCCGCCGCAGACCGCCCTTCGTCACCGCCGCCAACAGGTTGGTGACCTGGTACCAGTCGAGGCCGCCGGGCTCGGGCGTGCCGGTGCCGGGGGCACAGGCCGGGTCAAAGCCATCGATGTCGATCGTGATGTACACCGTGTCGGTGAGGTGGCTGAGGACGCTGTCGATCCAGGTGTCGGATTCGCGGCAGGCCCGCGCGGTGAAGATGGGCTTGTCTTCGCTGCGGATGAAGCGTGCCTCGGCCGCCGAGTAGTTGCGAATGCCGACGCCGACGGCCGGCAGCTTCATGTCGTGGATGCGGCGCATCACGGCGGCGTGGCTGTAGGGTGTGCCCTGGTAACTGTCGCGCAGGTCGGCGTGCGCGTCGATCTGCAGCACGCTCAGGCCCTTGTAGCGCGCCTGCGCCGCCCGCACCAGGCCGGACGTGATGCCGTGCTCGCCGCCGAGCCCGATCGGGATCTTGTCGTCGCGCACGATGCGCCGCGCGGCCCGGTAGACGCGCTGGTGCATGGCCTCGGGGCCGCGAGCGTCGGGCTCGAGCGCGTCCAGCGTGGCGATGCCGTCGCGCACGCTCTCGCGCTGCAATGCCTCGTCGTAGAGCTCGACCTGCTGGGAGGCGGTGATGATGGCGCGCGGGCCGTCGCGCGTGCCCGCGCCGAAGCTGGTGGTGGCGTCATAGGGAATCGGCAGCACCGCAAAGCGGGCGGATTCGTAATCCGCCTCTTTCGGGTCGAGCCCGAGGAAGTTGTCGGGCACGCTGTGGGACACCGGATGATCCTACCTGGTCTTCCTGCTGCGCTTCGTCGTCGCCTTGGCCGGCGCCTGCCCCGCGGCTTCGAGCTCATCGAACAGGAAGATCGCGGCCGCGACCACGCTGGTCCACTTGCCGTTCTTGTCGCCCTCGGCCGTCTGCACGACCGCGCGGGTGCGCACGATCTGGCCGGACATCTTGTAGACCTCGCGCCGCTCGTCGTAGTCGCTGTAGGGGTCGAACTCGACCCCGACCGTGGACGCCAGCATGCTCGCCGCCATGTCCTCGACGTAGTCGGCGATCTTGCGCTCCTTGAGGCCGAAGCCGTGGTGCTCGGAGATGTAGCCGAACTGCTCGCCCTTGGCGGGCAGCGCGAGACCGATGCCGGCGGACACCAGCCGATTCGGCTCGTTGGTGCGCGCTTCGGCCATGACACAGAAGGTCAACTGTCCCGGCACAATGCGCGACAGGCCGGCATGCCGCGAGATGATCTTGCAGCGCGGCGGGTAGATGCTGGACACCTTCACGAGGTTGCACTGGGCAATGCCGGCACTGCGCAGCGCGAGCTCGAACGACTCGAGGTTGTTCTTGTGCTTGCCCACACCGCGGGTGAAGAACATGTGCGTCGGTACCATTCCATGCATGGCACACCCTCCACACTCTGGGCCGCCGCCGACCCGCTGATGAACCCACTCACTCACACCCAGTGCCCGCAAGGACCGCTGGCCGATAAACGGGGCGAGAATAAGGCAGCCCCGCGCCACTGTCCACTCCGCGGCGTCAAATCAACGGGAGAAAAATGCATGCGCAACTTCGCTGGCCATCACCCCTCTGCGTATTGAACAGTTGACGTGTAGGGAGCCAGGAACCCGGACGACGGTCCGGGTCACCATCTCCGGGAACCGGTCGTCACTGTGCGATCCGGGGTATGGGAAAGAAGCCGTCCCGGAGGGCCGGCGTCCAGGCGGGCGCCGGCCTTGTTTTATGCGCCGTCCTGCGTTGATAATGTGATCTCACGCGCCGCACCGTTGCGCGCTAGCCGAGGAGATCGCATGTACGCCGCCATCAACGCCTGGACGTTTGCGGACCTGCCGACGCCGGAGGAACAAATCACCGCTGCCCGCCGGGCGAATTTCGCCGGGCTGGAACTCGTCGTCGGCGAAAACGATCCGCTGCGTCCCGATACACCCCCGGACCGTTTCGCCGCCCTCGCCCGACAGGCCGCCGACCAGGACCTGAAGATTAGCGGACTCGCCACGGGGCTGTTCTGGCAATACAACTACGCCTCGCCCGATCCCAACGACCGCCTGCGGGCGCGCGAGCTCACGCTGCGCATGCTCGACCAGGCCGCCGCGGCCGAGGCCGGCGCGATCCTCGTCGTCACCGCCCTGGTCGGCAAGGTCGGCGACGCGCGGGGCCAGGTGCGTTATGCCGATGCGCTCAACCGCACCAGCGAGGCCCTCTCGGAACTGCGGCACGAGGCCGAGGCGCGCGCCGTCACCATTGCCGTCGAGAACGTGTGGAACCGTTTCCTGCTCTCGCCGATCGAGGCCGCCGACCTCATCGACCATGTCAACTCGCCGCACGTGGCCTTCTACCTGGACGTCGGCAACATCCTGGCGCACGGCTATCCGGAGGACTGGATCGAGACGCTCGGCGGGCGCATCCGGCGCGTCCACGCCAAGGACTATGATGTCGCCGTGCCCGGCATGGCCGGCTTCTGCGCCCTCGGCGCCGGCAGCGTGAACTGGCCGGCGGTGGTCGCGGCGCTGCGCGGCGTCGGCTACGACGGACCGTTGACCTACGAAGGCGAAGGCGATCCCGCGGAGATTCAGCGCCGCCTGCAGGAGATCCTCGCCGGCCAGCCGCTCACCGACAGCAAGGAGTCGTCATGACATTCGATCGCGAAGCACTGAAGCAGGGGCTGACGGTGGCCGACGGCGGGTGGTCCACCCGGCTGCAGATGCGCGGCGTGCCGACCGACGTCATGGCCGAGGCCGCCAATCTGACCCACCCCGACCTCGTCAAGGAACTCGCCCGCGCATACATGGAGGCCGGCGCGCAATTCGTCACCACCAACACCTTCGCCGCCAACCGCTTCAACCTCGAGCGCCGCGGCGTCGACGCGACGGTCGAACAGATCAACGAGCGCGGCGCAGCCCTCAACAAGGAAGCCGTCGGCGACGGCGCCCTGGTGGCCGGCTCGATCGGTCCCAGCGGCAAGATCCTCGCCGTGCAGGAAGTCAAGCCCGCCGACCTCATGCCGGTGTTCGAGGCCCAGGCCAAGGGGCTCGCCGCCGGCGGCGCCGACGTGATCATCCTCGAGACGTTCTCCGAGACGGCGGAGATCCTGCTGGCGCTCAAGGTCGTCAAGGACGCGACCGGGCTGCCGGTCATCGCCAGCATGTCGTTCGACGCCGGCCCGCAACGCACGCGCACCATGATGGGCGCCAAGGCCGAGGACTGCGCCGCGGCACTCGAGGATGCCGGCGCCGACGTGGTCGGCTGCAACTGCGGCAGCGGCGCCGAGTACATGTTGCCCGCGGTCGTGGCCCTGCGGGCGGCCACCGCGCTGCCGCTGTGGGTCAAGCCGAACGCCGGCATGCCCGAGCTGGTCGAGGGCCAGGCCGTCTACCGCCAGACGCCCGAGGAGTTCGTCGCCCAGGTCAGGCCGCTGGTCGACGCGGGGGCCAACATCGTCGGCGGCTGCTGCGGCACGGGGCCCGACCACATCCGCAAGCTGGCGGGCCTGGCCGAGCGGCTGCGGTCGGCGTAGCGTCGCAGCCGGCGCCTCGTCGTTTGAGCGCGAGCGTGGTACAACCCGGTGCATGTTCTTTCGTTGGTGGCGAAATCGCCGGCGCCGGAAACTGCGGCAGCAACCGCTGCCGCCGGCACAGCGCGAGCTCGTCGCGCAGCATGTCGGTCACTGGCGGCTGCTCAGCGACGCCGAGCAGCGTGAGCTCGCCGGCCACATCCAGGTTCTGCTGCACGAGAAGCACTTCGAAGCCTGCGGCGGGCTCGAGCTGACCGACGAGATGCGGCTCACTGTCGCCGCCCAGGCCGCCCTCCTGCTGCTCGGCCGCGAGACGGATTACTTCCCCGGGCTGGTGTCGATTCTCATCTATCCCGCGCGCTACGTCGTCGAGGCCGAACGGCGCCTGCCGGACGGGACGGTGGTCGAAGGCGAGGAGCTGCGCGCCGGCGAGAGCTGGTACCGTGGCTCGGTTGTCCTGTCATGGGATGACTCGCGACACGGCGCGTACGATGTGCGCGACGGTCACAACGTCGTGCTGCACGAGTTCGCGCACCAGCTCGACAGCGAATCCGGCGCGATGAACGGCGCCCCCCTGCTGCCGCGCGGCGACATGTACGCCGACTGGTCGCGCGTGCTCGGTGAGGAGTTCGAGCAACTCAAGGCGAACCTGGCGCGCCGCCGCCGCGGCGTCATCCGCCCCTACGGCGCGACGAACCCGCCCGAGTTCTTTGCGGTCGTCACCGAGGCGTTCTTCGAGCAACCCGTGGCGCTGCTGCAGCAGCACCCGGCGCTGTATGCCCAGTTCCGCGCGTTCTTCCGGCAGGACCCCGCCGCACGCGTCCGGCGGCAGGCCGGCGTCTAGCCGCTCGTGACCGCCGGGGGCTTACACAGCCTTCAGGCCGATTTCAGCCGGTCGTCAGAACGAGCGGTCAGTATCCCGGCTGGAAGCTGGTGGATCCTCGCGTGACCACGTGTGACGCGATACGCCGGGATTGTTGGTTCTGCAGCACGAGGAGACGTCTCTGTGACGCCGATGAAGACGAGCAACATACTCTTGATAACGACTATTGCGGGCGTGCTGGCAACGGTGCTGGCGGGCTGCCCCGCCCCCGATCCCAGGACGTCCGCCCAGGATACGCCGGCCCGCGAGGATTTCGCGATTCCGGACCAGGCGACCGCGGCGCGGGTCCGCGGCGGCGACGAGATTGTCTACGCGCTGCCCAACGAGCAGGAGTTCGTGTACTCCTTCTACCTCGCCAAGCCGCAGCGGCAGCGCGCGGCGCACCAGCTCATCGCGACCGTTCCCGCGGACCAGTTCGGGTTCGGGCCCGACGAGGCCCTGCCGGCCCCGACGACCATTTCCTTCGCGAACAATCTCGAGGTCGCGGTGATCGGATTCGACCAGGGATCCTACCTGCTCGAGCGTGACACGACCGCCACCGCCCAACTCGTCACCGGGTTCCGCGTGACGCCGATCGTGGTGGCCGGTCAGCCGGTATTCAATCCGGCGGTCAATCCGGCCGGCAATCGCGTTGCATTCGAAACCCCCTCCGGCTTCGTCGGCACCGGCGTGGTTGGTGTCGATCCGGTGGTCACCGATGTCGAGTTCCTGGACCGCGGCGTCAACCCGGTCTTCGACACCGAGCAGGACGACCGCGTCGGCTTCGCCGATCCGGAAACCAATCGCTTCGTCGTCGACGACTTCGGCGACGAGACGCGCAGCACGTTCGACCTCGCCGACACCAGCATCACGAACTTCGGCGCTCCTTTCGACACCTTCGAAGCCGGACTGACGCCGGGCGGCATCGACCGCGTCGGCAACTTCATCACGACCACCCGCCGCACGGTCACCGACCCGACGCCCTTCTAAACGACCGTCGCGGCAATCGGCAGCGTCGCGCTTCACCGCCCGACGCTCGTAATACCGTCAGACAAGGATGTCTGACGGTATTGCTTGTGTGGTATTCGCCGGTCAACCCGGATCAGCGGCCCTCGAACCGCGGGGGCCGCTTCTCGAGAAACGCCGCCACCGCCTCATGATGGTCGGCGGTCCGGGCGGCGCTGCCCTGTAACCACGCTTCGTAGTCGAGTTGGTCCTCCAGCGTCGCGGTCCAGGCCCGCGCCAGCGCCCGCTTGGTCAGCGCCAACGCCCGCGGCGGCAGTTCCAGCAGGCTTTCCGCAATCTGGCGCGCCGTCGCCAAGAGCCGCTCATCTTCCACCACGCGGTTGACCAGGCCGATCTCCAGCGCCCGCTCCGCCGCGACGGCCTCGCCCAGCAGGCACAACTCGGCCGCGCGGGCATAGCCCACGTGCTGCATCAGCGTCAGCGTCGCGCCCGCGTCCGGCACCAGCCCGACCTGCGCGAAAGCCAGCTTGAACGACGCGCTCCGCGCACAAACCCGGAGGTCAGTCGCCAGCGCCAGGCTCACGCCCGCCCCCGCCGCCACGCCGTTGACTGCGGCCAGCACCGGCTTCTCCATCGTGCGCAGCCGGGTAACAAGCGGGTTGATCCGCTCGCGAAGGTAGCGCCCCAGCGCGCCTTCCGACTCGGGCGCGGCCGCGTCGTCGGACGGCAGCTCGCACAGGTCCTGGCCGCTGCAGAACGCCCGCCCGGCCCCGGTGATGATCAGGCATCGGACGTGCTCATCCCGCTGTGCCATGCGCAGCGCCGCCGCCAGCTCGACCGTCATCTCCGTCACGAGAGCATTCAGCGCGTCCGGCCGGCACAAGGTGATCGTCAGCACGCCCGCGGCCTGGTCGACTTCGATCGTGGAGAACGCCATGTGATTGGATCCCGGGTGGAGGTTGCTCAGCGACCGGCGAAGAAAGGCGGCCGCTTTTCGAGGAAGGCGCGCATGCCCTCGCGCTGGTCGTCCGTCGCAAAGAGCATCGTGAACAGCTTGCGCTCGTACGCCAGCCCCTGGCTCAGCGCCATCTCGTGTGCCTGGCGCACGGCGTCCTTGGCGGCCTGCACGGCCAGCGGAGCGCGGCGCACGATCTCCTGGCAGACCTGCCGTGCCGCGGCCTGCACGCTCTCGCGCGGGACGACGCGGCTGACGATGCCCGCGGCCGCCGCTTCGTGCGCATCAAGCATGCGGCCGGTGAGAATCATGTCCATGGTGCGGGCGCGCCCGATCGTGCGAACCAGGCGCTGCGTGCCGCCGACACCGGGGATGATGCCGAGGTTCAGTTCGGGCTGGCCGAAGCGGGCGGTTTCCGATGCGATCACGATGTCACACGCGAGCACCAGGCCGCAGCCACTGCCCAGCGCGTAACCGGATACGGCCGCCACCAGCGGCTTGCGCAGGTGGTCGATCAGGTCCCAGGTGCGAAACGCGTCCGGCTGCTGCAGGTCCACCGGCGTGGTGCGGGCGAGCTCGTTGACGTCGCTGCCGCTGGCGAAGACGCGATCACCGCCGGTCAGCAGGATGCAACGCACGTCGCGCTCATCGTCGAATCGTCGCAACGCGTCGCCAAGCTGGCCCAGCGTCTCCTGGTTGAGCGCGTTGAGCGCCGCGGGCCGGTTGAGCTGGACAATGCCGACCTGCTGCTCGACGCTGGTGATCATCTCCTCTGGCATGGCGGCCATGGTACGGGGCGGCCAGCGGCCGCTCAATCCCCGTTCGTCGCCCCGTTGGCTGGCAGGTCTTCCGGCCGGGTGAGCCCGACGCGCCAGGCGATGATCCCGGTGATCACCACGACGCCGAGATAGAAGAACACCGCGTAACGCGTGCGAATGACCGGGCCGTCATCCGTCACCCACGCCATGAGCAGGCCCAGGCCGGCGTAGACGATCGTCAGCAGGTACGAAATGAGCACCGTCTGCCGCACACTCAGCCCGCGCTGCACCAGCTGGTCGTAGAAATGGCTGCGGTCGCCCTCGAAGATCGAGCGCTTGCTGCGCCAGCGGCGGAACATCGCCAGCGCCGTGTCGAAGATCGGCAACGCAAAGATCATCAGGGCCCCGATCACCCAGCGAAAATTGCCGCGCTCGGCGAACAGCAGGATCAGGATGCCGCAGTTGTAGCCCAGCAGCACGCTGCCGGCGTCTCCCATGAAGATCTTCGCAGGGTTGAAATTCCACGGCAGAAAGCCCAGCGCCGCGCCGAACATGCCCAGCGCCAGCACCAGCCGCACCGGGTCGCCGACCGCGCTGAATTCCCACGCCGCCAGGTGCGACGCCAGCAGGAAGAACCCCAGCGAGATGATCGCGGTCACGCCGGTGCACAGCCCGTCGAGTCCGTCGATCAGGTTGGACGAATTGCACGCCCCCAGCACGACGATCACCGCGACGATGCCGGACAGCGGCACCGCGACCGGCTCGATCAACGTGCGCAGTGTTCCGGGCGCCCACAGCCCGACCTCCGCCGCAACATCGTCAACGCCCGCGAACAGCGCCATGACCAGGCCCAGCCCCGCACCCGACCAGATCACGACCGTTGCGATCACGACCGTGCCGATGCCCAGTCGCAGCACGGGCCGCACGTGGCGCACGTCGTCCACCAGCCCCAGGGCCGACATCGCGACGCCCCCCAGCAGAATCGGCAGCACGAGCTGCAGGTCCGGCAACACACCGCCGGCCATGGCGGTCACGATCGCCGCGACCCAGCCGGCACAGATCGCCGCGCCGCCAAGATAGGGAATCGGCCGGGCGTGCGGCTTCAGCTTGCGGTCCGGCATGTCGAGGACGCCGTAACGGTGGGCGATGCGCATCGCCACCGGCGTGAGAAACACCGTCACGATGAAGGCCGCCAGCCCGTAGTGCTGGTACTCGTGCAGGATGTTCAGCAGACTTTGCATCGGGGCGACAGTATAACGACCGGACGCGATCGGTGCAGCGGCATCAACGGGTCTGCAATGCGCGCCGGCCGATGCGGGCCCGCAGGTTGTCGAGCACGTTCATGAAGTTGATGAACGAGTCGTACGGCGTGTCGTAGGGATTGAAGTACTTGTGCACGGTGCCGTCGGCCAGGTACTTGGTGCACATGTAATAGAAATGGTCGGACGACTGCAGCCGCCGCCAGTCCTGCAGCAGCTTCTCGTCACCCTTGCCCTTGACCGCCGGCTCGAGCCGGTAGAGCTCGTGCAGGGCGTTGGACTGCATGGCGTTGCCCAGCCAGGCGGAGAGGTCGCGCTCGACGTCGGCCCACGAGATCATGTGCGGCACGTCGAACTCGCCGTTGGGCGGGAACTCGGCCGCGCACGACGCCGGCGTGCCGAAATCGTTGCCGGGCAGGGCGAACACCGCCTCGGGCAGGTCACGCAGAAAATCGAAAATGCCCGTCTCGGCCCACTGGTGCTCGCCGAAAGTCTCGTAATCGAGGAACAGGTTGACCACGTAGCCATCCCCGTTCACCTGGTTCACCCAGTTGGCGAACTTCGCCGGCGTCAGCGGGTACTCCGACCAGCCCCGGTCACTGAAGCGAAACGCGATGTGGTCCGACAGCCGGTAGTTCTTGAGCAGCAGCTTGACCGCGGGCTGGTCCGGCGGCGTGTACAGGTACGTCGGCTGCCGCACGCCGAGGACGTGATCGGCCCCCTCGCACAGCACGACGCCGTAGCCGAGCTCGGCCGCGGCCTGGGCCACTTCGTTGTTGTAGATCAGCTCGGTGTTGCGAAAGACGGTCGGTGCCCGGTGGAACGTCTCCTCGATCAGGCGATGATGCGCCCGCACCTGCTCGGCGAACTCGTCGCGTGAATAGAGGAAGCTCAGCGAGTGACAGTACGTCTCGGCCAGGAACTCGATCGCGCCGGTCTCGGCCAGCCGCTGAAACGACGCCAGCACCTCGGGCATGTACTGCTTGAACTGCTCGATGACCGTGCCGGTCAGGCTGAAGGCGACCTTGAAGCGCCCGTCGTGCCGCTGGATCAACTCGTACAGCACGGCGTTCGTCGGCAGGTAGCACTTCGTCGCCACGCGCCGCAGAATCTCGCGATTCACGCGCTCGTCGAAGTAGTCGTCGCCGCGATCGAAAATGCTGAAGCGCCGCAACCGATACGGCTGATGAACCTGAAAGTAGAAGACGACAGAGGCCATGCTCAGAGACTAGACCGGTTGGAGGCCCATGGCGGCGCGGTAGACCGCCACGCAATTGCGGGCCGAATCCACCCAGTTGAACCGCTGCACCTCGAAGCTGCCATGATCACGCAGCGTGCTCTGCAGCGGCGGATGGCGCAAAACGGCCACGATCTTGTTGGCCATCTCGTCCACATCCCAGAAGTCGACCTTCAACGCGTGCGTCAACACCTCCGCCACGCCGCTCTGCTTCGAGATCAGCACCGGCACGTCATGCGACAGGGCTTCCAACGGCGTAATCCCAAACGGCTCCGACACCGACGGCATCACGTACAGATCCGCCATGTTGAACACGCGGCGGATGTCCTCACCCCGCAGGAAGCCCGGAAACAGCACCTTGTGGCCGATGCCCATCTCGGCGGCACGCTCGATCATGCGACGCGCCATGTCGCCACTGCCCGCCATCACGAAGCGGACGTTGTCCATGACCTCGAGCACCCGCCGGGCGGCGGCCAGGAAGTACTCCGGCCCCTTCTGCATCGTGATCCGCCCGAGAAACAGCACGATCTTCTCGTCACGTGAAATCGGCGGCAGCGGCGCGGCGCCGGCCCCGTCCTCGTCAATCGCGTTGTAAACCACCTCGACCTTGCGCGGATCCACCCCGTAGTGCTTCAGCACGACGTTCCGCGTCAGGTGGCTGACACAGATGATGCGCGCGGCGGCGTGCATGCCGGCCCGCTCGATGTCGTAGATGCGCTGATTGACGTGCAGCCCGGACCGGTCGAACTCGGTCGAGTGCACGTGCACCACCAGCGGCTTGCCGCTCTGGCCCGCGACAGCGATGCCCCCCCGGTAGGTCATCCAGTCGTGCGCGTGCACGATATCGAATTCGGCGTTCCGGGCAAGGCGGCGGGCAAGCTCCGCGTACCGTTCTACCTCCGAGAAAAGATCCCCGGCGTAGTCGCCGCCCGCGCCACCGCCCTGGTAGGCGATCTTGGCCTTCCCGGGATCGGTCCCGACACCGCGCGGGCGCCCCGCACCCGCACCCCGCGTCAGAACATCGTCGCGCGACGCTTCGTCGGCGTCGTCTGGCGTGACGTAGGGCCGAATCGTCGCGGGAACCGAGCGAAACTTGACGTGCTCGAACATGCCCTCCAGATCGGGCAGGGCCACGATGTCCTCGTCGGCGTCCGCCTCGGGGCTGGCGGGGGAAAGAATCCGCACGTGGCCGCTGCTGCCAGCGTCCACCGGGCGCGGCAGCACGAACAGGACCTCCACATCACAGCGGTCCAGCCCGCGCGTGAGGCCGTAGCACGCCGTTCCCAGCCCCCCACTGATATAGGGCGGGAATTCCCAGCCCAACATGAAGACACGCATCGCGACCTCGAGCATCCATCTCGGGACGTTGGCAGCACGCACGAACACCCAACGCCGGGAGGAGCGAAAGAAGACCCCGGCCTCAGGGCTCCCACACGGAGCCGACCGCCGGCGTATTCGGCCCTGACTCGGCGTCCGGGGGTCCGAATATGCTGGGAGCGGTGAGCTTACCGGTGCGCCTGGAGGCTGTCAATCAGGAATGGTACGGATTGATCAAGATCGGGCAAGGGGACAATAATTGTGAAGATTCGGCGGGCTCGGGTGGCGTAACTTACAAATACGCGATATGTTATGGATAGCTAGAATCAGGGTGCGGTCGCGTGCTCGACGATTGTCGGCGACCCGGCGCAGGCCCCCGTTGTGGGCGGGTGCAGGGGACGTATCGACATGCGGGCACGTGTCGTCATTTTTGGTTTGTGGGATGCAGGCGTTAACCTGCCGCAGGCAGGTAGCGGATGCGTCGCAAGAGGTATGGGTCCGGATGTGAGCCGGACGTGAAGGTTCTGAAAGGTCGCACGGAGAGCTCTGTGGCGAGCACACTGAGAGTTCACTCTTTGGCAAAAGAGCTCGGCGTTCCGAGCAAGGTTCTGATTGAGAAATGCCGCTCGGAAGGGATCGAGCTGAAGAACCACATGGCGGCCATCTCGGTCGGCCTGGCCGAGTCGATCCGCGAGTGGTTCAGCACAGACGATGATGTCACGTCTGTCGAGGTCGGCGAGCGCGTCGACCTCGACAAGGTGCGCATCAAGCGCGCCGAGAAGAAAGCCAAGGAAGCTGAACGGCGCGCCGCTGAAAGCGGAGCCGCCTCCGCCGACGAGGCGGCCGACACCGACGCGGAAGCGGCCGCCGAGCGCACCCAACCCGAGGTCGGGATCGCCGTCGCCGAGCCCCCTGAAGAAGCCCCACCCGAAACACCGGCAGCCCCAGCCGCCGAACCGGAAGTCGCTGCACCGGCCGAAGATGAGCAGGCCCCGACGGTCCAACCCGAAGCGCCGCCCGAACCCGTAGAGACCCCACAGCGTCCCGCCGCCGCCGAACCAAGCATCGCTGAGCCGCCTCCGACCGAGGCCGAACAGCAGGCTCCGGCGGAAGCGGCCGAAGCGGAGCCCGCCGCCCCAGCGGCGCCGGCCGAAGCCGATGAAGGCGAGGACGACGAGACCAAGCCCAAGAAGGACGTTCGCCCCGCCGGCCCGCAGGTCGTTCCCAAGCCTGCCGAACTGAAGGGCCCGCGCGTGGTCCGGGTCGAGGCGCCCGAGCCCGAGCGCCGGCCGCGGCCGCGGCCGGGAATCGCAGCCCGGCGCGAAGGCGGCGGCCCGCCGCCCGCGGCCCCGCCGCCGGACGCCGCTCCCAAGCGCGGGCGCGGCAAGGGCCGCAAGCAGGGCGAGGAAGAAGCGGGCCGGGCCCCGTCGCGCAGTCCGCGGCGCCATGGCAATCGCTCGGATGTCGACCAGCGCGTGCGCGAATGGCGTGACCAGGACCTGCTGGAGCGCAAGGAGCGCCTCGCCAGCGTCACCGGCCATGGACTGCGTGATCGCCGCGCGGCCGAGCGCCGGCGCCGCGCAACACAGACCACGCCTACCAAGGCCATTCGAAAAGAGCCCGTCACGATCACCACCCCGATTCAACTCAAGGACTTCTGTGCGGCGATTGGCGCACCGTTTGCCGCCGTATCGAAAAAGCTGATCGAGCACACGGGCAAGCTGTGGACGATCAACCAGTCGATCGACAACGAGACGGCCGAGTTGCTGGCCATCGACTTCGAGACCCCGATCAACATCCAGAAGGCCAGAACCGCCTACGAGCGGCTGCAGGAGGCCTTCCAGAACCGGGAACGCAAGAACCTGGAGCCGCGGCCGCCGGTGGTCGCGATGCTGGGACACGTTGACCACGGCAAGACATCGCTGCTCGACGCGATCCGCAGCGCGAAGGTCGCCGCCGGCGAAGCAGGCGGCATCACCCAGCACATCGGCGCCTACCGCATTCAGCGTGAGGGCTGGGACGTCACGTTCGTCGACACGCCCGGTCACGAGGCCTTCACGGCCATGCGGGCCCGCGGCGCGCACCTGACGGACGTGGTCGTGCTCGTCGTGGCCGCGGACGACGGCGTCATGCCCCAGACCGTCGAGGCGATCAATCACGCCAAGGCGGCCGGCGTCGCCATCGTCGTCGCGCTCAACAAGATCGATATTCCGGGGGTCGACCTGAACCGCATCTATGCCCAACTGGCCGAGCACGAGCTGACCCCCTCCGAATGGGGCGGTCAGACCGACGTGATCAAGACCAGCGCCACCACGGGCGAGGGCGTCGAAGAACTGCTCGCGCACCTCAGCACCCTGAGTGAGCTCATGGAGCTCAAGGCGGACCCGACGGTCCCTGCGCTGGCCTCCGTCATCGAAGCCAAGATGCGCGAAGGCCGCGGCGTCGTTGCGCAGGTGCTCGTCCGCGAAGGCACGCTCAAGCCCGGGCAGACCATCGTCTGCGGCCCCGGTGCCGGTCGCATCCGGGCGCTGGTCAGCGACCGCGGCAAGCAGATCAAGGCGGCCCCGCCCGGTACGCCGGTAGAAGTGGTCGGCCTGACCGAGCTGCCGGAGACCGGTGACTCGCTATACGAGGTTGAGAACCTCTCGGAAGCCAAGACCACCGCCGAAGAGGTGAAGACCCGCCGGCGCCAGGAGGCGCTGGAGTCGGCCAGCACGCCCAAGCCGCGCACGCTCGAGGCGATTCTGCAGAGCGGGATCGAGGCCGAGGTGCCCGAGCTGAAGGTCATCCTGCGTGCCGACGTGCAGGGCTCGATCGAAGTATTGAAGAAATCGCTGGCCTCGTTCCCGACCGAGAAGGCCAAGCTGACGGTGCTGCAGGCCGCGGTTGGCGCGATCAGCGAGGCCGACGTGCACCTGGCCAAGGCCTCGGACGCGTTGATCATCGGGTTCCACGTCGTGGCCGAAGACCGCGCGCGGCAGCTCGCGGACCAGCTTGGCGTCGAGATCCGGCTGTACCGCGTGATCTACGAGATCCTCGACGACCTGCAGAAAGCCCTGGCCGGCCTGCTCGAGCCGGAGCATCACGAGGAAGCCCGCGGCACCGCCGAAGTGCGCCAGGTCTTCAACGTGTCCAAGGTCGGCACGATCGCAGGTTGTTACGTCACCGGCGGCATCATCGGCCGCAACCACAAGGCCCGGTTGGTGCGCGACGGGCGCATCGTCGTCGACAACGTGAACATCGGGTCACTCAAGCGTTTCAAGGAAGACGCGCGCGAGGTGCGGGCCGGTCTGGAATGCGGCATCAAGCTGGAAGGCTACGACGACCTCAAGCCCGGTGACGTCATCGAAGCGTTCGAGCTGGTCGAGGTGCGGCAGGAGCTCTAACCTGCACGCGGGCGGGCTGGAACAGCGATGATCGTGGGCGTGTTACGAGTTCGGCTGACCGTGTTCGAGGCGCGCTCGCTGAAGGACAAGCGTCGTGTGACCCGCAGCCTCAAGGATCGGCTCGGTGCACGGCATAACGTGTCCATTGCGGAAGTGGACGACCTGGACCGGCGGCAGGCCCTAACGCTGGGGCTGGCGATGGTCGCCAACGAGAGTCGATTTGTGCAGAGTGCCCTGTCGAAGATCGTCGACGAGATTCGTGCCTACCCGCACGCCTCGCTACTGGAATACGACATCGAACTTCTCTGAGCAGAGATCATCACGTGCCGGCGGCCGCAGCCGGCGGCGGCAAGACGAAGCATGAGTGCGCCCAAGCGAACGGAACGACTGGCAAGCCTGATTCGCGGCATCCTGGCCGATCTGATCCGGACGGAGCTGCGCGACCCGCGCATTCCGCCGATCACGTCGATTACCCGCGTCGAGGTCACTGCCGACCTGATGCTGGCGCGCGTGTACGTGAGCGTGCTGGCGCCACACGGCAAGCAGCAGCTCTGCGTGCAGGCGCTGCAGGGCTCCGCCCGTTACCTGCGCTGGATCCTCGGCCGGCAGCTCAACGTCCGCCGCACGCCTACACTCGAGTTCAAGCTCGACGAGTCACTGCAGCGCGGCTTCGAGACAGTCCAGCTGATCGACCGCGTCATGGCGGAGCACGAACCGGCCGTCGGCGACGACAACGACGACGATACTTCGACATCCGACGACTCGCTGGAGCCGCCGGTCGACATGGACCCGGCCGCCCCCGCGCCGCGACGTCGCGATGCCGAAACATCCAGGAGGACAGACCAACCATGAGGGGTGCGACCGAGTGTGCCAAGCGCCTGAAACTGCTGTTCAGTTCGTTGCGCTCGCAACTGGGCAAGGTAAACCCGCCCGCGGTGAGCGACCCCGTGTCGCAGATGCTGCTGGGCATCCTCTCGCGTGATACGCCTGAGAACAAGGCGTCGGAGGCGCTGGACCGCCTGCGTGCCATGGTTGTCGACTACAACGAGCTGCGCGTGATCCCGCCGATCGAGCTGGCCGACGTGCTGGAAGACTTCGCCGACGTCCGGCTCAAGTCGGAGGACATCTCGCGCGCGCTCAACGCCGTGTTCGCGCGAGAGCATTCCGTCACGCTCGATCACGTGGCCGCCATGTCGAACCGCGACGCACTCGCCTACCTTCAGGGCATCGACGGCGTCGAGCCCTACACCATCGCCCGGATCCGCCTGCTCGGACTGCAGCAGCACGGCATCCCGCTGGATGAGGCCATGTGGGCCTTCGCCCGCCAGAGCGAGATCGTCAATCCCACCTGCCCCCTGCTGGAGGCGCAGCAATTCCTCGAGCGGCAGATCGCCCGCGAGGACGCGCTCGAATTCGTCGCCCTGCTCCGGGAGCAGGCCTGGCGCGAGTTGGGCGCCGCCGTCCGCAAGGGCGCCGTCGAGCGCATCAGCAGCGTGCCGCCGGATCGCAGCGCCCGCAACATGCTCCAGATGATCTCGGGCGCCGACCTCGCCGGCGATGACGAAGACCTTGCAGCCCTCCCGGCGGTCGCGCCCGAGAAGGCCGTGGCAGCAGCGCAGAAGGCCGAGCTCAAGCCTGAGCCACCGGCCCGCAAGAAAAAGCCCAGGAAAGCCAGCGCGGCCGGCGCCAAGCCCGCGCCCGCTGCCAAGAAGAAGAAACCGGCCACCACGCGCGGCGCCGCGAAGAAGGCTCCCGGCAAGACTTCCCGAAAGAAGACCAAGAAACGGGCCAGCGGCAAGGCGGCCACGCGCAAGCAGGCCAAGAAAGCCACCAAGAAACGCTCGTCGCGGAAGAGCACCTCCCGCGCGAAGTCGGCCTGAGCCCCTGCGAAGAACCACCGCCGCGCTCTCGCCGTTGTCGCCACAGCGAGTATGATGACGGTCGGACGGTGCGGACGCGGACGCCACTGGCCGGTGTGGCACCGCCCGACCTGTCCGCCCGCGAGATGAGTGACGCTGACCCGCCGAGGGACCCGATATGCAACTGCGCCCCCTGCCTTGCCTGCGGCCCGCCACCTGCCCCGCAACCCTGTGCCTGGCCGCCCTCGTCCTGTGCGTCGCGGCGCACGGGCTGGCCGCGCCCGCCCGCGCGGCCGATGACCGCGCCGTTGATCCGAACAAGGCCGAGCGCACCCTCCGCGGCATCGCGCCGGCCGACGACTGGCGCGCGCCCGCCGCCACCACCGGCCCGCTGCAGCCCGCGGTCCGCCTCCATTACGAAGCCGCCCGGCAGCACCGCGCCGACGGCAACGCCGCCGAAGCCCTCGCGGAACTGAACCGGGGCCTGCAACAGGCGCGCGGCGATTGCTTCGACCTGCTGCTGCTGCTGGCCGAGATCAAACGCGAGCGCGGGCAGTTTGGCGAGGCCCGCATCGCCGCCGAGCACGCCGTCGCGTATCGCCCGCGTGCCCCGCGCGCCCACTTCCTGCTGGGCCGGCTGCACCAGCGCAGCGAGGCGTTCGAGCAGGCCGCCGCGCATTACCGTGCGGTTACGCTCGTCGCCGACCAGCACCCCGACAACCCGCAGGTCACCGTCGCGTGGTATCGCCTCGGGCAGTGCCTCGAGCAGGCCGGCTACCTGCTGGCCGCCGCCGAAGCCTACGCGCAGTTCGACCGGATCGTGTGGCAGACCCGGCCGGCCGAGCAGGAAGCCGAAGAGATCGCCGCCCTGCTCGCCCAGCATCCCCACGGCACGATCGAGCGGCAGGTCGACCTGCTGCACCAGGTGGGGCACGATGAGGAGGCGGCGGCCGCCGCCCGCGCCGCCCTGGACCGCAGCCCCGACAGCCGCTACCTGCGCCGCCTTTACCTGCGGACGCTGCTCGACGCGGGGCAGCCCGCCGTGGCGTTCGAGACCGGGCGCGACTGGCTGACGGCCACGCCCCCCGCCGCAGAGACGCAACCCGCCGAGCCCGCCTGCGACACGGCGCTGCTGGCCCTGACGATCGAAGCGGCAGCCGCGGCCCGGCAACTGACCGCGTGGATCACCGAGTTGGAGCGAGCCGTCGCTGCCGGCCACCAGCTCGCCTTCGCCGAGCAAGTCGCGAATCAACTGGACGAAGCCGACGCCCACAGTGGCGCAGTCGCCCTGTGGCAGGCGCTGGCCGCGGCCCGGCCCGACGCGCCGGACGTCGTCTGGGCGCTGGCCAATGCGCTGCACGAAGCGGGTGACCTGGACGGGGCGCTCGACGCGCTCATCGCGTTCGTGCGGGCCCATCCCGACGCCGCCGACATTCCCGCCAGCCGCCTGGCGGACTGGACGCGCAGCTTCGCCGACAGCGACGCCCTGCTCGAGAGCGTGCAGCGCCGCACCCAGGCCGGTGACGCCGACTATGCAACGTATGCGGTGCTGGGCGTGGCCGCGGCCGCCGCGGGTGAAACAGACCTGGCCGAGCGCCTGTTCCGCGGCGCTCTGGAGCGTGCCGAGGAGCTCGCGCTCGTGCATATCGCCTGGGGCCGCATGCTGGCCGGCAACTACCGGTGGAAGGAGGCGCTCGAGCACGCGCGGCAGGCCCTCGAGATTCGGGAGAACCAGCCCGCCGCCCTGCTGCTCAAGGCGGAGGCCCATGCCGGCCTCGACCAGAACGACGCTGCCGAGGCGGCCTACAAACTCGCCCTGCAGCAGCAACCCGACGACTACACCTACGTCATGGCGCTGGCCCAGCACTACCGCCGCACCGGCAACGCCCTCGCCGCGCAGCGTTACCTGCAGCAGGCGTGGTCGCTCGAGCCGACGCGACCGGCGGCGGTGGAGGATCTGGTCGACAGCTATCTCGAGACGGGCAAGGTGGAGATCGCGCGCAAGTGCCTCGAGCAGGCCGAGGTGAGCGAGTTGCCGGCCAACGCGCTGTGGCGGTTGCGGACAACACTCGAGTTCGCCGACGAGCCCTACCAGGAAGCGCACATCGCGGCGATGGAAGCGCGCTTCCGCGAACACCCCGAGGACACCCGCACCGGCCTCAAGCTCGCCGCGGCGTTGTACCTGGGCCACCGCCCGGACGAGGCGCTGGCCGTGCTCGACCGCGTCGCTCGGCAGACGCCGGATGACGAACGGATCCTGCACCTGCGCGCCCGGCTGTACCAGCGCGCGTTGCAGTTCGATCAGGCCCTGGGCATCCTCAGGACGCTGGTGGAGCGCTACCCGCGCCGACTCGCCGGGCTTGATGCGCTCAGCGAAGCCTTGCTCGCCGCCGCGCGCGTCGACGAGGCGCGCGACGTGCTGCGCCGCATCCTCGAACTCGGCCTCACTGACCAGCAGCGCGAGGCGTATCGCACCGAACTGCTCGGTACGTACGTCGACTACATGCGCTTCGACGAGGCGCTTGCGCTGGTCGACCGGTGGATCGAGGACGACCCCGCGAACGACACCTGGCCGCGGGCCAGGATGCACGTGCTGCTCGTGGCTGAGCGCGGCCACGAAGCGGTCGACCTCGCCGCCATGCGGCTCGCCCCGGCCCGCCGGCAGTACGAGGAGCTCATCACCAAGCTGCGCGGCAGCGAAGACGGCGATCTGCAAGCCACGGCACAACGCCTCCAGGAGGAGATCGAGGAGACCGAGGCCCGCCTCCGCGAACGCCGCGCCGATTACATGTGGGTCTGCCTCGAAGCGGATCGGCTGCTGCAGGCCGAGCAGGAGGCCCGCCGCTGGCACACGGCGAGTCCGGACGACCCGCAGTACCAGGAATGGCTCATCGACGTGCTGCTCGCCGCCGAAAAGCCCAACGAAGCCATGAGCATGGCGCAGCTCTACGCGCCGAAGACGGCGGCCGACGTGCTCAAGGTGCTCGGCTGGCGTGGCCGCTGCTTCAGCCTGATGGGCCAGGTTGACGAAGGCGTGGAGGAGCTGTCCAAGCTGCTCGACGAATCCTTCATCCAGGCAACGCCCGGCGCCGCCAGCCGGCTGCGCCAGGAAATCATCCGCATGCTGGTGGAAGCCAACGACTACACCGAAGCCGTGCGCTGGTGCAATCGCTGGCTGCTGGATGCCGACAACGAGCCGGCCCTGGTCTTCGAGCTGCTGCTGCTCAAGCAGTTCGTGCTGCAGCGCGCCGAACGCGAGGAGGACTACATCGAGGTCAGCGAGCAGCTGCTCGAATTCCAGCCGAACCAGCCCGGCCTCAACAACGACCTGGGCTACACGCTCGTCAATCGCGGGCAGCAGGTCCACCGTGCCCTGGAGATGATCAGGATCGCGGTCGCCGCCGAGCCGACCAACCCGGCGTACCTGGACAGCCTCGGCTGGGCGCACTACAAGCTGGGGCAGTTCGACCAGGCGCGCCGCTACCTCGAGCGTTCCGTGCAACAGCGTGTCGGTCAGGACGCGACCGTGTACGACCATCTCGGTGACGCGGCATATCGCCTGGGCGATCACGATGCCGCGCTGCAGCACTGGAGCAAGGCGCTCGAGTTGCTCCAGGAGGCTGAGCTCGACGAGCGCGTCTCGCCGCGCGCCAAGCTCATCGCCGACATCCGCCGCAAGCTCGCCGCGCTGGACAGCGGCGAAGCGGCCGAAGTCGCGCCGACCGCCGCCGAGCAGGAGACCGCGCCGTGACCACGCCACGCGAAATCGGCCGCCAGGTCATCGCCGACGAGGCGGCTGCGCTGCATCAGCTTGCCGCCGGGCTCGACGCCAGCTTTGACGCCGTGCTGGACACGATCCAGGCCGCCAGGCCGCCAGTCATCGTCAGTGGACTCGGCAAGAGTGGCCTCGTCGGGCAGAAGTTCGCCGCCTCGCTCACCAGCACCGGCACACCGGCCGTCTTCATGCACCCGGTCGAAGCACTGCACGGCGACCTCGGCATTGTCGGCCGCGCGCAATGCCTCGTCGCGCTGTCGCGCAGCGGCAACACCGACGAAATGCTGCGGCTGGCCGCGCACTTCCGCCGCCTGGGCGGCCCGATCATCGGCATCATGCAGAACACCCAGTCGCGGCTTGCCGAGCTGTGCCAGCACGTCATCCGCCTGCCCGAGGTGCGCGAGGCCGGCCCGCTCAACCTCGCCCCCACGACCAGTTGTGCCATGATGCTCGCCGCCGGCGACGCGATCACGATGGCCCTGCTTCACAAGAGCGGCTTCCAGGTCGAGGACTTTGCCCAGTACCACCCCGAGGGTGCCCTCGGCCGACGCCTGTTGCTCCGCGCCGGCGATCTGATGCACGGCGGCGACAACCTCCCCGTGGTCCAGGCCGACAGCAGCTTCGGCGAGCTGATCATCGAGATGACGCGCAAGCAACTCGGCCTGGCGTTGATCGTGGACGCGGACGGCCAGCTCGTCGGCACCTTCACCGACGGCGATCTGCGCCGCGTGATCGAGCGTGTCGACAAGCCGCGCGAGCTCGACGCCCGCACGGCCTTCGCCAGCAGCCGCCGCCCGTCCGCCGCCCCGACCGTGACGCGTTCGACCGTGCCCGCGACGCACTTCGCGGTCGACTGTCTGCGCATCATGCAGGACAGCCAGATCACCAGCCTGGTGGTCGAGGACGAGCAACACCGCCCGGTCGGCGTCCTCCGGTTGATGGACCTGCTGCAGGCCGGTCTCAGCTGACCCCCGCCCCGCGTTCAGTCGGTAAGCACCGGCTCCCAGAATGCCCGCGCCAACGACGGCGGAAACTCACCGGTGCCCGCCCGCACCGTCGGGATGCGCACCGATTCCTCGGGGTGTTCCAGTGCGTGTGTGAGCCACTGCGAAGTCTCGGCGATCATGCGGTTCCGCATCTCTTCCCAGAGCTCGTCGGTTCGTTTGAGCCGCCGGAGTCTCATCACTAGACCATTTTAGCGTCGCCGCTCGGGATCACCCTCTTTTTCTGCGGGGCCCAGCATCCACATCGTGACCACCAGGCCCACGCTGACCATCTCGATCGGCAGGGGCCGTGCCAGCCCCCACGCCGGGATCGTATCCAGATGCTGGTAGCGGGCCGGAATGATCAATCCCGGCTTGATGCCGGCCACCACGACCCCCAGCAACCCCACCAGCAGCGGTGCCAGCGCGAACCACAGCAGGCCCTCGCTGCGCGCGACGCGCCGTGCCGCGTACACCCCGCCGATGAAGCCCACCGCCACCGCAAAATAGACCTGCCCACGCAGGGTCTGCCCCGTCGCATACCCATGCAGGAAGAACATCAACACACCCGCCGCCCCCGCCGTCACGAGCAGCGCCACCACACCCTCGCCCAGATCGCGCGACGCCAACCGCGTACCCAGCAGCCGCTCGCTGCGGGTCTCGCTCAGCGCGGCCGCCTGGGGCAGCGGCGCCTGGCGGCCACCGACCAGCCGCGCCAGCAGCAGACTGCCCACTACGCCCAGCAGCAGCAGCAGGTAGTCGCCGACCAGCAGCCAGTAAGGCTGCCCGGTGGGGTTTGTCGGCTGCGGGTGGTGGCTGCGGAGCCAGTCGTCCATCGTGCCCGTGTCCGCGCCGGCCCAGGCCCAGATCGCCGTGCCTAAGCCCAGCGCCATCAGCGTCTTCCGGGCATCCGCCGAGCCCAGCGCCACGCTCGCGAGCGCCGCCCCGCCCCATAACACCCCGATCAGGGCCAACCCGCCGATCGCACCACCCCGTGCCGCCACCAGCACGATGGGCTGATCGATGCCGCGCGGCAGAAGCAGCCCCGAGCCGACGAATTGCAGCACACCCCAGACGAGCGCCACCGCCAGCACGAAACGTACCCGACCGAGCCACACGCGCTGCACTGTCATGCTTTCCGCCGGTGCCGTTGCCATGCGCGTAGGCTACTCGCCGCGCGCGGGCGTGGTCAAACCCGAAAAGCGGCCCGCCGGCGGCGGCGGTCGCGGTTTGACAGGGTACCCCGGTGCGCTATAATCGCCGCTTGTTTTGACGGGACCATCCTGCCACCGAGCAGCCCGAGCCAACCTTCTTCTCAAGCGCCATCTGGAGGTGGGTATGTACAGAACCGCCAGGCCCCAGCGCCGAGCGGGGATTCTTACAGGGATCCTCTTCGCCATCGGCGTCACCGCTGCCGCCGCTGCCCAGACTTCGACCGGGGGATTCGTGACCGGCGACGCCATGCGGGCCTACGAGCAGTGGCGCCAGGCGATGCAGGCCCTCCTCGAGCGCGACGACGACCAGGCCGAGCAGGCCTTCGCCGCGCTGCTCGAGATGGAGCCGTCGCCGATGCGGCTTGCGCTGCTCGAGGACCACCTCGCCACCCAGAGCGCTTACGGTGGCGCCGTCCTGTTGCTCGAGCAGGATTATGAGGCGGGTACGCTCGGTGAGGCGGGCCGCCGCGTCGTGGAACTGCTCCAGACTGGTCGCGAGCGGCTCAACCAGGCGAACGACGGCTTCTACTTCAGCCAGCTCGGGCGCTTCGACGTCGCGCAGGCGAACTTCGCCGCCCTGCTCAACGCCGATCCCGATCCCGTCGCCCTGCTCGAATTCGTCGATCGCAAGCCGCGCCGCAAGGACATCCTCGTCCGGCTCTTCGGCCACCCGATCGTCGGCCAGTCCGCCCACCGCATCAGCGACCTGCTCCAGGAGGGCGAGCTGCGCATCAAGTCCGATCCGGTCCGCATCAAGGAGAACATCGAGCGCCTCGCCGGCCCGCCGCGCGGCTATGAGAACGCCGTCGCCGCGCTGCGCGACTCCGGCGAGTACGCCATCCCGTTCATGATCCAGTACCTGCAGGATCCCGCGCAGCAGGACCTGACGGCCCCCATCCTGCGGGCCCTGCCCACGATTGATCGGCCGGCGATGAACCCGCTGGTGCAGGCGCTGGGCATGGACGACAACGCGACCAAACGCTACGTCATCGAGGCGCTGGGCGAGCTCGGCTACGTGCAGGCCGTGCCGTACCTCCTCGAGGTGCGCAACGCGCCCAAGACGCCCGAAGCCATCAAGACGCGCATCGGCGACGCCCTCACCCGGTTGCGCTCGCAGGGCGCGGTCTTCCCCGCCGACATCAGCGTCGCCGATGCCTTCTACGAGCTGGCCGATCGCTACTACAACGACAAGCCCTCGCTGGCCGCCGACAAGCGGCTCGATACGGCCAACGTCTGGTACTGGCGCGACGGGCTCCTGCAGAATATCCGCGTCCCCACCGTGATCTTCAACGAGATCATGTGCATGCGCTGCTGCGAGGAAGCGCTGCAGGCCGACCCGGGCATGAAGCCCGCCATCGCGCTGTGGCTCGCGGCCAACTTCCGCCGTGTCGCCCAGCTCCCCCAGGGGGCATCGGACTACACCCGGCCGGACGATTTCCCGCCCGCCGCGTACTTCGCCCAGTCCGCCGGTCCCGAGCCCTGCCTCATGGCCCTGGCCCGCGCCCTGGACGACGCCGACCCGGCGGTCGCTCTCGGCACGATCGACGCGCTGCGCAGGACCGCCGGTCCCGCGAGCCTGACCACGGACGCGCACGGCCGGCTGCCGCTGGCCGAGGCCCTTGCCTACCCCGGCCGCATGGTCCGCGTGCGCGCCGGCCTCACGCTGGGCCACGCCCGGCCCACGCAGCCGTTCCACAATGACCAGAACCTCATGCCCGTGCTGTCCGAGGCGCTCATGCTGTACGGTGGCGCGCGCAACGCGCTGGTGATCGACCCGGATGACGGCTCGGCCAACTTCACCGCCGGCCTGCTGCGGGCCCTCGGCTACACCGTCCTGTCCGATGCCGCCCTGCTTGCCGGTCTCCAGAAGGTCCGTGACGAGCTGCCCGGCATCGACGTGATCGTGCTCGCCTCCGACGTCAAGAAGCCAACTCTGAACGAGGCGCTGGCCACGCTCCGCAGCGAGTTTCGCTTTGCCGCCACCCCGGTCGTGATCATGACCAAGCGCGGCGATGCGGAGATGGCGCAGGAACTCGTCCGCGGCAATCCGCGCCTCGGTCGCGTGCCGGTCCAGCCGCAGCCGGAAATGCTCGAGCGGACCATCACCGAGGTGATCCAGGCCATCGGTTCGCAGCCCATCACACCGGAGGTCGGGGCCGAGCTGGCGGTCGACGCCGCCGACGTGCTGCGGAACCTCGCGCTGAGCCAGAACCCGCTCTTCGACGTCTCCCAGGCGCAGCCGGCGCTGCTGGCTGCACTGGAAGCCCGCCAGGGCGAGCTGCGGCTCAAGGTGGCCCAGGTCCTTGGTTACCTGGGCACCCCGGCCGCCCAGGAGGCCATCGCCCAGATCGCCCTGGATGAGACCGAAGACAAGCAGATGCGCATCAGCATGTTTGCCGCCCTGGCCGAAGCGGCCAAGCGCCGCGGCAGCCTGCTGGGTGGCGACCTGATCGACCAGATTGTCACGACGGCCCAGCGCCACCAGGACATGGACATCCGCGAAGCCGCGTCGCAGGCCCTCGGCGCCCTCAACGTCCCGGGCGCCCCCGCCAGCGAGATCATCCGCGACCAGTACCGCGGCTAGGAGATCGGCTTATGTTCACGATCATCACACCACTGCTCGCGCTGCTGGCCGCCGCCATCCCCGCCGACACCGACATCGGCCGCGGGCCCGAGCCCTCGCTGCACCCCATCTCGTGGGAATTCGATTTCGCCTACCTCGATCCCCGGCGGATCGAGGTGCAGGTGCCTGGCACGCACGAGGTCGAGGTGTACTGGTACATGGTCTACACCGTGACCAACACCAGCCGTCACGGCCAGCGTTTCTTCCCCACGTTCCAAATCGTGACCGAGGACCTGCGGGTGCTGAACACCGATGTGGGGATCAGCCCGCTCGTGTTCGAGGCCATCGCCGAACGGCACCGCACCACACACAAGTACCTGGTCCACCCGACCAAGGCGCTCGGGGCCCTGCTCACCGGGCCCGATTACGCCCGCGAATCGGTGGCCATCTGGCGGGCTTCTGACGTAAACCTAAACAAGTTCAGGATTTACGTCGAAGGGCTCAGCGGCGAGACCCGGTTTATTCCCAACCCCGCCTACGACCCGGAGCAGCCCGAGACGGCCACCGTCCCCGGGCCCGACGGCGAGCCGGTGGAAATCGTCGTGAATCCGCGCCATTTCACCCTTCGAAAAACGCTCGAAATCCCCTATACTCTGCCTGGATCGCCTCAGGCCCGCCAGAATGTGCTGCCTGAGCGGGGTGAGGTCCGGTGGGTTATGCGCTAAACGAGTCGAGACACCCCGGCTTCTCGCCGATGGGGTGGTCGGATCACCTGCTAAGACGGAAGAACGAAGATGGCTCACAAGAAAGGTCAAGGCTCGACCCGCAACGGTCGCGACAGCATGCCGCAGTTTCGCGGCGTCAAGCTCTATGGCGGGCAGGCCGCCAAGGCCGGCTCGATCATCATCCGCCAGTGCGGCACGCCGTTCAAGCCCGGTCACAACGTCGGCCGCGGCAAGGACGACACGCTCTTCGCGCTCACCGAGGGCGTCGTCGAGTTCCGCGGGCGGCTGGTCTCCGTGCTGCCGAGCGAAGCCACCAACTAAGCTCAACCAGAGCGTGCGGTCGCGGACAACGTGGTCGCACGCTCTTTTTCCTTGCGCCGATCCCGGGGGTCACCGCACGAATCACGGTCACGTCTGGCTGCGCCGCAGTGTGCCTCGGCTCTGTGAGCCGTGCGCGGAGTAACCAGGTCACAAGGTAATAGCGTAACAACGCGAATCAGCCGCGGTTCCCCGATCCCGGCCCCCTGGATCCTGCCGATTGCTGCCGCAGGACGCGGTGGCTGCCATGGGCAGACCATGATGAAGCCGGGGGTTGCCCGTGTATCATGCGTACCGCGCCACGAGATCGCCGCCGCCGTTATGATCATGCGTAACCCATGACCACCTCCCCACCCCACGATGCACAGGCCGACAAGCAGCCCTGGCCGCCGCGCTACTGGTGGCTCAAGCGGATCGCGGTTGCTGTCGCCATCCTCCTGCTGGCGGTACTGATCTTCCGCCTCGCCATCGGCGAAATCGCCGCGCGGCGTTATGCGGCCCGCATCGCCAGGCTCGAAGCGCTTGACGAGCCGATCGGGGCGGCCGACTTCCAGCGGCCGCCCCTGCCCGACGAACAGAACGCTGCTCCGGTGCTATTGGCCGCGGTTGAAGCCCTCGTGACCCAGGTCGACGAGATTCAATTGTCAACGCTGTTGCGGCAGGCCGCCGAGATCCCGCGGCGGCCGGACGATGTAGATCGCCTCCTCGCCGCCAACGCCGAGACTTTGCGCCTGGTCCGTGCCGCTCGCAGCCGGCCCGACGCCGATTGGGGCCTCGACTTCAGCCAGGGGATGGTCGGTGTGCAATTTCCAGATTTCTTCGAGCAACTCAGCCTGGCCGATCTGGTCCTGCTCACCGCGCAACGCGCAGCCGACCGCGGCGACCACGCAGCGGCGGTAGCCTACCTGCGCGACACTCAGCACATGGCTGGTGCAATCAACGAGGGGGACTTGATGCTGGCGCACCTGGCAGGCCACCTCATCACCTTGAAGATGGCCTCCCTGGCCGAGGACATTGCGCCTACGCTGCGAATCGCACCCACGCCGGCCCCCGCCAGCAATGCCCCGACCGCAGCCGCTCGTGCCGATGTCACCGCGCTCATCCATAGCCTGCTCGACGAAGCGGCTCTGCAGCGCGGCTGGTTCGACGCCATGTGCATCGAACGCGCCTTCATGATAGCAACAATCGAGTGCTTCATCGCCGACCCATTCGACCGGACGGTGCTGGGCCGGACGAGTCCCGCGAGCCTCGAGTTGCCGGGCTTCCTCGGCTGGTGGGTGACACCGGTGATACGCTTCGACGCCATCTTCGCCCTGAATCACGCCGACGCCCATGTCAACGCTGCCCGCGCGACCAGTGCCGTCGACGCCGACCGGGTCGGCATCACGCCCGCGTTGACCGGCACCCTGGTCGACCGACTCGCCGGTCCGCTGAGCCATTTCATTGTTCCTCAATACGGCGACGTATATCGCAGGCGATTCGAGATCATCGCGCAACGCCGCCTGCTCGCCACGCGCCTCGCGCTCCGCCTCTACGAGGTCGACCACGGGCGGCGGCCGGCAACACTGGACGAGCTCGTGCCGGCGTATCTGCCCGCGGTGCCGCGCGATCCCATGCTGGCCGCCGAACCGCCAATCCGCTACGAGCCGGGCGGCGCGCGCCCGCGCCTGTTTGCGGGCCATCCAGATTGGGAACCCGGCGCGCCCGCGAAGTCGCGGCGTCGCGAGCCCACAGAGATGCTGCTCGACCCGGATCCGCCCCCAGCCATCGAAGCGCGGCCCGCCTCGCAGCCGCAGTAGTCCACCTCGCGCGGCACAAGGCATCCGTTACGCTCCGCGCTGCGCCGCATGCACCATCACGATCACGTAGCCGACCACCAGCGCCAGCGTTAGCAACAGCACGCCGCTCACCAGCCACAGCACCGGCACCAGCACCGCCAGCCACGTTGCTGCGCCTCGGCGTCGCAGCAGCCGGCGGGCCAGCTGCACCAGCAGCGCCAGGTAGAACGCGAGCACCACTGGAAACACCGCGTTGAACAGCACGTAGCCAATGCGTCCCGCGTCGTCCTCGTCGCCGCCGAGCAGCCCGACCAGAATCGCACACGGCCCCCACAGGAACAGAAACGCCGGCATCAGCGCCAGGGCCGCGCAGGCGTAGTAGCTCAATGCAATGGCCCGATTCTGCTGCGCGATGCTCAAGTACCGCCGGTGGAAAAAGTAACTCGGGATCCCGGTGATCGCGGCCAACCACAGCAGCCCCACCGCCCCCGCCAGCGCCAGCAGCCAGCCTCCCTCCTCATAGACCTCGTCCGTCGGAGCCCCGACGGCCACACCCACGCCATGCGTCACAACGAACGAGCCGAAAACCAGCAGGATCGTCATCCAACGGAAGCGCTGCGCGTCGGCGTAGCTCACCGGCCGGGCGTGCTCGGCGGCCAGGTGCCGCGGTCGCCGCACGACCAGCCACACCGTCTGGCAGTAGGCCCGCAACCGACCGCGCTCGCGGCGGTGGACCCACGGAATGTGCGATTCCGCATCGCGCAGGATCGCGAGGTGCGACCCGCACTCCGGGCAGCGGTCGCTCGTCAATCCGCGCACATCGTAGCCGCAATCCGGGCAGATCAACCCCGCCGGCAATGCGGGCAGCAGTTCGTTCGGCGGCGGCGGCGCCATCATGCGGCCCATCATGGCACGCTCATCGCAGTGTGTCGAGCAACAACGGCCGCCCGGCGGCACGGGTTTGGATGACTTGAATCCGGCGCGTCGAACCCGCCCTACCCCTCTCGAATCCGGCGGGCAAAACCCGCGCTACCCTCATCACTTCGCCCCCCCATTTGCTCTTATCATTCCGCGATCCTGTAGTACTGATCCCGCCGCTGTGGCGTCCAGCCCGCCTCGGTGATCAGCCGGCGGATCTCGTCTTCGTTCAGCCGGTACGTTGTCCCCGCCGCCGACACGACGTTCTCCTCCATCATCACCGACCCCATGTCGTTCGCCCCGAAGAACAGCGCCAATTGCCCGATCTTCGGCCCCATCGTCACCCAACTCGACTGGATGTTGGGGATGTTGTCCAGGTACAGCCGCGCCAGCGCCAGCAGCTTCAGGTACTCATGCGCCCCGGCCAGACGCAGATAGCGCCCCTCCGGCGGCGCATTGCGATCATTCGGCCCCGCTGCTTCGTCCGCAGCCACCGCCGCCGCCAGCGACCCTTCCACCCGCGGCTGCGGCCAGCGTCCCAGCGGCGTCCCCGCCGGCTGAAACGGCCAGTGGATGAACGCCGTGAAGCCCCCCGTCTCGTCCTGCAACTCGCGCAGCCGGCGCAGATGCTCGATCCGCTCGGCGGCCGTCTCGATATGGCCGAACATCATCGTGCAACTAGTCCGCATGCCGATCTGGTGCGCCGCGCGCATCACCGCGAGCCACTGCTCGGTGGTTGCCTTGCCGCGGCCGATGCGCCGCCGCACCGCCTCGACCAGGATCTCCCCCCCGCCGCCGGGAATCGTGTCGAGCCCGGCCTCCTGCAACCGGAGCAGCACGTCGCGCAGCGGCATGTCGAAGACCGCGCTGAAGGCCCAGATCTCCGGCGGGCTGAACGCGTGCACGTGGATCGTCGGATACTCGCGCTTGATGAACCGCAGCAGATCCAGGTACCACGAGAATGGCAGGCCCTGCCCGCTTTCGTGCGACTCGTTCGGCACCAGCCCGCCCTGCATCAGGATCTGTGTCCCGCCGATCGCGATGAGCTCCTCGATCTTCTGCCCGATCTGCTCGAAGCTCAGCACGTACGCGCCCTCCGCGCCCGGCCGGCGATAGAAGTTGCAGAACGTACAGCGCGCCGTACAGACATTCGCATAGTTGATGTTGCGATCCACGACGTACGTGCGGTATGGCTCGGGGTGCAGCGCCAGCGTGCGTGCCAGCGCCCGCCGGCCGAGCTCGTGCACCGGCATCTCGCGGTACAGGGCCAGCGCGTCAGCGTCGCTGACCCGCGTGAAACGAGTATCGGAAGCGGGGGACAGGGTCACGACACGGCCCCCGTGCGGCCCGCCAACGTCGGATCAAAATCGAACCGTGCGTCGCGCGGCACGAGATCCGCCGCCGCACAAAGCGCTGCGAAGCGCTGGACCCCCGCCACCGCCCGCGCGTCCAGCACGAAGCGCAAGCACCGCGTGAGATAGCGGTGCGCCAACTCGGCCGGCCAGCCGCGCCGCGGCCCCTCGGTCAGGGCGATCTCCGCCGCCGCCGCGACGCCTGCATCGCGCGCCTCGTTCAACAGCGTCGCCAGCGCGGTCATGTCCGCCGCCCGCTCGGCCCCCACCGCCCAGCCGGCGAACACGAAGGGCAAGCCCGTGTGCTGCCGCCAGGCGCCGCCCAGGTCCACTTCATACCCGAAGCTGGCGCGGGCCGAGTCCACCACCTTGTCGCCGATCAGGAGCACGGCATCGACGTCTGGCGCGTCCAGCGGCGTGGTCCCCGCCGGCTGCAGCGTCAGCGCCTGCCCGAACAGCTCGCGCCACAGCACGGTCGCCAGCGCAATCGACGTATGCGAATCGGTGTCGTAGTACAGCTTGCGTATGCGATCCGGCGGCACGCGCGAGAAAACGCGCACAGTCATCGTCTCGCCATCACTCCCGATACATGCATCTGAAACTACCTGATAGCGCCCGCCCGCCCGCAGCACGTCGATCACCGGAATCAGGGCCACATCGACCTCCCCCAGTTCCAGCCGCGCCGGCAGCGCCGACGGCACGTCGAACACGCATTCGACGTCCGGGCGCGCTGCCAACCCGTGGATCAGCGGCCGTGCATTGAGGAACGATACGACACCCAGGCGATACACGATGGACACCTCTTGCGGCTGGTCGACCGGGGTAGGAGGAATCGCAGCAAGTGAGTATAATGCGGCCTCGGTCGGGCCCCCACGAGGGACAGCAGCGCTTTTGCTAGTTTCAAAAACCATGAAAAGCTGCCGTGGTCAGCCCGACATCAACCCGGCCCGCTGCCGAAGGAGACCGACCATGCGTGCCCGCTCGCTTTCCTGCCTGTTGATCGTACTGACCGTCACCAGTGCCGGCCTCGGTCTGACCGCGCAGGCCCGCGCCGCCGACCTCGCGCACCAAATGCCTGCCGACACCATGCTCTACGCCGGCTGGGGGCAGTGGTACGACGCGGACGATCCCGAAGTCGGCTTGACCAGGCGCATGTTCGAGGGCGTGCGCGACATGGTCGTCACCGAGGACCCCAACCCGAGTGTGACCACACTGCTCACGCTGCTCGCAGATGCGGTGGTGACGTTGCAGACATCGCCCGGCGCCATCGGCCTCATCGACGTCGCCATGCATGGCCAGCAGCCGGACATCCAGGCTGCCATGCTGGTGCAGGCCGGCGACCAGGCGTCCCGCATGGCCGACGCCATGCGGCAGGTCTTCGTCGAGATCGACCAGCAGGAAGCCATCCGTAACCCCACCATTCGCGGCGTCAGCGCGTCGGCGATTACCATCCCCGACAGCCCGTTCGAAATCGTCTGGACCGCCCACGACGATTACTTCATCGCGGCAATCGGCCAGGCGGCGGCCGACAAGGTCTTCGCCACCATGCTCGGCCAGGCCAAGCCACTGGCTGACATGCCCGAGTTGCAGTACGACCGGAAGAAGCTCGGCCTGTCACTCGACGAGAAGTACTTCTGCATCTACGTCGACGTCGACCGCATGGTCCAACGCGGCAAGGCCGTCGGTGAGGCCCTCGCCGGCAAGCTGCCGCCCATCGTCGACCAGCTCCTCACCGAACTCGGCATCACGTCGATGAAGTCGAAGTACGCGCACTTCGACAACAGCGGCGACAAGCCCATCGCCAAGGCCTTCATCCACGTCGACGGTCCGCGCCGCGGCCTGCTGACACTGTGGGACCAGGCCGCGCTGACACCCGACGATCTCGCGATCATTCCCAAGAACGCCTACTGGGCCGAGGTCGGCAACCTCGACCTCGCCGCCCTGTGGCGAGAGACCCTGCGCGTCATCGAGGCCGTGTCGCCCGACGCCGCGGCCCAGGCCCAGGGTTTTGTGGCCATGGGCGCCCAGTTCCTCGGCTTCTCGATCACGGAGGAGCTCCTACCGGCGTTCGGGGACACGTGGGCGCTGGTCGACGGGCCTGACCATGGCGGCTTTCTGTTCACCGGCACGACGCTCGTCGTGGACGTGGAGGACTTCCAGAAGATCCAGCGCGTCATGCACCGTATCACGCAGATGGCCGACCCGTGGCTGCGCCAGGAAGGCATGGGCCTGCGGATCAACGCGCTCGAACACGGCGACCACACGATTCTCTACGCCCTGGTGACCGGTGCGCCGATGCCGGTCGCTCCCGCGTGGGCCCACGTCGACGGTCGCTGGATCTTCGGGCTCAATCCCCAAACGGTCGCCGCCGCCGCCAAACAGGTCGACCCCGCGACCCGCGGGCCGAGCATTCTCGATCACCCGGACGTGAAGGCGCTGGGTGATGTCTTCGCCAGGAACCCGCTGTACTTCAGCTTCGTCGACACCAAGCGGCTGACGCGGGCGCTCTACCCGCTGCTCAATGCGTTCAACACGATGGGTGTGTCACAGCTCGGCGCGCACGATGTCGAAATCGATATGGTCACCATGCCGACCGTCGCCGAGCTCGTCGCGCAATCCACCAACAGCGTCACGCTGAGCCACGCCGACAACGACGGTGTGGTCTACATGACGGTGGGCGACGGCTCGTCGCTGGGGGCGCTGTTCGCCGTGACGGCCCTCGGCGCCGGCATCAGCACTTCGGTCATGATGCCTGCGATGATGACCGCCCGCGAGCACGCCAAGTCGGTCAAGAGCATGGCCAACCTGAAGCAGATCGGCATTGCGTGCATGCTGTACAGCAGCGGGGACCCCGAGGAACGACTGCCGTCGTCCTTCGACGAGTTAATCGAGGCCGGCATGATCACCCGCGACGTGCTCACCGCGCCGGACGATCCACCCGGCACCGTGTCGTACACGCTGGTGCCGCGTTCCGGGCCGTTCTCGCGCGAACAGACGCCGCACCGCAACGTGCTGGCCTACGAGCGCACCGCCCGCGACGGCGAGATTGCCGTCCTGTTCGCCGACGGGCACGTCCAGCAGGTGTCGCAGGAGGAATTCGACCGCGCCCTGAAGGAAACCCGCCGCCGGCTCGACAAGCTGGACCAGCAGTGATCGCCCGCGCGGCGGATGCCGCGCCTTGCCGCACACGCCGCGCCGCAACCCGCAGGGAGCGCGCGGTGTGTCGTCAGCGCCTGGTGGCTGTGTGGCAATCTCGCGAGACCGGGCCGTGAGCTAAGCGGTCCGCGACAGACGCCGTCTATTGGGCCGGCTTCGGCAGACCGCGGCCGGCTGCCGCGTGGCCAGAATCGAGCAGGCATGAGCAACAGCCCCCACGCACCCATCGTCGAAGGCGTGGTCGTCGTGGTTCGCCGCGGCGAGCGCTTCCTCGTGATCCGGCGCGCGCCACACGTCATCGCCCCCGGCGCGTGGTGCTTCGTCGGCGGTGCGATCCTGCCCGGCGAGTCGCAACCGGACGCGGTCGTCCGTGAGTTCCGCGAAGAGGTGAGCGGGCAGGTGCGCCCCGTCGCGTGCGTCTGGCAGTATGAGCAGCCGGATGGCGGCCTGCGGCTGTACTGGTGGCTGGCGGACCTGCTCGATGGCTCGCTGCGGGCCAACCCGAACGAAGTTGCCGAGTTGCGCTGGTGCGACTGGCAGGAAATCCGCGCATTGCCGGGATTGCTCGCCAGCAACGTGCAATTCCTAGATGCGATCGGTGAAGCGTGGGACAGCCGGCCGGTCTCGCGCGGTCAGGAGCCCGGCAGCGGCGGGATATCGCGGTAACGATAGTCCGGGTCGAGCTCGTTGTTCCACCACGCGTTGGGATCTTCGAGGCTGCTGCCCGAGCAGGTCTTCCAACCCAGCCCCCGCGTGCCCTTGGACGAGTCGGCATACATGTTCGCCGCGTGCCCGTCAAGGAACAGCATGCTGTGGCGGTTCCACTGGCGGTGCCAGCCGCGGCGCGGGATGCGGTTCCACAACGCCGAATCGAACGGGTCCTCAAACAACACCACGAAACGGCTCGCGTCACGCTGGAGCTGAATGCGAACGAAGGCGTTGGCGTAGTGCAGCCAGGGCACCCGCCGCGGCGGCCAGGAATCGCTGCGGTGATACTTGTCCGCCCAGTACCGCGTGTAATGGTAGTTGGTCACATAGCTCGAGCCGCACGCGCGATAGACCGAGTCCGACCAGCGCTCGAGCCCGGCCTCGGTCTGCCAGTAACCGCCGGTATCTGACGGACACTCGTAAACGGGCAGGTTGCGCACCGCCTCAAAGAGCGGATCTTCGGGCGGAACGTCGTAGTTGGGCAGGTCGGGATACAGGTAGGCGTTGAATGGACGCCCCGCAGGCGTGTCGCGCACCGAGGGCGTATCGTAGCCCCACCACTCGCCGTCGTCGGGATCGACGATACGGCCGGGGTGACCGCCATAGTAGAAGCCGTGCGAATAGTAAGCGTTGGTGAGGTTGTCCTTCCAGTACGGGAACCAGTCGCTGACCTCGACGAAGTAGGCGTGCATGGCGTTGCCGATCTGTTTCAGATTCGACACGCACTTGACCATCTTGGCCTGCTCGCGGGCCTTGGCGAGGCTCGGCAGGAGGATCGAGACCAGCAGGCTGATAATCGCGATGACCACCAGCAGCTCGATCAGGGTGAACCCGCGCCGGCGGACCAAGCCTGCGGCGTGCAACTCCCTCTGTGATCGACAGATGCGCATGTTGACCTGCCCAGCGCGGCTCGACGACATTCGGCAGACGTGCTCGCTCGCCCTGATGATACTATGACGCTGGCGGAAATGCAGCGGTTTTTGCGATCGTCCGCCCGTGAAATCGGACACGCCGATCCTTAATCGCCCCGACGCACACTCCGCAACAATTTCTAGCGCACTTCGCGCAAATCACACCTTAACGAGGCGAATTCGGATTGCTAGAATCGGACCTTCACTGGTCGGTCAGGTCGGCCGCTCGTATGTGGTCGGCGACCGGACATGAATCGACGTAACGTACAACACAGACAGCGATTACTGCGGAGATGGAGATCCCAGCAATGGCCAAGGCGGCGAAGAAGACCACGACGCGCAAGTCGACCACCGCGAAGAAGACTGCGACCGCGAAAAAGACGACGACCACCAAGGAGCCTACGACGGCCAAGAAGACCGCAGCGCGCGGCAGTGTGCGCAAGACCTCCAGCAAGCCGCTCCCCACCGAGGACCAGATTCGCCAGCGCGCTTTCGAGATCTTCCTGCGCCGCAATGGTGGTGCCGGCGACGCGGATGGTGACTGGCATCAGGCCGAGCGCGAACTCAGCGACGAACTCGCCGGGAAATAATCGCCCCAGGGCGGCGCCGCGCTATCGCGGTCGGCCCGCCCCATCCCCGCTACGAGCCCGCCAGCCCGTTTCTTACGGAAACGGATCGACGCGCAGCAGCGCCGATTCCGTGGTCACGTAGAGCGTCCCGCCGGACTTGAATGCCACGTCGGTGATCGGCGTCGGAAACGCGTTGCCGAAGTCGTTGATGGTCAGCACGCCGTCGCGCTCGGCCGTCATGTCGAGGCTGACCATGCGGCCGGTGTCGCGCACGCCGTAGAAGTAGCGGGCCCGCTCGTTGCGGCCGTACTTGGTGTTGGGGTTGAAGTCGCCGCCGATGAACGGACTCGTGGCCCGCCCCGAATCGAGCAGCGGGTCGATGTAGTTCTCGTGTTCGGCGGCGAAGGCGAGCTCAGCCGTGGTGTCGGCCAGCCCATTGACGATGGGCCAGCCATAGTTGCCATTGACGTTGACGAGATTGATCTCGTGATAGCGGTCGGCACTGCGGTCGGTCATGATCACGGCCTGCGTATCAGGCTCGACGGTCAGGCCACGCGGATCGCGGAAGCCCCGCGCGTACAGCGGCCAGTCGGCGATCGGATTGTCGGCCGGCGCCGCGCCGCTGTCGGTATAGCGCAGGATCTTGCCGGAAAGGTGGTTGGGGTCCTGCGGCGCATCGACGTTGGTCTGGTCGCCCAGCGCGACGAGCAGCGTCCGGTCCTCGAGAAATGCAAGCTGGCCACCGACGCGGTTGCCGTTGCCCTCGGCCTTGAACGCGGCCACGAAGACCTCGCCGCCGGCGAGATTCTCGTTGTCGACGAAGTACACCACGCGATGATCGACGATCGCCCGCGGGTCGTCCGTGTCGTCGCCGGTGTCCGAGCGCGAGTAGAACACGTACACGCGGCTGTTGAGGTTGTACAGCGGGTGCAGCGCGATGCCGAGCAACCCGCGGTCGCCGGCGTAGTTTACCGGCACGTCGGCGAAGGGTTGCTCGCGCAGGGCGCCGTCCTCGACGATACGGACGCGCCCGGTGTTCTTCTCGGTATAGAACACGCGCCCGTCCGGCGCGAACGCGATGGCCGCGGGGTGATTGGCACCGGCCACGACGTAGATCGCCTGCGCGCCGGGCGCGATGTTGATCGGCAGGTTGCCGGGGATGCAACTGGCCAACAGCACCGCACCCGCCACCAGCGCCGCGTGACGTACCCATCGAACGAATCTCGACATCCGAAGCTCCTTCAACACCCGATTCGCACTGCGCCGCACGGGGCGGAACCACCCTCGCCGGCGTCGCACCAATGGTACTTGCCGCAGGCACACCTGCAAAGCGCGCCCGATACCGATCCGCCGCAGCCCTGCCGTCACGGCGGCGCGGACCAGGCGGCGCGAAGTTGTGCCAGCCGCTCGGGGGCCTCGGCGCGCAGCGCCTGGTGCAGCCGGAACGCCCGCGCCCGCCCCACCGCCTGCAGCAATTCCCGGCGCTGGCCGGGCGGCATCTGCCGCAGTTCCTCATCGACCAGTCGCGCCAACTCGCGCAGTCGATCCTGTTCCGCCGCGGACAGCCGCATGTAGGCACGGGCGTTGCGCAGCGTATCGAGCCCGCCGGTGTGGCGCACGATCTGCTGGTACTGGCGGATGCGCGCGCGGCGCTGGCTGTTCGACATCGCCAGCCAGCGGTCCCACGTGGTGGCCGGGCGCGTCGCGGGCTGCTGCTCTTCCTGGCGTTCGAAGTACGCTGCCACGTTCGCGACGGCCAGCACCAGGCCAACCGTGATGAGGGCCACGTTGATCACGCGCTGCAGCATCATGGTGGCGTTTCCAGGATCAGCTCTTCGAGCATGAGGACCGTCTCATAGTCGCGGGCCAGCCAGGGCTCGGCGGAAAGCGTCCGCAGTGCGCTGAGGTTCGTCACCACCCGGCTCTGCAGCGCCGGGTCAATCCCCAGCCCGGCCGCGATCTGCTCCGGCGCCCCCGTCAAATCGTCGACCTGCCACTTCAGCGACCACCCCAACACCACGCACAGCAGCAGCGCGACCACCGTCACCAGCGCCGCGTGGCGCTGCTGCCGGCGGCCGCCGGGAGTGGCCGCCGCCAAGCGCTCCAGCAGTTGCTCGTCGGGAGAGGCCACCGTCGGTCCGTCGGCCTCCCCGAGTTGGAGCACGGCCATCATCGCCCGCTCGTTTGCGAGCAGGTCGTGACAGCGCTGACAGCGGTCGGCGTGTTCCAGCCACCGCTGTCCGATCGCGGGATCCAGATCGCCGCGCAGCAGGCGGTGGGCCGTTTCGACGTCGAGATGCTCCATGGCAAGCCCTTGCGGCGCATGTTTCCGCACCGCTTAGGTTGTACACGCAGCAGGAACAGAACGCCAGCGGCGGCGCTCTAGAGGAGATGACGCAGACGCTCGCGCAGCGCCGTTCGCGCCCGCATCAGCAGGCTGCGAACCGACTCCACCGATACGTCCAGGATGGCCGCGACCTGCTCGTACGAGCAGCCCTCGTACTGGAACAGCGTCAGCGCGATCCGCTGATTCACCGGCAACTCGGCCAGGGCCCCGGCCACCTCGCCACGCAATTCGTCGAGGCTCAGATGGTGATCAGGCGTCGGCTCGTGCGAGTCGGGCAGCTCGAAAGGCCCGTCCGGCGGCTGCGGCGCGCGACGCCGCACGGCCGGCTGCTTGAGGTAGTTCAGCGAGGTGTTCGTGGCGATGCGATACAGCCAGGTCGAGACCTTGGCGGTCGGCTTGTACTGGTCGGCACGCGACAGCGCCTGCAGGAACACGTCCTGCGTCAGGTCCTCGACCGGGCGCTGTGAGCCGACCAGGCGCGCCACGTAGCGGGCGATTCGCTGAAAGTTGCGCCGCACAAGCGCGTTGGCCGCGTCGCGGTTGCCCGCCCGCGCCTGCAGCATCAACTGCGTGTCCAGATCACTGAGCACGTCGGCGGAACGATCCGCCCCCGCGGCCCGCTTGCGCAGCGCCTTGCTCTCGATCGAATTATGCCCCGCCTGCGGCATGCATCACCCATCCGTATGCGCTTCCCAAACCAAACCCACTCTTATGTTAAGGCAGCACAACTGACCAGACAACGGCAGATTGGCCGCGAGTTATGGGAACTTTTCAGATCATCCCCCGCCGGCCCGCCCGCCCCTGCTCAGCGCCGCGCACGAGGCAACCCCCTTTAAGTCCTTGCAAGGAATGGCTTTACATGGAATCAGTCGACCCGGATCCCCTGCTTCTCGAGCCATTCCTTCAGGTCGCCCATCTGCGTATCGAACACGTCGTTGTCGTAATCCGCCTCGAGCTTCTCGACATGCTCGACCAGTTCCGGCTTCTCGGTCAACGCTTCCGTCAGCTTCTCCTCCCAATGCGTGGACAGTTCGCGCAGGTCGTCCATCTCCACCTGCAGCCCGACGATGCCCGCCAGCTTGCGCACGACAGATTCGATGCAGCGCGGGTTCGTCCCCTGGATGTACGCCGGAATCTCCGCCACCAGGCTCGCCATCTGGAAGCCGCGCTGCGGCGCCTCGCTCAACAGCAGCGTCGAGAAGCTCGCCGGCCCCTCGTAGTTCGTGAAGTTGACACCAAAGGGCTCCAGCAGCGGTTTGAGCGTCGGGTCCGACACGACGCTCATCATTCGCGGCTCGCGCGTGTGCGGCACCACCCCGGCCACGCTGCCGACAAACAACAGCCGCGAAACGCCGATCTGCTCGGCGAAATCGAAGACGCATTCGGCGAAGGCGCCCCAGCGGACGTTCGGCTCCTTGCCCCAGAACAGGGCCAGCCGTCCGGCGGGATCGGCGAAAAACGTGTTTTCTGGCGGTTCGAATCCCGTGATGATGCCGTCCTCGATCTCGGTATGGGGCCGGAACAGCGCGGAGATCTCCATCGAGCCGGGGAAGTTCAGAATATAGAAGTCCTCGGGATCGATGCTGGCCACCTCCTCGGCCCCGATCGACTTGACCAGCCACTCGACTGTTCCCGTCGAGACGTTGCCGCCATCCATCCAGCCGGAGAACGCCAGGATCAGCGTGGCGTCGTTCATCTTCGGCAGGGCGTGGATGTGAAGGCGCTCTGCAGGCATTCGAACCTCCTTCGGGCTGTGCGAAGACGCCGGCGCGGGTGCGATTCACGCCCCCGGATGCGATTGCGAGATTATAGCCGGCGCGCGCATTTTGCGCGATTCGCGCGCATCAGGAAACGGCGGCGGCGGTCGCTACAACCGTGCCGCGACAGGTGCCGAAACCCACGCGATAGTCGCCGCCGTCACACCAGCCGCTGAGCGTCACCGCATCCCCGTCGGCCAGGAAGCACCGTTGCGTACCGTCCGGCAGCATCACGGGGCGCTCGCCGCGCCGGGCCAGTTCGAGCAGCGAGCCGGCGCTGTCGGGTTCGTCGCCGCTGATCGTGCCGGAAGCCAGCAGATCGCCGGTCTGCAGGTTGCATCCACCAATCGTGTGATGCGCGACCATCTGCTCGAACGACCAATGCAGGTGTCGCGCGTTGGTGCGACTGATCACGACGGGCCGGGCGGCCTGCGCCTCCTGCAGCGCGACCTCCAGCGTGATATCCAGCGCGGTCCGGGTCTTCTCCTGCAGGTACGCCGGCGGCGCGGGCGCCTGCAGCGGCGCCGTCCGGCGAAACGGCGCGAGCGCCGCGATCGGCACGACCCAGGGCGATACAGTCGTGGCGAAGTTCTTGCCGTTGAACGGCCCCAGCGGCTGGTACTCCCACTGCTGGATGTCGCGTGCGCTCCAGTCGTTGACGAGCACCAAGCCGAAAAGAAAGTTGCGTGCCCGCGTCACCGACACGGACCGCCCGAGCTCGTTGCCGCGGCCGACCAGCGCCCCCAGCTCCAGCTCGAAGTCGAGCTCCTGCGTCGGGCCGAAGACCGGCCCCGGCGCACCGCGGCGCTGTCCCGCGGGCCGGTGGATCGCCGTGCCGCTGCGCACCAGCGAGCTGGCCCGGCCATGATACGCAATCGGCATGTGGTAGAAGTGCGGCGGCAGGGCCGCGTCGGGGCCGCGGAAGATCCGGCCGACGTTCTGTGCGTGCTGCGGGCAGCAGTAGAAATCGGTGTAGTTGCGGATGTCGCATGGCAGGCACAGCTCGACCTCGCTGCGCGGGCTGAGCACCAGGTCACGCAACGCCCCGTCGTCACGCAGCTCGGCGACGTCGCTGCGCAGCAGCCGGCTGATCGCCTCGCGCGCTTCGCGCCAGGCGGCGGGGCCGAGCGCCATGAAGGCATTCAGCGCCGGCTCGCGAAACACGCGCCGCCCGCGCAGCGCGGGTGTGTTCAGCAGCCCTCGCTCCTCCAGCACGGACAGATCGACCACCCAGTCGCCCAGCGCCACGCCCACCCGCGGCGGCGCGCCGGCGTCCGGGATGAACACACCGTAAGGCAGGTTCTGGATCGGGAAGTGGGACTCCGGCGCGACATCGAGGAAGGAGCGGAGCGAGGGATCGGTCGTGTCGTGCATACGCGCCTCCTTGCTGACGGCACGACGCGAGGATAACCGACACCGTCGCTCCGAACCACCCTCGTCGGTCGGTTCGCGCGCGGGCCGCGTCAGGAACCGGGCTGTGTGCTGGGCGCGGCCTTGGACTGGCGGCGCTGCATGATCGGCTGCGGCGGCTTGGGCTCCTTGCCGGGCGGATACTCGATCTTGGCCTGTTCCTTGAGCTTGTCGATGTAGGCGCGCAACTGCTCGCGGATCTTCTCCTGCTGCACGACCTCGCGCACCTCTTCCTCGATCTCCGCCAGCGGCGTCGTCTTGCCTTCCTTGCGTTCGGTCACCTTGATGATGTGATAGCCGAACTGCGTCTCGACGACGTCGCTGACCTCGCCGACCTTCAGGTCGAACGCCGCCTTGGCGAACGGCTCGACCATCTTGCCCTGGCGCGGGAAGAAGCCCAGATCGCCGCCCTTCGCGCTCGACGGGCACGAAGAATGCTCGCGGGCCAGCTCGGCGAAGTCGACGTCGGCCTGCTTGGCCTGCTTGGCGAGCTCTTCGGCCTGCTTGCGGGCCTCGGCCTTCTCCTGTTCGGACAGCTCGCGCGTGCCCAGCAGGATGTGGCTGGCCCGCACCTCGGTCTCCTGCGAGTAGCGCTCGTCCTGGTTCGCCTTGTAGTACGCCTCGACGTCGGCTTCGGCGACCTTGACCTTGTCCGGGAAGAGCTTCTCCATCAGCTTGGCGTGCAGGTAACGGTTACGCACCAGCGGGTCGGAAACCTGCGCATCGATGAGCTCGTCGACCGTCATGTTACGCTGCGCCTTGATCTGCTGCTCGAAGAACTCGCGCGAAACGCCGGTCTGCTCGAGGTAGCGCTCGATGTCCTCTTCCACGCCGGCGCGCAGCTCCTCGTCCGAAACCTCGATCTCCTCGGCTTCGACCTTGGGCGCCAGCAGCGCGTTCTCGACAAACGTCTTCACGACCTGGTCGCGGAAGTGCGGCCACATCATGTCGATCTGCTGCTGGTTCATGCCCCGGGCTTCCATCGAGGCCTGGAACAGCCCGCGAACCTCGCCTTCGCTGATCACCTTGCCGTTGACCCGCACCGCGACGTCCGTCTCGGCCGCGCCGGCGGGCCTGGTCGTCGCCGTCCCGGGGGGCTGGGTGCCGGTCGACAGCTGCGGGGCCGTCTTCCCCTCCCGCTTCACCTCGTCGTCCTGGGCCAGCCCCTCTGCCGACCAGGTGCCCACGAGCAAGACCATCGCTCCAATCGCGAATCGCTGCATCATCAAACTGCCTTTCCGTCTCTGAGTGTAATCAAGTCGTGCATCGGCCCCGGACGTTCGAGGCGATTGCTCAGCCGCGCGGCGGCGCCGTCCGCCGGGCCACCGTGCCCCCACCCACAGGCGCCAAAGCCAGCCGCACCGGCTGGACCGGCGCAGACCGACTCCTCCGCGGGCTCGGCCGCCCTGACAGTGTACCGGCTATCCTGCATCAGGTTGCGGGAAAATCGGCTACGCTTGGGCCATAACGGCCCGTTCAGCCTCGAGCATCAGCCGCAGGGCTTCCCGGGCATCGAGCGCTTCGCGCAAGTCACTTGGCAGGCGCGAGTTAAACATCATCGACAAACGTGCGAGCATGCCCAGGTGCTCGCGCTCGTCCTGCGCGCAGACAAGAACAAACAAGTCCGTCAGCCGCCCGTCCGGCGCGTTGAACGGCACCCCCTTCGGCACCCGCGCCAGGCAGATGAGCGACTCGGCGGTGGCGTATTCCAGCGGACGGCGCGGATGCGGCAGGGCAAAGCCGCCGGGCAGCGCCGTCGAGCCAAGCTCTTCGCGCGCCAGCAGCGCCTCGGTGATCTCCGCGTTGTCGTAGACCAGGCCGGTGCGCTCGGCGACCTTGACGAGCTCGCGGATCACCGAGTCGCGCGTCTTGGCGGGCAGGTTCATCTCCACGCCTTCGCTGGCCAGGTAGGACTCGATGATGTGCTCGTCCTCGTCGTCGCCGCGCATGGCGCGATCGAGGTTGCGGATGTCCTTCTCGTCGAAGGTGTGCAGCTCCTGCTGGAGCCACTCGAGCATCGTCGCGCGGTTGAAGCGCCACTCACCCCCGACCATTTGCCCCGGCAGACGCCCCTTCTCAGCCCACTTGCGCACGACGCGCGCATCCATCCCGATGTGTCGGGCGAGCTCGGGCAGAGACATGTTCCGATAAGGCATGACGGGCGTCCACTGGTTTCATCCACATTCAGATCGGCGTGAGCGGCCCGGCCATTCTGAATAATGCGAGCCGCGCATCACTGCCGTAGCCCTATTATACACAGTGCCCCCGCCGCTCGCGCAAACGCTTTCGGGCGGCCCGCCTCAGAGCCGCCCCAGTTTGCGCAGGAAATCGGCCGATTCGGCAATCCGCTCGCAGACCAGCTGCTCGGTCTTCTTCTCGCCTTCGATTCCCTCGACCTCAAGCGTGCACGGTCCGGCAAAGCCCGCCTCGTCCAGCAGCCGAAAGACGCGGTCGAACGGCACGATTCCCCGCCCCAGGGCCGGGAAATGCCAGTGCCGGTAGCCGCCGTCGGTGTCCTTGAGATGCACCGCCGCGACGTACGGGGCGACATCGCGCAGCTCGCGCAGTACGTCGGCCTCCTGGTTGTAGAAATAGATGTTGGCGGTATCGAAGTTCACCCGTACGTTGGGATGGTCAACCCCCTTCATCGTCGCCAGCGCCACCTGGGCGTTGGTGACCAGGTCCGGATGGGTCTCCATCACCACCGTCACGTCGTGCCGCGCCGCCACTTCGCCCACCTGGCGCAGCCGCTGGTAGACGACGTCGCGCGGCGTCTCGCCGCCCTGGCACGACACGAACAGGATCCTGGTACCGAAGGCGGCGAGCGCGGGCATCTGGGATTCGACCTGCTGCGCGACATCCTCCCGCTGCACGTCGCACTCTCCGTGCAGCGTGCTGGCGGTCAGGCCGTGTGCCGCGAGCTTGGCCCGCGTGGTCTCGATCTGCTCGGCAGGCGGGACCGGGATTTCGACGTGGCGAATGCCGACGGTGGGCAGGTGCTCGCAGGCGCGCTCTTCGAACGGCGCGTAGCTGGCCGCGCGGCATGCAATGATGCTCGTGGACATGGCGTTCGTCCTCTCGGGGGTTTCTCAGCCGCCCCGCATTGGTGTCCGAATCAGTCCATCACGCGGGTGACCAGGTACAGCACGCCGCCCGCGGTGATGCTCGAAGCGAGCGTCGATACGTAGAGCGCTGTCTCGGTGCAGCCGGGGGCCTGGAGCAGAACGGCACCGCTCGCGACGGCGAGCATGACTCTTTTCCAGTTCAAGTTGCGCATGGCTCCTACACTCTCTTGTGACAGATGGCGTGGGCGCACCGCCGCGACCGCACACCGGCCGGGGTCGGCGACCCATCGCGAGCAACTATCGCCACGAGGTCGCGGCGCGTCAACTCGGACGCTGGCCGTCGCGCCGGATTCTGCTTGTATTGGGTCCCGGTTTTGTTGATCATGGGGGTTTACGACGAATTCGCGGCTTCAAGCCAGAGGTGATGATGAGGCGTTTTCTCCGTCGCTCGATCGCAGTTGCGTTGCTGGTTCCGTTGCTGTGGCAACCCGCCGCCGACGCGGCCGACGCCGATCCCCAGACCATCCTGAAGCAGGCCGCCGCCGCCATGCGCGACGTCAAGGCGGTCCGCTATCACACGACCGTTGGCGCCGAGGGTCCCATGGCCCGGGCCTTCCCCCCCATTACGGGCGTCGCGACCATCGCCAAGCCGACCGAGGGTGACCTGCCGCGCCTGCGCCTGGCCGCCCAGGTGAAAACGACGAGCCCGGGCCGCACGCGCGTATCGCAACTTGACGTGGCCCACGACGGGGACCAGGTCGTCATCACCGACCACGGTGCCAAGATCGTCATGCGCCGCGAGATGCCGGCGGGCGAGAACCTGCTGACGCGTTTCCTGCTGGTGACGGTGCACGAATTCGGCGTGCCCAAGCCCTTGCAGCAGGAGCTCACATCGAACGCCGCCACCTACGTCGGCGAAGAGACCATCAACGACACGCTCTGTGACGCCGTCGAGGTGGCCCTCGGCGGCGACCGCGGCACCGTCCGCTGGCATTTCGCCAAGGACGACCGCCTGCCGCGCCGCGTCCGGCGTACCCTCCCGCACCCGCGCGGCGATTCGCACCTGACGATTTCGGTCGACAAGCTCGACACCGACCCCCAGCTGGCCAAGGACACGTTCGAGCCCAGGATGCCCGAAGGGTTCGCCCATGTCGGGGCTGATGGCCTGCTCGCCGTCGGCAGCCCGGCGCCGGACTGGACCCTCAAGAACGGCAAGGGCGAGGAGGTCTCGCTGAAGAAGCTGCGCGGCAACGTCGTGGTGCTGGACTTCTGGGCGACGTGGTGCCGGCCGTGCGTGATGGCCATGCCCAAGCTCCAGAAGCTGTACAAGCACTACGAGGACAAGCCGGTCAAGGTCTTCGGCGTCAACTGCCGCGAGCGGCAGGTGTCGGCGGCGCAGGCCGTGAAGTTCGCCCGCCAGAAGAACGTCGAGTACCCGATCCTGGTAGAGGGGGACGAGGTCGCGAGCGCCTACCGCGTGCGCGGCATCCCGACATTCTACGTAATCGACCCCGCGGGCAAGGTCGCCATGGCGTTCGCCGGCCTGCCGCAATCGGAGAAACCGATCATCGACACGATCGATAAGCTCCTGGCGCAGGCGGACAAGGACGCCGGGGGGACAAGCAAGTCCGCCAAGGCCCCCGCGCCAAGCGCCGGCGGCTGACGGACGGCGCCCAGCCACGACCAGGGCCACGGCCCGCCGGTTCAGTTCAGCAACGCGTCAACCTGCGCGTACTTGTCGGCAAACGCCTGGCGCCACTCCGCGATCAGCGCCTGGGCCTCGGGCGAATCGAGGTCGGCGACGGTCTCGCTGTGCTCCAGCGCCTGGACCGCATCAAACGGCGGTGCCGTCAACGCCGCCAGCGCCTCGGCCGGCATCCCCGCATCGATGATCCGCCGCCACAATTGCTGCAGGCGAATGTGGTTCTCCGCGCCGCAGGCTGCGTCCACCAGTGCCTTGACCAGGTGGCCGAGCTGCGCGGTGCGCTCCGGATCCACCTCCATCCCGAACGGCTCGGCGACCGGGTTGTGATCGACGGCGAGGTGATCGGCCTGCTTCTCGTATACCGCCGGCAGGATCGGGTAGTGATACAGCGTTGTCCCGTGTGGTGAGCGGTGCTCGCGATGAACGCCCCACAGCGCCTGCCCTTCTTCGGACAGCACGTAGCGGATGAAGTCCTGCGCCAGCCCGTACTCCTTACCGGTGGTCACGATGCTGATGATGTCCGGCGTCACCGCCGTCGCCCCGGGCGGATCGACGTAGCGCAGCCGGCCGTCGTTGCGGGCCGCGATCGACTTGCCGTCGAAGTTCACCGCGAAGGTCGCCAGGGCGGCGCCCGCCTCCACCTGCCGCAGGGCATCCCGGCTGCGGGCATTGAGCGCGCGCGTGTTGCCCAGGATGCGCATCAGCGTGCCCCAGCCCTTCTCCCAGCCGGCGTGCTCGAGGATCAGCACCATGCACTCCTGGTGACTGCCGCTGCCCCGCGGGTGCGCCACCGAAACCCAGCTGTAGAAACGCGGGTCGGCCAGGTCGGCCCAGGTCTCCGGCGGAGCGATGCCGCGCCGCTGGCAGGCCTGCTCGTGATAGAGAATGCCGAAGCTGCTCAGGCCGGTCGCGATCCAGTGGGCCTCCGGGTCGTGCGTGGGCACGCCGTGGACGCGCTCCGGCAACTCCGCGATCAGGTCATCCAGGTTCGCCGGCGCCGTCAGGTCGGCCTTGGCCAGCCGGACGTGGTCGCCGATGCCCCCGCCGAACATCAGATCCGGCGCGTCGGCCCGGCGTCCCTCGCGGCCGGCATTGGCGTAGTCCTGAATGTAGTCGACGCACTGGGGCGTGCCGCGGTAGATCCACTGCACGTGGACCGGGCCGTCGCGGTTGACCAGGTGCCAGGTCGTGAACCCGGCCGCGAACGTCTCGCGGATGTCCTCGCTGTGCGGCGTGATGATCACCAGTTTCTGAAGGGCTTTGACCGGCGTCGTGCGGGCCGGACCCGGGTCGCGCTCGCACCCCGCCAGGACAATGCCCGCCACGCACGCACCCAGCAACGCCCAACGCAGCAACGAACACGGCTTCGCCGAGGTTTTCATCGTCGTTCTCCCGAGGCTCTCACACGGCTGAAACACCGACTCGGTACGCCACTTGAAAGGGGGCGCCAACCCTCTCCCGCCCGAATCCGGATAAATATCCTGTCATTTGGTTAAGGATGTGTTAACGCCGGGAGCCGAGGCCGCTGCCGACCAGCCGCGGGTGTTGACGCCGCCGCCCGCCCGGCGGTATAGTACCCTGTTCCGGCTTTCGTCGCGGCCGGAACCGTTGATTGCCCGCTCGCACGGGGCGCGTGGCCAGCGAGCCACAGTGGGACGCCTGACACACGGCAGGCGACTCAGGCCTCCGGGCGGGTCCACAACCGTGCCCTCGTAAGCGCAGCGACGATCGGGCGTCGGGCGCCGGTATTTCCGACCGACCCGTTACCCGGTGGTGTAATCGGTAACACACCAGGTTTTGGTCCTGGCATTCCTGGTTCGAGTCCAGGCCGGGTAGCTTTTGGTCTGCTGACTACGCAGGAGAAGCAGGTGGAAAATCCGCGGGTTGCCGCCGTCATCCTCGCTGCCGGCAAGGGCACGCGGCTCAAGAGCGAGCTGCCGAAGGTCCTGCACGAGATCTGCGACCGGCCCATGCTGGCCTACGTGTTCGATGCCTGCCGAGCTGCCGGCGTCGCGCACTGCATCAGCGTCGTCGGCCACGGCCGCGACCTGGTCAAGGCCGCCTTCGCGGATGACGCTGACTTGACCTGGGTCGTGCAGGAACCCCAACTCGGCACCGGCCACGCCGTCATGGTCAGCCGCGCGGCGTTCCAGGATTACGACCACGTGCTGATTCTCTGCGGCGACGGACCGCTGATCCGTGCGGAGACGATTCAGCAGTTGCTGGCCCGGCACATCGAGCAAGGGCACGCCGCCACGCTGGCGACCGCCGAGCTGGACGAACCCGCCGGTTACGGGCGGATCGATCGCGACGCCGACGGCCGTTTTCGCGGCATTGTCGAGCACCATGATTGCACCGCGGCGCAGCTGCAGATCCGCGAGGTCAACCCGAGCTACTACTGTTTCCGGGTGGCGGACCTGCTGCCGACGCTCGAGCGGCTCGAGCCGCACCCGCCCAAGAACGAGTACTACATCACCGACTGCCTGACGGACCTGCTCGGCCAGGGCAGGAAGCTCGACACGATCACGGCCGTCCGGCCGGAAGACATCTACAGCATCAACTCGCGCAGGCAATTGGCGCTGGTCAACGACGTCATGCGGCGGCGGATTCTCGACCGGCTGATGGACGAGGGCGTCACGGTCGTCGATCCGGCGACCACCTGGATCGATGCGCGGGCGACGATCGGTCCGGACACGACGATACACCCGTTCGTGCACATTCGCGGCGCGGCGCGGATCGGGCGCAACTGCTCGGTCGGCCCGTTCGCGTACCTGGAAGGCGCGATCGAGGTGGCCGACGGCACCGCGGTCGACCCGGGCCTGGGAGGTGGTCGATGACCGGGGCGCGCATCTTCTCGGGCAGCAGCAACCGCCACCTGGCCGACCGCATTGCCGAGTACCTCGGCTACCCGCTGGGCCGGGCCCAGGTCGAGGACTTCCCCGACGGCGAGACCAGCGTCAAGCTGCTCGACGACGTCCGCGGCTGCGACACCTTCATCGTGCAGTCGGTGTGCCCGCCCTGCTCGAAGAACCTGATGGAGCTGCTGATCTTCATCGACTGTCTGAAACGCGCGTCCGCCAAGCGCATCACCGCCGTCATCCCCTACTTCGGCTACGCCCGCCAGGATCGCAAGGACGAGGGGCGCGTGCCGATCACCGCCAAGCTGGTCGCCAACCTGCTGACGATCGCCGGCACGGATCGCGTGCTCACGCTCGACCTGCACGCGGCGCAGATCCAGGGCTTTTTCGATATTCCGGTGGACAACCTCTCGGCCGAGCCGGTCCTGTCGGCCTACATGACGTCGATGGACCTGGGGGCGCTGACGCTCGTCAGCCCCGACGTGGGCAACGTCAAGCGGGCGCGCGTCTACGCCAACCACCTCGGCGGTGACCTGGCCATCATTGACAAGCGGCGTGTCAGCGGCACCGAGACCCAGGCGCTGGCGATCATTGGCGACGTCAAGGACAAGACCGTTCTGATGGTGGACGACATCATTGCCACCGCCGGCACGGTGGTCAAAGCCTGTGACACGGTGCGGCGCCACGGCGCGCGGCGGATCATCATCGCCGCCACGCACGGCGTCCTGTGCGGGCCGGCGGTCGAGCGGCTCAGCCAGGCGGACATCGACCAGTTGGCGGTGACCGACACGATCCCGATTCCCGAGGGAGTGCGGCGCCAGTTGCCGCACCTCACCGTCCTGACGGTGAGCGAGCTCATGGGCGAAGCGATCCGCCGCATCCACCGCAACGAATCGGTGAGCAGCCTGTTTATGAAGCTATGAGCAAAACCGCATGTGGCCGGGTGGTCGGCCGCGGCGACTGATGGAGTGAATTCATGGAAATCGCAACAATTCAGGGAGAGACGCGAACGGCCGTCGGTCGCAACGCCAATGAGCAGTTGCGCCGCCGCGGCATGATCCCGGCCGTGATCTACGGTCACGGCGAGGATCCGGAGATGGTGGCGCTGTCGCTGCACGACATGAAGCTCGCACTGCAGCACCTGGCCCACCTGATCAAGCTCAAGGTCAACGGCAACGAGACGGAGTACCTGATCAAGGAGGTGCAGTACGACCACCTTCAGGCCACGCCGATCCACGTGGACCTCATGCGCTTCAACGTGACCGAGCGGGTCGAGGTCAAGGTGCCGCTCGAGTTCAAGGGCACGCCGGCGGGCGTGAACGATGGCGGCGCGCTGGTGCACGTGCTGAACGAGCTGGATGTCGAGTGCCTGGTGCACGAGATCCCGACCAGCATCCGCGTCAAGATCGATCACCTCAAGATCAATGACAGCCTGCTGGTGCGCGACGTGACGGTGCCGCCGAACGTGACGGTGCTGAACGATCCGGAAGAGGGCGTCGTCTCGGTGCAGCCGCCGCGCGTCCACGCCGACGTGGCCGAGGAAGAGGTTGCGGCCGAGGAAGGCGCCGCCGCCGAGCCCGAGGTCATCGGTCGCGGCAAGGAAGAAGAGGAAGCCGGTGCGGGTGAGGAATCGTGAGACTGGTTGTCGGTCTGGGCAATCCCGGACCGCGCTACGACGGCTCGCGGCACAACGTCGGCTTCATGGTGGTCGACGAGTTGGCGCGGCGCTGGGGCGGCGAAGTTTCGCGCTACGAGCGCCGCTTCGAGGCCCTTGCCGACCGGGTGCAGCGCGGCAGTGCCGAGGTGCTGCTGCTCAAGCCCACCACCTTCATGAACCTCAGCGGGCGCAGCGTTGCGGCCGCCCGGCGGTTTTTCAAGATCGAAGTGGACGACATCCTCGTCGTCCACGACGACCTGGACCTGGCCCTGGGCCAGTTGCGGATTCGGCCGGCCGGTTCGGCCGGCGGACACAAGGGACTCGGTGACGTGATACGGCAATTGGCCACGGACCAGGTCGCACGGCTGCGCATCGGCATCGACAAGGTGCACGCCAGCGCCACCGTCGACCACGTGCTCAGCCGTTTCGCCCCCGACGAGCGTCCCGTGGTCGAGGCGGCGATCGGCACGGCCGCCGACGCCGTGGCCTGCTGGCTGGCCCGCGGCATCGACGCGGCGATGAACGAATACAACCGAAAACGCGGCGGAGATTCCCGCGGCACGGCATCTTCGCAGGAAGGAGAATCACCTTGAAACGCTATGAAGCGATGTTCCTTTTCGACCCCAACGCCGCGCGCGACTGGTCGGAGATCGAACAGGAAGTCAAGCGTCTGTGCGGTCGTATCGGCGCCGAGCTGCTCGTCTGCGTCAAGTACGACGAGCGCCGCCTGGCGTTCGAAATCAACAAACGCAAGCGCGGCACCTACGTCCTGACCTACATGGACGCCCCGCCCGAGCGCATCACCGACCTCGAGCGCGACGCGCGCCTCAGCGAGCTCATCCTGCGGCTGCTCGTGCTCCGCGCCGAGGGCCTCACCGAGGAGCGCCTCGCCGAGCTCAAGGCGCACCCGCCCGAGACCCCGCTGTCGCCCGGCGGCGACGGCCGGCGTCACGACGATGGCGGCCGCCGGCACGACGACGGCGGCCGACCGCCGCGCCGCGAGGAGCGCCGCGGCCGGTCCGAGGGCGAGGGCGACCGCGATTCCGAACGCCGTCCGGCGCCCGTCGGCAGCCGCAGCGGCGCGGACGACCGCGACAGCGCGTCTGCCGACACGCGCGAGGAAAACGAGAACTGATGCCGATCCGTGGTCGGGCGCGGCGGCGGTTGGGTCCCCGCGTGACGGCCAGGACACGGCGGCTGGTGCCAAGGAAAGCAGGGAACCGTCATGGCGAATTTCAACCGAGTCATCCTGATCGGGAACCTCACGCGCGACCCGGAATTGAAGTACCTCCCCAGCAACACGGCCGTCTGCGAGTTCGGTCTGGCCGTGAATCGGCGCTGGCGCGACCGCGACGGCAACCAGCAGGACGAAACCTGCTTTGTCGACGTGGCCGCTTTCGGCAAGCCCGGCGAGATCATCAACCAGTACATGAGCAAGGGGCGGCCCATCCTCATCGAGGGCCGGCTGCGCTATGACTCCTGGACCAACCAGGAGGGCCAGAAGCGCTCCAAGCTCTCCGTCGTGGCCGAGAACTTCCAGTTCCTCGGCGGCCGCGGCGATGGCGACGGCCCCGGCCCGGGCGCCCGGGCGTCGCAGGGCGGCGGCCGTTCGTCCGATTCGCCCCCCTACGACCCCGAACCCGGACCACCCAGTGGTGACGATATTCCGTTCTAGTCAATCAACGTGTAACGCGAGAGACGACACATGAAGTTGCGACCCACCAAGAAGAAGAGAAAAGTCCGGCGGACCCTGGCCGAAAGCGCCCGCATGCGCACCCCGCGCATCGACGCCGACGAGATCGATTGGAAAGACGTGGCCATGCTGCAGCGCGTCACCAGCGCCCAGGGCAAGCTGTTTTCGCGCAAGCGCACCGGCTTGACGGCGGCCGGCCAGCGGCGTATCGCCCTGGCACTCAAGCGGGCCCGGTTCATGGCACTGATGCCATACGTGACGTGATTGCGGCAGCGCGGCGACGCCGCGCCGCGGACATTGCCGCGCGCAGTTGCGGCGGCGGGCTGTCAACAAAACTGTCAATTGCATTTTCTCATGGAGTAACAGGCATGCGGTTGCTTTTGCTTGAAGACGTGCGAAAATTGGGACACGTGGGTGACATCGTCGAGGTGCGGCCCGGATACGCACGCAACTATCTGCTGCCTCAGCTGCTGGCCACCGAGCCCACTGAGGAAAACATCCAGGCCATCGAAGAGAAGCGCAAGGCCGCGGCGGCCGAGCGGGCCCGCAAGCTCAAGGAGTTCAGCGAGCTCGCCGAGCAGATGGCGGACGTCTCGATCACGATCGAGGCCGCGGCCAACCCGGAAGGCACCCTCTATGGCGGTATCCACGAGAAGGACATCGCCGAAGCGCTGAATGCCCAGGGCTTCCCGGTGTCGCCGGACCACGTCGTGCTGGAAGGTGCCATCCGCACGCTCGACAACCGGCTGGTCACGCTGGAGTTCACGGACGAAATCTCGGCCCAGGTGAAGCTGTGGGTCGTGCGCGAAGGAGGCGCCATTCATGACGGAGAAGCCCTCGAGGGTGACGAGCTCGACGACGCCGACCGAGACGACGACGTCGACGTCGACGACACCGAAGTCTCGCGGGCATAGTCCCAGCTCGGCCTTCGATCGCCTCCTGCCCCAGGATCTCGACGCCGAGCGCGCGGTGCTCGGTTCGATGCTGCTGGAGAAGGAGGCGATCGGCGAGGTCATCTCCGCCCTCCAGGACGCCGGCCGCAACGCCTTCGTGCGGGAAAGCCACCAGCACCTCTACGACGTCCTCATCAGGTTCTACGTCGAAGACCAGCCCATCGACGGCCAGCTCATCGCCCAGGACCTCATCCGCCTCGGGATCTGGGAACGCGTCGGCAAGTACGAGTTTCTCGGCGGCCTGGTCTCCGCGGTGCCCTCCGCCACACGCGCGCGCCACTACGCCGAGATTATCTACGAGAAGTACCTGCTGCGCCAGCTCATCGGCGCCACGCAGCGCGTGATGGACAGTGCCCTCGACGCCGACCAGCCCGCCCGCGAGGTGCTCGACTTCGCCGAGAAGGAGATCTTCCAGGTCACCGAACGGCGCGTCACCAGCGAGGCCCAGGCCCTGCCCGAACTCGTCCAGGAAGCCTTCAAGACGATCGAGCGGCGCGGCCGCGACGCGCTCACCGGCGAGCCCACCGGCTTCATCGAGCTCGACGAGCTCACCTGCGGGCTGCAGCCCGGCGAATTGGTCATCGTGGCCGGCCGCCCCTCCATGGGCAAGACGGCCTTCGGCCTGAACATCGCCGAGCACCTGGCCATCGCCGAGCAGCACCCCGTGCTGTTCTTCTCGCTGGAGATGAGCCGGCAACAGATCGCGCAGCGCATCCTGTGCAGCCGGGCGCGCGTCAATTCGCACCAGCTCCGCCGCGGCCGGCATTCCAATGAGGACCTCGAGCGGCTCAAGATGGTCGCCAACGACCTGAGCGAGTCGCCGCTGCTGGTCGACGACTCGGCAGACCTGACGATCCTCGAGCTGCGCGCCCGCGCCCGCATGGCCGCCCGGCGGCAGGACACGCAGGCCATCTTCGTTGACTACCTGCAGCTCATGCGCATCCCCCGCGCCGAGAGCCGGCAGGTCGAGGTCGCCACGATCTCGCGCGGATTGAAAGCGCTCGCGAAGGACCTCAATGTCCCCGTCGTGGCCATGGCCCAACTCAACCGCAGCCCCGAGGACAAGGCCCGCCGCGGCAATCGCCCGCGCATGAGCGACCTGCGCGAGTCCGGCGCCATCGAGCAGGACGCCGACGTGATCATGCTGCTGCACCGCGAGTCGTACTATCGCACCGGTGAAGCCAACGCGGATGAAGGCGCCCCGGCCCAGCCCGACGACAACACCGCCGAGCTGATCATCGCCAAGCAGCGCAACGGGCCCACCGGCGTGGTCACGCTGCACTTCAACAAGGCCTTTACGCGGTTCGACAATCACAAGCCGGCGCTCGGCCACGAGGACTACGCCGCCCCGGTCAGCAACACCCCCTTCTAAGCGCCGCACCGCGGTCGCGGCGCGGCCGCTCGCCGCGCTGTCCGATAGTAACCGACCGCCACCGGCCCACGCGGGCCGGCGCGCCGCGTCCCAAGCAGCGTTCCTGTCGTGATTTGTGGGCTTTTTGACACGAAGCGCCGGCCGCGGGTACAATCATCCCGGAGGAAGCAGCGGTAGCGAGAAGGGGTCGAGCGCGGGTTCTCCGAGGACAACGCCGGTGTTTACGGTCCGTCAGGCGATTCACATTCGTACCGGTCAACGCAAGATGGTTGACTGCATTGAGCGCTGGCTGACCAACCACGATGTCGACACCACCACCTTCGATGACGTCTACGAAGCCTGCGTCTATCTGCTGACCCGCTTCGAGCAGGTGCCCCAGCTCGCTATCGTCGGCGCCGACTGGCTGGCCCCCGGCGAGTTCAGCATCATCCGCTACATTCGCGAGACCTGGCCACGCGTCGGGGTGCTCGTCTACGGCGGCGGCAGCGACGCCCCCGGCTTCGACTTCGCCCCGATGATCCTGACGTGCCGTACCCCGGCCGCCCTCGACACGCTTGTCGAGAACGGGCCGACCAACGTGCTGCACCGCATCACCGGCGAAGCGACCGCGATTGCCGCGCGCCCGCGCGTCGAGCCCGACGCGCCGCCCGCGGGCAACCAGGTCAGCGATCTGCCGGAGTTGCGACCGCCCGCGCGCGACACGCAGGCAGCGCCGCCGCAACACCGCGACGAGGACGACGACGACGCGCCAGCGCCCAAGTCGCCGGATCGTTCCCGCGCCGCCCCCCCGCGGGCAATTCTCAGTGCCGAAGAGCTCTCGGCCCTGCTCAACGGCTCGAACGAGGATTGAGCCGCGCCTGCGCGGCCGGGTGAAGGAAGCCAACAGATGCGAGGTAACGCCCAACTGCTTGTCATCGGTCCCCCAGCGCTCGGGAGCGCTGTCGCCGACGCGTTGCCGCGCTGCAAGAGCGTCAACACCGACAACCTCCTCGGCGGGCTCTGGACCGTCGGCCACCGCCAGTTCGACGGCGTCATCGTCTCTTACGGCCTCGGCCAGCGCGTCATCACCGCAATCCGCAATCTGCGCCAGGTGGCGCCCGAGACGCGTATCGTTGTCGCCGTCCATGCCTCCGACGAACCCAAGGTCCAGGAAGCCCTCGACACCGGCGCTGACGACTACGTCATCGAGCCCGTGCGCCGCGCCGAGCTGGAATCCGCGCTCGAGATGGCCCCCCCGCCGCGGCCCGACACCCGCCCGACGGACCTCCCCTCCGTCGAGGAAGTCGTGCAGCTCAGCGACGTGCTGCGTCACCTGCAGGAAGGTCCACAAGCCACGCTCGATCGCCTTGCCAACCTGCTGCAGTCGGCCTTCGCCGCCGAAGGTGTCGCCGTCCGCATCGAGGACCTCTCCGCCACCGTCGGCCAGGCCACCAAGCCCGTGCTGCAGGAGCCCATCCACCGCGGCGACAAGGTGGTCGGCAGCATCGCCCTCGGCCGTCACCGCACCGGAACCTTCACCGCCTCCGACGCCACGCGCCTCGGCGACTACGCCCGCCTCATCGAGACCGTCATCGAGCAGGTGCGCGAACGCCAACACTGGCAGGAGCTCGCCTGGCGCGACGACCTCACCGGGCTGCGCAACCGGCGCTACTTCGATGCCACGCTCGCCGAACTGCTCGGCAAGGCGGCCGCCGAGCGCCTGCGCGTCACCGTGCTCCTGTTCGACATCGACGACTTCAAGAGCTACAACGATCGCTACGGCCACGCCACCGGCGACGCGCTCCTCCGCGAGGTGGCCACGCTGCTCACCCACTGCTCGCGCGAGCACGACGTGGTCGCGCGCTACGGCGGCGACGAGTTCGGCATCGTGCTGTGGGACGCGGAGAAGCCCCGCGTGCCCGGCTCGCAACACCCCAGCGAACCCATGGCGCTGGCCGACCGCTTCCGCCACGCCATCCACCAGCACAGCTTCCGCTGCCTCGGGCCCGAGGCGCCCGGCCCGGTCACCATCAGCGGCGGGCTGGCCTGCTTCCCCTGGGACGGCAAGACCTGCGACGACATCGTGCGCTCCGCCGACGAGGCGCTCCTCGCCGCCAAGCGCACCGGCAAGAACCAGATCGTGCTGGCCAACGGGAGCTCGAGCCAGCAGGCACCCGCAACGCAGGAATGACGCAGCGCGACTCGCCGCCCGGCCGCTAACCGAACCAGCCGCGTTTCTTCTTCCGGCTGTCGCCGTCGCCGGTCTCCCCCTCGATCCGCTTGAGCAGTTCGGCATCGGGCACCTTGCCGCCCGTGATTCGCCGCAGGACGCGCAGCTTCTGACGCTGGTCCTCGGTCAGGCTCGACTCGTCGATCGCCTCTTCGCCCGCCTCCTTCTTCTGGGCCGGTTTGGATGCCGGGCCCTCGGCGGCCGGCTCGGGCGCCGACGGCGCCTTGACCGCGGCTTCGTCCGGAGGCTCTGGCGCTGGCTCCGGTGTCGGCTCCTCTGCGGGCTCGACGGCCGCTTCCGCGGGGGCCGCCCCAGCTTCCGGCTCCTCTCCGGACACTTCCTCGTGTTCGGTCGCCTGCTCCACCAGGCTGGCCGTCTCCGCCATCGCCTGCGCCGCTTCTTCCAGCGCGTGGCCCTGCTCCTCGAGCTCCGCCCGGCGCTGGTCGATCTGCTGCTGGAGCGCATCCAGCTCGCCCTGCTGCTCCTCGAGCTTCGCGCGCAGCTCGTCCAGCGGCGCCTGACGCCCCGCGAGTTCCTGCTCCTGCTCCTGTAAGGCGGCGGCACGGGCCTGCAATTCGGCCTCCCGCTGCTGCAGCTCCGCCTCGCTCTGGGCCAACGCCGCGCCGCGCTCATCCGTCGCGGCATCGCGGGCCGCCGCAGCCTCGGCGACCGCCTGCTCGTCGCCATCCAAAGCGGACTTCCGCTCTTCCAGGGCTTGCCCACGCTCCTCGAGTGCCTGGGCCTGCTCGTCGATCGACCGGCCCTGTTCCTCGAGCTGCGCCTTGCGTCGCTCGAGCTCCTCTTCGGCCTGCGCCAGCGCCGCCCGCTGCTGCTCGATCTCTGCGCCGCGTCCCTTCAGCGCCGCCTCCAACTCGCCGCGGTCGCCGTCCAGCGCGGCCCGCTCCTGCTCGATCAGGCGCTTCTGGCTGTCGAGCTCCTCCGCCTGCTTCGCCAGGGCCGCCTCGACCCCCTCGATCTCCGACCGCTTCTGCTCCACCGCCTGACGCCGCGCCTCGAGCTCGCTCTCCAGTTGGCGGACGGTGTCCTCGTCATCCGCGAGTGACCGGCGCCGCTGGTCGCTGTCGGAACGCTGCGTGTCGCGCTCGGCTTCGGCCCGGGCGACCTTCTGCTGCTCCTTGGCAACCGCCTCGCGGCGCCGCTCGAGCTCGCGCGACCGCACCGCCAGGTTCGCCTCACGCTCGCGCAGCTCCTCGTCTTCGCGCGCGAGCGTTTCGCGGCGTTTCTCGAAACTCTGGGCGCGGGCCGCGAGCTCGGCCTCGCGATTGTCGAGTTCCTCTTCCTCGTGAGCTATCTTCTCGCGCCGCTGCTCGAACTCCTGCGCCCGCGAAGCCAGCGGCACTTCGCGCTCGTGCAGGCGCTCCTCGTCGCGGGCCAGTTCGTTCCGCTGCTGGTCGACCTCCTTGCGCAGCGCCTCCAGCGCAACCTGCCGCTCCTTGAGCTCCGCCTCGTATTCCTCCAGCGCCCCCGCCCGCTTCTCGAACTCCTCGTGACGCTTCTTGAGCTGCGCCCCGCGCTGATCCAGATCCGCCTGCAGTTGCTCGAGCTCACCCGCTTCCTGCTGCAGCGCCGCGGCCCGCTTGCGGATCTCCTCCTCGCGCTTGGCAACCTCCGCGTGCCGGCGGTTGAGGTCATCGGTCTCGGTCTGAATGAGCTGCTGGAGCTGGGCGAGTTCGGCGCAGAGCTCGCCGACCCGGCCGGAGAAGGCCAACAGCCGGGTCGAAACGTCCTGCGCGCCACCCTGGCCGGCACGTCCGCCGCCCTGACGCCGCGAGGACTGCAGTTCCGGGGAGGACTGGTCATCCATGACGCGTCTACTTGCCCCTTCCTATCGGCAGCCCGCAGCCCGCGACCGTGACCAGCCGCTTACGACGCGCACGAGTCGAGACGCCTCACGGGCCCATGGTGGACTTGCGACCGGCCTGTGGCCATAATGAGTGATTCGTGCGGGTCCGCCGGATCCGCCTGCCGAGTAGGCCGTGTGAGAGCAGTGATACCGGCATGAAAAGCGACGAATCGAGGCCCGTGGACCGCGCCGCGGACGACGCGATCGCGGCCCACCACCCCGGCGACATCCCGCCCGACACCTTCCGTCAGGCCATGCACCGCGTGGCTGACCTCATGGCGGATTACCTGGAGCACGTCGGCGAATACCCGGTCATGCCCAAGATGCAGCCCGGCGACCTCCGCAAGCTGCTCCCGCCGACCCCCCCGGAAGACCCCGAGCCGATCGAGCGCATCCTGGCCGACTACCGCGAGCTGATCGAGCCGCGGACCACCCATTGGAACCACCCCGGCTTCATGGCTTACTTCGCCGTAACCGGTTCCGGCCCCGGCATCTTGGGCGAAGCCCTCGCCGGCGCCCTCAATGTCAACGCCATGCTGTGGCGGACCGGGCCCGCGCCCACCGAGCTCGAGGAACACGCCTGCAACTGGTATCGCCAGATGCTCGGCCTGCCCGACACCTTCCGCGGCCACATCAACGACACCGCGTCCGTGGGCTCGCTGGTCTCTCTGGCCGCCGCCCGCGAGCGGGCCGAGGGTCTCGATATCCGCCGCCAGGGCATGGCCGGCCGCGCCGACCTGCCACCGCTGACGATCTACTGCAGCGACCAGGCCCACTCGTCGATCGACAAGGCCGCCATCACGCTCGGCATCGGCCTCGACAATTTGCGCCGCATCGAGACGGACGAGGCTTTCCGCCTGCGAATCGACAAGCTCGAAGAGGCCATCGCCGCCGACAAGGCCGCCGGCCGCCGCCCGATTGCCCTGGTCGGAACCTTCGGCACGACGTCGACCACCTCGATGGACCCCGTCGCCGAGATGGCCACCATCGCCCGCCGCGAGAACATGTGGCTGCATGTCGACGGTGCCTATGCCCTCGCCGCCGCGATCTGCCCCGAATACCGGGCGCTCACCGCCGGCCTCGACCAGGCGGACTCGATCGTCACCAACCCGCACAAGTGGCTCTTCGTCCCCGTCGATTGCTCGGTGCTGCTCGTCCGCGAGCCCGACCTGCTGCGCCGCGCCTTCTCGATCGTGCCGCACTACCTGACCACCTCCGAGACCAACGCGACCAACCTCATGGACTACGGCGTGCAGCTCGGGCGGCGCTTCCGCGCCCTGAAGCTGTGGATGGTCCTGCGGGCTTTCGGCGTCCGCGGCCTGCAGGAACGCATTCGCTATCACTGCGCCCTGGCCCGCCGCTTCGCCGACTGGATCGACGCACAGCCCGGCCTGGAGCGCGTCGCCCCCGTGCCCTACAGCACCGTTTGTTTCCGCGCCACGCCCGACCTGCCGCCCGAGAAGCAGGACGAGTTCAACGAGCGCCTGGTGCAGGAGATCAACGCCGTCGGTCCGGTGTTCCTGTCGCACACGAACCTGCGCGGCCGCTATGTCCTGCGGCTGACCGTGGGCAACCTGCGGACCACGGCGCAGCACGTCGAGCAGGCCCAGGAACTGATCTACCAGACCCACGAGCGCCTGCTGCACGAATTGGCCACCTGACACGACGGAGGAGCGCGGCCGCATGACCACGCCCGACACCTGGTCGCTCGTCGAACGCGACTTCGACGTGCGCAACAACCGCCACTACGAGGGCCTCTTCGCCATCGGCAGCGGCCCGTTGCAGCAGCGTGCATCACTCGAGGAAGGCCTGCGCGACGACCCCCAGGACCTCGAATTCCTCCGCTTGATGGGCAACGTCACCGTCGAGACGTTCCCCGACTTCAAGAGTCGCGTCGGCACCTACCTCCCCGGCGTCAGCGGCCCGCACCCCACCTGCCTCGACCAGATGATCAACCTGCCCGCGATTCACGGGCTGGTCATCTACGCCACCGGCGAACGCCTCGACATGGAGCACGGGCGCATCAGCGACTACGAGCGGCGGCTCGACCTGCGCACGGGCCGCCTATCACGCCGCTTCACATGGCAGACACTGGCGGGGGCCACACTGCGCGTCACCTTCGAGCGCTTCATCAGCGCCCGCCGGCGACACGTCATGGTGCTGCGCTGCACGGTCGAGCACGTCGACGGCCCCCCCGCCGAGCTGCGCTTCATCGGCGCGCTCGATGCCGAGGTCCGCACCAACGGCTTTGACCACTTCGAATCGGTCGCGATCACCGGCGAGCACGAACCGATCACCTTGTCGGTGCAGACCAACGCGGGCATCGAAGTGGCCGCGGCCGCCCTCGTCACGTGCGATCGCAACATCGCCTGGAAGATTGACGAGGAGCCCCGCTGGGTCGCGCTGTCCGGCGCCTGTACCCTCGACCCCGGGCAGAGCGTCCGCGTCAGCAAATTCGCCGCGATGACGTCGTCCCACCACGTCAGCGGCTCGCCTCTCGACGCGGCCCGACAGATGGCCTGGCAGGCCGCTGCCAGCACGTTCGACCGCCTGGCCGGGGAATCCGACGCCGTCTGGCAGGAGCGCTGGGAACGCACCGACGTCGAGATCGAAGGCGACCCGGAGAGCCAGCGCGCCCTGCGCACCTCGCTGTATCACATGCTGCGCGCCATCGTCGAGGACGATCCGCGCTGCGCGATCGACGCCAAGGGCGCCGCCGGCGAAGCCTACTGCGGGCGTTACTTCTGGGACACCGAGTTGTTCATGCTGCCGCTGTTTCTCTACACGCGCCCCGACGTCGGCAAGACGCTCGCCCGCTTCCGTATCGCCTCGCTCGAGGGTGCCCGCCGCAATGCCCGGCGCTACGGCTATCCCGGGGCCCGCTATGCCTGGGAAAGTGCCCCCAGTGGCGACGACAACTGCCCCAACTGGCAATACGCCGACCACGAGGTGCACGTCACCGCCGACGCGGCCTACGGCCTGTGGCACGCGCACCTGACCAACCCCAATGACCTCCGCCTGTTGCAGGACACCGTCGAGGTGCTGACCGAGACCGCCCGCTACTGGTGCGAGCGCGTCGTCTACAATCCGCGGCTCGAAACCTACGAGCTGCTCATGGTCATGGGGCCCGACGAGTACACGCCCTTCAGCCGCAACAACGCCTACACGAATCGCCTGGTCGCCTTCGCGCTCTCGCTCGCCTCGTTCGCCTGGCAGAAGCTGCACCGCCTCGATCCCGACGCCGCCACGCGCCTGCAACAGCAGCTCGAGCTGCTTGACGGCGAACTCGCCCGCTTCGACGGCGTCGCCCAGAACCTGCGCATGCCCTACGACGACGAGCGCCGCCTGGTGCTCCAATCCGACGACTTCTTCACCTACGAGCCGTTCGACTTCGATAAGCACTGGCCCGACCGCCGGCGCCGGCTCGGCGCCACCGTCAGCCAGGAGCGGCTCTATCGCAGCCAGGTCCTCAAGCAGGGCGACGTGATTCAGCTCATGGCGCTCTTCCCGCAGGAATTCGATCGCGAGCAGATGGCCATCGCCTATGACACCTACGAGCCGCTGACCTCACACGACTCGAGCCTCAGCCAATCGATGCATGCCATCGTCGCCAACTGGATCGGCCGCCACGACGAAGCCGTCCGCATGTGGCAGGCCTCCGCCAGCCTCGACCTCCGCGTCGGCGAAGCCGCCGAGGGCATCCACGCCGCCTGCGCCGGGGCCAATTGGCAGGTCGTCGTGATGGGCTTCGCGGGTTTCCGAACGCGGATGCAGTCGGAAATCCTGCACCTCGACCCGCACCTGCCGCCCCAGTGGCGCAGCCTGCACTTTCCGCTGGTCTGGGAGGGCCAGCCGCTGCGGGTGAGCATCACCGGCACCGAAGTGAGCATTGAACTCCGGGGCGGCAAGCCGCTGACCGCGCTGATCGCCGGCCAGCCTTGCACGATCGCGCCGGCGACGACAAGCACATTCCCCCGGTAGAACAAGCCGGCCGGCTTTTATCGGGCCCTATCCATTCCAGCAAAATCCGCAGGATTCACGGTTGCAAATAGTACCATTTTTGTCATACTTGCGCTGTTCGGGCGACGTCCAACGGAAACCAACGCGTCTCGAGCTTCCCTGAGGTGCCAGGAGTTGCATCGTCACGATGCCGGCCCCTCCAGCCGGCGGCGATCTGACACACAACTCCGCGAGGGTGACAGACTGCTCGGCTTGCGGGCCGGGCAGTCTTCTTTTTCGCGCCCAGCCGCCATAATGCGTGAGAGTATGGCCCGAGCCCCGACTCGCACCACCTGGAGGACCCATCATGGACGCTTACCAGACCGTGCTGCAACGCCGCAGCGTCCGCAAATACAAGCCCGACCCTGTCCCGCGCGGCTTGCTGGAAAAGGTCATCGACGCCGCCCGGCTGGCGCCGACGGCCCGCAACGAGCAGCCGTGTGCATTCGTCGTGCTGACCGACCGCGACAAGCTGCAACAAGTCGGCAACCTCACCGATCACGGCAAGTTCATCGCCGACACACCGGCCTGCATCGTGGTGCTCAGCGCCGACACCAAGTACTACCTCGAAGACGGCAGTGCCGCGACGACGCAGCTCATGATCGCCGCCAAAACCCTCGGCCTCGACACCTGCTGGGTTGCCGGCGACAAGAAGCCGTACGCGCCGGCGATCGTGGCGGCCTGTGGTGCCCCGGCCGACTACCGGCTCGTGGCCCTGGTCGCGATCGGCTACGGTGCGGACATTCCCGACCCGCCGAAACGCCCGCTGGCCGAAGTGGTGCACTGGGAAACGTTCTGACGCGGCGAGAATCGCGCCCCTCCCCTCGCCGAACCAATGGCACGGCATCGCCGATCCAATGGTAGGGCATCGCTCTGCTTTGCCCTGGGAGCGTCCGACGACTCGCCGGTACGCCACCCCGCCCACCATCATCGATCATTGATAAGTGATCACGCCGCGCCGGCGCCCGCGTCAACGTCGTCGCCGCCGGAGGTGACCATAAACGTGGCCCAGACGACGGGACAGTCGGCGGCGGGCCCGCGTGCGGCACTTGTACACCGCCACCGGTCGGATATCAGGCTTGAACAATCTCATGCGCGACTACTCGATCGTCACTTGCGGCAGCGGGAAGATCGGCGACCAGGCCGCCCCTTCACTGCACGCGTCACTGCCGGCCGGCTCACCGGCGCAAGGCCCGAACACGCCGTCCCCGTCGACATCCTCGTAAAACCATGTATCGGCCACGTTGAATACAACCGACAGCGTCTTGGCCCCGCCGGTGAGATCGAGGTCGATCTCCTCGCGCATGATGAAAACATCGGCGGTCGGCCCCTGCATGAAGTCGGTCGCGTCCCACAGGTCGGTGCCGCCGTAGAGCCCGCGGCGATGACCGGTCTCGGAGTCCATGCCGCCCGCCCCCATGATGGTGCCACGGTCCGCCAGGGCCGCCGCCGCAGTCCACGCGTCACCGGACGGGGCAAAGCCGAGCTCGTTCCCATCGTCGTCGACGAGCGTGATGTCACCCTGGTGGTGGCCACCATTGCCTTCCTGCGGGAAGTCGTCGTCGCTCAGGTATATCCGCACGCACTGGCTGTTCCCCGTGGCGTTCAACGGCATGACGAGCTCGTAGTAGTACAGCTCGGCGACCAGTTGCGTGTAGCGCTTGGCCGCCAGTGTCGCCGTCGGCAGCGTCACTGCCCCGGACAGGTCCACCACGTCCGACGCCGCCAGCGTGCCCTTGTCGGCGACAATGTCGACCGAGCTCCCATCGGCAGCGATCAGGCTCAGCCGCTTGACCGCAACACTGAACTTGCTGGGCGTAATGTAACGGATGAAGGCGCCGTCGCCGTCGCAATCGGCGGTGCTGGGGAAGCCGGCCTCGTCGTTGCCGGGGGTGTCGTCGGGGCAGGAATCGACGCGCAATCCTTGCGCGGCAAGGCCGGCGTCAAGGGCCGACGCGCCGTAGTCGGCGTGCAGCTTCACCGTCAGTTCGGCGGTGGACGCACCGGTCGGATCGCCGGTGCCGGGGGTCTCGACACAACCGAAAAACGCTCCGACAGTGGCAGCGGCCAGCAGCGGCACAACCAGGCGGGAAAACGAGTTCATGTTGCATGGCTCCTTAAGGACCCGTCAGCCACGGACGGCACGCCCTGGTGCGGCGCGCGGCTGGCGCACTTCTCGCGAACTGCTATCGGACGCTGTGGGGATGAGGCTTGATGGAGGAGGCGGACGTGGTGCGGCGTGACCCGGCTGGCCGGCGCCGTCTCTGCGGCGCGAGGCCGCTCAGCGCACAGCGCCGCGCGCCGGAGCGGCGCGCGGAGAGACCCGCTTCCGGGTCCGCTCTCTCGCACGCGGAAGCGGGTCAGCTATATGAACATCCGGTGCAACGCGCACCGGCGTGGCGCAAGGAGGGCGAGCACTCCCTCTTTTGGTAGTCGGCTTTTTGGTTTTAACCTGGGCGCTCGCCCTCAACGATCATGACGGATCTGCTGTCGGTCCTGCGGTGCGCACCGCACTTGCCAAGCACAATCCGTGACTTCCCGGCAAACGCTGAACTGCAATGACATGCGGCCGTCGATTCGGCCTCGGATCCAGTATCCCGTGTGGACCCAACAATAATGGTCCGGCCACCATCTAATATGACTCACGAATCGGCGCGAGTCAAAAAGAAACGCAAGATGTCTGCGCCATGCGCCGCGCGCCACGTGCGAACTGCGGCGACCGCCCTGTTCTTACGTGTTTTTCACCGCGGCCAGTTGCGCGAAGACGTCACGATAACCCGCCTCGAGAAACGTCCGCGGCAGGTGCAGCCCGATGTGCTCCCACGGCAGCCGCTCGTCACGCGGCCGCTCACGATGAGCGTAGAACGCCGGGTCGACGCCGGTGGCTTCGAACGCCGCCAGCCACCGCTGGTGGTCGAAACAATCATCCCAGCCGTCGAGGCGCGCCCCGCGGCGCCAGGCTTCTTCGATGGCGTCCGCCACACGCCGATCGCCGCGGGCCAGCACGCCCTCCAGCACCGACCGCTCGGGCGCGTGCGTGTTGATCCGCACGGCGGAGCGCTGCGAACGCTTCAGGCCGTGCAGTCGCTCGCGCACAGCCTCGAAGTACCCCACCGTCTGCTGCGCGGCCCATTGCAGCGGCGTAAACGGCTTGGGCACCAGCCAGCTCACCGACGACGTCACCGCCGCCGGCGGCTTGCCGATCGCGCGGCGGGCCTGGCTGACGGCGTTGCTGAGCTCCCAGATGCCGTCAATGTCCTCGGGCCGCTCGCCCGGGAAGCCGGCCATGAAGTACAGCTTCACGCGCCTCCAGCCGGCCTCGTACGCGGCCTGCACACCGTCGAGCAGCCGCCCGTCGGTGACCTTCTTGCGGATGGCGCTGCGCATGTCGTCCGCCGCCGCCTCGACCGCCATCGTCAGGCCGCCCTTGCGGACACTGGCCCCGAGGGACGGAATGTGGCGCAGCATCTGATCGACGCGCAGCGACGGGAAGCTGATGTTCACCATGCGCGGCGCAAAACGCTCGTTGACACGCCGCGCCAGCTCCCCGAGCTGCGGATAGTCGGCGGTCGACAGCGACAGCAGCCCGATCTCGTCGTAGCCGGTCGCCCAGTAGGCTCGCTCGGCAATGTCCAGGATGCGGTCGACGCTGCGCAGCCGCAGCGGCCGCTTTGTGTAGCCGGCGTGGCAGAAGCGGCACAGGTTCGGGCAGCCGCGCATGATCTCGATCGCGATGCGGTCGTGCACCGACTCGGTCCAGGGGACCAGCGGACGCTCGGGCGCGGGCGAGTCCTCGAAATCCGGCGTCTGACACCGCTCGATAACGGTCGGAATGCCGGCGACATTGGGACCGAAGTCGGCCAGCGTGCCGTCGGCGTGATACGTCGGCGTATACAGGCGCGGCGCGTACAACCACGGAAAACGCCGGGCCAGCTCGAGGATCATCTCGGATCGCGCCGCACCGCCCTGCTTGAGTTCGGCGACCGCATCGCACAGTGGCGGCAACGCGTGCTCGCCGTCGCCGACCGCGACCAGGTCGACAAACGGCGCCATCGGTTCCGGGTTGTCCGCCTGCGGTCCGCCGACAATCACCAGCGGATCCGCCTCTCTCCGCGCGTCGCTCCGCACCGCTACGCCGGCCAGGTCGAGCATGTTGAGCACGGTGGCATAGCACAGCTCGTATTGCAGCGAGAACGCGAGCAGGTCCGCCGAGCGCACCGCCTGCCGCGTGTCCCAGGTGAACAGCGGCAGACCGCATTCGCGCATGAGCGCTTCGGCATCGGTCCAGGGGGCGTACACCCGCTCGGCACAGACGCCGGGGTGGTGGTTCGCAATCCAATAGAGGATCTGGGTGCCGAGGTGCGACATGCCGATGGCATACGTGTCGGGGAACGCCAGCGCGACGCGCACCCGCGCCGCAGCCCAGTCGCCCGGTCGCACGAGCTGATTCACCTCGCCGCCGATGTACTGGGCCGGCTGGCGCACGCGCGGCAGGAGTTCGTCGCGGACGCGGTCGTGCAGATTGTCGCCGCGCGCCTGGTGCAAGTCTGCCGTACCTCCAGCCGCCACGCGCCGCACCGCGCTGCGCGGGCGATCCTGCGTGGGGGACTCGTTTCTTGGGCGAACGGTCGCCAGGACGCGCCGCCGCCGGCGCGTTCGTCGCCGCACCCGCCGGACGCTCGCGGCGGGCAATAGCGGATTATAGAGGGTGTACGGCGCAGCAGCGCAACCGTCCGACCGCAGGACGCTGCCGCACGACCGGTGGCGGCGGACCTGGCGCCGGACATACCGTCCCCGCTCGCCCCTTGGCCGGCACCCGGCGGCGTGGGGGGTGCGATTGACGACCGGCCCCGTTGCCGTAACGAGAGCGCGGCCGCCGTCGAAGCCGAGGGGAGCGGATTACGGCTTGTACTTGAAGGACACCGTGACCCGCGCGCGGAAGAGCGTGACCTTGCCGTCCTCGACGGTCATGTCGAGTTCCTGCACTTCGGCCACGCGCAGGTGCTTGAGCGACTCGCCGGCCTTTTCGACGGCGTTGCGGGCCGCCTCTTCCCACGAGGTCTCGCTGGTGCCAATCAACTCGATGACTTTGTAAACGGTATCGGGCATGATGTGCCTCCTTTGGCGATGTGCGGTTGGAGTCGAGGCGGGCGCGACTGAGTTGTTTGCGACCCGGCCGTTCGATCCCGCGGCCCGGCGTATGATATCACGGCCGCACGGATGGATACAGAGAAGTGGGGCGGCGTTGACCGAAGCACAGTCGGCCGTTGGTGGGCGACGGCGGCGCTGCGCAGGCGCGGCGCGCGTGCGTTCCGGAAAGATGAGCTTCGCGGCGGTGTCCGCGCGGCGCTGCTGTCGCTGCTCAGAAGAAACGGAGAGGGCGGGATTCGCGGGGCCGCGGCGCCTGCGGCGTCGTCCCCGCGTGCTCGCTGCGCTCACGGCGGGTTCTCATCCCGCCCTCAGCGCGCAAGCAACAACGTCGATCGAAGGACCGCTTTGCCCCACGACCCCTCATTCCAAACGGAGAGGGCGGGATTCGCGGGGCCGCGGCGCCTGCGGCGTCGTCCCCGCGT
>CAYUZU010000003.1:240973-297631 GCA_964448675.1 uncultured Planctomycetales bacterium
CGAAGGACCGCTTTGCCCCACGACCCCTCATTCCAAACGGAGAGGGCGGGATTCGAACCCGCGGAACCCATAGGGTTCACCGGTTTTCGAAACCGGCCCGATCGGCCACTCCGGCACCTCTCCAGCCGTCGGCACGTCCGCCACAACCGGCCGCACGCGTCGAGTCCCCTAGCGTATGCGATCAGCCGCCGCGCGGCAAGCCAAACGCCTCCGCCGCCTGTCCAAGGGAACGGACAGCGAAAACGACACCCTCACCGCGCCTCCGCCGTCCAGCAACCGCCCCCTACGCGTCCAACACCGGCTGCGCCAGCGCCAGCCCCTCCACGCCCGGCGGACACGCCAGCAGGTTGCAGCGATCCGTCGGCGGTGTGTGCAGCACCTTCAGTTCGCCCCGCTCCACGATGCGGTATAGCGCATACCCCCGCTCGGTCAGGAAATCGCACTGCTGCTGCGCATCATACCCCAACTGCCGCAGAAACTGGTCGTCGATCTCCGTGATAATGAATGGTTCATCGCGCTTGATCAGCTGCGCCATGCCGCGCAACGCCATCAGCTCCGCCCCTTCGATGTCGAGCTTGACCAGCCGCACCGGCGGCAGCTCGCCGAGCAGCGAGTCGATCGTCAGTGTCCGCACCGTGTCCACCGTCGCCGCCCCGGCCCCCAGGTCGCGAATCGACGAGTACCCGGTCTCCTCGGCTCCCGCGGTGAAGAACCGCGTCGCGCCACACCGATCCGTCACCGCCTCCGGATGCACGCGGATCGGCACGTGCGAGTTCATCGCCGCGTTCGCCCGCAGCAGCTCCAGCGTCTTGGGCGCCGCCTCGAAGGCGTGCACACAGCCGGTCGGCCCCACGAGCTTCGCCGCCGTCAGCGTGTAGTACCCCACGTTCGCGCCAATATCGATGACACAGTCGCCCGGCCGCAACAGGCGCACAAAATGCCGTGTCAGCCGCTCAGCCGGCTCGAAACCATGGATGAACACGCGCCGCCCGTTCTCGTCCTCGGGCCGCACGCGCATCAGGAAATCGCCCGCGAACTTGACCGTCTGCGGCGGCAGCTGCGCCAGCGTCTTCCGCTGCTGGTCAAGCCACCCCGCCAGACGCCACCAGCCGGGCATGTGCGGAAAATTGCGAGTCACCCAGGCCAGTCCCTGGACGGCGGCAGCCGGCGGCATGGTAGTTGGCTCCGTAGGCAGAGTTTCCGACATCGTCACTGTCGCTATCGGTGGCGGCGCAATCCTCGCTTGACCTGCCACCACGCCGCGGCAACCCACCGCCAGCACCACAAGCCACCCCGTCAACCCCGTCGATAAGGAGGATACGAACCAACCGGAACCTCCGCCCAATCCGCCCGCGCCAACGGCCGGAAGGAACTGCATGCTCGACCGCCGCGATGTGTATCTCACGACCCACCGCACCGCCCAGGGCTGGGGGGGGGCCTGGACCCGCGGCACGGCAATCCACCTGGCCTGTCGCGCCCGCGGCCTGAGTACCCTGCTGCTCGGCACGACCAGCGCCGGGGCCCTGCGCGACCCGATCCCGCCAGACGCGTCGCAGTTGGATGCCCCGGTGGACGGCCACACGCCGTGGTGGCGGCTGCGCCACTGGTTCCTCGTGCCGGCCTTGGAACGATTCCTGCGACGCCTGCCGCCGCCGCGGATCGCGTTTGTCGGCATGACAATGCACTGGGTCATCGCCGCCAAGCAGACCTGGCCCGAAACACGCGTCATCTACAACATCCCGTGTTTCCTCACGTTGTGCCTGCCTTACACCTGGCCACAGCGCCACCCGCCGACGCTCTGGAGCCGGCTCGACTTCCTCGGGATCCGCCGGGCCGAGCAACGCGCCCTGGCAATGGCCGACACAATCCTCGGCGGCACGCCGCACGTCAGCGACGAAGTTCGGCAGCTGTGCCCCGCGGCGGTGGAGCGCGTGGACATTCGCACCTATGGCCCGCCGCCGAGCGACTTCGCGCCGGAATTGCGCGAGCAGCAGCGTGCCAACCTCGGCCTGGACGCCGACACCGTCCTTTTCCTCGCGGCCGGGCTGCTCGATCGCAACAAGGCACTCGATTTCGCCGTGGAGGCCTTGCGCGGCGTGGATCGTCGCGGGCACCTGGTTATCGTCGGGGACGGTCCGCAGCACGACGGGCTGTTACAGCAGGTGCGGCGCCGCGGCTTGCTCGACCGCATCCACCTGCCCGGCCCGCAGCCGGACATGCGACCCTGGTACGCCGCCGCCGATGTCGTGGTCTCGACCAGCCACTACGACATGTACCCGAACACCATTCAGGAGGGTTGGGCCTTTGGCCGCCCGGCGCTCGTGCCGCAGGACGACCCGCCGCAGGTCTATGCCGGGGCTGCGGCGATCGTCGAAGCCCTCGGCGGGGGGCTGACCTACGATCGGCGTCATCCGACGGCGCTGACCAATGCCATGAACCGGCTGCTGCACGACCGCGAGTTGTACGCAGCCCTCGCGCGGCAGGCCCTCGCCGTCGCGGAGCGCAACGCCGGCTGGGATCGCTGTGTCGACGCCATCCTGGGGCAGCCTTCGCGACCGGGCGAGCCCGCGTCGACAGCCACCGTCGCCGCGCCCCGGCCAGCGCCGGCAGGAACACCATGAGCCCGCACAGCGCGCCCGATGTCTACGTTGCCGCCCACGGCGACCTCGCGGGGTTTGGCGGGGCCGCGATTGCCGGCCGCGGCCTGGGCGATGCCTGCCAGCGAGCCGGCTACGAGACACGCCTGCTCGGCTTCGCCAACGACGCCGTCACGCTGCCGCCGACCGCCGCCGGCGTCGCACAGCAGAACGTCGCCACAGCCCCCCTGCCGCTGCTATGGCGCATGCACCCGTGGTGCATGCCACGAATCCTCACCCAGCGGCTGCGCCGCGTGCCGCCGCCGCGTGTCGCGTTCCTCAGCTTCTCACCCTATTGGTCGTACGCCGCCCGAGCGGCCTGGCCGGAGGTCACGCTGATCTGCCAGTACAGCGGCCTGCTTTGCACGACCGCCGCGCTGACACAGTCGCCCGCGGAGGCCCGGCGGTTCTGGTCGCGTCGCGCCGCCGCGGCCGATCGCCGCACCGAGCGCCGCGCGTTCGCGGGCGTCGACTGGGTCTTCGCCCCGACGCGTTACCACGTGGAGGAGCTTGTCACCCTCGACCCGACGCTACGCCGTCGCTCGCGCCTCTGCCCGGAAGGCTGCCGCTGGATCGAGATTACGCCGGAGATGCGGGCCCGGCAGCGTGCGGCGCTCAATCTGGCGCAGTCGGATTTCGGCTTGCTGATGGTCGGCTCGCTCACGCGTCTCAAGGCCTTCGAGCTTGCCATCGAGCAGTTGCCGCAGATGCACACGGCCGTTCGATTGCTGATTGTCGGCGTCGGAGCGCAGCGTGGGTTTCTCGAGCAGCGCGCCCGTGCATGCGGGGTCGCCCCGCGGGTGCACTTCGCCGGGCAGCAACGCGACATCGCCCCGTGGTACGCCGCCGCCGACGCCGTCGCGTCGACGAGCCACTACGACACGTACCCGAACGTCATTCGCGAGGGGATGTATTGCGGCCGCCCGGCCCTGGTACCGCACCACGATCCGCCGCACGTGCACGCCGGCCTGGCTGCGGTCATCGAAGACGAGGGCGGCGGCCTGCTCTACGATCGCCGCCAGGACAGCGCCCTCGCCGCCGCCGTCAATGCACTCGCCGGCGATCGCGGTTTTGCCCGGGCCCTCGGCGCCGCGGCCCACGAGATCGCCAGGCGCACCTTCAACTGGGCACACAGCCTCAACGCGCTGCGCAGCGTAACAGGGCATGCACCACCCGCCCCCACTCCCAGCGCGCCCGCCCCGTCGGCTGCAGCATCAGCGAACGAAAGCCGGCCCGCGCCGCCAGCGCATCGTCCCCCTGCCGCCACGCCTGGTCACGCAACGCCGCCAGTCGACGCACCAGTCCCTGCCGCCACGCAGCCCGACAGTCCGGCCGACGCCTGAGTTCCGGCTGCATGAGATAGCGCAGCCGCACCTCGGCCAGCGCCACGTCGAGCGCATGCCGCGATAGACTCGCCGGCGCGCCCCAGTCACACGTCGCGACGCGCTCGCGCAGCAATACGGCCGGTCCCTGGCACGCCAGCCGCAGCCACAGCAGGTAGTCCTCGCCACGTTTCATGAGCGGGAACAACCCCGTCCGCCGCAAGTACCGCGCCCGGACGACCACCGACGACGTCACGACGAACACCCGCTCGAAGAACGCCGGCGCCAGGTCCACCGGCACATCGAATGGCACCGCAGGGATATCACCGCCCCACTCCCGTCCGCCCGCGTCGCGCAGGACCCCCTGCCCCGCCGCGAATACCGCCTGCGGATAGCGGTGCAACGCCGCCAGCCGCCGCTCGATCGCATCGGCCGTCCAGGTGTCGTCGGAATCGAGGAACGCGACGAATTCGTTCGGCCACGTGCGGATTGCCGTGTTACGCGCTGCCGCCACGCCGGCGTTGTCCTGTCGCACATAGCGGACCGTGCCGTTGTAGCGGCCCAGCACAGTGGGCGTCTCATCGGTGCTGCCATCGTCAACGACCACGATGTCACAGCGGTCGCGCGCCGTCTGTTTCAGCGCGCTGTCGACCGCGCGCTGCACCAGTCCCGCCCGGTTGTACGTCGGAATCACGACGGTCACGCGGCCGAGCCGGCCGGGGGCGTCCGAACGCATCAGCCCGTCCCCCGCCCGCCAGAGGCCCGCCGCGCCAGGTCGAACAGCCGCGGCCCCAGCAGCCGTTCAATCACCACCGCCCGCACGTTCGGCCGCCACAACGCCCACGGCCAGCGCCGCGCCAGCCGCCACACGTGGCGCCAGTCGAACACGTCACGCTTGTGTGCGCCCACGACCGTGATCGCCAGCATATCGCACCGGTAACGATTGCACGCCCGGGCATATTGCCGGTAGCGTCGCGACCACCACGGCCCCCAATGCTCCCGCGCAACCGCCGCCATCTCCTCGACGAAGCCCGTGCCGTACAACGCCGAGCCTGTCTTGCTCGCCGGATGCACGATGTATCCCGCGACCACGTCATCGACAACCCTGATGTCGTAATGCTGCGCCAGCCGCAGCCAGAAGTCGTAGTCCATCGCGTAGTGCAGATCGACCCGCAGCAGCCCGACGCGGCCCAGCACCTCGCGCCGAAACAGCACGCCCGGCTGGCACAAGCCGTAATGATGCGACCAGAAATCCGCGAGGTAGTCATGCCCCTCGAAGTGCGGCGTGGTCGTTGTCTGCAACACCCCCGCCGGATCGACCAGCTCCACCCGCCCGGCGATCGCGTACACGCCGCTGTCGCGGTGCAGTTCGCGCGCCGCCAGCGCAAACGCCCCCGGCTTGTAATAATCGTCCGCGTTGATCCACGCGATGATCTCGCCCTGCGCATGCGAGATCGCCTTGTTCAGCGCATCGCTCTGCCCGCGGTCCGGCTCGCTGCACCACTTCACGTGCGGGTAGCGCACCAGCACGTCACGCGTCTCGTCGGTCGAGCAGTTATCGAACACGATGTGCTCGAAGTTCTCGTACCCCTGGTCGAGCACGCTGCGAATACACCGCTCGATGAACGGCCCCTGGTTGTACGACGGCGTCACGACCGAGATCAGCGGCTGGTCGACCGCGGGCACCGACTCGCCTGGACGCACTTGCTGCAATGTCGCCGGCACCACGCTCATCGCCGGCCCCCCGCCACCGTCGACACTGCAGCCTCGTCACGGCACACCGCCGTCCGCTCGACCGCCGTCGCCGGCCACCCCAGTGCCCGCGCAACACGCAACGCCAGCGGCCCACGCACGAACCGCGGCGAGTCCTGCTTGCGGCGATGGCACCACGCCACCAGCGCGCGCCGATACTCCTGCTCGTACTGCGCCGCCACCACCGACACCGCCGACGTGCGCAACACGAATTCACGACCCAGCCGCCCCATGCCGCGCGCCCGCCCCGCCGTCCCGAGAATCGCCACCAGCCCCGCAGTGAGCTCTTCCGCATTCCCGTCGCGCGCCACGTACCCGCTCTGCATGTGATCGATCTGCTCCGGCACACCCCCCACATCGAACGCGACCACGGGCGTTTCACACGCCAGCGACTCGAGAATCGTCAGCGGATAGTTCTCCGCCCGCGACGGGAACAGGCACACATCCGCCGCCGCGTAAGCATCCGCCAGCGGCTCGCGTCCCTCCAGAAACGGCAGCGCCCGCCCGGCAACGCCCGCCTGCGCCAATACAACGTCGCTCTGCATCCCGATGATCAGCAGTTGCAGGCCCGGAACCCGCTCGTGCGCCATCCGCAGCGCGGCCGCCGCTTTGTCCGGCCCCTTGAAGCGATCCGCCCAACTGAACCCGCTCATGATGACCGTGGGCCGATCCGGCGCGAGCCCGAACTGCCGCCGCAGCGCCGCCCGGTCCTCGCGCGGCCGAAACAGCTCGCAATCGATGGGATAGCGAATGACCCGCAGGGGCAACCGCCGCAACCCCACCACCTCGCGCACCCGATCGGCCAGCCACTGCGACGGTGTCACCAGCCGCGGCCGCAGCCGCCGAATCACCGCCGGCTTCAGCCCGCGATAGAACCGGCTGCGATCGACCGGCGCCATCGGGTACGTGCCGATACGCGGACACTGGCCACAGCCGCGCCGCCAGCGGTCGCAGTCGCGCGGCACCGCGCAGTTCCCCGTCAGCGACCACAGGTCATGCAGCGTCCACACCACCGGCTTCTGCCAGCCCCAGACCGGCAACGCCGCCAGCGACACGTACTCGCCATGAATGTTGTTCAGGTGCAGCACGTCGGCGGTAGCGTATTCCGGGCGTGCTTGCCACAGCAGCGATGTGAGCTCCCCCACCTCCGGGAAGCCCCACCGCCGGAGCCGGCGCGCCAGCCCCGCGGTGCGCCAATGCCCGACGACGTGACAGTGCGGGTCCTGCGCCGGATTGCGCGCAACGAATGCCTGCACGTGATGCCCCGCGTCACGCAGATACGCCGACAGCATTTCCGCCGACCGCCCCGCCCCGCCATCCGTCTGGCAGGTGCTGGCCGTCAGTACGTTGAGGCGGCGTTGTCGGGCGACGTTGAACATGGACCGCGTCATTCAGGACCGCTGCGCACGGCGCAGACCGCTTGCACGACAGGTGACCGCGCAGTGCAGGCGCGGCCGCCACACGCTCAACCTATCGGCCCCTTCAAGGACCCCATTGACGCCCCTTTGCCCAGGGACGGCGCGCAAAGTTTGCGCACGCGACGCGCTCGACGGGGCCCGCTGGTGACCGCACTCACCGGCACCACGCCGCGAAGCGGGCGGCGAACTCCGTGACCGGCCAGTCACGCACCAGGCAGCGTAGAATGGCGTAGGACCCGGGCGACCAGCGGGCGTTGCCCTCGTGATTCGCGAACGCACAGCGATACCCCGCCGCCGCCGCCGCCCGCGCCGCCCGCTCGTCGAAGTCCGCCAGCGTGCCGTACGGATACGCAAACGTCTCCACCTCGCAACCGAGCTCATGCTCGAGGGTCTCGCGGTCGGCCGTAATCTGCTGCTCCACCTCGTCACCCGGGAGGGCGGCGAGTTGCGGATGCGTGCACGTGTGCCCGCCCACGAACATGCCCCCCGCGCACCAGCCCCGCAGCTCGTTCCAGGTCATGGGCCGGCCGAGATCGCGTGCCTCGCGGCCCACCTGCGACTGCTCCGCGAGCGCGTCCAGCACCGCCCGCCGCTGATCGTGCCCCAGCGGCTTGAGCTGCCCGTGCAGTTCGGCGTAGCTGGCCCGCGGATCGGTCTGTCGCACCAACGTCGTGCCGTCCGGCAGGCACCAGCGGCCGCCGCCCACCCCGTCAAACACGATGCGTTCCAGCGCGTCCCACCAATATGGCTCGTTCGTCCCGATCAGCCCGCTACACGCGAACACCAGGCCGTGCCACCCATGATGCTGCAGGATCGGCAGCGCGTAATGGAAGTTATCCGCGTAGCCGTCGTCGAAAGTCACCAGCACCCGCGGCTTGCCCCCGTCCAGCGCGACTCTGGTGCGGGCCGGTCGCTCAAAATTGCGCAGGAAACCCGGCACATCCAGGCGCCGGCAGTGCCTGTTCAGCCAGGTAAGCTGGGCGGCGAAGTTCGCCGAGCTGACCGCCAGCAGATTCGGGTCGCGCCCGACCTCGGGCAGCACCCGGTGATAGAGCAGCACGATCGTCGGCGGCGCCAGTCGCCGCGCCACCGCCGCGCGCAACCGCTGTGGCAGCGAGCGCTGCGCCGTCACCAGTCCCGCCGGCCCCACGGCGCTCACGCGTCCTTCTTGAACCAGAAGAAACTCTCGTAGGAGAAGACACTCGGCCACAGCCCGCGCCGCACGTGGCGCGGCATGAGGTCGAACGCCGCCAGAATCAACGGCACCTCCTCTGCTTCGCTGTTCGGCGGATGAAACATGATCAACTGCCGCGGCACGGCCGGCGTCAGCCCGAACAGCCCGCGCACCTGGTTCACGCGCCAGCGCCACCAGCGCGGCCGAAATGTCCGTATACACCGCCAGAAGTAGGCCCACTGATCCGGCGTGTTGTAGAAACCGCCGTAACGAACCATCCGCAGGCCCGCCCCGGCCGCCCAGCGCCGCAGATCGCCCGGCCAGATCGCCCGGTCGATCGGCTGCTCGCTGCGATACAGCCCCAGCCGTTGCAGCCAGCGCCACATGAAACTATCGCTAGTCAACGACAGGGCACCGCCGGGGCGCAGCACCTCGCCCAGCTTCTGCAGCCACGCGCGCGGGTCTTCCACATGCTCGATCACCGCGGCTGACACGATTCCGTCGAAGCTCTCCGGTGCGAACGGGATGTCGGCCGACCGTACCAGCGCGACATCCGCCGGCCCGCGGCGACGCACCGCCGCGATGCGTTCGGCGCTGATTTCGGTCCCCGTCAGGTTGCTGAAGCCCAGCGCGCTCAGTGTGCGCAGAATGCGGCCGTCACCGCAACCCGCTTCGAGAATGCGCGCGTCGTGCGGCAAGCCACGAAGCCCCTCAACCACGACGGCGTACCGGACCCGCTCGGGTACCACAGGAATGTTGCCGAGCATGCCCGCTGCCGTGTCCCAGTTGGCGGGCAGGCCCTGATCACCGCTGGCCGGCGACGCCGGAACCGGGGCCGCCGCGTCGAGCATCGTGGATGGCTGCTCAGGACTGGACATCGGCACCTCCCAGTGCCGCCGCGCGCACGGCGCGCCCGGCGATCAAGACCGGAAAATCGGGGTCGCGCTGTGTCAGGAAGCGCGCCGGCACCTCGTCCGCCGCCCGGCCGTCCAGCAACGCCGTCGCGGCACCGAAGTTGCCATACGCCGCGGTCGTGACGTTGGCCGCGCCGAATTGCTCCCCGAGCAGCCGCGTGAACCCCTGTGGCGTAAAACGCCAATAGTCTCCCCAGCGATCGGCATCGAACCGTGAAATCTGGCACACGCCCGGCACGGTCACCAGCAACACCCCCCCCGGCCTGAGGATGCGCCACGCGTGACGCAGCGCGGCACCAAGGTCATAGATGACGCACAGCACCTGGGTCAGGATCACACAGTCAAACTGGGCCTCGGGCACGTGGTCCGCCTGCTCGAGGTGCGCCACGATCGTCGTCCCCGGATCATCCTGCACATTGAGCACGTCGCTTCGTGTGACCCGCGCCCCACCGAATCGCCGCGTGTACTCCGCATCCCCCGCCTCCAGCACCCGACCGTGCACATCGCCCGCATGCTGCTCCAGGAACGCTTCAATGAAAACGCGGTCGATCGGCTGCCCGCGATCGAAACCGAACTTGCGGCTCACCGGCTCGACGCGGTCCACCACCCGCGGTGCCGCCGGCCGGGCACGTCTCCCCACCAGACGCCGCGCGGGTCGTACCAGCGTCTGGCGCAGCTGCGCCCCCAAGGTTGCGAAGAGGAAAGCCATGACGTTCTCGGCGGCCAGTCGGCGTTACGGTTCCACGCTGCGCGTATCGGCTGCTCGTCTAGCCATCCTTGACCACCGCCGGAACGTCCCGGTCGCAGCGCGTAGCCGCCACCAGCGCGAAGAACCGCGTGTCGCCATCGATGCGGAACGGGGGCCGGAGGGCCGGGTTCGATGCATAGTCAAAATGATGCACGACGTAGCGAAACCCCTTCTCGTGCAGCAGGCCAAGGATCGTGTGCAGATTCTGGCCGCACTCGGGAAAGCCGTGGTACTCGACCACCATCTGCCGGACGTTGTGCAGTTGCTCGGCCGCCTCGCGCAGGACCGCGCACTCCGCCCCCTCGATGTTCATCTTCAGAAACGCCACCGGCTCGCGCAGGTAAGCCGACAGCGGCTCGGTCGGCACGGCACAGGTCGCGGCGCCACCCGCCGGATCGCTCACCAGCGTTCCCGAGTCGCCCGCCGCATGAAACGCCGCTTCCCCCCGCTCCAGCGCCAACGCCGCCCGCACGATCTCCACGTCGCGCAGCCCGTTCGTCCGGATGTTCTCCTCCAGCAGTGGCACAATCGCCGGATCAGGCTCGAACGCGACGATGCGGGCGTCCGGCGCGAGCTGTTTGAAGCGGAGCACGCTGGTGCCGATGTGGGCACCACAGTCGATCACCAGCGGCCGCGGCGTGCGCGGCGCGAAGTCGTAGATGCCCCAGCGGAAGATATACGTATACTCGGCAACCAGCGACAGCAGGTCGTCATACGCAATCGAGACCCCGGCGAACGTCACCCGCCCCGGCGTGAACCGCGGCTGCGCGCAAGCCCGCTTGCGCAGCCGGCGCAGCCGGGCGTCGGCAACCGAATCGTGCCAGCGCCGCCGAAGCTGATTGCGCCACCACCAGTAGCGCTGCCGGAGGGTCGGCGCGCGGGGCGCCACGCGTTCGATGGCCGGCGTGATGGTCGCGGTCGAATGCTGTGTCATGCATTGCACCCACGCGCGCTCGGCAGCGCCGCCGGCGGTCCCGGCAGGCCGGCAGATCGGCACGCGCCGACCGGACCATGCACCGCGTCACGCTCTGTGGTCCTATCGGGGCCTCCGCGGCGCGCCGTTCACTTCCCAGGCCCGCGACGGCCGCATGTTGCGCTGCCGCGCCGGCCCATACTCGCCGCCCCCCGCACGGCCGGGCCCCGGCATGGCGCGCAATTCCTGCGCCACCGCCGTTTCAAGCAGCCCGCGTCGCCCTTCCGATAGTCCCACCGGAAGGCTGGGACGCACGCCGTGTGCCCCCCCCCCCGCGTTCAACGTGGTGTATCTCCCGCTCATGAGCCAGCCCGCCATCGTCATCGAAGGCGTCTCCAAGCGCTACAGGATCGGCCGGCCCACGCGCGTCACGCGTACCTGGCGCGGTGCCCTGGCCGAGGCCGTACGCAACCACTGGCGCCGCCTGTGCGCCCTCGGCGAGCACGGTGACAACGACGAGACCATCTGGGCCCTGCGCGACGTGCACCTCGCGATCGCACCCGGCGAGGTCGTCGGGTTCATCGGGCGCAACGGCGCCGGCAAGAGCACCCTGCTCAAGATCCTCTCGCGCATCGTCACCCCCACGGCCGGCAGGATCTGCACCCGTGGACGCATCGGCAGCCTGCTCGAGGTCGGTACCGGCTTCCACCCCGAGCTCACCGGTCGCGAGAACATCTTCCTCAACGGCGCCATTCTCGGCATGCAGCAGGCCGAGATCCGCGCCGCGTTCGACGAGATCGTCGCCTTCGCCGAGATCGGCAAGTTCCTCGACACGCCCGTCAAACGCTACTCCAGCGGCATGTACGTCCGCCTGGCCTTCGCCGTCGCCGCCCACCTCAACCCGGAAATCCTCCTGATCGACGAGGTGCTGGCCGTCGGCGACACGCAATTCCAGAAGAAGTGCCTCGGCAAGATCGGCGACATCGCCCACAACGGCCGCACCGTCATCTTCGTCAGCCACAACATGAACGCGATTCGTTCACTGTGCTCGCGCGTCGTGCTGCTGCAGGACGCCCGCGTCGCCGCCGACGGCCCGCCCGACGCCGTCATCAGCCAGTACCTCGCGGCCAGCGCCCCCGACCACCAGACCCGCAGCGAGGCCACCTGGCCCGATGACCCTACGGCGCCCGGCTGCGACGAGTTCCGCCTCCGCCGCGTGCGCCTCTGCGACGGCGCCGGTCGGCCCCTGTCAGTCGTCGACGTCAATCAGCCCTGTCGGATCGAGATCGAGTACCGCGTCACGCGCCCGATCAGCGGCATGCGCGTCGCGATGCAACTGGTGACCCCCGACGGTGTGACGGCGTTCGGGTCCACCGACCACGCCGTCCAACTGCCCGTGCATCAACCCGGCCACTACCGCAGCGTGTGCGAGATCCCGGCCCGCCTCCTCAACACCCAGACGTACCTGCTGCGCGTCGGCGCCGGCCAGCCCGGCATCAAGTACCTGCTCGAGGCCATCGACTGCCTCTGGGTCGAGGTCGCCGGCGCCGCCAACACCGGCTCGGTCTGGGCCGAGCGCTGGCCGGGCGTCGTCTGTCCCCGGCTGTCCTGGCAGGTGCAGACCGTCCCTGCCGCTGCCGCGCAGCCAACCACCCTGTGCGCCGCGGGCGCCGAGGAGAACCACTGATGTCCCGGATTCGCCGTGTCCTTCGCCAGGCAACCGAACTGGTGTCCTGGAAGCTGTTCGACGGCGGCCTCCGCCACGACGACATCCTCCTGGTCAGCTATCCCAAATCCGGCACGACCTGGATGCACTTCCTGGTCGCCCACGCCGTCCTGGGCCCGCGGCTGGGGCTCAGCGGCGACTGGCTCAACTTCCGGAACTACGAGCAGTACGTCTTCGACCTGACGCCCTATACGCCGCACGACGCGCTCCCGCTGCGGCAGTTCCGCCACGCGCCGCGCCCACGGCTCTTCCTGTCACACAGCCCTTATGACCCGCGCCTCACCCAGGGCAACGTGCTCTACATTCTGCGCGACCCGCGCGACGTGCTCGTGTCCTACTACCACCACAACTGCCGCTGGACCCCGGGCTTCGAGCTCTCCCTGCCCGACTGGATCCGCACGACCACCCGCTTCCCCTGCGACTGGGACCGCCACGTCACCGGCTGGCTGCTGGATGACCACCGCCGCCGGCACCGCATCCACCTCGTGCGCTACGAGGAGCTGCGCCGCAACGTGATCGACACGCTCGACAAGGCGCTGGCCGCCACCGGCGTCCGCTACACCCCCGACGATCTCGAGCGCGCCGCGTTCCACGCCGACTTCACGCGTATGCGCGACCTCGAGAAGCAGCACCCGCCCGTCATGCAGGATTACGCCGCCGGCAAGCCATTCGTGCGCAAGGGCAAGGTCGGCGGCTGGCGCGACGAACTGAGCGAAGACGACCTCGACGTGATCTACGAGCGCTACGGGGCGACGATGCGCACACTCGGCTACGACACCACCCAGCGCTGCAACCCCCCGGCCCCCACGCCAGAACCGGCCGCGACCACCTGACGCTCGCTCAGCGCGCCCCCAGTACGAACGTCCCGAACGTCCGCATCAGGATCGCCATGTCGGTCTCGAGCGAGCGGTGCTTCAGGTAGTACAGGTCGTAGCACAGCTTGCGCAGCGTGTCTTCCACGTTCCCCGCATAGCCGTAGTGGATCTGCGCCCAGCCCGACAGCCCCGGCTTGACCAGGTGCCGCAGGCGATAGTGCGGCAGCAACTGCTCCAGGTTACGCACGAATTCCGGCCGCTCCGGCCGCGGCCCCACCAGCGACATGTCGCCACGCAGGATGTTGAACAACTGCGGCAGCTCGTCGATCCGCGACCGCCGCAGGAAGCGCCCTATCCGCGTCACGCGCGTGTCATTCTGCTGGGCCCACTTGGCCCCGTCCTTCTCGGCGTCGCTGCGCATCGTGCGGAACTTGTACATGTTGAAGATCCGCCCGTGCTGCCCGACACGCGACTGCTTGTAGAGCGCCGCCCCGGGGCTGTCGAGCCGGATGATCAGCGCCACGATCGGCATGAACGGCAGCGTGAGCACCAGGCCGATCGCCGAAACGATCACGTCCATCACGCGTTTCACCGCGTCGTAGCTGCCGTGATTCTGCACGTCCGCCCGCAGGAACCACTCCGCCGTGATGCTGTCCGCGGGCACCTCCCCCAGCAGCTTCTCGACGAACGTCGCCTGGTCGGTCACCCGGCAGCGCCGCTCCAGGCATGCCGCCACCGCCGGCCCGACCATCGCATTGCCGCTGAGTTCCGCCCCGAACACGACCTCGTCAACCCCGTTCTCGGCAATCACCTCGCCGATGTCCTCGATGCGGCCCAGGTGCGGGCAGCTCTCCTCGAATTGCAGCTCCGCCTCCGACCAGAAGCGCGGCCGTGGCTCGATCTGGTGCGTCGCGGCGACCAGGCGCTGGACACCCTCGGCCGCCTGCAGGTGGCCGACAATCTGGTAGTAGCGGTGCCGGCCGCCGTTGAGCGAGTTCACCAGCCGCCGGATCGACTCACCCGCCCCGACACACAACACGCGGGCACAGGCCTCGGTGATTACGCCGTGGGCGTACAGCCGCAGCGGCAGCGCCGCCGCAATATAGAGGATCGCGACCACCAGCCCGACCCAGCGGCTCGCCGAGGCATAGAAGAACAAGGTCAAGACGGCGAACGCGAGCACCACGCCCAGCAACGCCGTCATCACCGTCCGAAAAACGACGGCACTGCGGGACCAGAGCGTGTCGCGTTCGAAGAGTCCGAAAACCAGCCCCGCCACGATGGTGCACACGCACAGCGCGGTGCTCGCCAGCCACGGATTCGCGATCCACTCGAACCCGGATGCCACGAACACCATGAACGCGTGCGTGATGGCCGTCGCCAGCGCAATGATGGTCAGGTCAATCACCAGCCACGTGGCCGGCGACATCGACAACAGGAAACGCCGCCGCCGCAGGCCCGGCGTCGCCGGCGCAGCCTCTGCCTGCGCGAGCGCAGGTTCAGCGTGCGTCCTGACAACGTCGGGAAACTCCTTTACGTCCACACCATCCATGCGCAAGCTCGTTCTCGGATTGAACCGCGGTATGTATCGTCCCCGCTTCACCCCCGCATAAGTCCCGCGACTTTCTTCCGGCCCTTTGCTCGCTCTTACGCATGTCCCCCCTTGATTGCCCCGATAACACCGACAGGTCCGTTTCTTGTTGGGAGTACTCAGATGCGGCACTCGCCATTCATCGCCGTCGTTCCACTCGTGCTCACGTGTGCCTTGCTTGCCGGCTGCGCCGACAGGCCGGCCGTCGTCTATGAACCCCCGATCGAGATGGACGACGTCGCCGCCGGCCTCGCCGCGCCGGACAACGGCTTCGCGCTGGTCGCCGACGACCAGAGCCACGGCCGTTTCGCCTGCGCGCTCGCCGTCGCCAGACTCATGCCGCAGGACGCCAACGGACACTTCGAGATGGTGCTCGAAGACATGCGCCCCGCCGAAGAAAGCCATTGGGCCGAGCGGATGCGCGGCGTCGCCAGCATCCGCGAGCTGGTGTTTCTGAACCGGCGCTCCATTCGTCCCTTCCCGCCGACCGTCGAGCGGCTGTGCCAGACAGCCCTCGACCTGCGCGCCAGGCTGCTGCTCGTCTACGCCCCCAACGGCCTCGGGCCGAACTCGGCCCAGGTTTTCGGCGTGCTCTACGATGCGCGTTTCTGCAAGCCGCTGGCGACTTTGCACGCCTCATCGCTGCTCCTCAACGAGGACGGCGAGGAAGTGTCGGTCGCTCACGAGAAGGGCGACTGGCGCGAATGCGACGCGCGCTACCAGGCGCAGCGCAACTTCGAGGCGTACGCGCTCGACTGTCTGCGCGCCTTGATCGAACTCGACGAAGCGCCGCCCACCACGCAGCCGCACCGCTGGCACAAGCCGCTCTCGGAGCGCTGGTGGCTGCCGGATCGCGACTGATCCGTGATACGCTGGCGCGCGACCGCGCGTCACGCGCTGTACAAGACGTAGAGCCCCAGGACGAAAATGATGCCGCCCGCCGCGCGGCGCATCACGTCGAGCGCACGATTCCAGCCGCGCGAATCCGCCATGCGCTGCACCAGCCCCATCGAGGTTCCGCCCACCAGCACCAGCCCGCAGTGCCCCAGGCTGTAGCACAGCAGGATCACCAGGCCGAACGTCAGGCTGCTGCCCGCGCTGGCCAGCGCCAACACCGCCAGCAGCACCGGCCCCGCGCATGGCGTTGAGACCAGCGCAAACAGGACCCCCAGCAGAAACGCCCCCACGAAACCGCGGTACTTCGGCTGCGCACCGGCCAGCGCCGGCAATTGCCAATTCAACACACCCGTCAGGTGCAGCCCCACCAGCAGGCAGATCGCGCTGGCAACGTACGCCCAATACCGCGGCGGGACGAAGTCAGCGGCCAGCCGCAGGCCCAGAAACGCTGCCACGAGCGATACTGTCAGCCCCACTGAGAATACCAGCGACAACAGGAACGAACGCAGTACGCTGCGCTGCTGCTGGCCGGCGACGAACGCCACCATCAATGGCACCATCGCCAGCACGCAGGGATTCGCCGCAGTGAGTAGCCCTGCGACCAGCGCTGCCAGCGGCGCAAACCACGACATGCCCTGGATGGCTTCGACGAGTTGGGCGGTGAGGTCAGTCATCAATCGTCCTTGGCTGTCCGCGCTCGGCTTTCAGCCGAAGAATGAAGAACGCGAGATTCAATGGGCGAAGCGGCCGCTGCCCGTCGGAATCGCGATTGCTTACTCTGAGTGAACCGGCATCACCCCCAGCTTCTCGAGCCGGGCGACGATCTCCGCCTTGGTCAGGCCACCCTCATGCCGCGCGACCTCACGGCCGGCACGATCATAGAAAATCTGCGTCGGCGTGATCCGCACGTTGAAGTGCTCGCCCACGTGCCCGTGCTTCATCACGTCGATGAACTGGATGACCGCTCGGCCCTCGTATTCCCGCTTGAGCTCGGCCAGCACCGGTGCCATCGCCTGGCAATCCGGGCATGTCTCGCCGCCGAGATCGAGCATCATCGGCAACCCCGGCACGCGCCGCACCATGGCTTCCGCCGGCGGCCGGCTCGCCTCCTTGTACCAGGCGACGCCGCCAACGAAGACGATTACCGCGAGGATGATCAGCGTATTCAGTATGTTGCGCGTGGACATGGTTGTCAGTCGCCAGTCTTCAGTGGTCCGTTCACACTCTTGCGCCAGCGCCGTCCCTCCGTCGCTATTCGCTACCCCCCAACACCTTCTCCAGCTCCGCCGCACTGGGCAGCTTGCCCGAGACCTTCACCTGCCCGTCGACGACCAGCGCCGGCGTCATCATCACGCCGTACGACGAAATGCGCCCCAGGTCGCTGACCTTCTCCAATTCATAATCCAGGCCGAGCTTGTCGGCCGCGGCCCGCGTGTTGTCGGCCAGCGCCGTGCACTTGGCACAGCCGGTGCCGAGAATCTCGATTTTCACAAGAGGCCTCCTTCGATCAGTTGTCCATAGACCAGGCCGGCCGTGCTCGACAGCACCACGACCAGCACGACATACACGATGGTCTTCTGCGTCCCCAACACCGAGCGGATCACCAGCATGTTCGGCAACGACACCGCCGGCCCCGCCAGCAGCAACGCCAGCGCCGGGCCGCGTCCCATGCCGGCTCCCAGCAGCCCCTCCAGCACCGGCACTTCGGTCAGCGTGGCAATGTACATGAGCGCGCCGGCCACCGACGCGAACAGATTCGCCCCGAGGCCGTTGCCACCGACGCAGGCCGCAATCCACGACTGCGGAATCAACGCCGGCTCGCCCGGCCGCCCGATCAGGAACCCCACCACGAGCACGCCCGCCAGCAACAGTGGCAGAATCTGCTTGGCAAACGTCCAGGTGCTGGCGACCCACGCCCGCAGCTCACCGCGCGAGAACCACCGCGCGAGCACAACCGCCAGCAGAACCGTCAGCGCGGCGCTGACCACCCACTTCGCGCGCCAGATCGCTGCCCCCAGCCCCGCGTCATCAATACGCCCCCAGTTGGCGAACACCAGAATGCCGATCATCAGCGCAAAGTAGATCCCCATTTGCCACAGCGGTCGCTGGTCATCATTGTCCGGCACCACGAAGCCGCCGTCCTGCGTCCGCGCGCGTTCTTCCTTGCGGTAGATCAGGTGCATGCACAGCCCGATCACGACGCTGAAGATGATCGCGCCGACCGCCCGCGCAATCCCGAGCTCCGCCCCGAGCACCCGCGCGGTGAGAATGATCGCCAGCACGTTGATCGCCGGCCCGGCATACAAGAACGTCGTCGCCGGGCCCAGCCCCGCCCCGCGCGTATAGATGCCCGCAAACAGCGGCAGAATCGTGCAGGAACACGCTGCCAGCACACAACCCGAGACGGCGGCCGCCGTGTACGCCACCACCTTGTGCGCCTGCGCCCCGAAGTACTTCATCACCGCCGCCTGCGACACGAACGCGGCGATCGCCCCCGCGATGAACAGCGCGGGCACCAGGCACAGCAGCACGTGCTCCCGCGCGTACTCCTGGACCATCAGCAGCGCTTCCCGGCCAGCGTTCGCGACCGTCCCCGTTGCCGGCAATTCGGCAAACGGCAACCAGTACGCCAGCAGAAAAATCGCCACCATCGCGCCGCAGATGACGTCATCGCGGCGACGACCGTTAGCGAGCACCTGTCGCAGGTGGGTGATGGCGGTCATGCCTGTTGTTCACTCAACGCAGCCTGGCGCTGCCGGAGGTCGTCCTGCAGCACCGATTCAATACATGCCCACAACCCCTGCAAACAGCAGATCCGCAAGCGATAGAACGTCATCGCCCCCTGCCGCCGCAAGTCGATGATGCCCGCGTTGCGGAGGATGGCGAGGTGCTTGGACACGGTGGATTGATCGGCGCCGACCAGCCGGGTGAGATCGCAGACGCACTGCTCGCCATCCGCAAGCGCATCAAGGATCATCAGTCGGCTGGGGTGGGCGAGGGCCTTGGCAATCTGGGCCCGGGCCTCGTACCGCTGGCGGGAGTGCTTTGCATTCATGGTCATATCGCCATAATACCATGCCCCCAGCCAACGGTCAACCGCCCGACGCCGTCCCGACTCCCCTACCCGCCAGAACCCGGCCTCCGGGAGCGGTTCCTCAGAATCCCGCCCCATCGCGCTAAGAGCCGGTTAAATTTCGCTCACAACCATACTTAAAGCCACTTTGCCCTTGAATCCTCACCCCCGCGCTGCTATTTTCGCAATCTCTCATCGGGCCGGTGGTATCTTTGCCCACCCTCGCGACCGACGCGCGGTCCCGGGTGACAACGCTGGCACCGGACCCCTCCGATGCGCGTGGGGACTCAGTAAGCCTGATCCCGGCCAACCGGCCGCGGACAGGGCACTAACAAGATTGGCTCCGATCCGCACCCCTGGCGGCTGGTCGCGTTGGGCGACCCGGCCAGTGAGAAGTGCCTGATCAGTTTCCGCAGAGGCGGTACAGTGATGGAAGTTATTCGCAAGATTCGCAACATCGGCATCTCCGCCCATATCGACTCGGGCAAGACCACGCTTTCCGAGCGCATCCTCTTCTACAGCGGCCGCATCCACCGCATGGGCGACGTCCGCGATGGCGACCGCGGCGCCGTCATGGACCACATGGACCTCGAGCGCGAACGCGGCATCACCATCACTTCCGCCGCCACCAACGTCGCCTGGCTCGACCACCAGGTCAACGTCATCGACACCCCGGGCCACGTCGACTTCACCGTCGAGGTCGAACGGTCGTTGCGCGTGCTCGACGGCGCGATTCTCGTGCTGTGTGGCGTCGGCGGGGTCCAGTCGCAGTCGCTCACCGTTGATCGGCAGATGAAGCGCTACGGCGTCCCGCGCATCGCCTTCATCAACAAGCTCGACCGCGTCGGGGCCGACCCCATGCGCGTCGTTAACGAAATCGAGGAGAAGCTCGGCCTCGAAGCCGTTCCGCTCCAGCTCCCCATCGGCCTCGAGCAGGAGCATCGCGGCATCGTCGACCTCGTCACCATGGAAGCCGTGTACTTCGATGGCGACCGCGGCGAGAAAGTGCGGCGCGAGGCCATTCCCGCCGACATGCAGGAGCAGGCCGACCGCGCCCGCCACGGCTTGCTCGACACGCTTTCGCTGTACGACGACGAGTTGATGGAGATGCTGCTCGAGGACCAGCAGCCGGCGACCGACAAGCTCCACGAGATCATCCGCCGCCTCACCGTCAGTCGGGACATCGTGCCGGTGATGATGGGCTCGGCGTTCCGCAACAAGGGCGTGCAGCCGCTGCTCGATGCGATTGTGCGTTATCTGCCATCCCCGCTGGACATCGTCTACTACGCCGAGGACAACGACAACGACGGTGCCGAGGTGGCGATCACCGCGGACCCGGACGCGCCCGGCGTCGCGATGGCGTTCAAGCTCGTCGAGGAGTCCTTCGGCCAGCTCACCTACGCCCGCGTTTACCAGGGCCGTGTGCGCAAGGGGCAGACCCTGCGCAATACGCGTTCGCGCAAGAACATCCGTGTCGGCCGCATGGTGCGCATGCACGCCAACGACCGCGAGGACGTGGAAGAGGCCGGCCCCGGCGACATTGTCGCTTTCATTGGCGTCGACTGCGCTTCGGGTGATACCTTCTGCGACGATCGCATCAACTACGCGCTCGAGAATATCGAGACGCCCGAGCCCGTGATTTCGCTGGCGATCAAGACGGCCAAAGGCGGCGACCGCGACAGGCTTGCGAAGGCGCTGCAGCGCTTCGTTCGCGAAGACCCGACCTTCCACGTCCGAACCGACCACGAGACCAACGAGACCATCATCGCCGGCGTTGGCGAGCTCCAGCTCGAGGTGTACGTCGAGCGCATCCGCCGCGAGTACAAGGTCGCCGTCGAGATCAGCCCGCCGCGCGTGAACTACCGCGAGGCACCAACCAAGGAAGCTTCGTTCAACTACAAGCACCGCAAGCAGACCGGCGGCTCGGGCCAGTACGGCCACGTCGTTGGCCGCATGCTGCCGCTGCCCGAGGAGGCCGAGGACGTCTACTCGTTCGAGAACAAGATCACCGGCGGGCGCATTCCGCAGGAGTACATCCCCTCGTGCGACAAGGGCTTCCAGGATGCCCGCATGAACGGGCCGCTGGCGGGCTACGAGGTCGTCCGTGTGGGCATCGTGCTCGAGGACGGCTCGTCGCACTCGGTCGATTCGTCCGACGTCGCCTTCCAGATCGCGGCCCGCGAGGCCTTCAAGGAGGCCTACCTCAAGACCCGGCCCGCGATTCTCGAACCCATCATGAATGTCGAGGTCGAAGTGCCGACCGAGCAGCAGGGCGGCGTCGTCGGGGACCTTACGTCGCGTCGCGGCATCATCCAGGGCACCGCGGTGCGCAGTGACGTGACCATCATCACCGCCGAGGTGCCGCTGGCGGCGATGTTCGGCTACGCCACGGATTTGCGCTCGATGACGCAGGGCCGCGGGACCTTCTCGATGCACTTCGCGTGTTACCGCATCGCACCGCGCGACGTGCAGGAAGACGTCATCGCCAAGGCCAAAGCCGCTGCCAAGCAGTCGTAGCGCAGTCGTGTAGCGCGGGTTCCACCCGCCGAAACCTGCCTACCCTTTTTCGCCGCGCTGCCGCTGGTTCCAATGGCGTCGGGCCATCACCGGGGCAAGGAGCAGAAGCCCCGCAGGTTCGGGGATGATCTCCACGATGCCGTGGTACGGGGCATACGCCGAGTAGCTGCCTACGTCGTCCATGTCATTCCAGCGCCGCGGCGGCTGGTTGTAATCCTGTTGCACACGCATCATGTGAACGTAATCCTCGTTCTGATAGTCATCCGGCTGGTTGTTGCCCCACAGTCTGAAGCTGCTCGATTCACCGCTCACCCAGACGAACTCACCTTCCGACGCAGCGTCGTTCAAACCGATCCAGAGGCTGCGATCAATCCCATCGATGTCCCCGAAGGTGTTGAATACCCAGTCGTTTTCGGCACGGTTACGGATCGTCGCCAAGTGCCCGCCCATGCTCACAGCAATGGCCTCCGCTTCCGTCCATGGCGACTGCTCCAGCAGGAAGTAAGTGTGGCCGTTAGCCGGATTGACGACCGGCCCGTGAATAACGCTTGCGTTGGCCGAAGCGCAAGCAAAGACCGAGAGCGCATAGATGCATAGTCTGGCTGAAGTACGGATCCCCACGGCTCATTCTCCTTCATCTGAAGAGGCGGTGTCCCGCCGCCACGAAAGCGAATTGCGGCCGCACGCGCAGCACATCCCTTCAAGTCACCACCCTTTATCCTCGGCCGTGTGCCGCGCGCGTCGTTAGGGCTGCGGCGCGAACTCCACCAGAATTGCGCACCGGGCGCCAAACACCTCGACAGGGCTGGCTCACGCGCGAGTGCGCGGGAAGACTCCGTTTCACGTGAAACGCCGATTCGACGCGCCGCCAGCCGAGAGGAGTCTGCCATGAACCAGCGACACATGGAGTTCTTCGGCCCCGATTTGGGTCGCGGGCCATTCGCCCCCTCGTATCTCGAGACCGCCGCCGTCCAGATCGCCACCGCGCTCGCCCAGCTCCGCGCCCCCATCCGCCGCAGCGACGACGACATCCTCGACCACGGCGACTTCATCCGTCAGCTCGCCGACCGCATCGCACCGGACTACGCGGCGTTCGTCGACCTTGGCGTGAGCCCGAAGGTCGGCCAGACCATCCAGAGCACCTTTCGCGTCATCCTGCGCACCAACTCGCTGCTCGAATGCTGGCTGGCGGATGACATCGGCGGCGGGGTCACCAGCGTCACCCCGACGAGCGTGACGTTCCATACCGGCGTCGTGCTGCGGACCATCACGCCGCTCAAGCACTACATCGTGCTGACGTCCGAGTCCGGCATCGTCGACGTGAACGTCGAGTACAACAGCGTGCACACCTGGCGCTGGGGGGTCACGCGCCATGGTCGCGTGTTCTACTCCGCGCAGCTGGATTTCGACTGAGGATGGCGCCGTTCGGGCCGGCAAGCACGGCTCACAGCGTCGTGGCACACGGGGGGCAACGCAGAGCAACGCCCCACCATCAGAGGGCCACGGCCGCCCTACTTGCGGCGGCGGCGGCGCTTCTTCTTGTCGTCGCGGCGGGGCTGGTACTTGGTGGAACCCTTGCGGACCTTGGGCATCGGTCCGCCGGCCGCCCCCATCTGCCCGAGCTGCTGGAGCATGCGCATGCGGTTGGCCGCCCCACCGCCGGCCATCTGCTTCATCATGCCGCGCATCTGGGTGAACTGCTTGACCAGGCCGCTGACCTCCTGCGGCTCGACCCCGGCGCCGCGGGCGATGCGCCGGCGGCGCGAGGCCTCGATCAAATCGGGATTCTGGCGCTCCTTGGCGGTCATCGAGTGGACGATGCCGCGGACGCGATTGAGCTCCTCCTCGGGCATGTCGAGGTCCTTGAGCGCCCCACCGAGCCCGGGGATCATCTTCATGATCGACTTCATCGACCCCATCTTGCGCATCTGATCGAGCTGCGAGACGAAGTCGTTGAGGTCCATCGTCCCCTTGGCCATCTTCTCCTGCGTCTTGGCGACCTGCTCCTGGTCAAACGCCTGTTGGGCTTTCTCCACCAGCGAGACGACGTCGCCCATGCCGAGAATGCGGCTGGCGATGCGGTCGGGGTGAAACTCCTCGATCGCGTCCAGCTTCTCGCCGACGCCGATGAACTTGATCGGCTTGCCCGTGACCGCCTTGACCGACAACGCCGCCCCGCCACGCGTGTCCGAGTCGAACTTCGTGAGGATCGCTCCGTCGAGCTCGAGCCGCTCGTCGAAGGCCTTGGCCGTGTTGACGGCATCCTGGCCGGTCATGGCGTCGATGACGAGGTAGATCTGGTGCGGGCTGGTCGCATTGGCGATCTGCGACACCTCCTGCATCATCTCCTCGTCGATCGCCAGGCGGCCGGCGGTGTCCAGGATCACCACGTCGCGATCGAGCTTGCGTGACTGGCGGATGGCGTTGCGGCAGACCTTGACCGGGCTCTGGTGGTCGCGCTCGGTGTACACGGGCACCTCGAGCTGCTTGCCGAGCACCTCGAGCTGGTCAATGGCCGCGGGACGCTTCAGGTCGGCGGCGACCATCAGGGGCTTCTTGCCCTTCTGCATGCAATAGCGCGAGAGCTTGGCGCAGGTGGTCGTCTTGCCGGAGCCCTGGAGACCAGCCATGAGAATGATGGTCGGCGGCTGCGAAACGAAGGGAATCCGCGTCTCGATGGGACCCATCAGGCTCACGAGCTCGTCGTGAACCACCTTGACCATCACCTGCTCCGGCCGCAGGGTGTTGATGACCTCCATGCCCAGGGCCTTGTCGCGGCAGTCATCCACGAACTTCCGGGCGACCTGGACATTGACATCGGCTTCCAACAAGGCCGTGCGTATTTCCCGCATGGCCTCGCGGACGTTGTCCTCGCTGATGCGGCCGCGGCCGCGGAGGCTCTGGAAAACGCCGGAGAGTTTTTCGCTCAGTGCATCGAACATAAGTCCCGTAGTGTAGCACGGGGCCGGCACGGCGACAAAGGGGCGTCGGCCCGCCCGGGGCGTCGGGCAGAGGTCGCCTCGCCGGCGTTTCATTGGCGGAATTGGGTCGCCCGCCCCACCAAACTGTGGTAGACTATTGGTGTGTGTGGGGAGGATCAGCGCCGGGCGCACGCGTCCGGCGGAGTGCGGGTCGAGCGCGGGACACGCGTCGGCCGGTGCTCTTTCAGCGTTGCGACCAACGTAGCGGCGGCCGCTGGCCGGCGCCGATGCACACGACGGGGTAAGTACCTCCCGCCGAGATTCTGTCGATCTGTCGGCGCGTGAAACGGTTCGCGCCGGCGGCACCGCTTTGTTGCGTGTTTTGCCCCAGGATCGCCCTATGTCGTCGTCGCCCTCAAGTGATACGCTTCCACCAGCCGCCGCAGACGTCGTGCTCATCCTCGATGTGGACGGGCAGATTCTGTACTACAACGCCCCGGCACGCTATGGCGTCGGGCCGCACGACGTCATCGGCCAGCGGCTGGACGCGCTGCTGCCGGCGGCGGCCGCGCAGCGAATCCTGGCGCAGAACGAGCAGGTCATCGCCCACGACGCGACGGCGTTCGTCCAGGACGAAATCGAGTGGCAGGGCCAGACGCTGCGGTTCAACGTGCGTGTCGATCCGCTGCACGACCGCACGGGGCGTATCAGCGGGGTGGTGCGCGTCGCGCAGGATGTAACCGATTTGCAACAGGTCGAGCGGGCGTTGTACGACAGCGAGCAGCGCTACCGTGCGTTGTTCGAGGACGCGCCGATCGGTATTTACCGCACCACGCCGGATGGGCGGATTGTGAATGCCAACCCGGCGCTGGTGCGCATGCTGGGCTATGCCTCGTTCAAAGAGCTGCGCAAGCGGAATCTCGAGCAGGAGGGCTTCGAGCCGAGCTACCCGCGCAGCGTGTTCCGCCACCGCATCGAGACGGCAGGGCAGGTCATCGGGCTCGAATCGGCCTGGACCCGGCGCGACGGGTCGACGATTTACGTGCGGGAGAACGCCCGGGCCATCCGCGACGAGAGCGCACAGATCGTCTGCTACGAAGGCACGGTTGAGGACATCACCGAGCGCAAGCGTATCGAGCATCAGGCAGACCGCGAGCGCCGCCTGTTCGCACGGGGGCCGGTGGTGGTGTTCCGCTGGGTGCCGCACGAAGACTGGCCGGTCGACTACGTTTCCAGCAACTGCACCACGCTGCTGGGCTACAACCCGGACGACTTCACGGCTGGCCGGGTGCGCTATGGCGACCTGATCCATCCCGATGACCACAAGCGACGCGTGGAGGAGAGTGCCGGCGGCCGGGACGAGCCGCATATCGAGCAGGACTACCGCATCGTGCGGCCGTTCGGCGACGTGCGCTGGCTGCACGACTACACGGTGCCGGTCCGCAACGTACATGGGCGGATCATCTTCTACGAGGGGTATGTCTTCGACGTCACGGCACGCAAGATTGTCGAGACCGAACTGCGGCAGAGCGAGGAGCGGCTGCGGCGGCTGATCGAGAGCGCCGAGGACATCATCGCGCTGCACGACGCGGAGGGGCGCTACCTCTACTTCAGCGGACCGAGCCGCTATGGCGTGGCGGCGGCCGACCTGCTCGGCAAGACGCCGGCGGACCTGTTCCCGGCGCCGCAGGCCGAAGCCATCATGGCGCAGATCGCGCGCGTCGCGGCGACCGGAGAGACGCTGAACGTCGAGAACACGGTGCAGTGGCAGGGCGAGACGCTGTGGTTTGCTGACGAGGCGTTTCCGATTCGCGATCAGCGGGGGCAGATCACGGGCGTCGGCAAGATCTGCCGCAACATCACCAAACAGAAGCACGCGGCGGAGCGACTGGCCGAAAGCGAGCAGCGGTTCCGGCTGCTGTTCGAGTGTGCGCCGGTCGGGTACCAGTCGCTGGACGAGCGCGGACACCTGCTGGCCGTCAATAAACGCTGGCTGGCCACGTTGGGCTATCAGCGCGAGGAGGTGATCGGCCGGTGGTTCGGCGATTTCCTGGCACCGGAATTCGTGGACGGGTTCCGCGAGCGCTTCGCCGAGTTCAGACAGACCGGTGAGGTGCACGGGGTGGAGTTCGACGTGCTCCACAAGAGCGGGGCGCGCATCGCCGTGTCTTTCGAGGGGCAGATTGCGCGCGACGCCAGCGGGCATTTTGTCCAGACGCACTGCGTGATGCACAACCTGACCGAGCGTCGGCGGGCCGAGCTTGAAGTGCAGCAGGCGCGCGCTTTTCTCGAAACCGTGCTCAACGGCGTGTCGGCCGAGATCGCCATCGTCGACCACCATGGGTCCATCACCGCGGTCAATGACGCCTGGCGCCGCTTTGCCGAAAAGAACGGGTTTCGCGGGCGCGACCACGGGATCGGCAGCAACTACCTGGAGGTCTGCCAGGCCGCCCATGGCCCGTCGAGCGAAGGGGCGGCCGAGGCGGCGGCGGGGCTCGAGGCGGTCCTGGCAGGCCAGGTCGATACGCACTATCAGGAATACCCGTGCCACAGCAACGGGCAGCAGCGCTGGTTTCAGCTACGGGTGCGGCGGGCGACGTTCGGCGGGCGCACCTGGGCCATCACGGCGCACGAGGACATCACGGAGGTGAAGCAGGCGGAGAACGCCTGGCGGATCAGTGAGCAGCGGTATCGCACGGTGGCGGACTTCACGTTCGACTGGGAGACGTGGACGGCGCCGGACGGCGGCTACCTCTTTACTTCGCCCTCCTGCGAGCGCCTGACGGGTTATCCGCCGCAGGCGTTTCTCGAGGACCCGCAGCTCGTCGAGAAGATCACGCACCCGGACGACCGCGCCATGGTCGCGGAGCACCACCAGGCGGAGCTGGCGTCGCGTGAAGCGATGGAGGCCGACTTCCGCATCATCACTCGCGACGGCGCGGTGCGCTGGATCGCGCACGCGTGCGTGCCGGTATACGACGACCAGGGGGGCTACCTGGGGCGGCGCGGGAGCAATCGCGATACCACCCGCCGCCGGCGGACCGAAGATGCGCTGCGCAGTCGCGACGCGATCCTGCTGGCGGTGAGTGGCATCGCCGAGCAGTTCCTGCACGCCGGCGGGTGGCAGGAGAACATGCACGACGCCTGGGCGCGACTGGGTGAGGCCGCCCACGTGAGCCGCGTGTATGCATTCGAGAACGCGACGGGCGCCGACGGCCGGCTGATCACGCGTTGCCGTTCCGAATGGGACGCTCCGGGTGTGTCGTCGATCTGCGCCAGCGTCGAGAATGGCGCGTTCTGCTTCGAGGAGTTGGGGTTGCAGCGGTGGGTAGCGGAACTGGGTGCGGGCGAAGTGATCGCGGGCACAGTCGGCGACCTGCCGCCGGCCGAGCAGGCGTTGCTGCTGCGTCACGGGGTGCGATCGATCGCGCTGGTGCCGGTGCGGGTCGATGACGAGTGGTGGGGCTTCATCGGGCTCGATGACTGCGAGCGCGAGCGTACCTGGTCGCCGGCCGAAATCGGTGCACTGCAGGCGGCGGCGAGCACCCTCGCAGCGGCGATTCGCCGCAAGCGGGTCGCCAACGAGCGCGAGCGGCTGGTGGCCGAGTTGCAGGCGGCGATGGCGAAGGTGCGGACGCTGCACGGCATGCTGCCGATCTGTGCGTCCTGCAAGCGCATCCGCGACGACCAGGGCTACTGGGAGCAGATCGAGGTGTACATCCGTGACCACGCCGACGTGGAGTTCAGCCACGGGTTGTGCCCGGACTGCATGAAGGCACTGTATCCCGAGTTTGACGACGAAGGGGCGTGAGCCGCGCAGGCCGGCCGCGCGTCAGTCGCGCTGGCCCCCGAGCCAGCCGCGGCGGCGAAAGTACAGCAGCATGGCGCCGGCGACGACGGCCATGACCGCCAGCAGGAGCGGATAGGCCCAGCGCGCGTGCAATTCGGGCATGTGATCGAAATTCATGCCGTAGATTCCGGCCAGGAACGTGAGCGGGATGAAGATGCTGGCCATGACCGTCAGCACCTTCATGACCTCGTTCTGGCGGATGCCCACTGTGGAAAGATACGCATCCATCAGGCCCGCGGCGAGCTCGCGATAGGTCTCGACCACGTCGAGCAGCTGCGCGCAGTGGTCCTGGCTGTCGCGCAGATAGATGCGCACGGCTTCGCCGAATTGCGGCGCCTCCGAGCGGATCAGCGCGCCCAGCGCCTCGCGCTGCGGCCAGATGACACGGCGCAACGCCAGCAGCTCGCGCTTGATGTCGTGGATGCGCTCGACGAGCTCGGCATGCGGGTCTGCGATGACCTCGTCCTCGAGCACCTCGAGCCGGTCGGCGTAATGCTCCACCACGGGGAAGTAGCCATCGATCACCGCGTCGACCAGGGCGTAGGCCAGGTAGCCGGGCCCCATGCTGCGCATGATCGGGCCCCCCTGGCGGATGCGCGTGCGGACGGCGTCGAAGACGTCGCCCGTGCGTTCCTGGAACGTCACGACATAGTTGGTCCCCACGAACACGCTGACCTGCTCCTCGTGCAACTGGCCGGATGTATCGGTCAGGATCATCCGCGTGACGCAGAAGGTGTTGTGCTCGTAGGGCTCGACCTTGGGCCGCTGGTGGACGTTGACCACGTCTTCGAGCGCAAGCGGGTGGATCGAGAAGACCCTGGCCAGCGACCGCAGCACGCCTTCGTCGCCCAGTCCATGGACGTCGACCCAGCAGATCGCGCCGTCCTCGAGCAGCCCCGCCACCGAGTCCGCCGCGACGCCGGCATGCTCTTCGAGGTGGCCCGTGCGGTACTTCATGACGTTGATGGTGGGCGGCGCTGCCTCGTCGTGGATGACGAGCGTGCCCGGCTGGGCCCCCACCGCCGGTCGGCGTCGGCGTAGCATCGTGTCGCTCCTGCTGGTGTGTCGTCGAGACGCCGGTCGGCCCGTGCCGGCGGGCGTGGGGAGCGGGCGGGCGGTTCGACCCGCGTGGCGCGCCTACGTATACCGCGGCGGGCGCGGGGCCTCAACCGGCGGGGCGCCGGTGTCGCCGGGGCGGCCGCGGTCGGGCCGCCCGCCGGGGGTTCGGCTGACGGAAATCCGTCCTAACCCCCACGTCCGCAAGAACTTCCCGAAAAAAGCTATTGACTGGCGGACTGTCGATCCGATAAAACTCCGCGAGGTGAGTATTGGTCACGCGGTCTGCATTCAAAGGAAAGGATGCCCATGGACGTTTTCTTTGACGGCTTCAGCGCCATGCTCGGGATTATCCCCGCGATCTTGACTGGCATTCTCGCCATGCTCGGGATGATCTTCGGCTCGTTTACCACGGACTAGGCCGGAACAGGCAACGACTTCCGTATCACCCGCCGACGTTTGAGACTCTCAAAGGTCGGCGGGTTTGGTATGCGCATGTCTTCCCCACGCGCTGACGCCCTCCTGTGCGCGTCCCAACGCGCCGGCCGCACCGCTCCCCCGCCGCTGCGCACTTGCGCCGATCCCCGGCTGGCTCGCCGGCGCCGCCGGCGTGGGCGATAATTCCGCTACGCGATAAACCGGTGTACGCCGTCTACCGGCGACGTCAGATGGCATCGAGGAGCAGCTGTGACGATGGTGATTCTATTCAGTCTCGGGATCGTGCTGGCGCGGATTGTGGATGTGTCCATGGCCACGATTCGCACGTTGATGATCGTGCAGGGTCGGCGGACCATTGCCTTGACGCTGGGTTTTTTCGAGATCCTGATCTGGATCGGGGTGGTGTCGGGGGTGATCACGCACGCCAGTGAGCAGCCCCTTTACGCGGTCGCGTATGCGCTCGGGTTCGCGCTGGGCAACTACGTGGGAATGACGATCGAGCGCAAGCTGGCGCTGGGCAATCAGGTGGTGCGCATCATCACGCGCCAGGGCCCGGAACTGGCCCAGGCACTTCGTGAGGCCGGGATGCGCGTAACACAATTCGACGGTTACGGCCGCGACGGCCCGGTGCAGGAGCTGTTCGTGGAAGTGCTGCGCCGGCAGGCCCCGGGCGTGGTCGAGAAGGCGCGGGCGCTCGATAGCCGCTGCTACTACACCATCGACGACATTCGCCAGACGTCGACGCCGGTGACGCCGCTCATGCCACTGGGCAGTTGGCGCGCGGTGTTTCCGCGAAAATAGCAGACACCCGGACCATTGATCATCGAGGAACGTCTACGTTCTTGCTCCGCGCAACCTCGATGGCCTTCTCATAGCCCGCGTCGACATGGCGGAAGATGCCCAGGGCGGGGTCGGCGGTCAGCACGCGCTGGAGGCGCTGCTCGGCCGCGTCGGTGCCGTCGGCGACGATCACCATGCCAGCGTGGAGCGACATGCCGATACCCACGCCTCCGCCATGATGCAGCGATACCCATGACGCCCCGCAGGCGGTATTGGTCAGGGCGTTGAGCATCGGCCAATCCGCAATGGCGTCCGAGCCGTCACGCATGCCCTCGGTTTCACGGTTGGGCGACGCGACCGAGCCGCAATCGAGGTGATCACGGCCGATCACGATCGGTGCGCTGACCTTGCCCGTGCGCACCAGGTCGTTGAAGACCCTGCCCATCTGCGCCCGCTGGCCGTACTTGAGCCAGCAGATGCGGCATGGCAGCCCCTGAAACGCGACTTTCTCGTGCGCCATGCGGATCCAGCGGCAGAGGGCTTCCTCTTCGGGGAAAGTGTCGAGCACGGCCTGGTCGGTGGCGTGGATGTCCGCGGGGTCGCCGGAAAGCGCGCACCAACGGAACGGGCCGGAGCCCTCGCAGAACAGCGGGCGGATGTACGCGGGCACGAAGCCGGGGATATCAAACGCATTGGCCACGCCGGCCTCCTGGGCGTTGCCGCGGAGGTTGTTGCCATAGTCGAAGGTGACAGCGCCGCGTTGTTGCAGTGTGAGCATGGCGCGGACGTGGTCGGCCATGCTGCGGAAGCTGTGCTTGATGTAAGCGTCGGGATCGGACACCCGCAACGCGAGCGCTGCGTCGTAGGCCATGCCGTTGGGCACGTAGCCGTTGAGCGGATCGTGGGCGGACGTCTGGTCGGTGAGGATGTCGGGCGTGATGTCGCGCTCCACAAGAACCTGGAGCACGTCGACGATGTTGCCGAGCAAGCCGACCGAGACGGCTTCACCAGCGTCCTTTGCCCGCAGCACGATGTCGATGGCTTCGTCGACCTTGTCGGTCATACGGTCACAATACTTCGTCTGAAGGCGCCGCTCGATGCGCTGCGGATCAACCTCCACCGCGAGACAGGCGGCGCCGTTGAAGGTCGCGGCCAGCGGCTGGGCCCCGCCCATCCCGCCGAGGCCGCCGGTGACCAACAGCCGGCGCTCGAGCGATCCGCCAAAGTGTTGCTTGGCGGCGGCGGCGAAGGTCTCGTAGGTGCCCTGGAGGATGCCCTGGGTGCCAATGTAGATCCAACTGCCCGCGGTCATCTGACCGTACATGGTGAGGCCGAGAGCTTCGAGGCGGCGGAATTCGTCCCAGGTGGCCCACTTGGGCACGAGCATGGAGTTGCTGATGAGCACGCGCGGGGCGTCGGGATGCGTCTTGACGACACCGACGGCCCGGCCGGACTGCACCAGCATGGTTTCGTCGTTTTCGAGGCGCTTGAGCGTGGCGACGATGCGGTCGAAGTCGGCCCAACTACGGGCGGCCCGGCCCGAACCGCCGTAGACGATGAGCTCGTCGGGTTTCTCGGCGACGTCGGGATCGAGGTTGTTCATGAGCATGCGCAGGGCGGCTTCCTGCTGCCAGCCCTTGCAGGTGAGCGACGTGCCGCGCGGGGCGTGAACGGTGCGGGGACCGGTGGTGGTCGACATGCGGGGCTCCTTCGATGCGGGATTCGCGCGGCGCGCATTATAACACGAATCGGAGTTGTGGATCACGTTGGAAGCGAACAGCCGTCTTGCGATTCGTGATCAGCTGATAAGGCGTGGGAGCGCGTCGAGCGCTCTCCGGTACTGATCATGGACCACTGAACGCTGGTCATTTCCTGGCATCCAGGCTCATCGCTGAAAGCCGAAAGCTGACGGCTGTCCCTCACCGCGCCCCCAAGCACACCAGCAACCAGATGATCGTGGTGATCGCCCCCAGCGTGTAGCCCGCCACGGCCATGCCGCCACCGGCCATCGGACGATCGGAACGCTCGATCTGACGCTGGGCGCTGATGCCCAGGCCGATCGCGACCAGTCCCAGCGGCAACCCGCACATCGGTATCAGCGACAGCAACGCCAGGAACAGCGACGCCGCGGCCGCCGGCGGCGCCGGCCGCTGCACGGGCACGCTGCCGTGGTCGAACCCACCGCCCTCGAACGCGTGTCCGCAGACGGCGCAGAACCGGGCCGGGCGGCCGTCACGCGGGGCGATCACGTGCCCGCAACGCGCACACTTACGGGCCAGTCCGACCGCGTCCGCGTTCATTCAGCCATCTCCTGCAACACCGCCACGCTGGCGGACATGCCCAGCCGATCGGCGCCGGCCTCGATCATCGCCCGGGCCGTCGCGAGGTCGCGGATGCCGCCCGCGGCCTTGACGCGCAGCCCGGTGGCGTGCTGACGCAACAGGGCCACGTGCGCGACCGTCGCGCCGCCGGCGGGATGAAAACCGGTCGAGGTTTTTACGTAATCGGCGCCAGCGGCAACGCAACACGCGCAGCCAAGCGCAATCTGCTCGTCCGTGAGCACACGTGTCTCGAGGATGACCTTGATAACCGCGTCCGCCCGCTGCCGGCGAGCCAGCTCGACAACGGTGCGGATGTCACGCGTGACGGCGGCGCGATCGTCTTCCAGCAGGGCGCCGAGGTTGATCACCATATCGATTTCGGCGGCGCCGTCCTGCACGGCGCGGTGCGTCTCGTACGCCTTCGTCTCGGTCGGCGTGGCACCGAGCGGAAAACCGGCGACACTCGCGACGGCGGTCCCGCTGCCGGCGAGGCGCTTGGCACAATGCGCGACCCAAACCGGGTTAACGCACGCCGCGGCGAAGTCGTGCGCGAGGCATTCGTCACACAGCCGATCCACCTGGGCCTGCGTCGCCTCGGGCTTGAGCAGGGTGTGGTCGATCATGCGGGCGAGCGCGTGCCTTGTTGTCGGTAGTTCAGCCATCTTCGCCGTGTCTCCCGAGCCCGCGTTCCAATCTGACGCAATATGGTCACACGGCATTCGGCGAGCGGACCCCGCCTGGCCGTGTCCTCGATTCCGGCGGGGGAAACCCGCCCTACCAACTCGTTCGGCGGACCGGGCCCGCCCTAACCTTCGTCGCTCTGTCGCCTCGTCGCTACGTCGCTGGGTTCCGACACCAGACACGCGTCCTGGATCGGTCGGCCCAGGGCACGGGCAAGCAGGGCTTCGCGGCCGGTGCGCTCCGGACAGTCCCCGGCCAGCACGATCAGCCGGTCGCGCGTCTCCGACAGCGCCACCAGCGTGTCGTCGCAGGCCCATACACGCCGCACCGGCACCGGCGCCTCCAGCAACCGCGAAACAATGCCCTCTTCGCCGTACACCCCCACGACGCCATCGCCGGCCGCCGGCAGCACCAGCTCGACCAGGTCATCCCACCGCCGGGCCGCGAGCGATTCCACGGCCCCCAGGATACGATGCACGCTGATCCACGGCGCAGGCCGCTCCAGACCGACGCGCAACAACGTGCCGCCGGCCGTGCCGATGTACAGCGTATCCTCCAGCGGTGCGACGCAGTGGATGCTGCTGTCTGCCGCAGCGGACTGCCACACCTCGCCGCCATCGGCGTCGAACGCGCGTACGCGGTCGTCGGTTGCGAAGAGGATTCGGCCGCGCGCGTCGGGCGTGACGGCGCGGATTGTCCGTGGCACGCCCGCCGCCGGCGTCAGCAGCGCGCTTGCATCTTGCGGTTCGTCCAGCGCCCACGACCACGCGCCGAGCTGCGAATGTGTCGCGTACAGTCGATCGCCCACAACGCAACTGGCATTGAACCCGGTGCGCGGCATGGCGGCGTCGGGCACGGCATAGCGCGTCTGCACGGCTCCGCTCGCCGCTTCCACGCGCCAGACGCCCAGTGCCGCCCCGACCAACAAGCTGCCGCGTCCATCGAAGGCCACCGAGCGCAGCCCGCCCAGATCGTCGGGCAGGTCCACCTGGCGCCGAATCTCTCCAGGTTGCGCCGGATCAAGCCAGACGCATTCGTTGCCGACGACCGCGACAACAGCGCGCGCCGTCGTGCGGTTGGGCGTGAGGCGCCACAGGTTTTCGAGCAGGCGGCCGCGTTCACCCGGCGTGAGCGTCGGCAGCAGGTCGCGCCATTGCAGGCTGTCGTCGCCGGCGGCCGCCGCGCGGAGTTTCGCCATGATCTCGCCCAGGCCGTCGAGCCGCTTGTGGGTCGCCGCGAGGGCCGCCTGCGCGACGCGTTGCCGCGCCTCGACTTCGTGCAGCCGGCGGGCCGTGTCGCGCTCGCGGGCCTCGTGCTCGGCAAGGGTGCCGCTGGTGAAGCTCACGCGACCGAGTCTCTCGAGATCCAGCCCCGCGGAGAATAAGAACTTCTGCAATGCGTCGCGCAGATTGGCCAGCAACGCGTCACGCGGGTCGCCGTGGACCAGCGTTTCGGCCGGCTGGGCGTGGACGAACGAACGCAGGGCCGCGTCAGTACCGGCCTGCGTCAGCACTTCTGACAGGCGCTCCAGCGTCAGCGTGTCGTCGTTCAAGAGCGCACGGTGGAGCGCGGCCATCTCGTCATCGCGCGCGAGGCAGCGCAGCAGCAGCTCGACTGTGCCGGAAACGCCGTGGCCGCCGGCGGCGGGTGCGTTGTCCACGCTCAGCGGCACGGTGACCGCGCGGTTGCGGACGAGCATGAGGGTGTCTTGGTTGGCGGGGTGTGGGTCTTCGCCGGCAGGCACGAAACGCCGCCCACCATCGGGCCGCAGCACGAGCCCCATCCAGGTATCGGGGATCAGGGACTGCGCGAAGATCGACCCGCCCCAGGCGCTGCCCTTGCACTTCAGCGCCACGAGCCATTCAGCGTTGAGCCTGTCCAGGATTTCGCGCGACATCATGTCGCTCCTTGCCCGCGGCGCGCGAGCGTCAATAGCGACCGTACAGCGCCAGCTCGGCGTTCTTGCGCTCGGTCAGCGACGGAATCAGGAACAGGTCGATGAGCGAACCAATCCCCAGCAGCCCCCACGTGAGCAGCCAGATCAGTCCGGTGACATACCGCCCAAGATAGAAGCGATGGATGCCGGCAAACCCGACAATGCACAACGCCCACAACCCGTAAGCTACACCGACTGAACGCATCATCGTCCTCCTCACACGCAAGACCAACTCGGCCCGATCCACCACGCCGACCGGGCACGATCACTCCGCCGCCGCGGGCGCCACGTCGCCGTTGCCGCCCCACTGCTCGTACTTGAGCACGTCGCGCGGGCTGACCGATGGCGGCAGGGCGCCGATCACCGCGGTGACATCACCCATATTGATATTACGCGGCTCGCCGCCGCTGACCGATTCCAAAAACGGCCTTGTTGCGGAACGGTCGGCGACGGCCTTGATATCCGCCCCGCTATAGCCGGCGGTGAGATCCACCAGCTTGGCAAAATCCACGTCATCGTCCAGCGGCCGAGGTCCCAGGTACAACTCGAACAGACGGAAACGGGCCGCGGCGTCGGGAAGGGGCACGTAGATCTTCGCATCGAGTCGGCCCGGGCGCATCATGGCCGGGTCGAGACTCCACGGCTCGTTGGTCGCCCCGAGGAACATCAGCGCCCGGTCGGACTGGCGGTCGAAGCCCTCCAGTTCCTGGAGGATCTGCGGCACGACGCGGGTCATCACGCTGGACTGCGAGCTGCGCCGCCGCGGGACAAGCGCCTCGACCTCGTCAATAAAGATGACAGCCTGCTTCTCGTCCTTGGCGGCCTCGAAGAGCTTGCGGACGTTCTGCTCGGCCTCGCCGACCCACTTGCTCATGAGTTGGGCAGGGCTGATGACGAACATGGTGGCATCGATCTCGCAGGCGATCGCCTTGGCGAACATGGTCTTGCCCGTGCCCGGCGGGCCGTAGAGCAACACGCCGCCGCCCACCCCAACGCCGTAACGCTGCGCCAGTTCGGGGTGACGGAAAGGGTAGATCATCTTGAGGTAGATTTCGGCCTTGACGTCGTCGAGGCCGGCGATGTCGTCGAAACGGATCGAAGGCTTCTCGCGGATGATCCAGTCAGCGGCGTCGGTTTCGTTCTCGTCGCCATCGCGGGCACGGTCGCGTGTCGCGGGCCCAGCCCCATGCTTCGCCCGCCGGTCGCAGTTCTTGGCGAGGTCGATGAGCTCGCGCGCGTACTGCTCCTGCTCGGCCTTCATCTGTGGGTCCTGGTTCTCCTCGGACAACTCGATCATGCACTCGGCGGCCTGGATGAGGTACGGCCGGGCGGAGACGTAGTCGCCCTGCTTCATGGCGGCGACGCCTTTGTCCTTCAGCCGTTTGAATGTGGCGAATGTGGCCATATCAGGGTCGCGTCTCGGCGGGTATAAGGTCCAGAATCGCTCGAACAGTCTTTTCGGCGATCAGCAGCGCGTTGCGGGCATCGTCCCCCGTCGGATCCTTCGCACTCGGATAGCGTGTCGCAACGGCGAAATGGGACAGCGCCAGCAGGTCCGGCCTCAGTTCACGAAGCCGGTCCGCAAACGGGTCGCAGAGATCCAGCAACGGGCCGAGCGCGTGGATCTTGGGTGCTGAGCTGTCACGCGGCTCGAGCAGGCCTTTGATTGCCTTCCCCGCCGCTTGCTGGCAGTGGAAACATGCTCCATCGAGCAAGGGTGGCTTTGCTGCAAGGGCCAGGCGGGCCAACCGGAGATCACCCTCCGCCTTGACAATCCACGGGCGAATGATCGCTGGATCAGGCGGCATAGAGCAACCGTCCTTCCGACAGAACCTTGTGCTCGAGACTGCCAACGGCGGCAGCGCGCTCATGGAACTGCTCGGGCCAGGTGAAGTGCAGCTCAACGACCGGTCCCAGCCGATCCACGGCGTTATAGCCGCGCTTGGCCACGTCCCAGAGCGAGTAGTCCCCGTCTCCGAGTACGACGAGCACATCCACGTCACTGTCCTGCGTCGGCGTGCCGCACGCGTGCGAGCCGAAGAGGTAAATCGCCCGCGGTTGCAGCGCCGTCACGAGGCGGTCGACGATTTCACGAAGCTGGTCTTGTTCGACATGCATCGCCAGCCCATCTTACACGTGTTGCTGCTTCCGTATCCGTCTCGTCATCTTCCTATCGTAGTTCAACCACCATGGTCTCGTCGCCTGCCAGGCCGTCGATCATCTGGATGGCTCCGCTTCCGGGATGGGGCCGTGTTCGGTCTCCCGGCCGCATTCCGGGCAGCGGCCCGAGGTATTGCCCGTCAGGTTGTAACCGCAGTGGCGACAGAACTCGCCGCTGAATGCGTCCGCCAACTGGCGCTCCGACCACCCTAGCACTCGCCAGGGCAACTGCACCCGCTGGAACGCGCGCGACCTGGAGGTTGAGCACAACCAGCGCGAGCGTACTGAGCGGCTCGATTCCCAGCAGGGCCGAGAGCAGGATGCCGGCCCGCCCGCTGCGTGACAGGGCGCAGCGCATGTCGTGGATCCCCGCCACCATCATGATCAGCGAAAACAGTGATGCGATCACCAGAACCATGGCCAGAAAGAACATGCCGGCGAGCGCTGGCAACGGGTTTATCGCAAGCACCGCCAGCAGGATCGCCAGTCTCAAAAGCCAGGCAGCGCGGGCCATCCGCTGCCCGCGCCCCAGCCGCCACAGATCCACGTCGTTCACGACGAAATCGGTTCTCTCTTGAAGCCACTCGATACAACGCCCGCAATACGGACAACGCGTCCGCTCCGCGTCATCCGCGTCGAGCAGGCGACGGCAATAGGGGCAATGCAGTTTCATCCAAACTCGTCACGTCACGGTGTAGTCACAGCCCGTCCGCAAGGTTCTTTGGCCTCACGTCTCCTGGCAGAGCCGCGCAAACAACATCAAGAACGCGTGCGGCAATGTCGAGCGCCTCCCGCGCATCTTCCTCTGTCGGCTCGGCGTCGCTGTCGGGGTACCGACTATCCACAGCAAACGTCGTCAGCCAGCTACAGGAACGCGCCATCGCGTCCAACTCGGGAATCACACCGTGGCACAGGCCAAGCAGAAGCGCGATCAAATGCGTGCGCGGCGGCTCGATGTCGCGCCAAATCAGCAGCGCCTTCAAGGACTTCTCCACGGTCTGCTGCGCATGATACGCTGCCATGTCCGCAATTGGCGGATCGCCATCGATCGCCCGCCGACCCGTAACGAGGTCGCGCCGGGCCTTCACGAGCCAGCCATGAACAAGTTCCGCATCAGGCGGCAAAGAGCAACCTCCCACGCCGCGCAACTTCGCGCGACAGGCTCCCGGTCACGTCCCGATACCGTTCGAAGCGGCTTTCCGTGACGAAGTGCAACTCCACCGGGACCCCCAGGTCATACACACACGGATAGCCCCGCTTCGCCAGCGCGACGCCCGAAGGCGCCCCGTCCGGCACGACCACGAGCACATCCACATCGCTGTGTGGCGTCGGCGTGCCGTACGCGTGCGAGCCGAAGAGATAAATCGCCCGCGGTTGCAGCGCCGTCACGAGGCGGTCGACGATTTCACGAAGCTGGTCTTGTTCGACATGCATCGCCAGCGCCTCCTGCCACGCCGTCACTTCGTCTTGATTCCGATTCTGCCGGGCCAAGCCCGCCCTGTTCTTCGTCACTACGTCGCTTCGTCGCTATTTTCCTTCCTTCTCCCCCTCCCCCTTCAGCGCGTTGAGCTCTGCCCGCAGGGCGCTCATCTGCTGCGCCTCGCGGGCGTCCTCGACCTGTTCTTCGGCCGCGATCATGCGATCGATCTCGTCGTCGGTGATGGCCTCGCTCGCGGCCTGCGACACATCCATGGCCGCGCCCTCCTCCATGCCGTCGAGGAACATGTCCATCCGCTCGCCCATGGTCTGCGACTGGGCCATGGCCTTTTCCCATTCGGTTTGCGTCTTGACCAGATCGGTCTCGCCGTACATCCGGCTCACTTCGGAAGCCATCGTCTTCATGGCGGAGGCGAAATCGGCCGTCGCCTCGGCCTGCCGCTTGATCAGCAGGGCGTTCTTCACGGCCAGGAGCTGCCGTTCGAGCATCTTCTGGATGGTGGCGGTCTTCTTCAGCGAGTTGCGAATGAACTGATAACTCGACATGTCGCCGATCTGCTTCGCATGTCGCGCGTTGCGCACGAACTCGTCGCTGAATTTCTTCTGCTCGGCGATCGACTTCTCGATCCGCCGGATGCCCTGGCGGATCTTCATGTCGCGTTCGATCCGGCGTTCCTCTTTCGACTTGAACAAGCCCATGGTGGCCTCACAATTCGCTGCGTCCCTCTATTCTGAGCCGCGGCTCGGCACGTCGCCCCGTGTTTACCCTTCGGCTGCGCGTTCCTGCTCACGGACGCGGCGTTCAGCCTCGTCATACGCGTCCGTGTCCTTGATCAGCCCCGCGTCCATGTCGTTCCAGATCTTCATCAACTCCTGACTCGCGGGCGACAGGCCGGCCGCTTCCTCATCAGCAACGTGGCCCAACTCGAGAATCTGATCGAGCCGCTCCTGATACATCTCGGTCGAGATCTGGTCGCTCTCGATCAGCCGGGCAATCGTCGCCAGGTCCGATTCGCGGATGCTCACGCGACCCGTGTCGCCCACGCGCGACGTCATCGTGTTTTCGCGCAGCATCCGCAGCCGTGACACCGTCAGCAGTTCCTTGCTGCGGATGTTCATCTGGCGCGAGATCATCATCTGCTCAGTGTGGAGCAGGTCGAACTGCTGTGCGAGCGTTCGACGCATGTCGGGCGTCTTCTCCTTGCCGCCCTGCTCGACGAGCTTCTGCTTCTCGCCCGCGAGCTCGCGCACCTTGCCCTGCATGCGTTTGCGGTCGTTTTCGAGCATCATCTCCTGAGCACGCAGCTCCGCGACATTCATCGTCGCCAGCGTCTTCCGCTTCGTCGTCAGCCATTGGAAGAAATTCATCAGAAGCTCTCAGCTATCGGCTTTCAGCGATCAGCCAGACACTCGCGCCAGGCTCTTCCCGGCCGCTCGTCAACTCGCACCTCAGCCCACCTCCGGCGGGGCCGGGCGGTCCCTTTCCGCCTGGCGCGGTGGCGCCGCCTCACGCGACGGCTCCGGCGGCGCGGCCGGCGCCTGCTCGGCCGGCGGCGACTCGCCCGCCTGCGACGCCGCGGCGGCCTGCTCGAATTCCCGCAGGATCGCCGCTTCTTCGTCGGCCATCGCCGGCGAGGTGGCCCCGACCTCGATATTGGCGGCCAGGTCGGCGTTGGCCGACAGCTCACCCATGATCTGCTCGGCCTGGGCGGCCTCCTGCGTGAGCTCCTCGGCCCCCGGCAACGAGACGCGCTTGCCCTGCTCGGCCAGCGTCAGGTGGTGGATATGCGTCCCCAGGATGTCGAGCTGCTGCGTGAATACGTTCGCCTGCGCCCGTGTCCGGCGCAGCTCGCGCCGTGTCCGCACCAGCCGCGCCGCGACCTGCTTCTTCTCGGCGTCGCTGCCGGCCGCGGCGCCCTGCTCGATGGCCTTGCGCTCGTCGGCCTCCAGGGCCTCCACGCGCTGATCCAGCTCGTGCCGCTGCTGCTCGAGCCGGACCTTCTGCGCCGTCAGCGAGCGCACATGCTCCGCCACGGTCGGCTTGAACCCCAACAGCTTCCGGATTCGGCTCCACAGCGTCATCGTACCTTCCTCATCGCCCAGCGGGCTGCGACTCACGTGCATCACACCGTCGTGCATCACGGTCAACAGCCGCGAATCGTGCCGGCACGCCTGGCGCACCAGCGCCTCGGTCTGCGTTGGCGACAGACCCGCCTCATCGGCCAGCTCGTTGATGGACAGACCACGCGACTCGAGCCGGCTGCGCTGCTGCTCCAGATGATACAGCAAACGCTTCAACCGTTCGTCCTGCGATTCCAGCTCGAACAGCTGCACCCACGGGGTGGCGCGCAGCCGTTGCGGCATGTCAATGTCCCAGCCGCCATCGGCACGCCCGCCCATCAGCACCATCGTCGGCCCCTCGGCGCGATCGACCAGCGCCTTGGCTTCCGCCGTGAAACCCGTCGGGCTGGCGAACACCACGGCCGTGGGGCGCTCGCTACGTGGCAGCAGTTCGTAGCGGGCCAGGGCGTCGAGCACGTCATCGCGCCGGACCGGGTCCGGCGTCTCGTTGGCCACCAGCGCCGCCAGCGGCGCGAGCACCTGCACCCGCAGCCGCGCGACGGTCTGCGTGAACGGGCCGAAGACGCGCTTGGTGAAGCGCAACTGCAGGGTGCGCGTCCCCGGCAGCGCCTCCAGCAGGCCGCGATCGAATCTCTCGAGCCGCGTCAGGGTCGCCCGCACCGCATCCGCCCCGTCCGGCAGGGACTCGACCGCCAAGCCATCGGCGGGGATCACGCGGCGCAGCAGCCCCTCGGCCCGCGTCCGCAACTGTCGCAGGAACTGATCTTCGAATTGTCGCTGCCGACTGCGTTCATCCATAGTTCTTGACTTGCGGCACGGCGTGCATCGGCTGGCCGCAGCGCGCACAGTAGCGGGCCGCGCCAGCGTTCAGGTAGCCACAATACGCGTTCGGACACACCCGGGCACCCGGCGCAGACCGGTCCTCGCGGGAGGGTATTCGCCGTCCGGCACGCACGATTCCGCGAAACACGGCGCCGATTGCGCGAAAAACCAAGGCCAGCGTCACGAAAACCAGTCCCAGCGCACCGATCACCACCAAGAAGCCGAGCCAGATGAAAAAGTCGGCCAGCAGCATCGGGCGCTATTCCTCCGTTGCCGAGGTCGGCGTGCCGCAAAAGATGCAGTAGCGGTCCCGCGGGCCCGGATAACCGCCGCAGGATCGGCAGCGCGGCACCACCTGCACCAACTGCACCCCGCAATAGGTGCAGAACTGATCGTCGGGCTCCACCGTCCGCTGGCAGCGCGGGCAGTGCGCGTACGAATGGGCCGCGTCACGTGCCGGCAGGGGGGGCACCTGCGGCCGGCTCTCCAGGTCGACCGCCACCGCCCCGCCCCGGCCGCGGGCGGCATCGGACAAATCCGCCAGCACCTCGGCCGCAGACGCGTAGCGGCGGTCATACCGCGTATACAACCGGCGAAACACGTCATCGAGCTCCCGGGGCACTTCGGCCCGCAGCGTGCTGGGCAACTCGGCCCCCGCAGGTCGCTCCCCGGTCAACATCTCGTAGAGTATGACACCGACGGCATACAGGTCGGCGCGCGGTGTAACGGGCTGGTCGGTATCACGGACCTCGGGCGCCATGTACGCCAACGTGCCGGCGATGGCGGCACTCTGCTGGTCACGCTCGAGTGATGCCGACTGCTCCACCATCGACCGCAGGGCATCGGGACTGTCGAGCCCGAGCCCGAAATCCACCACCTTGACGTCGTCCACGGTCAGGTCCGCCAGGGGCTTGCCGCACAGGTGCAGCAACACGTTGCCAGGCTTGAGGTCACGATGGACGATATTGCTCTCGTGCGCCGCGCCCACACCCTGCAGAATGCCGCGGAGGATGACTTGCGCCACATCGATGGGCACGCCCTTGGGGTGCTCGCCAAGCAACGCCCGTAGCGACGGCCCCTCAACCAGCTCCATGACCAGGTACGGCACTTCGGCGTAGGGATCCAGACCGCGGACCCGCACGATGTTGTTGTGCCGCAGGCCATGAACGACCATGCCCTCGCGCTGCAGATACCGGACATACTCGGGCTCGGTCGGGAGCTTGATCGCGACGCGCTCGTTGTCCCAGACGTGGTGCCGCGCGGCCCAGACCTCACCGAATGTACCGCAGCCGAGCAGCGCCTCGAGGAGGTACTCACTGATGCGGGTGCCAGCCTGGTACTTGCTCGTCATGATTGCGCCCGAATATTGCGACCGAGGTCGCGGGTCAGATCCCGGTCTGCTCGGCCAGGTACTCCGTCACCAGATAATTATACGTGCCGACGATCGCCAACGCCGCCAGCGCTGCCAGCCAGCCCCACCCGCCGCTGGGCCAGCCGCCCATCAGCACCAGCCCGGCGATCGCGTCGAGCAGCACCAGCACCGCCAGCAGGACCACCCCGGCCCAGTTCGAGCCGACCTCCAACAGACGGCGGATGAAGAAGCGGCTGACCCACGGCAAGGCGGCCACGATGACGATCCAGGCGATGGTCCGCCAGATGCCGCTCCAGATCGCGGCACGCGTGTCTTCCTCCATGAATACGATCGCCGCACCCAGCGCCACGATCAGCCCGAGCGCAATCCAGCCCAGCACCTTCTCGCCAAGCCGACCCAGGATGCCGCCACCAGTCGTTTCCATCTGTGTTAAGTGTAATCCATGCAACAAATAGCGGAAATTCCAATCGGCCGGGATTTCAGTAATGCCCCCACGGGGCTCGGGTCCACGTAGAATTCGCCAGAAACGTGTTGAAATTCGTGTATCGCGTGTGCCTGCGGGGAGCCGGCGGGCGTCGTATAATCCGCTGGCATGCAGAAGGTGTACGTCCATCTCGATCTGGCGCGCGTCGCGCACGTGCAAGGGCTGCTCGAACAGGCCGGGATCAGAGCCGAGATTCTGAACGCGGCCCCCGGCGGCGCGGTGGGTGAGATCCCGTTTCAGCACGCGGCGCCGGAGTTGTGGGTGGCGGACGACGACCTGGCCCGGGCGCGCGAGATCATCGAGCGCTACCTGGCCGAGCAGGAGACCCCCGCCGACGGCACGCCGTGGCGCTGTCCGCGCTGCGGCCGGATGATCGAGGGGCAGTTCACCGCCTGCTGGAATTGTGAGTACGAGCGCGACGAGGCGGCCGGCGGGTAGCGCGCTTGGATGCGCGGCGCCAGGCGGGCGGGCCCCGCCCCACGGACCACCGATGACGGATGACCGAGAACGGACGACTTCACACGCGCGGCTTGCAGCGCCGTCGCACCGAATTCCAATCACGCAACAGCACAGGGACCGCCACTTGCCATGGCCAAGACCACACGCCGACGCACAAACCAGACCGGCCTCGAGACCTTTCCCAACCCGGCCCCCGGGCGTGACTACGCTATCCGCCATGTGGCGCCGGAATTCACCAGCCTCTGCCCGAAGACCGGCCAGCCCGACTTCGGCACGATCACGATCGAATATGTCGCGGACAAGGTCTGCGTCGAGCTCAAGAGCCTCAAGCTCTACCTGCAGTCATTCCGCAACGAGGGGATCTTCTACGAAGCGCTGACGAACCGGCTGCTCGATGAGCTGGTGCAGGCGCTGTCGCCGCGCTGGATGCGTGTGACGACCGAGTGGACGCCCCGTGGCGGGATGCACTCGGTGATCACCGCAGAGCATCCTCGGAAAGGCCGCAGCAGCCGGCGCTAAGCACCGGCCGGGCCCAGCCCCCCTGCCGCCGTACCGGCAGACGCGGGGGTAACACTCTTCTGAATCCGTGGCGGCGATCCGCGGCCTACGACCCCGCCTGCTTCTTCTTGCCGTTGTCCTTGAACAGCAGCATGAACGCGACGGCGACGACGGCGGCCATGATGCACGGCACGAGCCAGATGGTCTGCCAGTCGCGGGCCTCGAGAACCTGCTGCGTGGCGGCGTGCCACTGCCGCCACAGGGCATCGGCCTCGGCGCCGGTCGCGGCCAGGGCCTGGTCCTTGATGGCGTTGGCCTGCTTCAGCAGCGTATCGTGGGCCGGCTCGGTGTTCATGTTGACGAGACGGCCGATGATCTGGGCACCAATGAGCATGCCGAGGCCCTGGGTAATGAGCACGAGGAAGCCCTGTGCCTGGCCCCGGATCTTCTGGGTCGCCTTGTTGTCGACGTAGATAAAGCCGGTGACAAAGAAGAAGTCGTAGCAGATGCCGTGCAGCAGGATACCGCCCATGACCATCCAGGCCACGCCCGTCTCGGCCGCCCCCGCGAACAGGCCGTAGCGGGCCACCCAGGCGAACATCCCCACCAGCAGCATCCACTTCACGCCGAGGCGAACGAAGAACAGCGGCATGAGCAGCATGAAGATGACCTCGGTCATCTGGCCGAAGGACATGTTGAAGGCGGGGTTCTGGAAGCCGGTGGCGTCGACGAACACGGGGGCGTAGTTGTAGTACGCTGCCAGCGGGATACAGATCAGGAACGAGCTGATGACGAAGATCGAGAACGAGCGGTCCTTCATCAGCGCCAGTGCATCGAGGCCGAGGACGTCGCGGGCCGTTGGCGCCGTGCCCTTGGCGGGCGGCGGCGTGTGCGGCAGGATCAGGCTGAACACCGCCAGCAGCAGCCCCGCCCCACCGGCCACGTAGAACTGCTCGGCAGCCTTGTCGGCCTCGAGCACCAGGCTGACGACGATGTTGGCCACGATCCAGCCGATGGTGCCGAACACGCGAACGATCGGGAACTGCCGCTCGCGGTCGGCCAGATTGTGAAACGCAAGCGAATTCGTGAGGCCCAGTGTCGGCATGTAGCACAACATGTGCAGCAGCAGGATCGCGATGAACGGCCAGTGCGAGCCGCCCTCGGTCGCCTGAGCGATGATGGGCGCGGCAATCAGCGCGGCCCCGCCGATGAGGTGCATCGCTGCCAGCACGCGCTCGGTGGCGAAGAAGCGGTCGGCCACCATGCCCAGGAAGAACGGGCTGATGATCGCGGCGATCGGGCCCACGGTATAGGCCCAGAACACCGCCCCGCCCATTTCGTGGGCGCCCATGTAGTTGCCCACGGTCACGTACCACGCGCCCCAGATGAAGAACTCCAGGAACATCATGATCGAGAGCAGCACCACGCCGCGCGATTGCGGCGCATCGGCCGCGGCGTGACCGAGATCGGGGGCTTGCGGTTGATCGCTCATGCGAAATGGCTCCATCTGTGCGTGGTGAAGTTGCAGACGCGGCCATCCTAGCGTCTGCGCGGTAAATGTACACCGCCGGGCCGTGCCGCAGCCGCGCCGGCTGCCGCGGGCCGCGCCTAAACCGCTTTACTCCGCGGTGCTCAGCTCGCGCACGACCTCGGCCAGGGCGGCCGCGATCTGAGCGGGCTCGTCCGCCAGCAGCGTACGTGGATCGAAGACCAGGGCATCGTCGCGGATGCGACAAATCACCGGCAGATCCAGCCGCCGCAGCGCGTCCGACACGGCCGTCGGGGCGAGCTCGGGCAGCGCGACGCTCACCACCCACGTGGGGAACGGCCGCCCGGCCAGCGAGCCCCCGCCAGCTTCGGAAAAGTCCTCTTCGCCGGTGACGTCGGCCTCGGGCACCGCGTCGGCGATGCGGTCGGCGAGGTTGTGGGCCGCAGTCTTCAGCTCGGCCGGCGTGCGCGCCAGCATGCGCAGCCCCGGCAGGTGCTGCACCGCCGCCGCCGGATCGCGGTAGAGCCGCACCGTCGCCTCCAGTGCCGCCAGGGTGAGCTTGCCGGGACGGAAGGCACGGGCCAGGGGGCTCTTGCGCAAGGCGGCCACGAGATCGGCGCGGCCGACGATGATCCCCGCCTGCGGCCCGCCGAGCAGCTTGTCGCCGCTGAACAGCGTCAGGTCGGCCCCGCGGGCCACGCTGTCGTGCACGGTGGGCTCATCCCAGTCGGCGGGGCTGTCGGCGTACGCTTCGTCGTCTGCGCCATCGTCCGGCGGCGCAGGCCAGGGGAGCTGGTCCGTGATCAGGCCGCTGCCAAGGTCATCGATCACCAGCACGCCGTGACGGCGGCCGAGGTCGACCAGCTCCGCCAGCGAGGCGCTCTCGGTGAAGCCCTCGATGCGGTAATTGCTGCAATGCACGCGGAGCAGCATCGCGGTCTGGTCGCTGAGCGCCCGCTCGTAGTCGGCGATGCGCGTGCGGTTGGTCGTGCCGACCTCGACCATGCGACAGCGCGCGGCCGCCATGATGTCCGGCAGCCGATACGAGCCGCCGATCTCGACAAGCTGCCCGCGCGAGATGATCGCGTCGCGCTCGGCGGCGAGGGTGTTGAGCGTGAGGTACGTCGCGGCGGCATTGTTGTTGACGACGAGCGCATCCTCGGCCCCGGTCAGCTCGCGCAGCAGGCCGCGGAGGTGCTCGTGGCGATCGCCGCGGCGGCCGGACTCGAGATCAAGCTCGAGATTGCAGTAGGCGCCCGCGGTTTCGACGATGGCATCGATCGCGGCGGTCGGCAGCGGCGCGCGGCCGAGGTTGGTGTGCAGCACGATGCCGGTGGCGTTGATCACGCGACGGATGCGCGGGCGGGCCCGTTCGTAGAGCCGCTGGCGGATGTCCAGGGCGAGGCCGCGGATGTCGCTGTCGATCTGGCGCCCGGCCCGCAGCGCCGCCCGGCGGTCGTCGAGCACGCCGCGAATGGCGGCGACCACCTCGTTGCGCGGATGGTCGTCAAGCAGCTTGGTGACGGCGGGCTGGCCGAGGACATGGTCGACGGCGGGGAGATTCCGCAAGGCGTCGCGTGTCGACGGATCGTGAGTTGGACGTGTCATGCGGGCATCATACGGCGCCGGCGGCGGAGAGGTAAGGTGGGGCTCACCGCCGCAGCGTCAGCTCGAATCCATCGCCTTTTTCGGTGCGGGTGACGGCCCAGCCGAGCTTCTCGGCGGCGCGGGTGCAGTTGTGGGCCTGCACCTCGGTGTCCACGAGCACGGTGATCGCGCCGGCGGCGTCCTCCTGCATCAGACGCTTCCGCGTCAGGATCACCGGCTGCGGGCAGTTGAGCCCGCGGGCGTCGATGGTATCGCTCATGTCAGTTCCTCATGTCACGGACGGGTGGTGAACTGCCCCTGGTTGTTGTCGCAAGCGGAGCAGGCCTTGCCGGTCGTGCCCGAACGCGGGGCTATGCGCGCCCGCGGGGCGGACCTTGCCACTCGCCAACCGTCTCCTCACGCCGTCGCCTCGATACCGGGTCGCTGCTGAAGCAACTTCTCAATCGCGCGATTCCCTGTCGCTCCGTCCCTTGGCCGCTTCGTCGCTCCGATCCACATTCGCTATCGCACCCGCCATCCCGGTCCGCGCACCACGCGCCCCGGCTTGGCGCCGGTGTGCTCACCCTCGCGAATCACGAATTCGCCGTTGACCAGCACATACTGCACGCCGACCGCGTACTGATGCGGCTGCTCGAACGTCGCCCGGTCGGCGATCGTCGCGGGATCAAACACCACCACATCCGCGCAGTAGCCCGGTGCCAGGCGGCCACGATCGCGCAGCCGCAGGTTTTCGGCCGGCAGCGACGTCAGCCGCCGAACCGCTTCGACCATCGTGAGCGCCTGCTCCGCGCGCACATACTTGCCCAGCACGCGGGCGAACGACCCGTACGTCCGTGGGTGCGGGCAGCGCTGCAGGAACAGCCCCTCCGCCGACACCGACTGCGCATCGGAACAGAAGCTGATCCACGGCGTGCGGATCTTCTGCCGGACGTTCTCTTCGGACATCGAGAAGAACGCCGCGCCGACGTTGCTCTCGTCCTCGATCGTCAGGTCGATGATCGTCTCGGGCGCGGACTGGCCGCGCTCGCGCGCGACGTCGGCCACCGTGCGCCCGGCAAGCGGCTTGAGGTGGTCCTTCTTGAAGCCGACCAGCACGATGTTCTCGGGCGTGCCGGCGGAGGTGTAGAAGTTGTCCCACGCGGTCGTGGGTGTCTGCATTTCCTCGATCACCCGCTCACGCACGGCCGGGTCACGCAGCCGCTGGATCCACGCCTTCTGTCCGCCCTCCTGCACCCAGGGCGGCATGGTGCCGTCGAGCCCGCTCGAGCTGGCGTGGTACGGATACATGTCGGCCGTGATCGGGCGGCCTTCGGCGCGCTCGTGGGCGATGCGCGACAGCAGCGCTTCGAGCTTGTCCCAGTTGGCCTGGCCCGACGCCTTGATGTGGTAGACCTCGCTGCGAATCTCGGCCTCGCGCGTGATCGTCAGGAACTCGTCGAAGGCCTCGAGCAGGCTGTCGGCCTCGTTGCGCATGTGGGAGGCATACAGCCCGTCGTACTCCGCCGCCGCCTTGGCCAGCGCCACCAGCTCGTCGGTCGTGGCATACGCCGCCGGCGAATAGACCAGCGCCGATGACACGCCTACGGCGCCCTCCTCCATCGCGTGGCGGACCAGCGCCTGCATCTGCGGCAGCTCGTCGACGGCCGGCGGACGGTTGTCGAAGCCGATTACGTTCTCGCGGACGGTGGTCGCGCCGACGAACGACGCGATGTTGGTCGACACGCCGCGGGCGGCGAGCCAGTCGAGGTATTCGCCGAGGGTCGTCCACGCGATGTCGTATTGGATGGCGCCCTGCTGCTCGCGCTGGATCTGCTTGAGCTCATCCGTCCACGGGCCCATCGAATGGCCTTCGCCGAGCACCTCCAGCGTGACGCCCTGCCGAATGTCACTCTGCGAGCGGCCGTCGTGGATAAGGGCCTCGTTGGCCCAGCTCAGCATATTGATGAAGCCGGGGGCGACGGCCATGCCGGCCGCGTCGATCTCGACGCTGCCGCGCGTGTCGTCGGTGACGATCCGCGCGATGCGATCGCCGTTGATGGCGAGGTGGCCGTTGACCGGCGGTGTCCCCGTGCCGTCGTAAATGGTCCCGTTGCGAATCAGCACGTCGACTTGATCTGCCATGGCGACACCCTTTCGCTCGCGGCCCCCGCCACCAACGCGGATTTCAACCGACGCGTCGGCGGGATGCAACGGGCAAGGCGGGATTCGGGACCGGCAGCGCGGCCGCCGACGCCGGGCCGGCAAGCCGTTGGGGGGCCGCGCAGCACAACGCCCGCACGGCCGGTGCCGCACGGGCGTCTCGCGTCGTCTTTGTTGCGTCGTTCCGCCTGTCTAGCGCCGGCGCACGAGCAGCATCGCGGCGCCGAGCAGCATGGCGGTGGTCGGCTCGGGAACGGCCTCGAACAGCACGCCGTAAGCCCGCATCGACACGAAGGAGTTCTGCACACTCGGCATCTGGCTGACGGTGATGTCGCCGCCGGTGTAGGTGATATCACCCAGCAGGACCCACTCGTCGCCGCGGCCGTCGCCGCCGCCGTTCTGGTCGATGTCGACGATGAAGCTGTCGCCGGCGGTGGTCACCTCATAGCGTGTGTCGCCGCCGCTGACGTTGCTGGTAAACGGCCACGCGGCGTAGACACGATACAGGCCGGGGGCGCCACCCACGAGGCCGGTCCCGACGTTGCCCTCGCCGAGGTCCTGGCCGGCGGGGATGACGAGGTTGTCGGCCTGGCTGTCGGGGGCGTAGGTGTAAGTGTACGTGTCCGGCTCGAGCGTGCCATCACCGCCGAAGATGCTGTCACCGCCGGTGTTGCCGAAGACCGGTGCGTTGGCGCTTTGCGAAGCGGTGGTGGTGTCGCCGCTGAAGGCGAAGTCGGTGTTGTACGTCAGGACACCATCGTCGGCGCCGTCGGTGTCGATCTCGATGATGTAGCCGGCGTAGGCGCTATGGAGCACACCCACGGCCATGCACACGGCCAGCAGTCGTTTCATGTCTTCCTCTCCTCTGTTGTGATTCGATTCGTGTGGCCCGATGCCGTAAGAGTATATACATGAGAGCCGGCAACAACTGACCACACGCGGCGTTCGTTCGCAATACGATATGGGGGTATGAAAATCGGCTGATGTGCTGCGCACCGCAGTGGCGTCACCAGTTCCCCTGCGACTTGTTCGTACCTAGCCGGGCGGCTTGATCTGTGGCAGGACGATGCGCTGCCCCGCCCGCTTGCGCAGCGCCGCTGACAACGTCTTGATGAACTGGTCCAACGCATCGACGATCGGCGGCTCTGCGTCGGTGAAGCACGCGGTCGGCTCGCCCGCGTCGCCATGTGCCCGGATCGCGACGTTCAACGGGATCGCACCGAGGAACGGCACCTCCAGCGCCTGCGCCGCCTTCTCCGCCCCGCCATGGCTGAAGATCTCGTCGCGATGGCCACAGTGGGGACATACGTAGTAGCTCATGTTCTCGACGATGCCGATCGGCGGCACGTCCAGCTTCTCGTACATTCGCAGGGCACGGATCGCGTCGGCCAGGGCCACGTCCTGCGGCGTGCATACGACGATCGCACCCGTCAGCGGCACCGACTGCGCCAGGGTCAGCGGAATGTCGCCGGTACCGGGTGGCAGGTCCACGATCAGGTAATCCAGCTCGCCCCAGCGCGTGACGTCGAGCATCTCCTTGACGTACTTCTGCGCCATCGGCCCGCGCCAGATCACCGCCTGGTCGCGGTCCATGATGTGCCCCAGGCTCACCAGCTTGATGCCGTGGGTTTCGATCGGGATCAGGTGCTTGTCGGCGTCGATCTCGGGCTGCTGGTCCTCGGTGCCGGTCAGCTTCGGCAGCGACGGGCCGTAGACGTCGCCATCCAGCAGCGCCACCTTGTGCCCCTGCCGCGCGAGGCCGACCGCCGCCAGCAGCGCGACCGTGCTCTTGCCGACGCCGCCCTTGCCGGCCCCGACGGCGATGACATGCTCGACGCCGGGGATGTTGTTCGTGGTTCGCTGACCGGGGGGCGCCGCGTTGTGCGGTGTATCACTCATGCGCTGTAACTCCTTGCCGTGAAGGGGGCGAGGCGTGCTCGCCCGGGCGTGCGGGATTGCGGTTTGTCGTCCCGGCATCGATAAGGATAGGCCGCCGGCTGGCAATTGGCCACGCGATCGGCTAGGATTCGCCCCTTCGCGGCGGTGCACTACGCTTGGGGGCCGCGACTTCATCGGTACGATGCGGAAATCGGCCGGGCGGGGCGCCTGCGGCGCCGCACGCAGTCAACGAGCAACCATGTGGCGACGCATCCTAAAGAGCATCCAGCGTGAACATGCGCGGCTTCAGGAGGCCGAGCACCTTTACATGGTGCTGCTGGCGCTCTTCGTCGGCGTGGGCGGCGGGTTCGCGGCGGTGGGCTTTCGCTACCTGATTGGCTTTGGTCAGGAAGCCGCCTGGCAGGCCAGCGACCTGCCCGAGTTGCTCGGCATGTCCGGCGCTGATGGCGCTCCTCTCAAGTACCAGGCCCTTACACTCGACTATATCCGGGCCCTGCCGTGGTGGTGGAAGGTGGGAGCCCCCGCGATCGGCGGGCTGCTGTGTGCGGCGATCGTCTACTACTTCGCCCGCGAGGCCAAGGGCCATGGCGTCCCGGAGGTCATGGAGGCGGTGGCCCTGCGCGGCGGCCGCATTCGCCCGCGCGTCGTTTTCGCCAAGATGTTCGCCTCCGCGATCAGCATCGCGTCGGGCGGCTCGGTCGGGCGCGAGGGCCCCATCGTGCAGATCGGCTCGGCGCTCGGGTCGACGATCGGGCAGTGGCTAAGGCTGGATGAGCGACAGCTTCGTACGCTGGTCGGCTGCGGTGCCGCCGCCGGTATCGCCGCCACCTTCAACGCGCCGGTGGCCGGTGCCCTGTTCGCGCTCGAGATCATCCTGGCGGATTTTGGCGTGGCGCAGTTCGCGCCGATCGTGATTTCGTCCGTGGTGGCGACGGTCATCGGTCACCAGGTGCTGGGTGACGCGCCGGCATTCGTCGTCCCGCAGTACGGCATCGTCAACTACAACGAACTGTTCGCCTACGCGGCGCTCGGCATCATGGCCGGGCTGGTCGCCCTCGCCTTTGTCCGTGTCCTCTACTGGACCGAGGATCTCTTCGACGGCGTCAAGTTCTGGGCGCCGGGCAAGGCCGTCGTCGGTGGCGTCACGATCGGCGTCATCGGCCTGTGGTTCCCGGAGATCTTCGGCGTCGGCTATGAGGCGATCGATCACGCCCTCGGTGGTCAGATGCTCGGGTGGACCGCCCTGGCACTGGTCGGCATCAAGATCGTCGCCGTCTCCATCACCATCGGGTCGGGCGGCTCGGGCGGCATCTTTGCGCCATCGCTGTTCATCGGGGCCATGGTCGGTGCCGCCTTCGGCTCGCTCATCAACGCGATCTGGCCGGATGCGACGGCCGGGGCGGGCGCCTATGCCCTGGTCGGCATGGTGGCGGTGGTCGCTGCCACGACACACGCCCCCATCACCGCCATCCTGATCATCTTCGAGCTGACCAAGGACTACGAGATCATGCTGTCGCTGATGATCGCCGCCATCATCGCGACGCTCGTCGCCACGCAGCTCCAGAAGGGCTCGATCTACACGATCAAGCTGCTCCGTCGCGGCGTGGACATCCGCAAGGGACAGGACGTCAGCCTGCTGCGGCACGTGTTCGTGCGCGACGAGATGCGGACCGACCCGGTAACCGTCGCGCCCGGCACCGGCCTCATGCAGGTGATCGGGAAACTCATCGAGCATCCCGGCTACTCGGTATTCGTCGTGGACGAAAACCACCGGCTGCGCGGCGTGATCACCGCCAATCAGGGCCGTCCCTTCCTGACCGACCCCGAGGCGTTTCAGGACTTCATCATCGCCGGCGACATGATGCAGGAGAGCGAGTTTCCCACGGTCGGACCAGGCGACACCCTCGCCCATGTCATGCAGCGGCTGTCCCACTATCGCGGCGAGATTCCGGTGGTCGACGAGGACCGGCTGGTCGGGGCGATCTGGCCCGAAGACGTCATCGAGCGCTACAACACCGAGCTGTTCAAACGCGAGATGGCGTCCAGCATGGTCTCCAGCGTCACCCGCACCTCCCCGGCCGAGCCCGTGCCGGTCGTGATGGACACCAGCATCGCCGAGCTGCGCGTACCGCCGGCGTTCGTCGGGCACAGCCTCGGCAGCCTCGGCATCCGCGTCCGCTACGACGTGACGATTCTCATGATCAAGCAGCGCGCCGGCGACGGCAGCGACCTCGTCAACGCGGTGCCGAGCGCCGACTACGTCTTCAAGGCCGGCGACGTGGTCCTGGTCATGGGCAAGGAGGAGCAGCTGCGGCGCTTCGAGCGCGGCGAACTGTCACCCGCGGACGAACTCGGTCCCTGACGGAGCCCGCGCGCGCTCTGGCCCGCAAGACCGAGGGCTACACCGGCGCCGATATCAAGGAGGTCGTGCAGCTCAGCCTGAAGCTGGCGTTCCACGAGCGCGGTGCCACTGCTGTGTCAGCAGTGCAATCAAACACGGGGCCTGGCGTCTGCGCGGGCCTTGAACTCGGCAACGACCACGTCCTCGCCACCATCCCCGAGATCCGGCCGCTATCAAAGACCGTTCCCGAATCGGTCACCGAAGTCACCAAGTGGCTCGGCAGCCACACCAAGCCGGCGGGGAACGGCCACGGCACGTCGCAGCCGCTCAGCGGCAACACGCTCAAACGGCGCGTGAGCGTTTGATTCCCACAGGAGAGCGGCCTGACAACGCCCTACGCCGTAAGGTCAGGCCGACTCTCTCTCTTGTCCCTGTGCTCGAGTGCCTCGCCACTGGAGCGGCGGAGCGCTCAGCAGAAATACGAGAATCCAAAGGGCTACGGAGTCCCCGCCACACAACGGAACCCGTGACCATCACGGCCGTCGGCCGGAGTATACCAGTTCCGATAGGCCGATCGACAGGAACTCGGAATTGAACCCCACGCCCCGCCGCGCAGAATGCGATTCGTACCGGTAGCCGGCCCCGTTGGGTTGGCGTACGGGCTGGATCCGTAATAGGGGCTGGGCTGTTGATAGCTCCCGTCGTGCCAATCGTAGCACCATTCCCAGAGATTTCCGCTCATGTCCCGGCAACCATAGTAGCTCCGCGCGTTCTGGGTTGTGTAGCTGCCATGCGTCGTGCCGTCGTAGTAGCCGACGGGAGTCGTACCATTATCGAAAGGATCGCCGCTGGAGCCATAGTTCGCACGCTGCCCGTCAAGACAGTTTACCCCGCAACCATTCGAATGCTCACCAAACCGGACGTGTGTCGCCAAATCCGGATCCCAACCCGCGGCTTTCTCCCACTCGGCTTCTGAGGGTAGCCGGAAACCGTCCGCGTCGAAGTCGCACACCCATGAGGCCACATCGTAACACAGATTGCGGCCTGCCATCGCGCTGCGCCAGTTGCAGAAGGCCGCCGCGCCATACCATGTTACCCATTCCACCGGGTGGTCTTCCCTCCCAGCGGTGACGCCAAAGGCGTTCCCAACCCAGTCGATACTGCTCCCCGACGAATTGCTCGTCGTCTCGAACAAGGGTTGGCCCGCGCCCCCGACTTGATACACCACGCCGTTGCTAAGCTGGATCAACCCGCCTTGGTCCCAAGCCCAATTCAGGGCATCGGCATACTGCTGATTGGTAACTTCGTTCACGTCGATGAAGTATGTACCGAGATACACATTGTGGACTGGTGTTTCGTTAGCAAGCCCTTCGCCAAAGCTGTCGCCCATGGCGAATTCTCCGGCCGGGACAACCACCATGCCCGGCGGCGCGGGAATCAGCTGCCCGAACGCGATCTGAAACGCCGCGACGTCGCCCAAGTCCACGTCCGTGTCGGCATTGAAGTCAAAGACCTCGCACGCAAGACCGGCGACCTGTCCGGGCCCGGTCATACATCCGGGGAACTCGGCGAAATCGGCGGCATCAACCAACCCACTACCATCATAATCGCCATTACCGGCCGCTGACGCAGTGACCGCACAGGCGCAGACCGCAACCACCGCCAATAGACTGCCAATCCCCTTCAACATGCTGATCTCCTCTCTCCGTCGCGACGAGCGGAAGTCCCGGACCCGCCGCCACTCTCCTCATCTACTGTGAAGCCCCGCCGCTGGAGCCCCTCTGATTAGAACCTGAAGCGCCATTATACCCCCGCCCCGCAATGCACAAGCGTTTTTCGGACCGGGCGAGCCTGCGTTCGCCCGGAAAGAGTGTAAAGACGAAGTTGTGACAGGACGCCACGCGGCAGCGTTATCGCCGCCGGATGATCCCCAGGCCAGCCAGGGCCAACATCACAATCGAAGCGGGCTCAGGAACCTCGGAGACACGGATCCCGATGCGGAAGTACTCGTTCGTCGGGGCGTACTCGTCGCGGTTCGACGCGAGCAGGTCGTAGACGTCGTTGTTGGACGACCCGCCCCGCAAGCCGCGATACGACCCGTAAATCACAGCTTCATTCCACTCCCACACGTTGCCGCCCTGGTCGAATGTCCCGTAGGGGCTGTCGGAATTCTCGTGGGCACCCACTTCCGTGCGGTAGTAGGGGCTGCCAATCGTGTGGCCGTTGTCCCAGTACGTCGCGTTGTTGCCCGGATCGGGATCGATCAGATCGTTGCTGGGCACGCTATCGCTGCTCGTCGGGTAGTCGAAGTAGTTGCCCGTCGCCCCGTCGTTTTTGTGATAGGCCGCCTTGTACCACTCGTCCTCGGTGGGAATCGCCCAGGTCGCGT